>NZ_KQ414510.1:0-134873 GCF_001263295.1 Agrobacterium sp. SUL3
GAAGGCAGGGTGCGTCTGGCGCAGGGTTCGTCGGATCGCAACCACATTAGCGACTGGGCGCGGCGTTTTTCCTATGTGTCGGGCCAGCGCGCGGGTGCGGACTGGAATTTCGAGACACCGGGCATGGTGCCGGGCACCATGACGCCCTCACTGGTGCAGATGCCGGATGCGACGAAACGCGAGCTTTATGAATATCCGGCCCGGATCAGCACGGTTGAAGAGGCCGAGCGGGCGCAGAAACTGCGCACCCAGTCGATCGAGGCCGATCATGACCGGGTATTCGGGTCTTCGACCACGCGCATCCTGGAAGCCGGCCGCCGCTTTACGCCTTACGAGGTTGCGCATCCGGAACATGCCTATGAAGAACATGTGATCATCAGGGCAAGCCACAGTATTGTGGATCTCTCCTATGAGACAAACAGCAACGAGCCGGAATATCGCAATCACTTCGAGGCGATCCCGGCGCGGGTACCGCTGACGCCGCACCGTGCGACGAAGCGGCCGCGCATCGAGGGTACGCAGGTGGCGATCGTCGCCGGTCCTGAAGGCGAGGAAATCCACCCGGATCAATATGGCCGCATCAAGCTGTGGTTCCCGTGGGACCGCAAGGCGAAGAAGGATGGTACCGATACGTGCTGGGTGCGGGTCAGCCAGGCATGGGGCGGCGGGACGTGGGGCGCGCAGGTCATCCCGCGCATCGGCATGGAAGTGATGGTCGCCTTTGTCGATGGCGATCCGGACAAGCCGCTGGTCATCGGCGTGGTCAACAATCCTGCCAATTCCGTTCCTTACGACCTGCCCGCCAACAAGACGCGCATGGTACTGCGTTCCAACAGCCACAAGGGTGACGGCTTCAACGAAATCACCTTCGAGGATGAGGCCGGCAAGGAGAACCAGTTCTTCCACGCCCAGAAGGACCAGACGACGCGGGTTCTCAACGATCGCACCAAGCGTATTGACCGGCACGAGGTTGCCTCGGTCGGCGGCAACCGCGCGGTGGAGGTTTCCGGCAACCAGAAACACGAGATCGGCGGCTCGGTGAACACCGTCGTTGGCGGCACGGGGCCGATGGCGATGATGGCCATGGCGGGCGTGCAGGCGCTCTCCGGACAGACGGCGGGGTTGCTCAGTCAGGCAGCACAGATCGCCGGTGGAGGTGGCCCGGGTGTCGCTGCCTTTGCTACGACACTTGCCTCATCGGCGCTTGGCTTTCTCGGTGCTGGCGGCATGTCGTCGCGGGATGGCGTGGTCTCCGGCCCAAGTCCGCGGGCAGATGCAGGCACGGCGCTTGCCGGCTCCGGCTCGGGCGTCGGTTCCGATGCCTCGGGGCTCTTTCCGCTGCCCGGCATCATGAACACGATCATCGGGGCGTTTCAGTCCACATCCGTAGGTGTGGCAAAAGCCGAGCAGGTCGGGGTCAGCAAGGTTACCAATATTGGCCAGACGGAAGTCCGACAGGTCGGAAAACAGCAGAACCTGACCATCGGCAAAGAGCAATTCGTCGAGATCGGTACGGGCCAATACACGCGTGTCGGTGAGAAGATCACCGTCAATGTCGGCAAGCTCTACAATCTCGTCTCCGAAGAGAAATACCACGGCGAGGCGAAGGTCTGGGAGATATTCGGTGACGATGAAATTCGCCTTTCGACACCCGGCGGATACATTTCCCTGACAAAAAGCGGCATCAAGCTCTTTGCCCTGAAGATCGATATCGAAGGTAACCAGATTAACTTCAAAAAGGGCGGACCTGGCGAAGCTCCGTCTTGCTTGCGAAACATGACGGCAAATTCAACGCCGTTCGTTGGATAGTTACGATGGCTGATCTAGCTAAACTCCGAGAAATCCTCCTGCGGTCGCAAAGGCCGTTGTTTGCAGTCCTTGACGGCGCGCAATTTCCCGATCTTCCGACAACACTGTCTGACGGAGAGTTCTTTCATCGATCTCTCTACCGTGCGTCTCCGAAAGGGGGCCAGGATCAGGACCGGTGCGCGCCGCAACTGGTATGGCTTGACCGCGGGCGCCGTGCAAATTCTGGAGCAAACGCCAGGCCGGTGGATCAAGCTTCACTGGATAGGCTGATCGACTTGATCAATGGCAAACACGCCTGTGTGTTTTGGGAGTGTGAAGCCGGTGGAGAGAAACTTTATCATCACTTGCGCAAAATCAATATGGTGCTCTTTCCGAGGGATGCACAAGTAGATCAAGGCAAAAGCTATGAGGCCGATCCACGCCCCGACGAGGATCGACCCACTGCACAGCTTGCTCAAATGAAGCGGGTCATTCTGCGCCACAGCGACCCTAACGTCATGGCTCAGATCATACCCACACTCAGCCAAGGTCAGTATCTTCGACTGCTCGGACCAGCAAACGCCATCATCTTCCAACCGGAGGATGAGTGGGGCGACAATATAATGCGGGCCAGCCGCAAGGATGGGACAGCGCGTGCGCCAAGGGGCCCTCTGACTTTCACTACGAGAAATATCGATGAAATTGAGGATCGGCGTCGAGAAACAGTCGTCGGCAAGCGCGTGGCCTATCTGCAAAAGGTCGCACCGGACTTCACCGCCGCAAGGAGTGACATGGAATTGCGCGATCTTGTGCGACGGCAGGATGCTGAGGCGGAGGAACTTGGATTGAAGCTCGAATACTCTCGAAAATTATGGGCGTTCCTGATGTTAATTTCTGGTGAGAAAAGCGGCCAGGCGCCGGAGGTTCGCGCATATATCCGGTCTGGTCCGAGTGATCCTGACCGGAATTTTGCTGTCCTTTTCAGTAAGACGAAAAGTGTTGTTCGCGTCCACAGGAGGGCTGGCTGATGCCTCCTTTACTGGCAGTAGGAGGCGGACTTGCGCTCGCTGGCGGGGGAACGGCCGCGGCAGGCGGGGCCACCATTTCTGCAGGTACTGCGGCGTGGCTACTCGGAGGCGCTGTCGTTACCACGGGAGCAATCGTCTATGGCGACGACATCGTTAACGGCGTCAGCGGCGCGATGTCAAACGCCCAAACTGAAGCACAGACACAGGATCAGGCACTGCCTGCAACCCGAACCGTAACCTGCGCTCGCTGCGCTCAGAATCCCTGCGCATACCTCGCCTGTGGAGTGCCTGGCAGCACCTACCGAGGCGGCGCCCACGGCTGCATGACTGATACACCGGAGACGCTGGGGGACGGACTTGACAGCCACCATATGCCTGCGGATTCCAAATCACCCTTGCCCAGACCTGTTGGGCCAGCGATACAAATGGATCCGGTTGATCATCGCCTTACGGCTTCTTATGGTAGCCGCGTCCATGGACCAAGTTATGCCTTCCAGAGGGGACTTCTTGCACGCGGTCAGACGTACTCCGCCTTTATGGCTGATGTCCTAGATGCCCGCAGGGTGGCTACATTGCAGGGAGACCCAACAAAATACGATGCGGCCATAGCGCAGGCGACGGCCTATGCCGAGTGCCTAAGACGAAACGGATTGATGAAATAGGAATGGAAACATGATGACCGCAGGGGATGACTGGAAGATTTTTCCACGCAAAGGACTTGGTAGGCTCGAATTTGGCATGTCTCCAGCGGAGGTCGATGCCTGGTCCGAAACTTATGGCGCAATAATGGGTCGAGGGAGCGACCGGGCTTCTGACGGGCTTTTGCGCGACACGTTGGAGAAATTTGGTGGAGCAATGAGCGAAGAGGAGAAGCAGGCTTTCATAGCGGCATATGCGCAGAGCGGCCCCTCTCCAGATAGTGTCACAGAAACGCGGGGCAAGCCTGGCCTCGTTCTGAGGTATGAAGCTGAGCGACTTGTCGAGATCATGCCAGCAGTCGGACAGCGGCCTCTGTTTCTGGATGGGGTCGACTTATTATCATTGAGCGCGCTTGAGGCTTTGGCGCTGCTGGAACGTCTGAACAGTAGACCAGGTCGGTATGCCAGCACAGAAGCAGCATTTGACCAGCTCGCCATTTCGACTGACGGTTTCTGCGTCACAGACAAAGCCGCAGGTGTGCAAACACTTAGCAGCGCTGATGAGCGCTTTCAGGGCCGAACTGTAATTCTGCGCGAAAAGCCATATCTCCCAGAGGAAGAGATGGAGCGATTTATCGTCCACTCTGTTTTGGAGTAGTAAGACATGTCTGAGCAGTCGGCCCCGCAGCAAGCACCGGATAAAATCACGACCGCTAGACTCGTGCTCCGGCGACCGGTCCTGAGCGACGCTGGCAGATTATATGCTATGTTCACGGATCCGGATCTCTTCCGCTACAGCCCGGTGCCATTTACCGGCACACTAACTGAGGTCAAGCACATAATCGTCGAGTGGGACGAGGGCTGGGACAAGGGTCTGAACACTTACGTCGTTGTGCGGAAGGAACTAGTGGATGAGCCTATCGGGTTTGTGAATATCGGACCGGACGAAGAGCTTGGTGGCGCTTTGATGCATGAATTTTCAGGTCAAGGGCTCTCGGAAGAGATCATGCGCGTGCTGATTTCTGAGCTTAGGCTAACAAAAGCCTGGACGCTGATCGACGCGAAGGTTGCGCCACTGATACGTCTGCTTGAAAAGGTCGATTTTCACATCGAGAAAATACTGCCGCGTCACAGAGTACATCCGCAAGTTTCATCAGAAAAGCGGGATTGTGTTCTTATGCGACAGAACCTCCTTGAGAGAGCTTGATACTAAATCCGTGTAGGCAGCCAGCAATTTGGGCTTATGCAAGGATCAATATTTCCGCAAAAGTGAGGTTTCACAATGGTTGGTCGCGCCGTTACTCTTAAAGGCCATATGCACGTCTGCCCCATGATTGATCCAGGGCCCAAGCCGCATGTCGGCGGACCGGTTGCCTCGACACAGCAAAGTTTCGTTACAGTCGAGGGCGTGCCGATTGCCACAGTAGGAGACAGTTTACTTTGTACTGGCGTGCCGACGACATCGGATCGAATTACAGGCGGTTCTGCCATCGCGAAGATTGATGGCAAGGCGGTAGCGCGCCAGGGGGACCCTTGTGCGCATGGTGGCTCGTTGGTTCAAGGCGTTTCGTGGATTTCATTTGAGTAGTTTTCTCTTTTACAGGCTCGAGCGCTGTAAGCGTCCGGCTAACTGATTTTCCAGACGCGAATGGCGTTGCCCGTGTCTGCGATACTAGAGTAACAACTCCGGCATGAAGGGGTAGGGCTTTTGATGCGTGCAATAGTTTTGTTTCTGGTCCGAGCTTTTACCGTGATTTTTACCAACAAAATTACTGGATGTCACTGCATACCGTTGCACGACCTTACGCGCGTGTGAGGCAAAAACGCTGAAAATTCAGCGTTTCATGGACGTCATCGGTCTTGTTGGAAAGGTCGCTGGAGCGGGTGAAGGGAATCGAACCCTCGTATTCAGCTTGGGAAGCTGCTGCTCTACCATTGAGCTACACCCGCACCGTGAAACAAGACATCGGACAGTTCGCAGCGGGTGTCAAGCGCCCGACGGGTTCATTATTCCACGCGGAAATGCTTGGAGAGTTTCAGGCCCTGAGCCTGATAATTGGATCCAAGACCCGTGCCGTAGAGGCCTTCCGGTTTCTGCAGCATGTGTTCATATACCAAGCGGCCAACGATCTGGCCGTGTTCAAGGATGAAGGGCACCTCGTGGCTGCGCACTTCCAGCACCGCGCGGCTGCCGGTTCCGCCGGCCTGCGCATGGCCGAAGCCTGGGTCGAAGAAGCCGGCATAGTGGACCCGGAATTCGCCCACCAGCGGGTCGAAAGGCGTCATTTCGGCGGCGTAAAGCGGCGGTACGTGCACGGCTTCGCGTGAGACGAGAATATAGAACTCATCGGGATCAAGGATCAGCTCGGCGCGGCCGCGCGCATGAAGGGGCTCCCAGAAATCGAGAACGTCGTGCTGGGCCTTCTTGTCGACATCCACCACAGCCGTGTGGTGTTTGCCGCGATAACCGATCAGGCCATTATCGCCGAAACCTTTGAGGTCGATCGAAAGCGCGATGCCGCCGCCCGTCACGTTGGGGGTTTCGCTGGCAACCAGCGTTTCCGTTTCGTGCAGCTTCAAAAGCTCGCTTTCGTTGAGCAGCGAATGGCCGATGCGGAAGCGGATCTGCGACAGGCGCGAGCCGCGGCGAACCACCACCGGGAAGGTGCGCGGGCTGATTTCCAGATAAAGCGGGCCGGTATATCCCGCCGGGATCTTGTCGAATTCCTGCGCGTTGTCGGTCATCACGCGGGTGAAAATATCAAGGCGACCGGTCGAGCTTTTGGGATTGGCCGAAGCCGACATCTCCGCCGGCAGTTCCAAGCTTTCCATCAGCGGAACGATATAAACGCAACCGGTTTCCAGCACGGCGCCCTCAGAGAGGTCAACCTCGTGCAGGCTGAAGCGATTGAGCTTGTCGATGACGCGGGTTCCGGGGCCGGGCATGAAGCTGGCACGAACGCGATAGGCTTTTGAGCCCAGCCGCAAATCGAGGCTGGCGGGCTGCACCTGGTCAGCATCGAGCTCGGCCTCGCTCTTCAGCTTGCCGCCTGCAAATAGCGCCCGGATAGCGCCATCCGCCAAAATGCCCGTGGTTCTCGTCATGGTCATCATTCCTTTTTACGGCGACAAAACCAAAAGGAAAGCATTGACGCAAGCCGATAACGGCAGTATGGCAAGCTTATCCCGTGGTGATTTGGCCGGTCGGCTTGCAGCCACGTTAAACAAGTGGCTAAAAAGACCGGGTGCTTGGAACCGGTCTGCTTTTGCGACCGGTTTTTTTGTTTTGAAGGTGATCACATGAGCAATAAATGGCGCCCGGCAACCCAGCTCGTTCACGGCGGCACGCTACGCTCCCCCTATGGTGAGACGTCTGAAGCGATCTATCTGACCCAGGGTTTCGTCTACGAAAACTCCGAAGCCGCCGAAGCGCGCTTCAAGGGCGAAACGGATGGATTCATCTACGCCCGTTATGCAAGCCCGACCAATGACATGTTCGAAAAGCGCATGTGCCTGCTGGAAGGTGCCGAAGACGCCCGGGCGCTTGCCTCCGGCATGGCGGCCGTCACCGCCGCCATCATGTGCCAGCTGCGTGCAGGCGACCATATCGTTGCTGCCCGCGCCCTTTTCGGCTCCTGCCGCTGGGTGGTTGAGACGCTTGCTCCGAAATACGGCATCGAATGCACGCTGATCGACGGACGCGATCTCGGTAACTGGGAAAAGGCGATCCAGCCGAATACCAAGCTGTTCTTCCTTGAAAGCCCGACCAATCCGACACTCGAAGTGGTGGATATTGCCGGCGTGGCAAAGCTTGCCAACCAGATCGGCGCGAAGGTCGTGGTCGACAATGTATTTGCGACGCCACTCTTCCAGAAGCCGCTCGAACTCGGCGCCCATATCGTAGTTTATTCGGCGACCAAACATATTGATGGCCAGGGCCGTTGCCTCGGCGGCGTGATCCTTTCCGACAAGAAATGGATCGAGGAAGAGCTGCAGGATTATTTCCGCCACACCGGTCCGGCCATGTCGCCGTTCAATGCGTGGACGCTGCTGAAGGGCATCGAGACCCTGCCGCTGCGCGTCAAGCAGCAGACGGAAAATGCCGGCAAGATCGCCGATTTCCTCGCCGATAGCGGCAAGGTCGCCAAGGTCATCTATCCCGGTCGCGCCGATCACCCGCAGGCCGATATTATCGCGCGGCAGATGTCAGGCGGTTCGACGCTGGTGGCTTTCGAACTGAAGGGCGGCAAGGACGCAGCTTTCGCGTTGCAGAACGCGCTGGAGATCGTGAAGATTTCCAACAATCTGGGCGATGCCAAGAGCCTTATCACCCACCCCGGAACCACGACGCATAAGAACCTTTCCGATGAGGCGCGCGCCGAACTCGGCATTTCCGGCGGAACTCTGCGTCTTTCCTGCGGTATCGAGGATACGGACGACCTGCTGGAAGATCTGGCGAAGGGGCTGGCAGCCGTTTCCGCCTGAGAATTCAATCCATAAGCGCCATGGCCCTACCCTGCGTTGGGCCGTGGCGCCGCAGCCGGCTCCGCAAGGGGCAAAATCCTGTGGCGGGCAACCAATATTTACCTTTATCGTTATCCCTAACGGTGGAAAACGGCGCGACAACAGGTGGCGCCCGCCCGTCAAGCCGTTCATTTTCTTGACGATAGCCAGAGCCTATAGTGTAGGATGATGGCAACAGGCATAATATCGAGGTGTGGCGCGTATGTATCGTGCTCTGACAAGGGATATCGAGGTAACGGTCGATCCGTATTATCTCGAAGAACAATCCGACCCGGATGACGACCGTTACGTCTGGGGTTATAAAGTCGTGATCTCGAACAACTCTGATATGACGGTGACACTCGTCAACCGGTATTGGCATATCACCGATCAGAACGGCCAGGTGGATGAGGTTTACGGGCCAGGCGTCGTTGGTGAGCAACCGCACCTGAACCCCGGAGACAGCTATGAGTACTCTTCCGGCTGCCCGCTGGACACACCTTCAGGCCTGATGTTCGGCCATTATGAAATGGAAACCGAAAAGGGCGAGGTGTTCAATGTCACCATACCCGCCTTCTCGCTGGATTCACCCGGGCTTTTGCGGGTGCTGAACTGAGGTTCACAAGGCAGTTGAGAAGCCGCGCCTTTTAAAAGCGCGGCTTTCTACTCAGACGTTTTCAAACTCGCTGATGTCGTAGCGATAGGTGGTGGAGCAGAATTCGCACGTCACCGCAATCGCGCCGTCTTCCTCACTCGCCTTGATCTCTTCAGCGGTGAAACCGGACAGAACGCCCTTGATCTTGTCACGCGAACAGCTGCAACGATCGAAAATGGCCTGCGGATCATAAATGCGCACACCACTCTCGTGGAAAAGCCGATACAGAAGACGTTCGACCGGCACCTGCGGGTCGGTCAATTCATCGGTATCGACCGTATTCAGCAGCGTTACAGCCTCGGTCCAGGCATCGTCTTCCACCGTTTCGTAACCGCCTTCATCGCCATCACCACCGTGGAGATCGCGCATGCGCAGACGCTCCGGCGCCTGCGGCAGGAACTGGGCGATCACGCCGCCGGCACGCCAGCCATGGCGTGGCTTGCCTTCGCCGTCACGGTCGAAGAACTCGGCAACGCCGAGGCGCACGCGGGTGGGAAGCTGTTCCGACTGGCGGAAATAAACCCCGGCGATTTCTTCCAGCGACGAGCCATCCAGCGGAACGATGCCCTGATAGGGCTGCATACCCATACCCTGATCGATCGTAAAAGCGAGAATACCGGTGCCCAGCAACTGTTCTGGCGAGGTGGCGCCGGCTGCGATTGCCTCGGCCAGTCGTTCTTCGTCAAAACGGGCATAGGCGCGCATGCTCTCGGGTGCGGTGAAATCCGCGACCAGAAGGTCCACCGGGCCGTCACCCTTGGTCTGCACCGTAAGCTTGCCGGAGAACTTCAGGGATGTGCCGATCAGCGCCGTCAGAACCGTCGCTTCCGCCAGCAGGCGGGCAACAACCGTGGGATAGTCGTGCCGTTCGAGGATGGCGTTCAGCAGCGGCCCAACCTGTACGGCGCGACCGCGCACATCCAGACCTTCGACCTGAAAGGGCACGACCTTGTCGTCGCCAGCAAGAACGAGATCGTCCAGTTCAACCGTTACATCTGCCATATCATAACTCCCTGGCGCAGCCGTTGCGCCGCTACCGTCCAAAAGTCCGGCTTTTTGAATGTGCTTTTTCCGCTTGTCGCACAGAGATCCGGGAAGCGAAACCGCCTCCGGGGAAAATCGTGCAAATCTTGATGATGGCCCGCCAGCAAAAAACCGACGAGCCTCTTCGAAGTCCCACAGATGGTAATGTATGCGGCCAAGTTCAAGCACCTGGCAGGCATCAGTCGGAACCGACGATGTTCGTCAGATGACGCCCATGCACCAGGCAATGACGGACTTCTGTGCGTGGAGCCGGTTTTCCGCCTCATCGAAGACCACCGATTGCGGCCCGTCGATAACGCCGTCCGTTACTTCCTCGCCGCGATGCGCCGGCAGGCAGTGCATGAACAGTGCGTCCTTATCGGCCTTGGCCATCAGTGCTTCATTCACCTGATAGGGCTGGAAGATGTTGTGGCCGCGCGCCTTGTGTTCCTGGTTCATCGATACCCAGGTGTCGGTAACGATACAATCTGCCCCGGCAACCGCCTTGTCGGCATCATGATATAGCGCGATCTCGCCGCCATTATTGCGCGCCCAGTTCAGGAACTTGTCATGCGGTTCAGAGCCCATGGGCACCGCCATATTCATGCGATAACCAAAGCGGGCCGAGCCCTCAACGAAAGAGTGCAACACGTTATTACCGTCACCCGTCCAGGCAATGGTCTTGCCTTTCACCGGACCGCGGTGTTCCTCGAACGTCAATATATCCGCCATGATCTGGCAGGGATGGGTGTCGTCCGTCAGGCCGTTGATAACAGGCACGGTTGCATGTTCGGCAAGCTCAAGCAGGCGCGAATGATCCGTGGTGCGGATCATGATGGCGTCAACATAACGCGACAGAACCTTGGCCGTATCACCGATCGTTTCCGCACGACCGAGCTGCATTTCCGTACCCGACAGGAACAGGGTCTCACCGCCGAGTTGACGCATGCCGACATCGAAGGAAACGCGGGTTCGGGTGGACGGCTTTTCAAAGATCATCGCCAGCATCTTGCCGGCAAGCGGCTTTTCCGCGGTGCCGGCCTTGGTGGCAATCTTGCGCGCCCGCGCATCATCAAGAATCGTCCGCAAATCCTCCGACCCAACGGCCGAAAGGTCTAGAAAATGTTTTGGTGAAGCCATTTCAAACTGTCCCATGCTCGCGAGCCTCCGGGAAGAGGCCCGCCCTTGATTGGTTTCAGGCGATTTTCGCCTGTTTCGCTGTCAGGGAGGCGGCAGCCGCTTCCACTCGCGCCAGCCCTTCACGGGCTTCTTCCGCCGTGGTGACGAGCGGCGGCAGGAGACGGATGACGTTGTCACCTGCCGGAACGCCGAGCAGGTGCTCCGCGCGCATGGCCTGCAGCAGATCGCCCGAAGGAACCTTCGCCTTGATGCCCATCAACAGGCCTTCGCCACGAATTTCCTCGATTACATCAGGATAGCGGTCCTTCAGCGATGCCAGCCCCTGGCGGAACACCAGCGCGACATCACGAACCTTTTCCAGAAAACCGTCGGCCAGAACGACATCCAGCACCGCATTGCCGACCGCCATTGCCAGGGGGTTGCCGCCATAGGTGGTGCCATGCACACCGGCCGTCATGCCGGAGGCGGCATCCGCTGTTGCAAGGCATGCGCCAAGCGGGAAACCGCCGCCGATACCCTTGGCAACCGCCATGATATCAGGCGCAACGCCGGTCTGCTCATAGGCAAACAGCTTACCCGTGCGGCCGACACCCGTCTGGACTTCATCAAAAATCAGGAGAAGGCCGTGCTCGTCGCACAATCCACGCAGGATTTGCAGGAATTCCTTGCTCGGCGCGCGAATACCGCCCTCGCCCTGGATCGGCTCGATCAAAAGCGCGGCCGTCTCAGACGTGATGGCAGCCTTCAAGGCATCGACATCAGCGAAAGGAACCTGATCGAAACCTTCGACCTTGGGACCGAAACCCTCGAGATATTTCTGCTGGCCGCCGGCAGCGATCGTTGCCAGCGTGCGGCCATGGAACGCGCCCTCGAAGGTGACGATGCGGAATTTTTCCGGGTGGCCCTTTGAATAGTGATAACGGCGCGCGGTCTTGATGGCGCATTCCAGCGCTTCAGCACCGGAATTGGTGAAGAACACCTTGTCCGCGAAAGTTGCTTCCGTCAGCCGCTTGGCGAGCTTTTCCTGTCCGGGCACTTCATAAAGGTTCGAGACGTGCCAGACCTTCTCGGCCTGCGCCTTGATTGCTTCCACGAGGTGCGGATGGGCGTGACCCAGCGAGTTAACCGCCACACCGGCTGCAAAATCCAGATATCGTTCGCCGCTCTCCGTGAACAGCCAGACGCCTTCACCGCGCTCGAAGCGCAGCGGGGCTCTTGCAAACGTATCGAACAATGGCGCGGCGGCTTCGGCCATGGCTGTATCACTCCTTGCGCGGATGCGCTGTCATAAGGTTGTCAATAGGCTCGCGAGGTTATCCCTCGCCTGAAAATCAAAAATGCCGCCTCGCGGCGGCAGGGGCACTATTGTCACTTCGTTTGCCGATGTCAACAAAAGTCCGCGTTTCCCGGGCTTCTCAAGCACTAGTAGGAGCCACCGAAAGAGGCCCAAGGTGTTGCCTTTCAGACTCAACGCACCAGCAAGTTGGGGAAAACCGGAAAATCGATTCCAGATGATTCCCGCGACTCTTGCCACGGAGTCGGGCTGGCACTAGGTTAATCGCTAATTACTAGACTGCATTGCGGCGGAACTAGTCACCTAAAATCCGGCAGAAACCACGCTCGCGGCGCGCCCGCGAGACGGAGAGGGATTCTGCCGAAAGATACGCGACAAGCGGAGAAGCGGCATGAACTGGACAGACGAGCGGGTCGAGAAACTCAAGAAATTGTGGGCCGAAGGACTGAGCGCCAGCCAGATAGCAGCGCAGCTGGGCGGTGTAAGCCGTAATGCCGTGATCGGCAAGGTCCACCGCCTCAATCTGCCGGGACGCGTCAAGGCCGGCGGACCGGTGACTTCTGCACGCTCCGCGCCCAAGCGCACCGCGGCCCCTGCCCCGCGCGCGACAAATTTCACGGCACGCGTCAGCGCGGCACCGGCCCGAACCATGAGCCGTTCGAACGCAGCAACGGCTCTTCATGAAGAGATCGATATCGAAACCGCGCAGGTTCTCGATTACGTTCCTTCCAGAAATGTAGTGACGCCGATTTCCCGTCGCTTGACGCTGACGGAACTGACCGAGCGCACCTGCAAGTGGCCGGTCGGTGATCCCTTGAAAGACGATTTCCACTTCTGCGGTTGCGAAGCGCTGGAATCCTCACCCTATTGCAAGTTCCATGCGAAGCTCGCCTACCAGCCGGTCAGTGAGCGCCGCAAGGCTTGAGTGTTGCGGCACGCATTCAGCACTCAAAAACTACGGGCCTTCGGGCCCGTTTTTTTATGACAAATTCAGGCCGGTTCCGGAAAACAATCGCCGGTGGAATGTTCGGCCTTTCCTCCACGCCGCCCGGTCCAGGCACGTCCGGTTTAAACGGCAACTTTGGACGTGCCCTATCTCTTTGTTTTACGCATTTTCCGGACGTAGAACCGCTTTACTGGAAATACTCTAGCCCACAATCCGCATGCGAACAGGCCGCCGATTGTCCATTCAAAAGGTCAAGGTGCCGTGTTTGGGAAAGGTTCAAAACCGAAAGGCCCGAAACCGGAATGGTGTCGGGCCTTTTGATTTTGGTCGGATGTTGTGCTGATTGAAGCTGCTGTTCGGCTTAGCTCAGGCTTCCATCGAATATCCAGCACCGCGAACGGTGCGGATGACATCCTGCATGTGCGAAAAATTGAGCGCCTTGCGCAGGCGTCCTACGTGAACGTCAACGGTGCGCTCATCCACGTAGATATCGTGACCCCAGACGCCGTCCAGCAATTGCGAGCGGGAGAACACCCGGCCCGGAGATGTCATCAGGAATTCCAGAAGGCGAAATTCCGTCGGTCCGAGGCGCACTTCGCGGCTCTTGCGGTGAACGCGGTGGGTTTCGCGATCGAGTTCGATATCGCCACATTTCAGCACCGATGAAAGAACCTCCGGGCGGGCCCGGCGTAGCATGGCCTTGACGCGGGCCATGAGTTCCGGCGTCGAGAACGGCTTGACGACATAATCGTCGGCGCCGGTGGCAAGACCGCGCACCCGCTCGCTTTCTTCACCGCGCGCTGTCAGCATGATGATGGGCAGGCGTTCGGTTTCGGGCCGCATTCTCAAGCGCCGGCACAGTTCGATGCCGGAAACACCGGGCAACATCCAGTCCAGGATAAGAAGATCCGGAATACGTTCCTGCAGCCTGATTTCCGCCTCGTCGCCACGGGGTATCGTGTCGACGTCGTATCCCTCAGCCTCGAGATTGTAACGAAGCAGGACGCTCAACGCTTCCTCGTCTTCCACAACTGCAATCTTGGGCACCATATACTAACTCCGCAAGCTTCTGCCTGTCTGTTATTCGGTCACCGAACCGAGTGTGTTGGAACTATCGTCCTTCGGACGCTCACCCTCCGGCTGGCTGCCGGTGGCCATGTAATAGATTGTCTCAGCGATATTCGTCGCATGATCGCCGATACGCTCGATGTTCTTGGCGCAGAACAGAAGATGTGTGCAGGTGGTGATGTTGCGCGGATCTTCCATCATGTAGGTCAGAAGCTCACGGAAGAGCGACGTGTACATGGCGTCGATTTCTTCGTCCCGTTCACGAATGGCGTTGGCTTTCTCGGCAGAACGCGTGGAATAGACGTCGAGTACTTCCTTGAGCTGCACCAGCGCCAGTTCCGACAGATGTTCGAGACCGCGGGCGAGCTTGCGCGGCACGCCGGTGCCGGCAACCGCGATAACGCGCTTGGCAGTGTTCTTGCCGAGATCGCCAACGCGCTCGAGATCGCCGGCAATACGCAGCGTGCCGATGATTTCGCGAAGATCGGCCGCGACAGGCTGCCGTCTGGCGATGGTGACGATGGCCTTGTCGCCGATCTCGCGCTCGGAATGGTCGAGGATCGCGTCGTCGGAAATGACCTTCTGCGCAAGCGCAGCGTCGGAATTGACCAATGCGCGCACGGCGTCGGCGCACATCTGCTCGGCCAGACCGCCCATTTCGGCGATGCGGCGCGTCAGGAACTTCAATTCCTCGTCATAAGCGGACAGAATATGCGAATGGGTCGTTGTCTGTGTCATGGTCTAATCCTCCGGCTTGGCCTTCATGCACGTGCACGCCAACGGGGCACGGCAAAGGCACCAGTCTTGTTCGGTTTCGATAAAGCGCCGGCCGGAAATCAGCCGAAGCGGCCCATGATGTAATCCTGCGTACGCTGGTCGTCCGGATTGGTGAACATCTTGTCCGTTTCGTTTTCTTCGACAAGATGACCAAGATGGAACATGGCCGTACGCTGGGAAACACGCGCTGCCTGCTGCATGGAGTGCGTGACGATGACGATCGTAAAGTTGGCGCGCAGTTCGTGGATCAGTTCCTCGACCTTGGCGGTTGCGATCGGATCGAGCGCCGAGCAGGGTTCATCCATCAGGATCACTTCCGGGCTGACGGCAACCGCGCGAGCAATGCACAGACGCTGTTGCTGACCACCGGAAAGGCCGGTGCCGGATTCCTGCAGGCGATCCTTGACCTCGTTCCACAGGCCGGCCTTCTGCAGGCTCTGTTCAACGATCTGGTCCATATCCGCCTTGTTACGGGCAAGACCGTGGATGCGCGGACCGTAGGAGATGTTCTCGTAAATCGTCTTCGGGAAGGGGTTCGGCTTCTGGAACACCATGCCGACGCGGGCGCGCAATTCCACGACGTCGATCGCCTGATCGTAGATATCGTCGCTGTCGAGGGTGATCTTGCCGGTAACCCGGCAGCCATCGATCGTATCGTTCATGCGATTCAAGGTACGCAGGAATGTGGATTTACCGCAACCGGACGGACCGATGAGCGCAGTGACCGTGTTTTCGCGGACATTGAGGTTCACGTCGTAAAGCGCACGCTTTTCGCCGTAAAAAACCGAAACGTCCTTGCCGATCATCTTGTACGAAACTTCATTCATTTTCTTGTCCAGCGCCTTTTCAACTGCTGCTTCCGACAACATGTTCATTGCTCAATCTCCCTCTACCAGCGCCGTTCGAAGCGGCGACGCAACAGGATTGCGCCAACATTCATGACGATGAGGAACAAAAGCAGGATGATGATAGCGCCGGATGTCCTTTCGACAAAGGCACGTTCCGCTTCGTTCGCCCACATGTAAATCTGCACCGGCAGAGCCGTGGACGGATCCATCGGCGTTGTCGGATAATTTGCAACGAATGCCACCATGCCGATCAAGAGCAGCGGCGCCGTTTCACCCAGCGCATGGGCAAGGCCGATGATGGTGCCGGTGAGAATGCCGGGCATGGCGAGCGGCAGAACGTGATGGAAGATCGTCTGCATCTTCGAGGCGCCGAGACCAAGTGCTGCGGCACGGATCGACGGCGGCACGGCCTTCAATGCGGCGCGTGTGGCAATGATGATCGTCGGCAGTGTCATCAGTGTCAGGACGAGGCCGCCGACCAGAGAGGCCGAGCGCGGAAAGCCCATGAAGTTGATGAAGACGGAAAGGCCAAGCAGACCGTAAACGATGGAGGGAACAGCCGCGAGATTGTTGATGTTCACCTCGATAAGATCCGTCAAACGGTTCTTCGGAGCAAATTCCTCGAGATAGATGGAGGCTGCGACACCGATCGGCAGCGACAGAACCAGCACGATCATCATCATATAGAAGGAACCGATCAGCGCCACACCGACACCTGCCGCTTCCGGACGGCTCGAATTGCCGTTGACGAAGATGCCGGTGTTGAAATGTTTGCCAAGCTGGCCGCCTTCGGCGAGCTGATTCATCCAGCCGAGCTGCTGGTTCGAGATACGGCGGTTGGCTTCATCCACCGTCAGATCGACCTGGCCCTTGAAGGCGCTATCCACATCGCCCGATGCGAGAAGCGTGACGTTGCGTGTGGTGCCGATGACGGCAGGATCGGCGACGACGATGTCGCGCAGCTGGGTGCGGACGCTGTCGGAGATCATGACGTTGACAGCGCGCAGACCGGCGCGGTCCGTCGGCGCGACGCCCAGAACCTTGGCAACCGCATCTCGGGCGAGAACGGGATAATTGGCCGTCATCAGCTTTGCGGGGTTTGCGGCCCGCTCATTCTTCGGATCGATGATCAGTTCGGAAAACTCGACCGGAACCGTGATCATCGTCTGCTGGAAGGCGGTGTACCCCTTGGATACGACCGACCAGAGCAGCAGGAAGAGGAAGATGAGGCCGAAGGAAATCGCTGCCATTCCATAGGCGCGGAAGCGGCGTTCGGCGGCATAGCGGCGCTTGATGCCGATATCACGGCGCGTGGCGCTATTTCCGGCGGCAGCACCGGCTGTGGGAGAAACGATGTCGGTCATTCATATTGCTCCCGGTATTTGCGCACGATGTAAAGCGCGTAGATATTCAGGCAAAGCGTGATGGCGAAAAGCGTGATGCCCAGCGCGAAGGCGACAAGCGTCTGCGGCGAGGTGAATTCAAGGTCGCCGGTCAGCTGGCTGACGATCTTGACCGTCACCGTGGTCATCGGTTCGAACGGGTTGATCTGCAGGCGGGCCGCAACACCGGCGGCGAGAACCACAATCATCGTTTCGCCGATCGCACGCGACGCCGTCATCAGCACGGCGCCGACGATGCCGGGAAGAGCGGCAGGAACGATGACCTTCTTGATGGTTTCAGAGCGCGTGGCACCAAGACCGAGAGAACCGTCGCGCAACGAACGCGGCACAGCGGTGATGATATCGTCCGAAAGTGACGAGACATAGGGAATGAGCATGATGCCCATCACAAAGCCGGCGGTAATGACGCTCTGCGCCTGGATGAAATTGGCATAGTTGCCGGTTGTGAGACCGCTGATCTGCGTGGAAATGTCTCGCAGGAAAGGACCCACCGTCGTCAGCGCGAAGAAGCCGTAGACGATCGTGGGAATACCGGCGAGCACCTCGAGCAGCGGCTTTGCCACTGAACGCAGGCGCGGCGAAGCGTATTCCGACATGTAAATCGCCGAAAACAGACCGACCGGGACCGCGACCAGCATGGCGACGAAGCCGATATAGAGCGTGCCGGCAAGCAGCGGGATGAGGCCGAACTGGCCGGAGGAGTCCGTTGCCCCAGCGGCGGCAAAACGCGGATCCCACACGGTTCCGAAAAAGAACTGGTGTGCCGGAACCATGGTGAAGAACTGGATGGCTTCCGTCAGCATCGACAGGACGATGCCGATGGTCGTCAAGATCGCGATGGACGAGGCAACAAGCAAGGATGCGAGAATGACCCTTTCAACCTTGTTGCGGGCCCGAAAGCGCGGAGCGATCGAACGCAGCGCATAAGCGGCGCCGGCGAACGCGGCCGCCAGCACGATGACGATCATCGCGATGCGGCTTGTAGTGGTCATCGTGTTCAGCGTCTGGGCAGCATCGACCATATAACGCTCAGGATCGCCGGCGATCGCGACGCCTTTCGATGCCAGAAGCGGCCTTACCGCGGCTGTATCCGCGTCTGCCTGCGCAGTTTCTTCCGCCGTCAGGCGCTGAAGACCACGGGCGATGGAGCTCACCATGCCATATGTCAGGCTTTGCTGCGCCTCGGACTGGGCGCGCACATCTTCGGGAAAATTGCCGCGCACGGCAGAAGTGACGACCAGCGGGCTGATAACGAGCCAGACACAGAGAATGAACGCCGCGGGCAACACCGCCCAGACGACCGCGTAGGAGCCGTGATAACCGGCACGGGAATGCATGCTGGCGGGGCGCCCGCCAGACAGAGCAATGGCGCGGCGGCTGCCGAGCAGATAACTGCCGATGCCGATCAGCGCCAGTATCAGCAAAAGGATCGATGTGTTCATTAGAATTCCCTCGGCGTGCCTCAAGAGCACGGTGCGATATCGGGCAAATCAAAAAGTCATCAAAACGAGACTGCTGGACCAGCCAGAGATGCCTGCCTTTTGACTGTATCAAAGTCTGGCAAGCGTCAAGGTTGATACAACCTATCCATCTGTAATCCATAAACAATTATGTGGATGGCGATGGATCGGAACTGTCAACCGGAGACAATCCCCGAAGCGGAGAGGCACCGGGCGGAACAAGGGGCGCGGCAAGAGCCGCGCCCCTCGCCTTTATTACATGGAAGCGCCGGCTGCGAACTTGGCGCGGATTTCTTCGCGCTCCTTGTCCGGAGCGGCAACCAGGCCGTAGTTGGCGAGCGGGGAATCAGGGCCGATCATGTCGTCAGAAACGAAGAACTCGACATATTCCTTGAGGCCCGGGATAACGCCCAGGTGAGCCTTCTTCACGTAGAAGAACAGCGGACGGGAAACCGGGTACTTGCCGCTGGCAACGGTTTCGGTGGACGGAACAACGCCAGAAACAGTGGCAACCTTCAGACGGTCAGCATTGTTTTCATAGAAAGCGAGGCCGAAGACGCCGAGGCCGGTCTTGTTGGCGTCGATGCGGGCCAGCGTTTCGGTGTAGTCGCCGTCGATGTCGACCGCGGCGCCATCCTTACGGACAGCGATGCACTTTGCAGCTGCCTGCTTGGCATCGGTGACGATCTTCTTGATGGCGTCGGTAGCGCCGGCTTCCTTGCAGCCGTCAGCCATGATCTTCTCTTCGAAGACTTCGCGGGTGCCGTGCTTGGAACCCGGGATGTAAGCGGCAATCGCTACATCAGGCAGTTCCTTGTTGACTTCCGACCACTTCTTGTTGGGGTTGGCAACGAGCTTGCCGTCCTTGACGATTTCAGCGGCGAGAGCGAGGTAAAGATCCTTCGGCTCGAGCTTGATGTCCTTGTTGGAAGCGTCCATTGCGAAGACGATACCGTCGTAACCGATCTTCACTTCCTGAACGTCGGCAACGCCGGCAGCCTTACAGGCGGCCAGTTCGTCGCTCTTGATTGCGCGCGAAGCGTTGGCGATGTCGATGGTGCCTTCACCAACGCCGGAGCAGAACGCCTTCAGACCACCGCCCGTGCCGCCGGACTCAACAACCGGAGCCTTGAAGTTCGGGAAGGTTTCGGCGAAGGTTTCAGCAACGATCTTGGCATAGGGCAGAACCGTGGAAGAACCGGCAACCTGGATCTGGTCGCGAGCAGCGGCGGCGCCAGCGAAGGCGACAGAAGCCACCAGAGCTGCTGCGGAAAATTTAAGGATGTTCATTTGTCTCTCCCGTCGTGGGCTTGTTTGTGGACGCGGCCGATAGCGGCACTCGCTCAAAGCATGCGCTCGGCGACCTTTTCTTAACCACCGTAGCCACATCCTTTTATGTCACTTCAGTGAAAGATTTGTGACAACCTAAATTATTGATTTAATTTATAAAATTTTACGACAGTAAAAGCAGATAGATATTTTATGTCAGAATCTGACCGTGAAGTCCGTACCGTTGCCCAATTCCGATTTGATGATGAGGCGGGCACGGTGGCGGGTGAGGATGTGCTTGACAATGGCAAGCCCCAGACCCGTTCCTTTTTTGGAACGGCTGTCGGCGACACTGACGCGATAAAACCGCTCCGTCAGACGCGGCACATGTTCAGCGGGAATGCCCGGCCCCTTGTCGATGACGCTCACTTCCACCGGCTTGCCGGGTTCGGCGCGCAGCCAGACATCCACGACCTTGCCTTCCTGTCCATATTTGCAAGCATTTTCAACGAGATTTTGAAACACCTGCACCAGTTCGTCGCGGTCGCCCTGCACTTCTGCCGGCCGGTCGGGCAGATGCAGGGTGATCTCGACATCCAGCTCATTGGCGAGCGGCAACAGCGCGTCCCGCACATGTCCGATGACGGGGACGAGGTCGACCTTCTGGTCAGGCGCAATATTCGCCCGCAGCTCCAGCCGTGAAAGCGACATCAGATCATCCACCAGCCTGCTCATGCGGGTTGCCTGATCCAGCATGATGGCGAGGAAACGTTCCTGTGCCTTCGGATCGTTGCGAGCCGGACCCTGCATGGTTTCGATGAAGCCGCGCAGCGAGGCAAGCGGCGTGCGCAATTCATGGCTGGCATTGGCGACGAAGTCGCTGCGCATCCGGTCGATGCGGCGAAGCTCCGACACATCACGGAACGACAATATGTAAAATGGCGGGCCGGCCACCTCCCCCGCATCCGCACGGGCGATGCGAACGATGAAGACCCGTTCGGATGGAAAACGCTCCGAATGCTCGACCTGATTGGGCTGGCCGGTGGTGATGGTTTCGCGGATGACATCCAGCAGACCGGGAGATCGCAGGCGGGCGGAAATATGCGCGCCGGGTGGAAGCTGGCCGAAAGCACGTTCGGCCGCACCGTTCTGAAACAGCACGCTGGCATTCTTGTCGAGGATGAAGACCGGCGTATCCAGCACTGCAAGGCCGGCCCTGACACCGGAAATGACACTTTCGGCGGGCACCTCGGGTTCATCCGTTTCCGCAACCGCAGTTTCATCGGTTTTGGGCGCCACTGGCCGTTCCCGAACCGCAAGAATGGCGATGATGGCACAGAACCAAAGAACGGCCGGCATATAGGGCGTGTGCAGTTCCGAAACGGCCACGATGGCCAGCATGCTGACGACGAGAACGGGCAACCAGTTTCGGCCAAGCTTTCGTCCCAAAAGCCTTAATCCACGATCGCCTTCCATGACTGCCATTTCAGCCTGCTTTCCACTTTCACCTGACGGCGCATCGAATTCTCATAGGCCAGCTTCATGACAGAGATTCATCACCGCGCATTTTTCGCAACGTATATGCGCAAAATCTGTGCCGCAATCGTCCCCGGCGCCGCACCATGCGCAGCCACTCCTCTTTCACTTGAATTCTGCCGGTGGATATGAACTCATTGGCGGTGAGTTGCCTTTACACAACAATAGCCGGAGAACAAATATGGCCGAAGACACGAAGAAGCGAGCGGTGGAGCTTACCATTGGCGGCAAGCCGCGCAGCTTCGACATCGACGATCCGGTTCTTCCCGACTGGGTGGAGGACAAAAAACTCTCCGCAGGCGACTTTCCCTACGACAAGAAGATGAAACGGGAAGATTACGACGCCGCGCTGGAGGCGCTGCAGGTGGAGCTGGTGAAGGTGCAGTTCTGGCTGCAGGCCACCGGCAAACGGGTGATGGCGGTCTTCGAAGGCCGCGATGCGGCGGGCAAGGGCGGCGCGATCTTTGCGGCCCGGGCCTATCTCAACCCCCGTTATGCCCGCGTGGTGGCGCTGACCAAACCGACGGAAACAGAACGCGGCCAATGGTATTTCCAGCGCTATATCTCACATTTTCCGACTGCCGGCGAATTCGTTCTCTTCGACCGTTCCTGGTATAACCGCGCCGGTGTCGAGCCGGTCATGGGATTCTGCACCACGGAAGAACACAAGCGCTTTCTCAAGGAAACGCCGCGGCTGGAAAAGATGCTGGTGCATGAGGACATTCATCTTTTCAAGTTCTGGCTCGACATCGGCCGCGAGACGCAGATCGAACGCTTCCATGATCGCCGCCACAGCCCACTGAAATGCTGGAAGCTTTCGGATATGGACATAGCGGCGCTGACGAAATGGGACGATTACACGCAAAAGCGCGACGAGATGCTGGAAAAGACCCACACCGACGATGCCCCCTGGACGGTGGTGCGCGCCAACGACAAGCGCCGCGCCCGTGTGAACCTGATCCGCCATATTCTCAATGCACTCGACTATGACGGCAAGGACAAGAAGGTGATCGGGGAGATCGACGACAAGATACTGGGGTCGGGTCCGGAGTTTCTTAAATAGGACGGGGAGACGAAGGCAAGCGCCTCCTCACGGCGGCGCTTGCCATTCTTCCTGTCAGTCTTACTGGCCGGGCAGAATGCGCACGGAGTAAAGATTGACCGGGCGGCTGTTGCCGTCAATGTCGCTGTTGATGAAGATTTTGCCGGGCGCGTTAGGAGCGAGCGAGCGCTCGAATGTCGCGTTCAGCAGCATATCCGCCCTTTCAGCCGTGGCCGTAAAGCGGTGACGTGAGCAATCTCCAAGCGTGGCGAAATCGCAGACGACAGAAACCTGTGTCTGCCGGTCGCTGGATGATTGCAGCGTGATCGATATGGTCGAGGACTTGCCCGCCATGTCACGCATGACTTCCACCGGAACCTCGACGCTAACAGCACCATCCTGCGAAACACTTCTCGACGTCACCTTTATCGCCTTGCCGGCAGGTGTGGCGATGTTTTCGACCGTGGCGCGCGGGCCTGCCGAAACTCCGGCGCTGCCGCGCTCGGCATTAAAGAGTTCCACCCAGTCATCGGAGAAACCACGGCCGGCGGAGAGGCTCGGCGCCGGTTCTGCGCCGTTGAAATCCTCAGCCTGGACCTGGGCTGGCGGATTGGGCACGCTGGTATCGCGCTGCGCGGGCGACAGCAGCAGGCCGGACGAATAGACCCACCAGGCGCCGAAACCGATGAAGGCGAGAAGCGTCACATATATGAAAAGCCTTGCAAAAAGTCCGCGGCGCCTGCGGCGGCCAACAGCGCCTTCCGGGCGGAAAGCAAGCGAGGCATCGCCCGCGCTGGAGCCTCTCCTGGATGGCTTTGCATTGCGCCGACCGGCACTTAGCGGCTCTTCAGCAGCAGCGACGCCCGGCCGCGCGTCACGCGTTTCGCCACGCAGTTCCGGCTCGACGGCCATATCGCCGTGGTGCTGTGGCTGCGAAACGGGATCGACCGAGGGTTCATCATGGGCGACACTCTCCGGCAGTGGTGGCCGCAATTGCTGTTCCACCCTGTCCAGAAGCCGGTTACGCTCTTCATTTTCAATGACATGAATGAGGCTTTCAAGCCGCTGGCGTTGCTGGGCGACGACCTGTGGTTCGTCTATGCCCTGCTTGCGCAGGCCAGCTTCCAGCGCCTGGCGGGATGATTGGTAAATCCGTGCACGAACTTCGGCGTTCGATCTGTCCGATTTTTCCAGAGCATTTCTGATTGCCGTTTCCAGTCCGCTCACGACCGATCCTTGTTCTGTTGCGCTGTGCAAAAATATGCGGCGCTGCGCCATTGGTTTACGATTCGGTAACGGCTATGCCGCGCCTCCGCAAGCATCGTTTGTTATAAAGACCGGATTGGCTTGGGGAAAATCGATTCATTGTGGCGCTGCGAACGCAGATTTGTGACGCCGATACGGCGCGGTTTTTGCTTTCAATCCGTCGCCGAACACGATATTAACTTACGTGCGCGTAAACGTAATTCATGGGAGGAAACATGCTGCCGTCCGTGCTGAAAGACAATCTGCGTCTTCCGGTCATAGCATCACCGCTATTCATTATTTCGCATCCGCAATTGACGCTGGCACAATGCAAGGCGGGTGTCATCGGCGCTTTCCCGGCGCTGAACGCGCGGCCCGAAAGCCAGCTGGACGAATGGCTGGCGATGATTACCGAAGAGCTTGCCGCTCATAACAGCGCGAACCCGGATCGTCCGGCTGCCCCCTTTGCGGTCAACCAGATCGTGCACATGTCCAATCGCCGACTGGAACATGATCTCGGCCTCTGCGTCAAATATAAGGTGCCGGTGGTGATTTCCTCGCTCGGCGCCGTACCGGAGGTCAACGCGGCGGTGCACTCCTATGGCGGCATCGTGCTGCACGATGTGATCAATGATCGTCACGCCCGCTCCGCCATCCGCAAGGGCGCGGACGGGCTGATTGCGGTGGCAACCGGCGCCGGCGGACATGCCGGCACGTTGTCACCCTTCGCGCTTGTTCAGGAAATCCGCGAATGGTTTGATGGCCCGCTATTGCTGGCCGGCGCCATCGCCAATGGCGGCTCCATCCTCGCGGCACAGGCCATGGGCGCGGACATGGCCTATATCGGCTCGCCCTTCATTGCCACGCAGGAGGCGCGCGCTTCCGACGGCTACAAACAGGCGATCGTGGACGCCCAGGCGAAAGACATCGTCTATTCGAATTATTTCACCGGCGTTCATGGCAACTACCTGAAAAGCTCCGTCGTCGCCTCCGGCATGGATCCCGACGACCTGCCCGAAGCGGACCCCTCCAAGATGGACTTCGAAACGGCAACCGGCGGGGCAAAGGCCTGGAAGGACATCTGGGGCGCCGGCCAGGGTATTGGCGCGGTCAAGGCCGTGGAGCCGGTGGCAGACCTCGTCGATCGGCTGGCGCGGGAATATAAGGCTGCGAAAAACCGCATCTGCACAACGGCCTGACGCCGCCCGCAAACAATAAGCAGGCAAAGCTTTTTGCGGAAATTTCAAAAGCCGCGTATTCAAGGCTTGAAATCCGTCAGCATTGCCTGTATCAGCCCGCCATGAAGCTGATCCGCAACAGACGGGTCATGTTCGGGCCGCTTTAGCTCAGTTGGTAGAGCACGTCATTCGTAATGACGGGGTCACGTGTTCGAGTCACGTAAGCGGCACCATTTCCAAGCAAAATGAAAACTCACTCAATACCGCGGAATCGACAGCTTCGATTTTACACGCCTCTACGTGGTGACAGAAACTCGATAACACGTCGGGGTTCCTTGACCGTCAGACTTCGTCAATCAAACATAATCCCCAATTATTGAATTTCGAGATGATTGTGTGTATCAATACACACATCAAAAGCGGCGACATCATTTCGGCCTTGAAAGCGGATGGCTGGTACGAGGTGAGCACGATAGGTAGTCACGTTCAATTCAAACATCCAACCAAACCAGGCCGCGTCACTGTTCCTCACCCGAAGAGAGATTTGCCGATCGGCACGCTTAAAAGCATTGAAAAACAATCCGGACTGAAACTGAGGTGAACCATGCGTAACTATATCGGACTGATCCATAAGGACGCTGATAGCGATTACGGCGTTTCTTTCCCTGATTTTCCCGGTGTCGTGACCGCGGGCACTGATCTTGATGACGCGCGCCGAATGGCGGAAGAAGCTTTGGCGCTCCATGTTGAAGGTATGATCGCGGATGGCGAAGCCATTCCCGAAGCGTCTTCTCTCGATACCATCATGACGGATGCGGAAAACAGGGATGGCGTTGCCATCCTCGTTGCCCTCAAGGCAGAGAGCAGGAAGTCCGTTCGTCTCAACATCACGCTCCCGGAAGACGTCCTGAAGGCAATTGATGCCTTCGCAGAGACCAGAGGGCTGACGCGGTCTGGATTCCTGGCGCGCGCGGCGAAACATGAGATGTCGAACGCAACCCGCGACGATCATAGGTAAGGCCGCTCGACCGACGCGTGATCGTCACGGCAAAAGTGTTTGAAACCAAACAGCCCGCAATACGTTGACCGGCAAGTCACTCTCAACCAGAAAGCCAGTCATCGTGGACGTCATTCGTATTCTTATCGCCATCCTTCTTCCGCCCGTCGGTGTGTTCCTTCAGGTCGGGCTTGGCCTGCATTTTTGGCTCAATATTCTTTTGACGCTGTGCGGTTATGTACCCGGCATTATTCACGCCATCTGGGTGATCCTGCGGAAGTGAAATCCCGGCCATTTGCAATGGAACGTCCGCAACATTTTAGTACGTGATTAAATTCTTATGATCTCTGGAACCTCGTCTTCTCCCTCACGTTAAGGTGATGACAAGCAGCCAAGGAGAAAATCATGAACCAGATCATCTACATCGTCGGCCTCGTCGTTATCGTACTGGCAATTCTGTCGTTTTTCGGCTTCCGCTGATCCCCGTTGTCAATTCACTCGCTTGCGCATATTCTAAGCGGCAGTGACACACGGCTGCGTTCATGGGTTGCTCCGCTGTCGGGTGTATTTCGGGATCGCGTTGCTCTGGGAGGTGCACGATGAAGAACGAGAGATGGACAGAACCGGTCGAGGTCAATCTTGAGGCGAACGGCAAGAGTGTCGTCGCCGGCCCCTCTGAAGCGCTGACGTTGCTAACGGAAGGCTGGCCGAAGATTGGCGGATTAAGCTTTGTGAGAGCCAGAAGCGCCTGCCGCGCCGCCCTTGACGGGCGCAAATCGCCGGAGGAAGCGCGCAAATGTTTCACCGATGCGGTTTCCGAGATGCAGAAAAACCCGCATTGACAGGCCCAAAACAAAACGGCTCCTGAAAAGGAGCCGTTCTTTTACGTATTGCGCTCCCGGTAACAAAATTGCCGGAAGCGCTTTTTTCTGGACCTTACATCCAGTAAGGCGCGACGCCGTAATAGTCGTAAACCTTGCGGTCCTTGGCGTTCAGCAGATCATTGTCATCGAGATTGGCGAAGTGCGGCGCGTTTTCGATCTCTTCCTTGGTAAGATCGATGCGGTAGCCGTCCAGTTCTTCATCGTAATGCAGCTTTTCCCAGGGCAGCGGGTAATAGTCGTCACCGATCCCGAGAAAGCCACCGAAACTCAACACCGCATAAGCGACGCGGCCGCCACGCTTTTCCAGGATAATGCGCTGGATCGAGCCGATATGTTTGCCATCGGCGCCATAAACGCGGGTGCCTTCTACCTTGTCGCTGGCGATCAGGCTCGGCGTATCCTTGACATAGGGATCCTGCCCGGCGCGGGGTTCCTGATGCAACATGACGTCTTCCTCCTTGATTTTCTTCGTTGGTGTCACGTCTTGTAAACCCTGCGACGGAGAAATCGTTCCGAGGTGTTTCAAGCGCTGCGGCAGGTATTTTTTTGAAGAAGGACGGAACAAAAAGGCGCGCTTATTGGCGAATTTTTTGCCAGACGGAGGGGGAAACCCCGACCATCTTGCGAAAGACGCGGGAAAAATGCGCCTGGTCTGAAAATCCGCTAGAAATGGCAATGTCGGTCAACGCCATGTCGGTGCGCATCATCAAATCCTTGACGCGATCGATACGCGCCTGCATCTGCCATTGGTGCGGCGGTACGCCGGTGGAAGCCTTGAAGGCATGACTGAAATGGGATTGCGACAGGTTGGTGAGTTCCGCCAGTTCCTCCAGCCGGATCGACCGCAGGCAATGTTCACGGATATAGTCGGTCGCCGCTCTTAACTGCCAGACGGCGAGCTTGCTGCGTTTCTTGACCGGTTCCCGCTTTACCTTGAGAAAGTCCGTCAGCAGCGCCAGCACGAGGCTTTCGCCGTAAAGGTCATGCAAGGGGTCTGGATTATCGCATTCGGCAGCGATCAGCCGCGCCAACGCCAGCAGGCGCTCATCCTCGAACATCAGATGCGGATCGAGCAGGCCGTGCGGGTCAAACCCCTGCACCAGCCGCGCGCCCAGCAAACCCGCATCAAAATGCAGATCGAGATGGCGCACGAAGGACACATTGCTGAGTTCCGCATGCACATCCAGATCGGCGGGCACGAAGGAAATCCGGTTCGCCTTGGAAGACCCGTGATTGTCACGACGGGAGCGGTTCATCATGAACCGGCCATCATCGCTCCCGTCCATATCCAGCAGAAAAACGAAACGCGGGTCCTTGCCAACATAACGGCCACCCGCTTTCGGCGCGCAACGCACATCCCAGAGATCGGCGACGATGCCGTTCCAGACCCTCGAGCGCGGGCCGCCGATGACGGCAAAGCCCTCGATCTCATTTTCCATCCGCACGCGGAAAGCCATGGCCTCTTGATCCCGCAAGGCGCAAAGGCGCCTCTATAAACATGATAAATCTATTCATGTTTATAGAGGCAAACTATATTTCCCGCAACTGCTGGCCTGCTGCCAAACCTTACCACTTCTTTGCAAGCTTGAAGGTGATGGTGCGGCTATTACCCCAGCCACAAACCGAGACGCCGGCGCAGCTCTTGACATATTCCTTGTCGAAGACATTCGCGACGTTGACGGATGCCGTCCAGTCGTTCTTCTCGTAACGTATCGCGGCATCGAAGACCGCCGCATCTGGAACGCGCAGCGTATTTGCCGCATCAGCCCAGGATTTACCCTGATAGCGCACACCGCCGCCGATGCTGAGGCCTTCAAACGTATCATCGGTGAAGGCATAATCCACCCAAAGGGACGCGGTGTTGGTGGGCACGATCCAGGGCGATTTGCCGATCAGGTTGGGGTTGGCGTCGCGGGTAATCTCAAGATCGGTATAGGAATAGGAGGCAAGCGCCTTCCAGTTGTCGGAAAGATTGGCCTTGGCTTCCAGCTCGAAGCCGGTGGATTCCACCTGTCCGAACTGCCCGCTCGTGGTCACACCGCCGGCCGTATAGGACACGATTGCATTGTCCTTGACCAACTTGAAGACGGAGGCAGTGATGCTGCCATCAAAGAAGGTCGGTTCGTATTTGACGCCGGCCTCGAACTGGTGCCCTTCCTCCGGCGAAGCGGGGGTGCCATCCGCAAGCGTATCGATCAGCGGATTGAAGAAGGTGGCCGCCGAGACGTAGGGCGTCAGGCCATTGTCGAATTCATAGGCGAGGCCGGCGCGGCCGCTCAGCGCACCGTCATGCGAGCGGAAGGAAGCGCCTGCCGGCAGCCTGTTGTTCAGCTCCGTATCGACATAATCGTATCGGCCGTTGAGCGTCACCAGCCAGCCATCGCCGAAACGCAGCTGGTCCTGAGCGTAGATGCCGATCTGCTGCTGGGTAACGACATTGTCGGCATAAACGAAATTCGTACCCTGCGTCGAACCATAGATCGGCTTGAGCGCGCCGATCGCATTCGATCCGCAGCAAGCCTGCACCTGATCCAGCCTGTAATATTTATAATCGAGACCAACGAGCAGCGAATGGCTGACCGCGCCGGTTTCGAACTGTCCTTCAATGCGGTTGTCAACGCCGAAACTATCCGCTTTCGACAGGCCGTCGTAACCGAAGCGGGTCAACATATAGTCGTTGGTGGTGGCATCGAGGATCGGCTGGCCGTTAGCGTCGGCATTGGCCCAACCGCCCGGATAGGGTCCGGTCTCGTGCTTATAGAGATGGCCATAACGGGCGTTCTGGCTGATCTTCCAGCCATTGTCGAATTCATGGCTGACTTCATAACCCACCATCGACTGGTAGACACGGCCATTGTCGATATCCGGTTCGCCATAAAAGGCCTTGCGGTCGAGCTTGCCGAATGGCGCATCGACAACGGTACCGACATAGGGCAGGAAGCCATTGCCGACATGCACCTGATCCAGCGCCGAGAAATATCCGTAGAGCGTGGCACTTGTCTGCGCATCCGGCTCGAAGGTGATCTGCGGCATGATGAAGCCGCGCAGATCCTCCGAGTAATCGGTGTAATTATCGCCGCCGGAAACCTTGCCGGTGACGCGGTATTTCCATACGCCCTCACCATCCACCTTGTCGCCGACATCGAAACCGAAAAAGGCATTGCCGAAATTGTTGATGCCGATTTCCGTTTCACGAACCGGCGTATCCTGAGTTTGCTTGCGGACCAGTTGCACGATACCGCCGGGATTGGCGCCGCCATACAGCACCGAAGCGGGCCCTTTAAGGACTTCCACCCGTTCCAGACCATAGGCATCCATCTGGAAACCGCCGAAACCATAACTGAACAGGTTCAGCCCATCGAGGAACACGCCGGTCTGGGTGGCCTGAAAACCGCGAATGTAAAACCAGTCGGTATCCGGGTCGGTGCCGAAGGGCTCCGCCGTCACACCGGGCGTGTAGCGCAGCACCTCGTCGATTTTGGTCACGGCGCCACGGTCATTCATTTCCTTGCGACCGACGACGGATACGGATTGCGGAATGTCTTTCGTTTCCGTGTCGGTTTTCGAGCCGGTCGCGCTTTTCTTCGCGACATAGCCACGGACCGGGCCCGTGGCATTTTCCGCGCCCTGCCCTTCGACGGTGATTTCCCGCAGAACGGTCGTTTCCTGTGCGTGGCCCATCACCGGCGCCATCAAAACAACGGCAGCCGTTCCCAAAGCCAGACGGCTCAAAAACATCCCATGCAAATTTTTCAAGATATGCCCCGAAACAGATCGCGGCCGACGATCATAGCCGGCAGACCGCAGCACTTCAATTAAGCTGAGTATTTACATCAGGATTAAGGCGGGATGCTTGTCGTTTTCCGGGAGGATTTGAAGCTTATTGGCCTCTCGCACTGTTTTATGCCCGTCATTTTATGGGACGAGACCCAGCCATCAACCTTTGCGCCGGCCGATCCTCGCAAGCTGCATGACGGGAAGGATGCCGATGACGACAATCGCCAGTGCGGCGATTGCCGCCTCCTCATAGGTGCCGCGCGCTGCTTCGCCGTAGAGATGGGTCGCGAAGGTCTCGAAATTGAGCGGCCGCAACAAAAGCGTGGCGGGGAGTTCCTTGACGCAGTCCACGAAGATCAGCAACGCCGCTGCCGCAAGCGATGCCTTCGAGAGCGGTAAGTGGATCTGGCGGAATGTCTGGGTTGCGGATCGCCCGAGTGTTCGTGAAGCGTGATCAAAAGATTGCGGGATACGGCTCAGGCCGGCATCGACGCCGCCGGCTGCAATGGTGAGGAAACGCGCCGAATAGGCATAGATCAGGGCTGCACCGCTGCCGATAAAAATGAGGCCGGTGGATATGCCAAACCAGTCACGCATGGTCTGGTCAACAAACCGGTCGAAACCACCGAGCGCGATCAGCACGCCAATAGCAATGACCGTGCCGGGAGCTGCATATCCCACCGTGGAAAGACGATAGGACCAAAGCGAGAGACGCCCCGGAGCAAGGCGCATCGCGTAAGCAACCGCAAGGCCGAGAATAAGGGTGATCAACGTCGCCAATCCGGCAAAGACGATGGTGTTCAACGCCTCCTCGGTGAAGCGGGCAGACAGGCCGCTGAAGCGGAACCGTTTCCATGCCTCGATGACGAGATAGCTCGCTGGCGCGACGAAACCGATCAGGACCGGCAGGCTGCCGAGTGTAAAAGCACCGCAGGCCTTGAGGCCGGTAAGGCGCACCGGCTCCAGTTCCCGGCTTTTCTGCGCGGAAACCGAATAACGCTGCTTGCGCCGCGCCCAGCGTTCAAACGCCACGAGGGCAACGACGATGAACAGCATGGAGAGCGCGATCTGCGCCGCACCGGGCAGATCGGATTTCGTGACCCAGGTCGTATAGACCGAAACTGTGAGGGTGCGGACGCCCAGAAATTCCGAGGCGCCGATATCGTTCAGCGCTTCCATAAGGGCAAGGCTGACGCCGACCGCGATCGCCGGCCGCGCCAGCGGCACTGCGACCTTTAAAAAAGCCCTCTGTCTGGAAACGCCAAGCGTGCGGGCGGCCTCCAGCAGATTGCCAGCCTGCGTCAGGAACATGGCGCGGACGGGAATATAAACATAGGGAAACAGCACAAAGCCGAGCAAAATGATGCAGCCCGTCATCGATCTTATGTCCGGCAGACGGAATTCACGCGGGCTGGAATAACCGAGCAGAAAGCGGATTATGCCCTGCACTGGCCCGATCGGATGCAGAATATCCAGATAGGCATAGGCAACAATATAGGTTGGCATCGCCAGCGGCAGCAGCAGCGCCCACTCCAATATCCTGCGACCGGGAAAATCATAAGCAGTGACCAGCCAGGCCGAACAGGTTCCAATGATACCAGCCAGCAAGCCGACACCGGCGAGAAGGATGACCGTATCCGGCAAGGCCGTCAAAAGAACGGTGGAGCCGAGATGCTCCCACAGGCCTGCCGAACCCTGCAAAGCCTGGGAGACGAGCGCAACAACCGGCACCATCGCGCCGCAGACCGCCATCATGGACAGGAACAGCCACCAGAAGGCGGATGAAACCCTTGGTCTTGCGCGGGACGTCAATGGCTGAGCGGCGTCTGGATTCATGAGCTTCTTGAAAATACAGGGAAAGGCGCCCGCGGGTGCGAGCGCCTTCCACCTTGTTGTTACCAATTGGCCTTTACTTGTCGAAACCGACCTTGTCGACCAGCTCGCTCGCCTGCTTGCGATGCGACACGATCTCCGTCAGCGGCTTGCTGTCGATCTTCAGGTCACCGAAGGAAGCGACGATCTCGTTGAGACCCGCGCCCTGCTTGACCGGATATTCGTAGTTGGCTTCGGCATAGATCTTCTGGGCTTCGTCGGAAACGAGATATTCCAGAAGCTTGACGGCTTCAGCCTTGTTGGGCGCATTCTTGGCCACGGCCGCACCGGTAATGTTGACCTGCGTGCCACCATTCTTGAAGGTCGGCAGAACCACCTTGATGGCGTCGCCCCACTTGACCTGCTCTTCGCCGCCCTTGCCCGAGCGCATCAGGCCGACGTAGTAGGAGTTGGCGATACCGATATCGCAAATGCCGCCGAGGATGTCCTTGGCAACGTCACGGTCACCGCCGCCTGCCTTGCGGGCCAGGTTTTCCTTGACGCCAGCAAGCCACTTTTCAGTGTCGGCAGCGCCATAATGAGCGATGTAATCGGCAAACAGTGCCGTGTTGTAGGGGTGCTGGCCAGCGCGAATGCAGACCTTGCCCTTCCACTTGGCATCCGCCAGATCTTCATAGTTGAAGGAAGCAAGGTCGAGATCCTTCGCCGCATAAAGAACGCGGGCGCGCATGGAAAGCGCAAACCAGTGACCCTTGGCATCACGAAGTTCGGCCGGGACTGCCTTGGTCAGGGTTTCGGACTCAACCGCCTGGGTAACGCCCTTTTCTGCGAGATCAACGAGGTTGCCGGCATCCACGGTCATCAGAACGTCGGCAGGCGAGCTTGCGCCCTCGCTCAGAACGCGCTCAGCCAGACCATCTTTCAGGAACACGGTGTTGACCTTGACGCCGCTCGACGCGGTGAAGGATTCCAGCAGGGGCTGGATCAGGCCCGGCTCTCTGGTGGTGTAGATGTTGAGTTCCGCGGCGCTGGCTGACCCGGCTGCAAAAGCAACAGTGCTGGCAAGCAGGGCAAATCTGGTAAATTTCGTCATGGTCGTCTCCCTCTTCGATGGCGGCAATATAGAGGCAGCAGACATCATACATGATGGATCAAATCAAGTTTTATTTCGCTGTTTTCTGACGAGTTTGATCACCAAGAGTTGAAAAGGATGCTGAAATTTACATGCAAATCCACTCATTCAACCTCAAGTAAATATCAGGACACCCTTGGGGTCGATACCGAAACGTACTGCCTTGGTCTTGGCGGGTGTGCGCTGCATCGTGCGGACACGCAAGTCTCCCGGCAGCCCGGGTACGGCGATGCCGAGCTGTTCGATCTCACCGAGGAAAACGCGGCTCAATATTTCGCCGGCGATCCCGTCTTTCGCTGTGTTGTCCTCGATAATCGAAATCGCGTTGGGTCGAACATAGGCAACCGCTGCAAGGCCATCGGGCAGATCGGAGGCATCACCCAGCAGCCCGAGCGGTGTTTCAACGCGCCCCTGCCTTACCCGGCCTTCGATCTTGTTGAAGGCGCAGAAAAAATCGGCGGCATAGCGGGTTTTGGGATTGTCGTGGATTTCATAACCCGTGCCGCTCTGCACGATGCGCCCGCGCTGCATCAGAACCACGCGGTCGCCTGCGGACAACGCCTCTTCCGGATCATGGGTGACCATGATCGCCGTCGTCCCCAATTGCCGCAGAAGACCAAGCGTCTCTTCGCGGACATTGTCGCGCAAACCTCTGTCCAGATTGGAGAAAGGCTCATCCATCAGCAACAGACCGGGCTGCGGGGCGAGCGCACGGGCAAGCGCCACGCGCTGCTGTTCACCGCCCGAAAGCGTATGCGGATAACGCTTGGCCAGCTCTTGCAGATGCACGTGCTCGATCATCTCCATCGCACGGCGGCGGGCCTCGGCCTTAGCCAGGGTTCTGAGACCGAACATGACATTCTGCTCGACGGTGAGATGCGGGAACAGCGCATAATCCTGAAAGACAAAACCGATATTGCGCTTTTCCGGCTCAACGAAAACAGCCGAGTCGGCAACGGCCGAACCATTAAGGGAAACGCTACCGCGGTCTGGCGTCTCCACACCCGCAACGATGCGCAGCAAGGTCGATTTTCCACAGCCCGACCGTCCAACCAGACAAATAATTTCGCCGCGTTCGACGGACAGGTCGATATCGGACAAGACATCCGTATCACCGAATCTTTTCCCAACCGATTTCAGTTCAAGCGCTGCGCTGCCTGCCATTTCCAATCCTGCCCTGCTTTGCGAATTATGTTGATCGCTCAAATCAGGATTAAAGTCAAAAAATCGCACATGACTCCGTTTCCATTCACGAGGACGCGAGATGTGCGACAGCAATATTGACGTTTACGTTAGAGTTAAATAGGCTTCACCGATACGATGGACGTCAGGGGATTCCGCGTCTATCATTCGTCACCGGGGAGCGGGAGGAGCGGTCGATCCGGTGGCGCACATGTGGTTCCTTCTATCTCGCCGATATGCCGGCTGGTTGCGGGAGCTTCATGATCATCACGAAGCCTAAAGCGCCCTTCATGCATTCCACCGAATGCACGGCGCGAAAAAGACTCTGGGAGGAGAAGCATGAGTGAATTGTGCCTGGGACAGCCGGGAAATGTCAGCGTAGAGAAGCGTTGGCTGTCGTCCTATCCGCCGGGCGTCCCTTCCGAGATCCCCGTATCGGCCAACGCCTCGCTTGTAGACCTTCTTGAAAAGAGCTGCGTGCAATTTGCCGACCGCAAAGCCTTTTCCAGCATGGGGAAATCGCTGACCTATCGGGAGCTGGATGCTCAAACCCGCGCCGTGGCCGCTTGGCTGCAATCCAGAGGACTGGAAAAAGGTGACCGGGTTGCGGTGATGATGCCGAACATCCTGCAGAACCCTGTTGCGGTTTATGGAATCCTGCGGGCGGGCATGATCGTGGTCAACGTCAATCCGCTCTACACACCGCGCGAACTGGAACACCAGCTGAAGGACTCCGGCGCAAAGGCGCTGTTCGTGCTCGAAAACTTCGCCCATGTGGCGCAGCAGGCGGTGCCGAAAACCGCCGTACGGCATGTGGTCGTCGCCGCCATGGGTGATCTTCTCGGCTTCAAGGGACATATCGTCAATCTTGTCGTTCGCAAGGTGAAAAAGCTTGTGCCCGCCTATGCGATCCCCGGCTCGATCAGCTTCAAGGCGGTGCTGAAGGAAGGTCAGGGATTTTCCCTGAAGTCCGTCGGCCTCACGGCTCAGGATATCGCCTTCCTGCAATATACCGGCGGTACGACGGGCATCTCCAAAGGCGCGATCCTTACCCATGCCAATCTTCTGGCCAACAAGGCGCAGATCAGCCTGTGGCTGGACGCCGCCTTCAGCAGCCGCAAGGATCGTCCCGAAGTTCTCAACTTCATCTGCGCGCTGCCGCTCTGCCACATTTTCGCGCTGACGGTGAATTCGCTGATGGGCATTGCGCTCGGCGGCCACAATCTGCTGATCGCCAATCCGCGTGACATTCCCGGCTTCGTCAAGGAACTGTCGCATTACCAGCCGCATATCTTCCCCGGCATCAACACGCTTTTCAACGCGCTGATGAACAATGAGGATTTCCGCAAGCTCGACCTCTCATCGCTCATCCTCGTTCTCGGCGGCGGCATGGCGGTGCAGAGGCCGGTCGCGGAACGCTGGCTTTCGATTGTCGGCTGCCCGATTGCGGAGGGCTACGGTCTTTCCGAGACGTCGCCCGTCGCAACCGTCAATCGCCTCGATTCTACCGAGTTCAGCGGCACCATCGGTCTGCCGCTGTCATCGACGGAGATCGACATTCGCGATGACGATGGCAACCGTTTGCCTGTGGGTGAAGTTGGCGAGATTTGCATTCGCGGCCCGCAGGTCATGGCCGGTTATTGGCAACGGCCCGATGAAACGGCAAAAGCCATGACCGCCGACGGTTTCTTCCGCTCCGGCGACATGGGTTTCATGGACGAGCGCGGTTACACCAAGATCGTCGACCGCAAGAAGGACATGATCCTCGTCTCCGGTTTCAATGTCTATCCGAACGAGGTGGAAGAAGTGGCCGCCAGCCATCCCGGCGTCCTGGAATGCGCCGCAATCGGCGTTCCGGACGAACATTCCGGCGAAACCGTCAAACTTTTCGTCGTCAAGAAGGATCAGTCGTTGACGGAAGCCGAACTCAAGGCCTTCTGCGCCAAGAACCTGACAAACTACAAGCGGCCAAAGATCATCGAGTTCCGCACCGAGCTGCCGAAATCCAATGTCGGCAAGATTTTGCGGCGCGAATTGCGCAATCTGAATTGAGCGCTTGAAGCGAATGACGAGAGCCGGGCGACCGGCTCTTTTCTTTTATCCCGGCGCTTTTCTTTTATCAAAGTCGCCTTGATTTGGCCGCCTGAAAAAGAATAGTTTCCTCATCCTTCCACGGAAGCCGAGGAGCACATGATGCAGGCCACCATCGAAAAACTCAAAGCAACGGCAAGCAGCACAGCCGCAACCGATCTTCGCGCCGCGTTTGCGGCCGACGACAAGAGATTCAGCCGTTTCAGCGTAAAATTCGATGACCTGCTGATGGATTACTCCAAATGCGCCGTCAACGAAGAGATCGTGACGCTTCTCGAACAGCTGGCGCGCGAAGGCGGCGTCGAAGCCAAGCGCGAGGAGATGTTCTCCGGCAAGGCCATCAACTTCACCGAAGACCGTGCCGTGCTGCATACCGCGCTGCGCAACCGCTCCAACACTGCCGTTCTCGTTGACGGCAAGGACGTGATGCCTGATGTGAACGGCGTTCTGGCGGCCATGGGCAAGTTTGCCGATGCGATCCGTTCCGGTTCCCTGAAAGGTGCGACCGGAAAGAAGATCACCGACGTCGTCAATATCGGCATTGGCGGCTCCGATCTCGGCCCTGTCATGGCAACGCTCGCGCTTGCGCCTTTCCATGACGGGCCGCGGGCGCATTTCGTTTCCAATATTGACGGCGCACATATTGCCGATACGCTGAAGCTGCTCGATCCGGAAACCTCGCTCTTCATCATCGCGTCGAAGACCTTCACCACCATCGAAACGATGACGAATGCCGCCACCGCGCGCCGCTTCATCGCCGAGAAGCTGGGCGAGGAGGCCGTAAAGCACCACTTCGCCGCCGTTTCCACCGCACTGGACAAGGTTGCCGCCTTCGGCATCGAAAGCGACCGCATCTTCGGTTTCTGGGACTGGGTGGGTGGCCGTTATTCGATCTGGTCCGCCATCGGCCTGCCGCTGATGCTCGCCATCGGGCCGGATAATTTCGGCAAGTTCCTGGATGGTGCACATGCGATGGACAAGCACTTCCGCGAGGCGCCGATCCGCGAAAACCTGCCGATGCTGCTCGGCCTCATCGGCTTCTATAACCGTAACGTGCTGAACTATCCGACGCGGGCGATCCTGCCCTATGACCAGCGGCTGTCGCGCTTCCCCGCCTATCTCCAGCAGCTCGACATGGAATCGAACGGCAAGGGCGTTACCATCGACGGCACACCCGTCGAAGGCCAGTCCGGCCCCGTTGTCTGGGGCGAACCCGGCACCAACGGCCAGCACGCCTTCTACCAGCTGATCCATCAGGGCACGAGCGTCATTCCGGCGGAATTCATGATCGCCGCCAACGGTTTTGAGCCCGAACTGCGCCATCAGCACCAGCTCCTCATCGCCAATTGCCTGGCGCAATCGGAAGCGCTGATGAAGGGACGGACGCTGGCTGAGGCGAAAGCCCAGCTCACCTCCAAGGGCATGGAAGACAAACTTGCCGACTTCATCGCCCCGCACCGCGTCTTCACCGGCAACCGCCCTTCGATCACCTTCGTCTATGACAAGTTGACGCCTTTCGCGCTTGGCCGCCTGATCGCGCTTTATGAGCACCGCGTCTTTGTGGAAGGCGTGCTGTTCCGCATCAACTCCTTCGACCAGTGGGGCGTGGAGCTTGGCAAGGAACTGGCAACCGGCCTGCTGCCCGTCGTGGAAGGCAAGGAAAGCGCCGCCGGCCATGACAGCTCTACACAGGGGCTGGTAAAGGCGCTGGCGGGCCTGGCTGGGTAAAAACCGCGTACCCTCGATCTCAGGAAAGCCGGAAGGACACTTCCGGCTTTTTTAATGCAGCGGCCTTAAATATAAAGCGCCGCCATCTTGCGCCATGCACCCGCTCGATGGGCGCGGCCCTCCCAGACATGCATCTGATGGCCCACCTGCTTGTCTGATAGAACCCGGCTCAGATGATGATTGTTGTCCAAAAACGGGTCCGCATCACCGATGGTGAAAACCATGTCGATGCGGCGCAGGTGTTCGAGCCGCTGCGGGCAGGCAAGACCCGGCAGGAAATGGCTTGGCATGTGGAAATAGACGTCATCATCGTAGTAGCCATCGAACAGATCGCCGAAGGATTCCACCTTCATTGTCAGGTCATAACGGCCGGAAAAGGCGACGAGTTTGCGAAACAGATGCGGGTGGCGAAAAACCAGGCTGGCGGCCTGAAACGCACCGAGGCTGCAGCCATGCACGATGGTATCGGTATGGGAATTTTTCTCGGCCATCAGCGGCAGTACTTCGCTGAGAATATAGTTCTCGAAGGCTGAATGGCGGCGGATGCGGTCGGCCGGATGGTGATGGGCCGCATAAAAGGTCTCTGTGGCCAACCCCTCAATGCAATATAGCTGGAGATGTCCTGCCTCCAGCTTGTCGGCCAGGCTACCGACAAGCCCCAGTTCTTCATATTCGAAGAAGCGCCCGTCCCGGGTGGGAAACATCAGCACCTTGGCGCCGGCATGACCGAATATCAGGAGCTCCATGTCGCGATGGAGCCTGTGACTATACCAACGGAGATATTCGCGTTTCATGGCACCTTGAAAAACCGTCTGACCTTGTCCTTGTGGACCGCATCTTGCGATGCGCTGTCAGGGTAATCGAAATGCCCGGCGTCGAGGATGAAGATTTCATTAAATTTTGAGTGCGGCAGCGCATTGGCCACTGCGAACTGGCAGGGCGGCGCCACCGATGGATCGAAAAGTGCCGGCGCAACCAGCATCGGCACTTTTATGCGGGCGGCGGCACAGGCGGCATCGAAGAAGCGCAAGGTCTCAAGCACATTCGGATGGCCCTTCTGGTATGACTGAACCGAATTCGCACTGCCAACGGTGGGCAATGTCAGCCAGAACGGCCTATGTCCGAATGTCGGCACCACCAGATGGCCACGGTCGATGCGCTCATCAAACGGTATTGCCAGCGCTCCGATGCCACCGCCGAAACTGATGCCGCTATACCCGACCTGCCCTTCCAGCCAGGGGTAAAGGGTCATGAGCGTCGAAACCGCGACCCACAGATCATCGACGCAGCCGCCGATGATGTAATCGTCTTTCCTGTCGATATTGTAGAGAACATGAAGCGCCGATTCCGAAGAAATCGGCGGACAGGCGCTTAGCGCGAGCCCGCGAAAACAGGGAAACAGCACAGCCGTTTCTTCCACCGGCACTTCGAAATCAGGCTCGGAGCGCCCACCATAACCATGGCCGACCACGAGGCCCCGGCGCACCAGGCCTTCGCGCGGAAGAAGCATCCAACCACCGATGCGGAAGCCGCCGGTGGAGGTGTAGATGACATCGAGGACATGCCAGCGCGGATGGCTGAGCCTGCTCTTGCGCAGCACTGGCCGCGGATCCGTAGCGAGCGCGCGGCGATAGCGCTTCTGCCAGAAGTCATCGAAGCCCGGCGGCGCTTCGGGCGGGGTGATGGCCAGCAGCTGTTCGCGCTTCATGCCGTAGCTGGGATCGAAATCGAAAGGATGGATATTGGGAACACTCATGCGACGCTTGTTTCGCGAAAAACCGGCGGACACAAGGTTTTTGATCTTCGAATACCGGCTTTTTAGGGCATTGACCGCGCGCACAGCGGCTGTGCCGAAAATGCCCCGCCTCAAACAGCAACATCCTGACCTTCGGGCAAGGTCCAAAGCTGCGGGTCCGCATTGATTGCGGCTACAACCGCCAATGCTCTTTCGCGGCATCCGGGCGTTTCACCAAGGGCCATATCTTCGGCCTCGATTCCCACCAGATAATCGGTGACTTCAGCGACAGCGATACCTCTGCGCAATTGGCCTGCGGCCGCAATCAGGTAATTGTCGTATTCATCCGCAAAACACAGGTTATCGGGATCGTTCCAGTTTTCTCCCGCCGGCAACAGGCCGATGGGGTCCCACACAGACCAACCGATATCCCGCAACCGCGAAAGCCTGATCCTGGGTGGTGGGGTCAACGGAGCCATAGTCTCATCCGTGGCGATGCAAATTGGGACGAGAATACGCCCCTGTCCTCAGAACCACAATATTCCAGACACAGATCAAGCGTTAGACAGCGATGCTCAAAGCCCGATTTCATGCGCAAAAGGCGGATTTGCGCCAGCCCGCGAGACAGTGACCGCAGCGGCTTTTGCACCTAACGCCAAAGCTTTCCTGATCTGCTCTTCATTGAGCGCGGCAACCTGCGCCTTCGTCAGAAGGCCCTGCATTTTAAGCGAAGCGAGGATGCCCGCGTCAAAAGTGTCGCCCGCGCCGACGGTGTCGACGACTTCGACCCGCTCGGAGGCCACTTCCACCTTGAGATTGGCGGTATAACCCACAGCGCCCTTGGCACCGCGGGTGATGACAACCAGTTTCGCGCCATGATGCAGCCAGTGGCGGGCAAGCGTATCCTCGTCACCTTCCAGACCGAACCAGGCGAGGTCCTCATCCGAGAATTTGACGATATCCGACATGGCGGCCATGCGGCGGATGCGGGCCATATGCGACTGCTTGTCCTTGATGAAACCGGGGCGGATATTCGGATCAAGCGAGATGACGCGGCTTTTATGCTCGCGCGTCATCAGGGCTTCATAGGTGCTGCCGCAAGGCTCCGGGATGAGGCTGATCGCGCCGAAATGCAGCGCCTCGCAATCGGCGCCCAATGCCGGAAGCTCGGCTTCGGTGATCATCCGGCCAGCGGTATTCTCGTCGTAAAAAGCGTAAGTCGCATGGCCATCCACCAGCTTGACGAAGGCGATGGTCGTCGGGCGCGAAAGGGTGGCGCAATAGCTGAAATCCACCTTGCTGGCGCGCAGGGTTTCCCGCAGGATATCGCCCATCATGTCATCGGAAAGACCGGTGAAAAAGGCGGAGGGGACGCCGAGACGCCCCAGCGCAATCGCCGTGTTGAAGACCGCTCCGCCGGCATAGGGGGCAAAACCCGCCTCACCCAGCGTCGTCTGCCGGGGCAGCATGTCGATCAGGGCTTCACCACAACACAGGATCATTACGGTCCTCCTCAAAACAGCAAATCAAATGAACTTAAATCGATTTAGACGAAGATCGATCGGAAGGCCAGCCACAAGCCGGCTGGCCGCATCCGAAATCACGATTGCGGCAATTCGCTGACGCCGCCGTGCTTCGCAGACCAGGGCAGCGGATTGTCGAGGAAGGCTTCAACCCCCGACAGCGTCTTTTCATCGAACAGTTTTTCAGCCCGTGCGACAGCCAGAACATCGCGCCAGGTCGTCAGATAATGCAGCTTGACATTGCCATTGGCGAAGCGCGCTTCCGCCTCTTCGAAGATGCCGTAATAGAAGAGCGCGATACCGTGATCAACGATGCCGCCCGCCGCTCGGATCGCGTCGATGAAGGTAAACATCGAGCCACCGGCCGTCGTCAGATCCTCGATGACGAGAACGCGGGCACCTTCCGGCATATGGCCTTCGATCTGGGCGTTGCGGCCATGGCCTTTCGGCTTCTTGCGGCAATAGATCATCGGCAGGCCAAGGCGCTCGGCAAGGAAAGCGGCGAAAGGAATGCCGGCCGTTTCACCACCGGCGACACAGTCGAACTTCTCGAAACCGGCCTCGCGCATGACAGCCGCCGCCGCGAAATCCATGGCTGCGGAGCGAATGCGCGGGAAGGAGATGAGCTTGCGCATGTCGATATAGACAGGGCTCTTCATGCCGGAAGCGAAGGTATAGGGGCTTTCGGAATTGAAATGGACCGCCTTGATTTCCCACAACATCTTCGCAACCAGTTCCGCAACGACGGTGCGGTCGGTGAATGTGAAATGGTTCATAGGCGTTCTCCTTTTTCGGCCTTGGTTTATCGCTCCGAAAACCCGGATCGGTTTTCGGAAAGCACAACGTCTTGGTTCAGTGTTGCAGGCATCCTCAGGCGGCGCCGGAATTTAAGGCGAATACCTGAAGACCATAACAAAACCGCCGGCAGTGCCGGCGGTCATTAAAAAATCAGCTTACATCCCAGTGGAGCGGGAACATCGGGTCAAACACCGTCACCGGCCCGGCGCCCGTCTCGATCTTTTCGGGGAAGGAAACCGCTTCATCACGCTTGACCAGCGTGATCGTCTCTTCATTCGGTGCGAGACCATACCAGGCGGGACCATTCAGCGAGGCGAAGGCTTCCAACCTGTCGAGGGCATTTTCGTCCTCGAAGACATGGGCGAGACAGCTCATGGTGTTGATGGAGGTATAGATGCCGGCGCAGCCGCAGGCGCATTCCTTCAGCGGGTCCACATGCGGAGCGGAATCCGTGCCGAGGAAGAAGCGCGCATCGCCGGATGTCGCGGCAGCCCGCAGCGCCAGCCGGTGTTCTTCGCGCTTGGCGACGGGCAGGCAATAATAATGCGGCTTGATACCGCCAACCAGAATGGCGTTGCGGTTGATGATGAGATGGTGAGTAGTGATGGAGCCAGCCAGATTGGCCTTGGACGACTTGATATAGTCCACACCGTCGCGGGTGGTGATGTGCTCCATCGTCACCTTCAGTTCCGGCAGGCGCTGGCGCAGCGGCTCCAGAACCGTATCGATGAACACCTTCTCGCGGTCGAAAATATCGACTTCCGGCGTCGTTACCTCACCATGCACGCAGAGCGGCAGGCCAATCTTCGCCATGCGCTCCAGAACCGGCATCGCCCTGTTGAAATCGCGCACACCGCCATGAGAATTGGTGGTCGCACCCGCCGGGTAGAGCTTTACGGCGGTGATGAGGCCGCTTTTTTTGCCCTCTTCCACATCGTCGGCCTGCGTGTCCTCAGTCAGATAGAGGGTCATCAGCGGTTCGAAACGGTCACCCGCCGGGATCGCCTTGACGATGCGTTCGCGATAGGCGCGTGCATCGGCCGTGGTAACGACCGGCGGCACCAGGTTCGGCATGATGATGGCACGGGCAAAATGGCGGCTCGTATCCCCGATCACCCCTTCCAGCATTGCCCCATCACGCAGGTGCAGGTGCCAGTCATCAGGGCGGCGCAGGGTGAGCGACTTCATCGGGATACCTCGGAGCATGATGGAATTGCGCCCGCTTAGCATCTTTTGTCGCGGGAAAACAGCCGCCAGAGGTCATCGGGCGGCTGTAAATGTCATTTTTTTAAAGCCTGTCTCAGATGTTGCCGGCTTCCGGCCCCCAGACATCGGTCATGGCGAAGCCATCAGCGAAGGGGTCGAAGGGATCGAGGCCCACCTGGTGCAGGCCGAAGGTGAAGCCGCGCCCGGCAATGGTGGGAATGACGGCCGGGCGGCCCGCCACCTCGGTGACGGCAGAAAGGCCGACATCGAATTCCGAACCGATGATCGAGCGGGATTTATACTCGTCTCCCACCTTCACCTTGCCGCGCGCATAAAGCGTCGCAAGATTGGCGGAATTGCCGGTGCCGCAGGGGGAACGATCCGCCCGGCCTGGCCACATGGTGGTGCAGGTGCGGATGGAACCATCCGCATCCACATCGCGGAACATCACATAGGCAACGCCTGATATGGCGGGGATTTCCGGATGAACGACCGTCATTTCACGGTTGACGAGGTCTTTCAGAGTCATGCCGGCGGCAACGAGTTTCGCGGCATTGGCCTTCTCGATGGTGAGACCGATCTGGCGAACATCGACGAGCGCGTAAAAAATGCCACCATAGGAAATGTCCATCGTCACCTTGCCCCATTCGGGCGTTTCGATGCTGACATCCAGCTCATGCACGAAGGACGGAACCATGGTCAACTTGACCTTTTCACAGCGTCCGTCCCGGCAGGTGGCGGTGGCCTTGACCAGACCGGCGGCCGTTTCGAGAATGATGACAGTTTCCGGCTCCTGCATTTCTACCATGCCACTTTCCAGAAGCGCGGTCGTTGCGCAGATGGAATTGGAACCCGAACTGGCATGCGCCTGATCCGGCTGGAGAATGACGAAGGCGGCATGCGCATCCGGATGCTTCGGCGGCAGGAGAAGATTGACCGATCCCATCGGCGTGCCGCGAGGCTCCAGTGTCAGAAAGCGGCGAAGCGCCTCGCCCTGCGGATCGGTATTCATCCAGTGAAGCTGTTCCGCCACGGTATTACCGGGAATTTTAGGCGCGCCGCCGGTGACGACACGGCCGATTTCGCCTTCGCAATGAACATCGAGAAGCTGGAGGGTGCGTTTCCAACGCATGGGTCTTACTCCGGAAGTTGGGTTGTTGACCCGACCATACAGATAAAAATACAAGCTGTATACAAATCTGCGGGGGGCGCGATAACAAAAACGCCTAACGTTTTCGCCACCCCCGCTCACATCTCAGCTTAACGGTTACGGCATTCCGCCCGCTTGCGATTGGCGGCGGCCTCGCAGTTGACCCTTGACGATTGAAGCGCCTGATCATCCACCACGGAACCGGCCGTATCGCCCACCGATCCGACAGTGTTCTCCATGGAGCGACCGAGCCGTTCCACCTGCCTGCCATAATTTTCCCGCGTGCGCGGATCGAACACCGCAATCGGTGCGCTGACCACCACGCTGGCTGCCGTTCCAACGGTTTGCGCAGCGCCGATGCTGACAGCACCCAGCGCCTCACCCAGACCGACATCGGAATCCGTCACCGTCTGGCCAGCAATCAGGCGGTCGCCGATCAGGCGGACGACCTCGGGGCTTTCGGCAAATTTACCATGGTTCAGGCGGTCGCCGGATTGCAGCTTGGTGAGATCGAGAACGGTGATGCCGGCCTTTTCCAGCTGGCTGCTATAAGGCTCGACGGATGGATCGATCTGGCCGAGACGGTCGACATTGCCTGAGATACGGCGCGACAGGCTGAGTGCGCGGTCATCCTGCGAGACGAAAAGGGTGAATTTCGGCGGCGTCTTGCCAAGACTTGCGAATTGCCGGCTAAAGACGTCCACATCGAGATCCGGCGCGGCAAGAATGACATTGTTGATCTTCGGATCGACGCGGCCATTACGGATTGCCATCTGGCGCAGCGCTTCCACCGCAAGCCAGGTGCCCATGGAATGCGCCATGACAGTGACCTCACCGATGGACTTGTCCTTGGCGAGACGCGTCAGCATCTCTTCAAGCGCATCGCGGGAGTAGTTGGTGCTTTCCTTGTCGTAATTATAGTCGAAAATGCTTGCTCGCGACGGCCAGGTGAAGACGACGGGCACAACATCCGTGCCTGAATCATGGACGATCTGGGCGAAGCGATAAACGGATTCCTCGTAGCGATTGTTGAAGCCATGCACGAAGACCAGCACGCGGCGGTCCTTCGCGATATGTTTACCGATCCAGCTTCTGGTTTCGGCTTCGGAACGAATAGGCTCCACCGCCACCGTGGTGAAATCCTTCAGCGGGTTCGGCGGCAGCTTTTTCGGCCATTGCACCTGCCCAACCTTGCGGTTGGCATTGGGCGGAATCGAAATGGTGACGGCATCGACCTTCAGGCCCGTTCCACGCTCACCGCCGAAAAGCACGGCGGTGTTTTCTGATGGCGCACGCGTGGTGGCAACCAGAAGGTTGACCGGCGTCGTGCCCGCCACGGTCTGCCCCGTCGGCGTCATGACCCCGATGGGTCGCCCACCGCAGCCTGCGAGCAGGGCGACAATCGCAATTACGGCCACGAAGCGAAGGGGCATCACATCACTCTCCTACAACCCAGAGGCAGCCGGATAGCAGCCAGGGGGAGAGGATTTTCTACCGGAGGCGGAACTGCCGCGCCAGCAACCAAAGCAGAGCAGCGGACACTTTCCGCCCCGGTGTGTCCAAACAGACCCAATTACCGGGCGACAGGCAGGAAACTCCGTGGCCGGCAAAAGCGCAGGCCCTATTGCTGCGGCAGCATCGTTCCTCTTTCACGAAGTGTATTATGCCAGGACAGCGCCTCTTCGATGAGATGCGGCGTGTGCCCGCCCCGTGCCGCCGCCCGCTGGTAATAATCCGTCAGCGCATCGCGATAGCTGGGATGCACGCAGTTCGCGATGACGACCGCCGCGCGCTCGCGCGGAGCGAGACCGCGCAGGTCGGCAAGACCTGTTTCGGTGACGAGAATATCCACATCATGCTCAGTGTGGTCGACATGGCTGACCATCGGAACGACGCTTGAGATGGCCCCGCCCTTGGCGATCGACTTGGTGACGAAGATCGACATATAGGCGTTACGGGCGAAATCCCCCGAGCCGCCAATGCCGTTCATCATGTGCGTTCCGCCGACATGGGTGGAATTGACGTTGCCATAAATATCGAATTCCAGCGCCGTGTTGATGCCGATGATGCCGAGGCGGCGGATGACCTCAGGGTGATTGCTCACCTCCTGCGGACGTAGGATCAGCCTGCTCTTGTAGTCGGCCAGCCGCGGCATGACCCGTTCGTTCATGGCGGAGGATAGCGTGATCGATGAACCGGAGGCGAAGGTGAGCTTGCCCGCATCGAAAAGCTCGAAGGTCGAATCCTGCAGGACTTCCGAATACATTTTGAGATCGTGAAACGGCGTATCGATGAAACCATGCATTACCGCATTGGCGATGGTGCCGATGCCGGCTTGAAGCGGCTGGAGTTCGTGGGTCATGCGGCCATGACGCACCTCGTTCAGCAGGAACTCGGTGAGATGGCCGGCAATCGCCTTGGTTTCGTCATCCGGCGGCAGCACCGTTGAAAAACTGTCGCTCTTGTCGCTCAGCACGATGGCGGCGATTTTTTCCGGCGGCACCGGAATGAATGGCAGGCCGACACGGCTGTCCGTCGCCACGACGGGAATGGGCATGCGGGTCGGGCGTTTGGCGGGAATGAAGATGTCGTGCAGCCCCTCCAGCACTTCGGGCTGCGACAGGTTGATCTCAACGATGACCTTATCGGCCAGAATGGCGAAGCTTGCGGAATTACCAACCGAGGTGGTGGGGACGATGCCGCCTTCCGCCGTGATTGCCACGGCCTCGACAATGGCAACATCGACGCCATGGATCTGACCGCCACGCAATTGCTCAACCGTTTCGGAAAGATGCTGATCGATGAACATCACCCTCCCGTCATTGATCGCCTTGCGCAAAGCCGGATCGGACTGGAACGGCATGCGGCGCGCCAGCATGCCGGCCTCAACCATGGTCTTGTCGAGATCGTTGCCGAGGGACGCGCCGGTCATCAGGGTGATTTTCATGGGATGCGTCTTGGCGCGCTCGGCCAGCGCCAGCGGCACGGCCTTTGCTTCACCAGCGCGTGTGAAGCCGCTCATACCGACAGTCATCCCATCCTGAATGAGACTGGCGGCCTCTTCGGCGCTGACGATCCTCTTCAGCAGGGACGCATTGCGGATACGCTTTTCAAGCATGCACTTCTCCATGATCTGCACTCACGATGGCACGACATCAAGCTGGCCATTTCTCTGGCGACTATGGCGTGCAGTTTCACCGATGAAACTGACATAGATCAAGGGCGCGATCGGGACCATGGCCTTAGTCCATCAAATCTCGCTCAGGAAACCGCAAGTGGTGCATCGGCGCTACAGGCCGCGGGGTCTTCGCGACATCGCCGCCTCGCCAATCGGAGAGCTTCCGTAGCATCGTATCGGCGGCGAAATATGATGAGGCGGGCAACCGCCCCGTCATATCGCCAAAAATCGCCCGTGATCAGGGGCCTTTACAGATGGGTGCCTGACCGAGGACAACCTGCCCCACTTCTGCATCATAGGCGCGCAGACCAAATGCACCTATCGTGATGACCCGGTAACAGGGGTTGCCACCCGTCCAAAGTGGATCGAGAACATCGATATCGGTAATGAAACGATGCGCGCAGGCCTGACCGGAACTGTAGGCTATGCCTTCGGCAGTGGTGCCCGCCATTGGCACATGGATGTGGCCAAAGATGATATGACGTATACCGCCCGGATGAGCCGCGAGGCGGCGCATGATGGCGCCATCATCATGCATGCCGATATGTTCGAAATGGCGGATGCCGCAATCCATCGGCGGGTGGTGGATGAAAACCGTCACCGGCAGTTCGCCTGCGCTTTCCAGCGCACTCTCCAACCATGCCAGACGATCCGCGCCATACCTGCCGCCGATGACATCGGCTTCGTGGCTGTCGAGAAACAGCAGGCGGCCGAATTCGGTATCGATGAATGACTGGATATAGCCATTGTCGTCGCGCGGCTGTTCCGGGAAAGCTGCAACGAATTCCGGACGTCGGTCGTGGTTGCCAAGCATCAGCCGCACGGGGACGGAGACGGGCGCGAGAATATCGCGCAGCAGTTCATAGGCTTCCGGCTCGCCGTAGTTGCAAAGATCGCCCGTCATGACAAGAAGATCGGCGTCGGCATGTTTTTCGACAATATCGGCCACCGCCGCGCGCAGCTGCTTTTCCGGATCGACGCCGTTTACAGCGATGCCGGGCGGTACGAGATGGGTGTCGGTGATCTGGATGATCTTCATAACAGGTCTTTCTGCGCAAAATGGCTGCGGGAACGGATTTCCCCGCAGCCTCTTTCTGGTGGCTTATTTCAGCAGGGCGTTGGTCTGTTCGACAACCTGCTTGAGACCGGCTTCCGGCGTCACCTCACCGCGCATGACGGTGCCGATGATGTCGCGCTGGGTGCGCCAGATGCGGACGGAATCACCACCCGGATAACCGGCCCAGGGCAGCGAACGGTCGGCCTGAAGCGAAGCGGTCTTCACATTCGGGTTCTCGACATAATAGGGAGCGAGGAAGTCCGGACCGGTTGCCAGCTTGTTGGTCGGCAGGTAACCGGTGATGCGAACGATGGTGTTCTGCGCTTCCGGACCGGTGATCCACTTCAGATATTTCCAGGCAGCGTCCTGCTTGGCTTTTTCCTGCGTCAGGATAACGGCAGAGTTGCCGCCGGTCGGCACGCCGCCCTTTTCCTTGTTGTCGAGCGGGAAGGTCGCCGTCTTCAGCTTGAAGCGGTCGCCAACCAGACCCTGGATCGTCTGAACGTGAGCCGGGGTCGAGAAGATGAAGCCGGTGAGGCCTGCACCGAACTGCTGGCGCGACTGGTCCCAGTCGAGCAGGTTCTGGCCACCTTCGGTGACGAACTGGCGGGCCATCTTCAGGGCGTTGAGACCGATCTCATTGTCGAACGCAACGGTCTTGGTCTTTTCGTCAACGAGCTTACCACCCTGTTCGAAGACCAGCGCCTGCCACAACCAGTCATCCGGCCAGCCGTTGATGTCGTAGCTCATGCCGGCAAACTTGGCATCGAGAGCCTTGATCTTCTTGGCGAGAGCGATGAGTTCCGGGAAGGTCGTCGGCATCTTGTCCGGGTCGCCGCCAGCCTTGGTGACGAGGTCGGCGTTGATGTAGATGATCGGCGAAGACGCGTTGACCGGCAGGCCGTATTGCTTGCCGTCGATCTGGCCGAGAGCGGCCATCTTCGGGCTGTAGTTCTTGTCGAGGAAGGCCTGACCGCCTTCAGCCTGGATGAACGGGCCGAGATCGGTGATCTGGTTGCGCGGTGCGAGCGTGTGCACCAGTTCCGCCGTCAGGTTGTAACCCGAGAAATAAACATCGGGCAGATTGCCAGTGACGGCAGAGCGCAGAACCTGCTGCTGGCCTTCGTTGTAACCGGCGGCCGGGGCGAGGAAGTTGATCTTCACGTCCGGGTTCTTCTTCATGAATTCATCGGCCAGCGGCTGATGGAACTTGGTGAAGCCCGGCAGGTTGTAGAGAACGTTCAGCGTGATTTCATTGGCCAGAGCCGGCTGCGCAAGGCCTGCAAAAGCCATGCCGAGGGCCAGACCGCTCACCACAGCGCGTCGGTTGAGTTTCATATCAGTCTCCAGAGAGGTTGGGAGGAGGAGTGTGAACGGCGTCACTTGACGCCGGTCATGGTAATACCGGCGATGAAGTGCCGCCGTGCGAGGAGGAAGCACAGCACCATCGGCGCGGTAATCAGTGTGGCGCCCGCCATAAGCGCACCGTAATTGGCGCCGGATTCGACGTCGGCAAAAAACATCATGCCGAGCGGCGGCGGGGCGAGATTGGTGTCGGAAACCACGATCATCGGCCAATAAAGGTCGTTCCAGTGGGCGACGAGCGAGAAGACCGAGAAAGCGGCGAGCGAAGGCAGCGAGCCGCGCAGGACGAGCCCCCAGCAAATTTCCATTTCCGAAAAACCATCCATGCGTGCCGCCTCGATGATTTCATCCGGGTAGCTGCGGAAGGACTGGTTGAACAGGAAGATTGCGAAGACCGAGAGGAAGAACGGCATCATCATTGCGAAATAGGTGTTGAGGAGCTGCGTTTTCGCCAGCCCGACGAAAAGCGGCAGCGCCAGCGCCTGAATGGGCACGCAGAGCGCCGCGATGACGAGGCCCAGGAGCAGCTTGCGGCCCGGAAACCTGAGCTTCGCCAGTGCATAGGCCGCCGGAACCGAGGTCAGAACCTGAACAATGAGGATGCCGACGCAGACGATGACGCCGTTCAGCATGAAGCGCGCCATCGGCACCTGTCCCGCAGCCCGGGCATAGTTTTCCACCGCGTCGAATTTTTCCGGGATCGGCCAGAGCGAGACGTTGAATATTTCCGCCGGTGAGCGGATCGACGTCAGCATCATCCAGTAAAACGGCAGGAGCATCACGAATGCGCCGAGCGCCAGGACCAGATGCGGGAAATATTTGCGGAGAGCGCCCATCAGTAATGCACCTTCCGGTCCATATGCAGCGTCTGGCCTATCGACAGCACCAGCACGATTGCGAGGAAGATAATGGTCAGCGCCGCCGCATAACCGGTGTTGGAATATTCGAAACCCTCAAGATAAAGATCGAACAGCAGGGTTTCCGAACCGAAGCGGCCCTTGGTCAACACGGCGACCGTCTCGAATACCTTGAAGGCCGAGATGGAGGTGGTGACCACCACGAACATGGTCGTCGGCCCAAGCATCGGCCATGTCACCGTCAGGAACCGGTCTATGGGGTTCTTTGCACCGTCTAGCCGCGCCGCCTCATGCAGATCCTTCGAAATGGCGGTAAGGCCGGCAAGGAACAGCACCATGTTGAAGCCCAGAACCTGCCAGATGCCGATCAGCGCCATGGTGGGAATGAGGAGGACGGGATTGGAAAGGAAGGCGACGGGTTCGAAACCCAGCCATTTGATCGCGGCATTCACCGGGCCGAGCGAAGGGTGCAGCAGGAATTGCCACACGGTCGCCATGGCGACGAGGGTTGCGGTGACGGGAAGAAAATAGGCGACTTCCCAGAAGGCACGGCTGCGCTTGCGATTATAGACGAGCAGGGCCACGCCAAGCGCCAGAAACACGCCGAAGGGGATGACGATGACCGCGTAGATGGCGGTATTCGTCAACGCACGCAGGAAAACCGGGTCCTGAAATGCTTTTACGAAATTGCCGAGGCCGACGAAGCGCGTGGAGAGCGCGCCGAGCTGGTAATCCGTTACGGAAAACCCGGCGAGAACCAGCATCGGAACAATATAGATGGCCAGAAGCAGCAGGCTTGCGGGGGCGGCAAACATCAGGCCGCGCCAGATCATCCGCCGGTCCGCCTTGGACAGGCGTGGACGGGATTTGGCACGCGCGGTCATGGAAGCATCAACAACCGTCATGCCGGCACCCGTTCACGCACCGTCGTCTTGCGGCGCAGGCCATCGGCGGCAAAAAGATGAGCGCTTTCCGGGGTAAAACCGAGGTTCAGCACGCCATGCGCATCGGCCTCCAGTGCCTCGCCCGCACCCTGACGCAGGGTAATGGCAACCGTCTCGTCGCTGAGAAGACGGCAGCTGACGAAGCGATCCGCCCCGTGGGTTTCGCTGCGGACCACGCGCACAGCAAAACCTTCGGCACCCGGACGCAGATCTTCGGCGCGCAGGCCGAGGGTCGCGGGGCCAGCGTCGCGACCTGCCGTGTCGATGCCCAGATCACGACCGAAAGCGGTGATCTTGCCGAGCGTATCGATTTCGACCGGCAGCAGGTTGATGGAAGGCGTGCCGATAAAGCGAGCGACGGTCAGCGTTGCAGGCTTCCGGTAAAGCTCATCCGGCGTACCGAGCTGCTCGATCCGGCCTTCCGACATCAAGGCGATGCGGTCGGACATGGTCATGGCTTCGATCTGGTCGTGGGTGACGTAGATGAAGGTTGCACCCAGCCGCCGATGCAGCCCGGCCAGCTCCTCGCGCATATGGGCGCGAAGCTTGGCATCAAGGTTGGAAAGCGGCTCGTCCATCAGGAATGCGGCAGGCGAGCGCACCAGCGCCCGGGCGAGCGCAACACGCTGGCGCTGGCCACCGGAAAGCTGCGCCGGCTTGCGGTCCAGCAGATGCGCGATCTGCAGGGTCTCGGCCGCCTGTTCGACGGCGGCGTCGATATCGCGCAACGTTTCGGCCGGCGCCATCATGCGTCCGATCAGCGGCAGACGCGCGGCAAACGGCAGACGCCGCATACGCAGCGGCGTCGCGATGTTCTGGCGGACATTCATATGGGGGTAAAGCGCGTAGGACTGAAAAACCATCGCCAGATTGCGGTCGCTCGGATCAATCTCCGTCACGTCCTGCCCGCCGATCGATACCGAACCGCGATCCGGTGTCTCCAGCCCGGCAATGATGCGCAGCAGCGTGGACTTGCCGCAGCCAGACATGCCGACGAGGGACAAAAATTCCCCGGGACGGATGGAGAGATCGATCTCTTTCAGAACATCGTCAGCCCCGAAGCCTTTGCCGATTCCTGAAAGCTCAAGTGATTGTGGCGTCATTCTGCGCTCCTTTTCTGGAGCGCATATGCTTATATTGTATGACAATATGACGAAGGTTTGCGGAAAGTTCGGTGACATCAAAAAGCCAGGCAAACCCGGCTCACCGCCAAGCGTTGTAATACGGGCTTTCACCAAAACCACTAATATGTAGGGGTTTATTCCCAAATATGCGAAGCTGGCATTTCTCGGCTTAAAACCGCCTTGGAGCACACAGCTCCTAAAGCCATGGCGAGAATCACAAGCGACCTCATTTTGGCTAGAATCTCGCCGCTGCCATGCCGCACCTCAATTGCAGAGGCGGCGCAGTCGTGATGTCTCGAAATCGAACCCGCAAACGTGTCCGCGTCCAACATGACTTTTACTCTGAGCCATCTGGTGACCCAGAGACTTCGGCACATATTCGAGTGATTCGAAGTTTGTTGGGCGCGCGGAGCCTCGTCGCCGATTGGCAGCGCTCATGCGGGCCAAACTATTCGGATGAGGCCGCGCCACAACAACGATTGACTTGGGTCTTATCTAAAGTTTCATGGGAAGAGAAATGGCGCACCCGAAGAGATTCGAACTCCTGACCCCCAGATTCGTAGTCTGGTGCTCTATCCAGCTGAGCTACGGGTGCGTGCCGTTCCGGTCGTTTCCGGTGGCGTGGCGATCCTCTAAAACGTCCTCATTCCGATTGCAAGCGATTTCGTTTCGAAATTGTCATTTTTCCGCAGCAATTCATTTATCTCATTGATTACAAAAGAAATTCCATAGAGACCGTTTTCGAAGCGGTGCACACTGCCCTTTTTCCAGCGGGCGCGCCGATGACTGAGGGCCGTTGGCTCAGGGAATTTTCAGGCGGTTCTGGCCGCCTGCACAGTGGCGGCGCGGTCAGTGATCTCGATGCGGAACTGCGTGCCTGGGCCGGGCTTCTCGACAAGTGCTATGGTGCCGCCATGGGCAAGCACCAGTTCGCGGGCGATGACGAGGCCGAGGCCCGTGCCGCCGGAGCGGGCCGATCCGCGGAAAGCGGAAAACAGGTTCTCTTTTGCCTTGCGCGGCATTCCTGGCCCGTTGTCGTCGATGACGATGCTGACGACGTTGCCGGCCCTTTGAGCAGCAATGGACAGATGTCGCGGCACGGTATTTGTCGCATCCGATTGCAGTGCCTGAACGGCGTTGCGACAGAGATTGTGGATCACCCGGAACAGCTGCTCGGCATCCGCGTCAACAGTCAGATCGCCGGGCACGCTGTCATGAAACTCGATGCCGCTTTCCGGCTCAAGCGCCAGAATATCGCGCACATCCCGAACCAGAAGGCTTAAATGGACCGTCTTGCGTTTTGGGGCGCCCTCCGTTGCCTGCCCATAGGCCAGAACTTCACCCGTATAGGCCACGGCGCGGTCGATGGTGCGCAGCAGTTTCGGAGCGAAACTGCGGACCATCGGATCCTTGGCATCCACCAGCCGGTCCGACATGAGCTGCGCGGATGAAAGGATGTTGCGCATGTCGTGGTTGATCTTCGAAACGGCGAGGCCGAGATCAACGAGGTTCTTCTGTTGCCTGAGCGTTTTCTGCAGTTCCGTCTGCATGTCGGCGAGGTGACGTCCCGCAACCGCCAGTTCATCGGTGCCTTCTTCCGGCACGAAGATACGCTCCGGATTGCCGGGGTCTTCCGAGAAATGCTGCATGCCGAGCGTCAGCCGGCGTATGGGCCGGATCATGATGCGGTTGATGGAGATAAAGATGAGGCCGGCGGTGATGAGTGACAGGACGATAGAGATCAGGAACACATTGCGCGCATAAGCGAGCATGGCTGCCCGCAGCTTGTTTTCGCCGAGCACCAGCTCGATGATGGTGTCACTGTCGCCGACGACATCGAAAACGCGGATGATGCGGTTGCCGCCGAACAGCAATGTGGAAAACGCATCCCGAACCGCCGCCAGCTGTGAGACATCGGAAAGATCATATTGCTCGTCCACCCCGGGCGGCGTTTCCGCCACCGCGAGCAGGCGCGACGTGCCGTCCTTGCGCAGCGCGATAAGCTTTGCCCCGGTTGCCATCAGCGTGTCGTTCTGCACGCTTCGTGGCAATTCGGCCTGCAAGCCGTCAATCACCGCGCCGGCGGCAGCCGCCGTGTTCAGGCGGTCACGCAGCCATGACAGACGCATATTGGCGACGGAAGGCACAAAGATCAGTACTTCGGCGATCATCACGAAAATGACCGTGAGCAACAGCAGGCGCCCCGAAAGACCAGCGGTCAATCCCGGCATGCAGTGCACCGGATTGTCCTCCGTGCGGTCCAAGCTGTCTACGCCTTTAGATAACACCTGGCCCTGATCCTATGCGCGCCGCCGCTTCGGTTGAACGGCTCGGTTTATATGCACGCATGATAATAGGACCTAACTGACATTTTTCCAATGCACTGCAAAATAAACGTTTTCATCGGCGCAAAAAACAAACGCCGCCCGAAGGCGGCGTTTTACGGATAGCGGGTCTCACGAGAAACACAGATCGGCTTTCTCAGAACTCCTGCCAGTCGCCATGCGCCGGTGTGGCGGCCGGCTGGGCATTGAGGGCGCGGCTGACGCTGTTCATCAATTTGCGGGCCGGAGAAGCGACAGCCGCCGCTCTGCCGGATACCGCCACGGGTCGCATCGGCTGCTCGATCCGCGTGTGGTGCGGAGCATCCTCAGCGCCAACCTTGAAGCGCGACACCAGCGTCACGAGATGTCCCGCTTCATTGCTCAGCTTGTGGGTTGCGGCCGACGTTTCTTCCACCATGGCGGCATTGCGCTGCGTTACCTGATCCATCTGGTTGATCGCCGTATTGACCTCGTGCAAGCCGGTGGACTGTTCCCGCGCTGCAGTGGCAATCGAATGGATGTGGTCATTGATCGCGAGAACACGGGTCTCGATCTCGTTCAACGCGCTACCGGTTTTCTGCACCAGCGATACGCCGCGTCCCACTTCCTGCCCGGATTTGGTGATCAGCGCCTTGATGTCCTTTGCGGCGGTGGCGGAACGCTGCGCCAGTTCGCGCACTTCCTGGGCGACGACGGCGAAACCCTTGCCCGCCTCGCCGGCGCGGGCAGCTTCCACGCCCGCATTCAGCGCCAGAAGGTTGGTCTGGAAGGCGATCTCGTCAATGACGTTGATGATCTGGCTGATTTCACGGGAAGCGTGCTCGATGCGATCCATGGCGGAGACGGCATCGCGCACGACACTGGCGGATTCTTCCGTCTTCTGCTTGGTCTCGGCCACCATGGTGCTGGCTTCCTGCGCACGATCAGTGGAATTGCGAACGACGGCGGTGATCTCGTCCAGCGCGGCGGACGTCTCTTCCAGCGCGGCGGCCTGCTGTTCCGTCCGCTTCGACAGATCGTCGGCCGCCGAGCGCAATTCGTTTGCGTTGCCGCTGATGCCTTCCGTGCTGCTGCGCACCTCGCGCATCGTTTCCCGCAGCTTGGACAGCGTCTGGTTGACGTTGGCCTGGAGTTCGGCAAACACGCCGCGGAACTCACCGTCCATCTTTTCCGTCAGATCGCCGCGTGCCAGACTTTCGATGACGCGGCTGGTCTCGGAGACGCCATTATCTACCCCGGTGAGCAGCGCGTTGATCGTTGCAGCGAAACGGTTGAGGTTTTCGTCACCGTAATCCTTGTTGATGCGGCGGCTGAAATCGCCTCCCGCAGCCGCATCGACGACGATGGCCATGCCGGCCTGAAGATCGTCGCTCTTGGCGCGCATGGCGGTTTCCTGGGCGTTCATGCGGCGCACTTCGCGGCCGTTCTTCTTGAAGACTTCAACGGCCGCCGCCATTTCACCGATCTCGTCGTTCTGGCCGAGATAAGGCACATCCGCGTCCAGATTTCCGTCAGCCACGGCGTTCATCACTTCCGAAACCCTGCGGATGGGCGCGCTCAGCTGCCGGGCTCCAATATAAAGACCGAAGGCCGCGCCGGCCAATATGCCGCTGCCGGTGACGATGATGACCAGCCAGAATGTCGTCGTTACAAAACCGTCGATGCCGGCCTTGACGGCCTCAAGTTCGGCAATGTCATTCTTTACGACTGCATCGATTTCCGCCTGATAGGCTTTGCGGTTGGCCCGGTTCGCGTCGTTGTTGCCCTGCAGGTTGGCCGCCTGCGGGCTGGCCTCGCGGGCAAGCCGCGCGGTTTCCAGGCGGAACGCCTTGAATTCCTTGAAGCGGTTGGAGAGGTTATCAAAGGCCGACTTCTGTTCCGCCGGAACGAGAGGGGTCCATGTGCCGATCAGCTTTTCCATGGCGTCAAGGTTCTTGACGATGCCATCCGCGAAGGGTGCGGCCTTTGCGATATCGGGGGCAGCGTAAACCCCGCGCGCCTCCATCACAACCGCGGTGACCAGCCGGTTGAGCGCCTCGCCCTTATAGGCGCGCTCTGCCGCCTTTTCATATGCGACCGTACGCACCCGGAATTCGCTGACCGCATAGATGGACAGTCCACCGATAGTACAGGCCACGAGGCTCATCAGCCCGACAAGAAGATTGATACGACCGCGAATTCTCAATTTCGTTCCCCCAACACAAGCCAGCCGCACGACGGAAAACAGGAAGCTGGCATAACTTTTCGCATCACAACATTTATCAATGCTGCGTTAAGAAAGAATTTCGGATTTTACCGATTGCCCGTTGGAATCAATCTCTATTGGCAGTCGGCGAAGGAGATGGCGGTGCGTTTTCCGCAAAAGGTGAACCGCGAAAACCCCTTCGGCAATTGACTTTGTTCGGCCTATGCCCTTATAAGCCGCGCACGCTCGGCCATTGAAAGCTCGCCCAGGCGGGGTTAGCCGTGCAAAAAACGAAACGCTCTTGCAAATAATTGCAAATTCAAGAAGGGCCGCACACCGCGGTATTAAATAAATGTCGAAGCGTACCTACCAACCGTCCAAGCTTGTTCGCAAGCGTCGTCATGGTTTCCGTGCCCGCATGGCTACCGCTGGCGGCCGCAAGGTTCTCGCAGCCCGCCGTGCGCGCGGCCGCGCACGTCTGTCGGCTTAATTGCCGAGCCTGTGGCCCGATGAAAGTCGCGGGCACATGAGCGAGACTAAAAAACACCCCGGCCGGCTTAAAAACCGGTCGGAGTTTCTTGCCGTTCAGGCAGGGGAAAAACGACGGGGAGGCACCTTTCTTCTGGAAGTGCTTGATCGGAAGACCCCGGAAACCGAACCACGGGTCGGTTTTACCGTAACAAAAAAACAAGGCAACGCGGTCGAGCGAAATCGCATGCGCCGCCGTCTCAAGGAAGCCGTCAGGCTTTCTGCCGGGGTCGCAATGAAGCCCGGTCATGACTATGTGATTGTCGCCCGCAGGGACGTGCTCAATACGGCCTTCCCGAAACTTCAGTCTCTCCTTACCGAGCGCATTGAAGGAACGGCGAAACCGAAACGGTCCCAGGAGACCCGCTCCAGGAAAGAATGATGGAAAAGAACCGCAATTACTTCATCGCGATAGCCCTTTCGGTTGTCATCGTCCTCGCCTGGCAATTCCTTTACATGAATCCGCGCATCGAGCAGCAGCGCCGCGCCGAAGAGGCCCGCCAGGCGCAGCAGCAGACGACGCAGCAACAGCCGGCACCCGGTGCCGCACCCGGCGCAACCGTAGAAGGCGCACCGCCCGCATCCTCCACGCAGGCCGCCGCCACGGCGACCCGGGAAGAAGCGATCGCCAAGACCCAGCGCGTCGCCATCGACACCAACGCCATTGCCGGTTCGATCAACCTGACCGGCGCCCGCTTCGATGACATCCGGCTCAAGGGCTACCATGAGACCGTCGATGACTCGAGCCCGATCATCACACTGTTTTCGCCCTCCGATACCAAGGACGGTTACTTCACCGAGCTTGGTTACGTCGGCGCTGCGGAAGTCGGCGGCGTTCCCGGCCCGACGACGGTCTGGACGCTTGCGAGCGGCGACAAGCTGACGGAAACCACACCCGTCACGCTCACCTATACCAACGAAAAGGGCGTCGTTTTCTCCCGTACGGTGTCGATCGACCCACATTACATGATCTCGGTCGCCGACAAGGTCGAGAACCCCGGCCAGGCGGCTATTTCCTTTGCCACCTACGGCCGCGTGACGCGCAACAACAAGCCGGCGATCCCGCCCGTCTTCGTTATCCATGAAGGCTTTCTCGGTGTCTCCGGCAAAGACGGCAGCCTGACGGAAGAGAAATACAAGGACGTTGAAGAGGCGCCGGTAACGGTTGCCAAGGCGACCGGCGGCTGGCTCGGCATCACCGACAAATACTGGGCCGCGGCCATCGTTCCGCCGCAGACGACGCCGTTTGAAACCCGCTATTCGCATATCACGGGCAATCAGCCGAGCTATCAGGCCGATTTCAAGAGCGACACGATGACGGTCGAACCCGGCCAGTCCATCGAGCTGAAGAGCCTCGTCTTCGCCGGCGCCAAGGAAGTGCCGCTGGTTGACCGTTATGAAACCGAATATTCCATTCCGAAGTTCGACCTTCTGATCGACTGGGGCTGGTTCTACTTCATCACCAAGCCGATGTTCAAAATGATGGATTTCTTCTTCCGTTATTTCGGCAATTTCGGCGTGGCGATCCTGCTCACCACCATCGTCGTCAAGGCGCTCTTCTTCCCGCTGGCCAGCAAGCAATATGCTTCCATGGCGAACATGAAGCGCGTACAGCCGAAGATGGAAGAGCTGAAGGCCAAGCATGGCGATGACCGCATGGCCATGCAGCAGGCGATGATGCAGCTCTACAAGGAAGAGAAGATCAACCCTGTGGCCGGCTGCTGGCCGATGCTGTTGCAGATCCCGGTGTTCTTCGCGCTCTACAAGGTCATCTACGTCACCATCGAAATGCGGCATGCACCGTTCTTCGGCTGGATCCATGACCTTTCCGCGCCCGACCCGACATCGCTGTTCAACCTGTTCGGCCTTCTGCCCTACGACGTGCCGCACTTCCTGATGATCGGCGTCTGGCCGTTGATCATGGGCATCACGATGTTCCTGCAGATGCGCATGAACCCGACGCCGCCCGATCCGACACAGGCGATGATCTTCACCTGGATGCCGCTGATCTTCACCTTCATGCTGGCTTCCTTCCCGGCTGGTCTGGTCATCTACTGGGCGTGGAACAACACGCTGTCGATCTCCCAGCAGGCCCTCATCATGAAGCGTCACGGCGCCAAGATCGAACTGTTCGATAATCTCAAAGGGCTGTTCAAGCGAAAGCCGGTGCAATCGAAATGAGTGAAACCGGCCCGGCAACCGAAAAGCCCCTTTTCGGGCGACCCTGGATATTCATTCGCGGCGTTCCCGCGATGAAATTCCTGCCGCCCGAAGGTCCGCCGGAGATTGCTTTTGCCGGACGTTCGAATGTTGGCAAGTCCTCGCTCATCAATGCATTGGTGGGCCACAAGGGACTTGCCCGCACCTCCAACACGCCCGGCCGCACGCAGGAACTGAACTATTTCGTTCCGGAAGGTTATTCCGGCGAGCCGGGCGACCTGCCGCCGATGGCGCTGGTTGACATGCCCGGTTATGGCTATGCGCAGGCACCAAAGGACCATGTCGATGCCTGGACGAAGCTCGTCTTCGACTATCTGCGTGGCCGCGCGACACTGAAGCGCGTTTACGTGCTGATCGATTCCCGCCATGGCATAAAGAAGAACGACGAAGAGGTACTGAGCCTGCTCGACAAGGCGGCTGTTTCCTATCAGGTCGTGCTGACGAAGACGGACAAGATCAAGGACGTCGGTGTTCCCCGACTGATCGGCGAGACGCTGGAGAAAATCCGCAAACGCCCCGCCGCCTATCCTGAAGTTCTCGCCACGTCGTCGGAAAAATCCTTCGGGCTGGACAGCCTGCGCGCCGAGATCGTCAGAACCGTCTCGCTGTAAGAGGCTTCCGCCCTTATCCTCAGGCGATGGTAAAAAGCAGAACGGCGGTCCACAGCATCGCCGTCAATGCCAGAAGCCGCCAGAAACGCACCGAATGCCAGACCTCCAGAAGCATGGCGGCGAACATGCTGCCATTGCGCAGAGGCTGGCTTTTGAAAGGCAGGCCTGATCGGGTTGGATCCCTTTCAAGCAGCGCAGCGACCGTCGCCTTTTCCCGATACTCGGTTTCCGCCAGATTATCCCGCCAGCGCCTGACCATGGCGGCGAACTGGCGGTCGCGTTTGACGCGTTTGGCAAGCTCCGCCATGCTTTCCGGCGGCAGGGCACCCAGCACATATTCGCCTGCGAGCACTTCGTCCCGCAAACCGCTTTGCTTGTCTCGATCCTGTGCCGTCATAGGTCTTCAAACTCCTCGGTCGTCCGGGCAGCATCGTTTCACGATGCGCGACACGTCCCTGTCGCCCTGCTGAATAACCCCTCCCCTGCTGCGAACAAGGCTGGTCCGATTGGTGCTTTATGTCAATCTTATTACGCGTTTTGCGCCGCTCAAAAACGGAATTTTACCAGGGGCAGACACAATAAGGCCCGGAGGTTATTTCATTCGTCAAAAGCAGACATCCGCCTGTCCTTGCAAACGTGCCGGCATGTCCAATCCATGCATCCTGCACTGCAAAAATCGATTCCGATTTCTGCACCGATGCTGTAGAGCGATGAAAGGCTCTTTTGGGCCGCAACCACAGACCGAGGTTTTTCCATGACTTCTTCCGAAAGCGAAACTCAGGCGCGGCTGCTTGCACAGGCTCTGCCCTTCATGCAGAAATATGAGAACAAGACCATCGTGGTAAAATATGGTGGTCACGCCATGGGGGATTCGACACTCGGCAAGGCTTTCGCGGAAGATATCGCCCTGTTGAAGCAGTCCGGCATCAACCCCATCGTCGTGCATGGCGGCGGCCCGCAGATCGGCGCGATGCTGACGAAGATGGGTATCGAATCGAAATTCGAGGGCGGCCTTCGCGTCACCGACGCCAAGACGGTCGAGATCGTCGAAATGGTTCTGGCCGGTTCGATCAACAAGGAAATCGTCGCGCTCATCAACCAGACGGGCGAATGGGCTATCGGCCTTTGCGGCAAGGACGGCAACATGGTCTTCGCCGAAAAGGCGAAAAAGACCGTCATCGATCCCGATAGCAATATCGAGCGTGTTCTCGATCTTGGTTTTGTCGGTGAAGTCGTGGAAGTCGACCGAACACTGCTCGATCTGCTCGCCAAGTCCGAGATGATCCCGGTCATCGCCCCCGTCGCTCCCGGCCGCGATGGCGCCACCTACAACATCAACGCCGACACCTTTGCAGGCGCCATTGCCGGCGCGCTCAATGCGACGCGGCTTTTGTTCCTGACCGACGTGCCGGGCGTTCTCGATCGCAACAAGGAACTCATCAAGGAATTGACGGTTTCCCAGGCACGCGCGCTCATCAAGGATGGCACGATTTCCGGCGGCATGATTCCGAAAGTCGAGACCTGCATCGAGGCCATCAAGGCCGGCGTGCAGGGCGTGGTGATCCTCAATGGCAAGACCCCGCATTCCGTGCTTCTGGAAATATTCACGGAAGGTGCCGGCACGCTGATCGTGCCCTGATGCGATTTAATGTGGCGGACGGCCAGCCTGTCCGCCACAGACGACGTTTCAGCCGAACACCAGAAGCGACAAGACCCCGACGACAATTAACAGGCAGCCGGAAAGTTCGAGCCTGTTGATCTTCTCCTTGAAGAACAGCACGGTCGAGGCGAAGGCAAAAAGCATTTCCACCTGCGCCAGCGCCTTGACCACGGCGGCCTGCTGCAAGGTCATCGCGGTGAACCAGCCGAAAGACGCCGTGGCGCCCACGAAACCGACAGCAAGCGACGGTTTCCACGCCTTTGCGATGCGCCGCAGCTCGTCCCTCTGCCGCCAAACGATCCACAAGAACATCGACACTGTCTGCATCACGATAACGATGACGAGGGTATAGCCCGCCTGAACCACCGCATCCGGCGTCGGCAGGCTGGGCGCGAGCGCCAGTGACGCCGAACGATAGGCAACCGATGACAGGCCGAAAAATGCACCCGAAGCGAGCCCGATACCGGCGGTACGGCTGAAGATGGAGGTGAGAATGGAAGCAGGCGTCACTTCCGTACGGGCCACCGAAATCAGCATGACTCCGGCCACCGAAACCGCAATGGCCGCTAATGTGCCGCCATTGACACTTTCCCCGATGAAAATGAGCGCAAACAGCGCAGCCTGCGCCGGCTCGGTGCGGGAATAGGCCGTGCCGACCGCGAAGTTGCGGAAGGAAAACAGGTGTACCAGCAGGAAAGTTGCGGCGATCTGCGCCATGGCCCCGACCGTCGCCCACACGGCGAAAGACATGTTCGGCACCGGCAGCGGCCGGCCTAGCCCAAAATGCAGAAAGGCGAGATAGGCAAGAGCAAAGGGCATTCCGAACACGAAGCGCACAAAGGTTGCGCCCGTGGTGCCCATCATGCCCTTGAGGTGCTTTTGCAGGGTCGAGCGCAGGTTCTGCAAGAACGCGCTTGCAAAGGTTATGCCTATCCAGAGTTCCATGGTTTGGCGGTATCATGCGCTGCAGGCCCCAGCCAAGCCCGATTTTCTCGCCAATCGTCGTCTTTTCGATTTTCTTCGGCATTCGAAACGGGCATAAAGCAGGCCATGGACACAAAGCCGAAAAACCTGCCGGATGCCGCCGATTTCGCCCATGTGAGCGAATGGGTCTTCGATCTCGACAACACGCTCTATCCGCATCACGTCAATCTGTTTTCACAGATCGACCGCAACATGACGGCCTATGTGGCGGAGCTTTTAAAGCTCGATCCCGAAGAAGCCCGTGTGCTGCAGAAGCGTTATTACCATGATCATGGCACCACGCTTCAGGGGCTGATGATCAATTACGGCATCAGCCCGGACGAGTTTCTGGAACGCGCGCATGCCATCGATTATTCGGCGCTGAAACCCCATCCGGAACTCGGCGAGGCGATCAAGGCGCTGCCAGGCCGCAAGTTCATACTGACCAATGGCAGCGTCAAGCATGCGCAGGCGGCCGCCGGCGCTCTCGGCATTCTCGACCAGTTCGAGGATATTTTCGATATCGTCGCTGCCGGTTATCTGCCGAAGCCGGCCAGCGCGACCTATGAGAAATTCGCAGCACTTGCGAAACTCGACACGAAAAAAGCAGCCATGTTTGAAGACCTGCCGCGCAATCTTGCGGCACCCAAGGCGCTCGGCATGAAAACCGTGTTGCTCGTTCCCTCCAATCTCGAGGGTGTCATCATGGAGCGCTGGGAAATTCCCGTCGAGACCGATGCGCATATCGACTACATCACCGACAATCTGACCGGCTTCCTGACGCGAACCATCGCCGGCTGACCGCGATAGCCGAGTTACGTCGCAACATTACCGAAGCTTCATCCACCTTACCGATGTTTAAGTGGTGAGGTTCGGTTGAGATCATTATCTTTTCTTCAGGGACACCAAAGAAAGGTAATGACGATGATGACCACGCGAAAAATCGCCCTCTCTGCTCTTGGCGCAGCCCTTGTGCTCAGCACGGCCGCAACGGCGAGTTTCGCCGCACCCGGCAAAGGCCATAAGGATCGCATGCCGATCCGCCAGGAAGCTGCCTTCGTTCACCTCCTGAAGGTTGCCGATACCAACAAGGACGGCAAGATTTCGAAGGAAGAATTCGCCACACGACAGGAAGCGCTTTTTACCGAGATCGACAAGGATAAGGACGGTTCGATCACGCCGAAGGAAATGCGCGAATATCGCCAGGCGAAAATGGAAGCTTTCCGCGCCGCCAATCCGCGCCCCGAGCGTGAGGACGCCAAAGCCGAAGAGGGCAAAGGCCCCGAGGGCAAGCGCGCCGAACGCGAACATGGCGGACGTCCTGGTCATCAGGGCTGGGGCAAGCATGGTGGCAAGGGTGCGGGCCTGGGGATGATCCGCTGGGCCGATACCGACGAGAACGGTCAGGTCAGCAAGGCCGAATTCACCGCAGCCGGCGAGAAAATGTTCGAGCGGCTGGACAAGAACAAGGACGGCGTCATTTCGATCGACGATATGCCGGACCGCCCGTTCCTTTGATCCATCAAGGAAAAAGCCCGCTCAAAAGCGGGCTTTTTTATTCAATGCAGGCTGACGGTCTTGAGATCGTCTTCCGCAGCCTTGAAAAACGTACTTGAGCGGTTGTCGGTCAGGAGGATCGGCGTACCATCCGCACCAAACAGCGCCCAGAGATCCAGTTGCGGATCGAGATCAGGCGCTTCCGGGAAACAGCGGCTTACGTCTTCCGCACGGATCTTGCGGATATATCCCACTTCTCCCTCGCCGATATGGGCGAGCTGGGATCGGGTGAGACGCGCATGCGCTTCTTTTAAAAGCATATTTCAGCCTCCTTCTTCACGCCGAGCGATTCATGTCCGATTCCGGCGTTCACGTTCTACTCTGAGACGGAAATATTAATTTTCTTTACCACGTTCGAAATTTCAGGCCGCACCAGATCGATGGAAAGAAGGCCGTTGCGCATGCGCGCTTCCCTGACCTGCATGCCATCGGCAAGCACGAAGACCCGTTGGAACTGGCGCGCTGCGATGCCCCTATAAAGGAAATCCCGCTTTTCCTGCTCCTGCTGGCGACCGCGAATGACAAGCTGGTTGTCGGCTGTCGTCACATCCAGATCATCCTGCGAAAACCCGGCAACAGCGATGGTGATGCGCAGGCGCTCCGGCACGTCTTCGGCCCCGGGCAGGCGTTCGATGTTATAGGGAGGATAGCCGTCATTGGCCTTCGCCATGCGCTCCAGCGTTTTTTCCATGGCATCAAAACCCAGCAAAAGCGGGTGGGTGAATGGCGTCATGCGGCTCATATCTTTTCTGTCCTTGCAACCAAGCGACGTTTTGCGGTCCCGCTTCCGGCAACCTTGCCGGTCAATCGTACCGGCTGAAACAATATGGGAAGCCAAACCGCGATGCGCAAGACGCGAGACCGGCGCGAAGGGGGCGCCGAGGAATGAGCTTGACAAGTGAGCATCCGCCGCTCGAAAAAAGCGCTCATCTCAACGGCGGGCAAGACATGGCAGAACGCAGAAAAATCATCATCGACACCGATCCGGGCCAGGACGACGCGGCGGCAATCATGCTCGCTTTCGCAAGCCCTGAAGAAATCGACATTCTCGGATTGTGCGCCGTCGCCGGCAACGTCCCGCTGAAACTAACCAGCCGCAACATCCGCATCATCTGCGAATTGTGCGGCCGCACCGATATTCCCGTCTATGAGGGCGCAGAGAAGCCGCTGGTGCGCAAACCCATCACTGCCGAGCATGTTCACGGCAGCACCGGTCTCGACGGCCCTGTTCTCGATGAGCCGACGATGGAGGCGCAGAAGCAGCATGCGGTCGATTTCATCATCGAAACGCTGATGCGAGAGCCCGCGGGCACGGTGACGCTCTGCACGCTCGGCGCGCTCACCAATGTAGCGCTGGCGCTCCTGAAAGCGCCTGAGATCGCCGACCGCATCAAGGAACTGGTGATGATGGGCGGCGGCTTCTTCGAGGGCGGCAACATCACGCCCGCGGCCGAATTCAACATCTATGTGGATCCGCAGGCTGCCGATATCGTCTTCCGTGCCGGCATTCCTGTTGTCATGATGCCGCTGGACGTCACCCATAAGCTCCTGACCACCAAGGCGCGGGTCAGCCGTATTCGCGACATCGGCACGCGCCCGGCCATCGCCATGGCGGAAATGCTGGAATTCTTCGAACGTTTCGACATCGAGAAATACGGTTCGGACGGCGGCCCGCTGCACGATCCGTCCGTCATTGCCTATCTCATCAGACCCGAGCTGTTTCAGGGTCGCGAGTGCAACGTCGAAATCGAGGCCACTTCCGAACTGACCATGGGCATGACGGTGGTTGACTGGTGGCACGTGACCGAACGCGCCGCCAATGCCCGTGTCATGCGCACTGTGGATGCGGACGGGTTCTTCGAATTGCTGACGGAACGTTTTGCCCGGCTCTGACCGTAACGCAGACATGAAAAAGGCCGCTGGCGATATGCCGGCGGCCTTTTTATTTGAAGCGGGAAAACCCGTCAGAATTCCGTCCAGTCATCCTGCGCCAGTGCGTTTGCACCGCTGGTTCTTGGACGTGGACGCGATGCTGTCGAGCGGGCTGTGGCTGCGGCCGGAGCCGAAGGTGCACGCATTGCAGCAGCCGCGGAGCGCAATTGCTGGCTGGGTTGGCCACCGGACACGGCGAAACCGGCGACAAGCGATTTCAGCGTTTCGGCCTCGCCGTTCAGCGTCACGCTGGCCGCGGTGGTTTCTTCCACCATCGCCGCATTCTGCTGGGTGACCTGATCCATCTGGGTAACGGCAGAATTGATTTCCTTGAGACCTACCGCCTGTTCGCTGGCGGAAGCGGAAATCTGCCGTATCAGCTGGTTGATCTGCAAAACCTGATCAGCGATGTTCTTCATCGTCTCGCCGGCCTTGCCCACCAGCTGGACGCCCTCGCCCACCTGGGTGGCCGATGTGTTGATCAGTCCCTTGATCTCCTTGGCAGCGGTTGCAGACCGTTGCGCCAGTTCTCGCACTTCCTGTGCAACGACCGCAAAGCCCTTGCCGGCATCACCCGCGCGGGCCGCTTCCACACCGGCATTCAGCGCCAGAAGATTGGTCTGGAAGGCGATTTCATCAATCACGCCGATGATGCGGGAAATTTCCGCCGAGGATTGCGCAATACCCTGCATGGAGTTGACGGCCTGCTGCACGACCTCGCCCGACTTGCCGGCGTCATCGCAGGCATGGCTGACGGCACCGGCGGCCTGCGCGGCATTTTCCGCGCTGGAATTAACCTGTGCGGTCAGCTGGTTGAGGGCGGCGGCGGTTTCTTCCAGACTTGCGGCCTGCTGTTCGGTACGGTGCGAAAGATCACTGGCGGCGCGGGTGATCTCACCGGTGCCATTGCCGATGGTGACAACCGTCGCATTGACGGTGGAGACGGTTTCCTCGAGGCTTGCGAGCGCCGAGTTGAAATCACTGCGCAGCTTCGCATAGTCGCCCGGGAACTCATCCTCGATCCGGTAGGTCAGATTGCCCTGCGAAAGCGCGTTGAGCCCGGAGCCAAGCACGCTGACGATGTGTTGCTGCACGCGGCTGTTTTCCGTGCGCTCGGATTCCGACCGCTGACGCGCCGTTTCCGCATTGCCACGCTGGACAGCGGCGTCCGCCTCCATTTCACGGATGCCGGCGAGTTTTGCGCGGAAGCCTTCCAGCGCGGTGGCCACAGCCCCCGTTTCATCCCGGCGGTCCTGCCCGGACACCGGTTCATCGTAACGGCCTTCGCTAAGCGTCCGCACATCCGAGACCAACGAGGCGAGCGGGTTGCCGACGAAATGACGCACGGCGAAATAAAGCGCGGTGATGACTGCGGCGAGAATGACGAGCGCACCGATGATCATCATATAGGTCTGCTCTTCCACCGGCGCGTTCAGCGCCTGGTGCGGAATATCCACCAGAACCACCCAGGTGGCATTGAGGCCGGGGACCGCAAAGGGATAGACGAGGCGGTTATAGGGCGCGTCGGTATCGAGGCCGAGGTTTTCGATCAGGCCCTGCTTGCCGGAAGCGAGCGCCGCTTGAACGGCGCTGGCGCCGTCTCCGTCATAGGCCTTCATGTTCTGCTCGGGCGTCGGCGGCACCAGCCATTGGCCGCCCTGCGACACGAGCGTCACGCGGCCGGTCTCGAAAGGACGCAGCGCCTGCAGCTTCTGCGACAGCGAGGCCAGCGAAATATCGACGCCGGCAACGCCAATCATCTTGCCGTCCGACATGACGGGATAGGCAAGCGAGGTCATGGTGGTGGGCACTTCCGTACCCTGCGCCAGATATGGCTGGGTGATGGCGCCCTTGCCCGTCTTGGCGGCGAGCGCCCACCATTCAGCGGCGTAGTCATTATCGAAAGTCGAGAACTGGATGTCACCCTTCTGGGTCTTCGACCAATAGGGGGCGAAGACGCCATTTTTATTGGTGCCGAGATCGAGCCTGTCGGCAATCTCCGTGCTCTGTCCGTCGAAAAGGCCGAGCTGCTCGCAGAACCAGCTTCCGAAAGCGAAAGCATTCTGCTCGACATTGGCCTTGAGGATGTTGACGATGCCAGGACGATCCATCGATTTCGCCTGATGCGCACGGCCGATGACACCGGCCATGGAACGCGCGGCGCTGCCGAGTTCGCCGACGTCGGCGGCGATGACGTTGGCGATGGCGCGCGCCTCGGTATTGGCCTGATCCATGGTCAGCGCGTGGACACGGTCGCTGGTCTGGGAAATGAGGAAGGAATTCGATGCGACAAGAACCGTGGTGATGGCACAGCCGGTCACGAGGATAAGCTTGGTCGCAAGCGACTTCACTTTGAAATTGAACATTTTGGCCTCGATCAAATCGTCTGCCGGGAGGCTGACGTCAACGGATGATAAATCTCCGTCATGGAGGCCCGTCCGCATGGACAGTGCGCTGCAGCGCGACGTGGCAAAATTAGAGTATGTTTGCTAATTAAGCCCTAAAATTTACTTCGTCGCGCCAAGCAAAAATCAGTGTTCGTAATAGGCCGAGATGATGTCCCATGCATCGTCAGCCGTTTCGGCGAAATGAAGCAATTCCATATCTTCCGGGGCGATGGTGCCGAAATCCGCCAGGAATTCGAAATTGACCACCGAGCGCCAGAATTTCTCGCCGAACAGGATGAGCGGAATGGGTGCCATGCGCTTGGTCTGGATAAGCGTCAGCGTCTCGAAGAGCTCATCGAGCGTACCGAAACCACCGGGGAAGATCACCACGGCCTTCGCCCGCATCAGGAAATGCATCTTGCGGATGGCGAAATAGTGGAAATTGAAGCTCAATTCCGGCGTGACATAGGGGTTGGGCGCCTGTTCATGCGGTAGAACGATGTTGAGACCGATCGACGGGCCGCCCACATCGGCAGCACCACGATTACCCGCTTCCATCACGCCGGGACCGCCGCCAGTGACCACGACATATTCGAGATGATCGGATTTCGCGGCATAATCGGTGCATAGCCGGGCGAACTTGCGCGCCTCATCGTAATAGACCGAGGATTGCTCCAGGTTGCGCTTCTGCGTCTCGTTACGCGCCGCCCAGGCCTCGCCACCGGGTTCGGGAATGCGGGCGCCGCCGAACATGACGACGGTGGATTTGATGCCGCGCTCGGTGAGCGCCATTTCCGTCTTCAGAAGTTCCAATTGAAGCCTGACGGGACGCAATTCCTCACGGCAGAGGAAATCCATGTCCACATAGGCAAGCCGGTAGGACGGGGAATCCGATTGCGGTGTCTTGGGAACGACCTCGGCCTGCTGCTTGTCCGCAGAGCTGCGCTTCAAAGGGTCCCATACCCCATCCTTACGCCGCAATTTGCCATTTTTCAGTCGTGTCATTTCCATGCCTTTCGTCTGACGCGCCAAATCACCCAAATCACATTGACGCCTTTCCAACACTCCCTTAGATCAAATGGCCAAAGCCTTCCAGCGGCGCGGGACCAGCCGTGACCACGACCACACGCGACTTTAAGGAATTTTCCATGAGCCTTACGGATCTCACCTCCCTCGAAACCATCATCGAAACCGCCTTCGACAACCGCGATGGCGTGAACGTATCGACGAAGGGCGAGGTTCGCGATGCGGTGAACACATCTCTTCAACTTCTCGATAGCGGCAAGGCGCGCGTGGCTGAAAAGCAGGCGGATGGCAACTGGAAGGTGAACCAGTGGCTGAAAAAGGCCGTGCTCCTCTCCTTCCGCCTGAACGACATGGAGATCGTGACCGGTGGACCGGGTGAATCCACCTGGTGGGACAAGGTGCCTTCGAAATTCGAAAACTGGGGTGAAAACCAGTTCCGTGCCGCCGGTTTCCGCGCCGTGCCGAACGCCGTCGTGCGACGCTCCGCCTATGTCGCCAAGAACGTCGTGCTGATGCCCTCCTTCGTCAATCTCGGCGCTTATGTCGATGAAGGCACGATGGTCGACACCTGGGCAACCGTCGGCTCCTGCGCGCAGATCGGCAAGAATGTGCACCTTTCCGGCGGCGTCGGCATTGGCGGCGTTCTGGAGCCGCTTCAGGCCGGCCCGACCATCATCGAGGATAATTGCTTCATCGGCGCCCGCTCGGAAGTCGTCGAAGGCTGCATCGTGCGCGAAGGCGCCGTTCTCGGCATGGGCGTGTTCATCGGCAAGTCGACCAAGATCGTCGACCGCGCTACCGGCGAAATCACCTATGGCGAAGTTCCGCCCTATTCCGTCGTCGTTGCCGGCACCATGCCGGGCAAGCCTTTCCCGAACGGCGAGCCGGGCCCGAGCCTCTATTGCGCCGTCATCGTCAAGCGCGTCGATGAAAAGACCCGCTCCAAGACCGGCATCAACGAGCTTCTGCGCGACTGATAAAAGCGACTGATATGACCACGACCGATCCCGTTGCCAATCTCGCCGCCCTCATCCGTTGCCCATCGGTGACGCCTGCGGAAGGCGGTGCGCTTTCCCTGCTCGACACCCTGCTTTCACCGCTTGGCTTTGCGGTTGAGAAGATGGTGGCGCGCGAGGCGGGAACGCCTGATGTGGAAAACCTCTATGCCCGGCTCGGCACGGAGGGTCCGCATCTGATGTTTGCGGGCCATACGGATGTCGTTCCTGTGGGTGACGAAGCCGCGTGGAGCCATCCGCCCTTTTCGGCAGAGATTGCCGGCGGGGAAATGTACGGTCGGGGTGCGGTGGACATGAAGGGCGGCATCGCCTGTTTTGTCGCCGCCATTGCCCGCCATATCGAAAAACATGGCAAACCGCAGGGCTCCGTTTCCTTCCTGATCACCGGCGATGAGGAAGGCCCGTCGATCAACGGCACCTCCAAGCTTCTGGAATGGGCGGCCGGCAAAGGCGAAACATGGGATGCCTGCGTGGTGGGCGAACCGACCAATCCCGACCAGCTGGGCGACATGATCAAGATCGGTCGCCGCGGATCGCTTTCCGGCCGGATCACCGTCCATGGCGTTCAGGGCCATGCCGCCTATCCGCATCTCGCCGACAACCCCATTCGTGGGCTGCTGCAGCTCACCCATGCGCTGATGCACCCGCCATTCGATCACGGCACGGATAATTTCCAGCCATCCAATCTGGAAGTCACGACCGTCGATACGGGCAATGTCGCTACCAATGTCATCCCCGCACGGGCGACGGCGTCCTTCAACATTCGTTTCAACGATACCTGGACAGTGGAAAGCCTGCGGACGGAAATCATCCGCCGTCTGGATGCCGCCGCAGCCGAAGGCGAGCTTCGCCCTGACCGCAGTCCGGTCAAATATGAGATCGTCTGGGCGGACCGACCGGCTCACGTTTTTCTGACGCGCAACAATGCGCTCATCTCGTCGCTCTCAGGCGCGGTTGAGGCCGTTACCGGTCAGGAACCCAAGCTCTCGACCACCGGCGGCACCTCGGATGCCCGCTTCATCAAGGATTATTGCCCGGTGGTGGAGTTCGGTCTCGTCGGACAAACGATGCATATGGTCGATGAGCGCGTGGCGGTTGCCGATCTCGAGACACTGACGCGTATCTACGAAACCTTTATCGAACGCTGGTTCGCCCATGCCGACGGCAAGTGAGATAAGGCTTTATCTGAAGGGCCTGTGGCTGCTGCTGCTCGGCGACCATACCGGTGCGCGCTATCTGGACCTGTCCGAGCGTGGCATGTGGCGCTCCTTCTATTCCGCCCTCTGGTGCCTGCCCGCCATGCTGGTGTCCTGGCTGTGGCTGCGCGCGGCCTTCCTTGCCGGTTATCCGCCGGGTACCGAAACCGGGCTGATCTTCTTTTTCCGTCTGGCAATGGTCGAAGCCATCTGCTGGATCGTGCCGCTGCTGTTGATCGGAATTCTACTCTTCGCTTTCGGCGCACGCGAAAAATTCGCGCCACTGGTCACCACCATGAACTGGCTGTCGCTGCCATTTTCTTACGCCTATGCGGCTCTGATCCTGATCGCGTTCTTCCTGCCGCCCCTGCAGGGGCTGATCGCCATTCTGTGGCTGGCACTGCTCCTGTCGCTGGTCTTCGCTTTTTCGCGGATCGTGCGGTTCTTCATCCGTGACCAGTCGCTGCTCGTCTCGGCCATCGTCATGACGCTGCTGGTGCCGGGCATGCTTCTCTCGGAGGCGCTGCAGCGTTTTCTTGGCGTCTACCCCGCCTAGCCTTTGCAAAACGCTTCACGAGCCGGAGCGGACGACCTCTCCGTCTTCCTTCACGAATTCACCTATGTCCGGGTTGGGCAGAATTTCCAGCACGACCTCTGAAGGCCGGCAAAGCCGCACACCCCTGGGCGTCACCACGATCGGGCGGTTGAGCAGGATCGGGTGGGCTTCGATAGCATCCAGCAGCGCATCATCCGGAATGGTTTCATCCTGCAGCCCCAGCTCCGCATAGGGCGTTCCCTTTTCGCGCAGCAGGGCCCTGAGCGGAAGCCCGATGCGTGTGGCAAGATCACGTATCTCTTCTCGTGCAGGCGGCGTTTTCAGATATTCTATCACCACGGGCTCAACACCGGAGGCCCGGATCATCGCAAGCGTGTTGCGCGAAGTTCCACAGGCGGGATTATGATAGATCGTCACCGTCATTGCTCATCTCCATGCGCAGGCGCCTAGGCTCAATTACGTCGGGATAATCGACCTGCATGAAATAGAGACCGTCCGGCGGGGCAACGGGGCCGCAGGCTTTGCGATCCCGCGCCTCCAGTGCCGCACGCACATCCTCCGGCGTCATGGCGCCTTCACCGGCCATTTTCAGCGTACCTGCGAAAGAGCGTATCTGGTTATGCAGGAAACTCTGCGCCGTCGCGCGGATTTCGATGAGGTCGCCGTTGCGCGTCACATCCAGCCGGTCGAGTGTCCGGATCGGGCTGTTCGCCTGACAATGAACCGAGCGAAAGGTCGTGAAATCATGCCGACCGACGAGCATCTGCGCTGCCGCGTGCATAAGCTCATGATCCATGTCTTTCGACACCCACCATGCGCGCTTGTGCTCCAGCGCCAGCCGCGATTTCCGGCAAATGATGCGATAGAGATAATGGCGGCGGGTGGCGGAAAAACGGGCGTCGAAATCTTCCGTTACGGCTGCGACGTCAAGAACCGAGACGGCCTCCTTGGCCATTGCCAGATGGGCGTTCAACGCATTGCGAAGCTTGTAAGGCTGCCAATCGCGAGAAAGATCGGCATGGGCCACCTGCCCGACGGCATGCACGCCGGAGTCGGTACGGCCCGCACCGCGAATGGAAACGTTTTCCCCTGTCAGCGACCGGACCGCAGCTTCCAGCGCGCCTTGAACCGAGGGGCCGTTATCCTGTCTCTGCCAGCCGAAATAGGGTGAACCGTCATATTCGACGATCATGCGGAAGCGTGGCATCAGCCGAGCCTCGTTGTGACGGGAACGGGGGTGCCGCGAACGAAATCGGCGGCCGACATCGGTTTGCCGCCCGCCTTTTGCAGGCGGGTGAGCCGAACGGCATCGCTGCCGCAGGCGATGGTGAGGGCTTCGTCCAGCACGGTGCCCGCTTCTCCCATGCCGCTCGCCAGCTCAGAGGCCAGAACCTTCACACGCTCCGCCTTGCCGCCAATATCCATTTCCAGCCATGCACCGGGAAAAGGCGAAAGGCCGCGAATATGGTTATGGACATCCTGTGCAGGGCGAGAGAAATCGATGCGGGTCTCACCCTTATCGATCTTTGAAGCGTAAACAACACCCTCTTCGGCCTGTGTGACGAGGGACAGGTCGTCTGCTTCCAGTCTGTCCATCGCCTGCCGCATCAGCCGCGCGCCTGCGAGCATGAGACTGTCGTGCAATTCGCCGGCGGTCATATTCTCGCCGATCGCGACCTTTGCGGTCAGCGCGACGGGGCCGGTATCGAGCCCCTTTTCCATTTTCATGACCATCATGCCGGTCTCGGCATCGCCGGCCATAATCGCACGCTGGATGGGGGCCGCACCCCGCCAGCGCGGCAGCAAGGAGGCGTGGCCATTATAACAGCCAAGGCGCGTGCCAGTGAGGATCGCTTCAGGCAACAGCAGCCCGTAAGCCACGACGACCGCCACATCTGCGTTGAAGGCCTGAAACTGCTGGCGATCTTCCTCGGCCTTGAAGTTCACGGGCGTCAGCACGGGCAGGCCCAAAAGTTCGGCCGCCTGATGCACGGGAGACTTCTGCAGATCAAGGCCACGACGACCGCCGGGGCGCGGCGGCTGGGTATAAACGGCAACGACCTCGTGACCCGCTTCCACCAATGCACGCAAGGTGGGAACGGAAAAATCCGGCGTGCCCATGAAGATGATGCGAAGAGCCATCGTCGCCCCCTGCCCTTTCTGCTGGTCGGTCTCTAGCTAAAGAGGACGGATCAGACCTTTGCGCGGGCCGCCTTGGTGAATTTCTTGATGACCATGTCGCGCTTCAGTCGCGAAATATGGTCGATGAACAGAACACCGTTCAGGTGGTCGATCTCGTGTTGCAGGCACGTGGCCAGAAGCCCGTCCGCCTCCACGGTCTGCTGCTTGCCGTCACGGCCGACATATTGCACCGTCAAAGAGGCTGGACGCTCGACTTCGGCGTAATAGTCGGGAATGGAGAGGCAGCCTTCCTCATAGGTCGAAATATCGTCCGACACCCTGAGGATTTCCGGGTTGATGAAGACGACTGGGGTCTTTTCCTCGCCCTCACGCGCAAGATCCATCACCAGCATTCGCCGCGCTACGCCGACCTGGATGGCGGCAAGGCCAATGCCCGGCGCATCATACATGGTTTCCAGCATGTCGTCGGCAAGGCGCAGCACTTCGGCATCCACCTGTTCGATGGGTTTCGATTGCTGGCGCAGCACGGGATCGGGCAAAATGATAAGCGGTTTGATAGTCATGGCTTCCCATAACGTATCTCTTGCGCGGAGGAAATAAAAAACACGAGCGGTCAAACCGCACCGGGCTTCCGCTCTCCCGGACTCATTTCCGCCGCAGGAATGTTCTTGTTTTGATCTTACGAATCACAAGAAATCTGCTAGATTTAATCATGAGCATAGATTTATCCGTTCTCCTCGATCCAGCATTGCGGGCCGGTTCCGTCGATATCAGCTTCGGCGCGCTGCTCGCGGCTCTGGTTTTCGCTCTCGCGATCACATGGCTGGTCACGACGAACCGCGTGAAAAAAGCGGGAGCCGACGGTGAAATTTCCGACCTCCTGAAAACCCAGTCCGAACTGCACGGCCGTATTGCCGCCATGGCGGAGACGCTTGGCACACGCCAGACCGAGATGAGCCAGACGCTTAACCAGCGCCTCGACGGCATGTCGCAACGACTGGGCGAAACGCTCACGGAACAAACCCGGTCGACGCATGAGAATCTGAGCCGTCTTCAGGAGCGCTTGGCGGTCATCGATGCTGCACAGGGCAATATTCAGGATCTGGCCAAGGATGTGGTCGGGCTACAGGCGATCCTTTCCAACAAACAGACGCGTGGGGCCTTCGGACAGGCGCGCATGGAGGCGCTGATCGCCGATGCACTTCCCGCAGGTGCGTTCCAGCTTCAGCCCACACTTTCGAACGGTTACCGGCCGGACTGTACGATCAAGATGCCGAATAACGCGCCGCCGCTTGTCATCGACGCCAAGTTTCCGCTGGAAGCGTGGAACGCACTGAAAGCAGATGAATCGCCTGACGCCAAACGCGCCGCCACCCAGCAGTTCCGGCGCGATATGGAAGTACATATTCGCGATGTGGCCGAAAAGTACCTCATCCGCGGCGAGACGCAGGATACGGCCTTCATCTTTGTGCCGTCGGAATCGATCTTCGCCGATATTCACCAGCATTTCGAATATCTGGTGCAGCGCGCCCATCGGGCTCGCGTCGTCATCGTATCGCCGTCACTTCTAATGCTGTCGGTGCAGGTCATCCAGTCGGTGCTGAAAGATCAGCGCATGCGCGAGCAGGCGCATCTCATTCAAGGCGAAGTGGCGCTGCTTATGGACGATGTGCGGCGGCTGGACGACCGAACACGCAAGCTGCAAGCCCATTTTGGGCTGGCGCAGAAGGACGTCGATATGATGCTGATTTCCTCCGACAAGGTCTTGGCGCGCGGCCAAAAAATTGAGGGCCTCGATTTTTCGCCGACGGAAAAAGAAGCAGCGCATGGGGAAATCGAGCAAGCCCGTCGCTTTGCGGATAACAGAGCCGGTGCGGCCAAATTGCGGGTAGTTGACGACGAGTGATCGTCTCGGGCAAAGTCGCCGTCTTGCTTGAATTTCATACGGACATGCCGCCCATGATTACTGTTTTCGGCTCCATCAACATGGATCTCATCGCCACCGCCAAACGCCTTCCCAAACCCGGTGAAACCGTGACGGGAGAGAGCTTCTCCACCGCGGCGGGCGGAAAGGGAGCCAATCAGGCGCTTGCCGCAAAGCGGGCGGGCGCCACGGTCAAAATGGCGGGCGCTGCGGGCGACGATACGTTTGCCGCACCGGCGCTGACATTGTTGCGTGATGCCGGCACCGACCTCTCGCTCGTCAAGACCGCGCCGGGCCCGACCGGTACGGCGATGATCCTTATCGGTGAAGGCGGAGAGAACATGATCTCGGTCATTCCCGCCGCCAATGGCGAAGTGTCGGCATCCGACGCCGCCAAGGTCGTGACGGAGATGTCGGCGGGCGATATTCTGATGCTGCAGTTCGAAATACCCGCGCCCGCCATCGAAGCGGCGCTGACGGCCGCGAAGGCGAAACGCATTACCACCGTCATCAATACTGCCCCGCTGACCGCCGACGGGCCACGCCTTGCCGGCCTTGCCGATATCGTCATTGCCAATGAAACCGAGTTCGAGCTGCTGATCGGCAAAAACGGGCTTTCCGGTTCGGAACGGGAAAACGAACTCAAGGCCTTACATGAAAAAACCGGCCAGACATTGATCGTCACGCTCGGAGCGGACGGCGTGATCGCCATTCGCAACAGCAAGCTTTACCGGGCGGCCGGTCTGAAGATCGTGCCGGTCGATACGGTTGGCGCAGGCGACACCTTCTGCGGTTATCTCGCCGCCAGCCTCGATCAGGGGATGGATTTCGAAAAGGCGCTGAAGCGTGCAGCCGTCGCAGGTTCGCTCGCCTGCACTCGCGCCGGCGCCCAGCCCTCCATTCCGCTTGCGGCGGAAGTGGATGCGAATATCTGAGACTTCAGCCGCTCAGCGACGAATAAAAGTGAGATAGGCCGAGCTGCGGCCTTCTCTTTTCGCCTTGTTCTCATAACGCGTACCCGGCCAGTTGGCATAGGGCGTGCGCCAGTCGTCAGCGGTCGCCGCCGTCCATTCGAAACCACCGTGGCGGGCGCAATGCTGCAGCGTCCAGTTGACGTAGGTATCGATATCCGACGCGAAGCAGAACTTGCCGCCGGGTTTCAGCACCCGGTGGAAACGGGCCAGATTGACGTCGGAGACGAAACGGCGCTTCCAGTGCTTTTTCTTCGGCCAGGGATCGGGGTAAAGAAGGTCAATGTGATCGATCGAAGCCTCCGGCAGCCAGTCCAGCAATTGCGTCGCATCATCATCGTAAAGACGGATATTCATCAGCTCGCGTTCACGCACTGTTGCGAGCAGCTTGGCCATTGAATTGACGAAGGGCTCGACGCCGATAAAGCCTGTCTCGGGGTTTTCAACCGCGCGATGGGCAAGGTGCTCGCCGCCGCCGAAACCGATCTCCAGACGGACCGATCTTACATCCGCGGGAAAGAGAGCCACCAGATTTTGCGGTGGCGCGCTCTCCAGATCGATTTTCAGCAAAGGCAGCAGATTTTCGATCGTGTCGATTTGCTGGTTGCGCAAAGGCTTGCCCTTGCGTCTGCCAAAAAACGCTTCCGTTGCGCGCGAACGCCGTTCTTCCGTCATGTCATACTCTCAAGAACAAATAGATTTAACCCGCACAGCGCCAGATGAATGGCACTATGCGGGTTACAAAGATGCAGACGGTATCTCTCAATCGCCGTCGAATGACAAGGCTTATGCGCTCAAGGCTTCCTTGAGCGGCTTCACCAGATCAAGCTTCTCCCAGGAGAAGGAGCCGTCACGGCCGGCCTTGCGACCAAAGTGGCCATAGGACGAGGTCTTGGCGTAGATCGGCTTGTTAAGATCGAGGTGACGACGGATACCCGACGGCGACAGGTCCATGACCTTGCGGATCGCGCCTTCGATCTGGTCTTCGCTGACCTTGCCCGTGCCGTGCAAATCAACATAGACCGACAGAGGCTGGGCAACGCCGATCGCGTAGGAGATCTGAATCGTGCAGCGCTCGGCAAAACCAGCGGCAACAACATTCTTTGCGAGATAGCGGGCGGCATAGGCAGCCGAACGGTCGACCTTGGTTGTGTCCTTGCCGGAGAATGCGCCACCGCCATGGGGGGCGGCACCGCCATAGGTGTCGACGATGATCTTGCGGCCGGTCAGGCCGGCATCGCCATCGGGCCCACCGATGACGAACTTGCCCGTCGGGTTGATATACCACTGGCAATCATCAGCGATCTTCAGGTCGCCCAGAGCTTCGCGGATATAGGGCTCGACAACGGCGCGAACCTTCTTCGAATCCCAGCTTGCATCGAGATGCTGCGTGGACAGAACGATGGAAACGGCCTCGGCGGCCTTGCCATCGATATAACGAACGGTCACCTGGCTCTTGGCGTCGGGTCCGAGTTTTGCCGCTTCGCCTTCGCCGCTTTTACGGGCGGTAGCGAGCAGTTGCAGAATACGGTGCGAATAATAGATCGGGGCCGGCATCAGATCTGGCGTTTCCTTGCAGGCATAACCGAACATAATGCCCTGGTCGCCGGCACCCTCGTCGCCCTGCTTGTCGGAAGCATTGTCGACGCCCTGCGCAATGTCCGCCGACTGCGGATGCAGGAGAACGTCGATCTTGGCCGTCTTCCAGTGGAAACCATCCTGCTCGTAGCCGATGTCGCGGATTGCCTTGCGGGCCGCGGACTTGAACTTGGAAGGATTGATGACCGGATGGCCAGAGGCGTCCTTGACGACCTTGCCGTCCTTGTCCTTCTTCAGCAGGGTATCGGGAACCCGAACCTCACCGGCGATAACGACACGATTGGTCGTCGCAAGCGTCTCGCATGCGATGCGCACGGTCCATGGGTCAACACCCGTCTTGGACGCTTCACGATAAATGAGATCTACGATTTCATCGGAAATACGGTCACAAACCTTGTCCGGATGACCTTCGGCCACGGACTCGCTGGTGAACAGGTAATTGGCACGCATGCGGGATTCCCCTCAAAGAACGGTCTTCGAGTTTGTTAGTCATTTCGGCCATGAAAGACAAGGACACAACCACATAAATATATCTTTATGTGAGAATTCCTTTCTAATCTGGCACAAAAAAACGGTCCTTGCGGACCGTTGAGTGTCCGGCGCCCTTGCCGGAAATTATGGGCATCATCTGTGGAGGCTTACTCCGCGTCTCCTTCGGCAGCGAGCGCCTTGACGAGATCAACGAGACGACGGCGGACCTTGGGATCGGCGATCTTCACAAAAGCGCGGTTCAGCTGCAGACCTTCAGCCGAGGACAGGAAGTCAACCACGTAGTTGGAGCTGGAGGCTTCCGCCATGCCGCTCGCGCCGCCAACCTGATCGCCGGGAGCATCTTCGAAAAAGAAGGACACCGGAACGTTGAGGATCGCGGAAATATTCTGAAGGCGGCTCGCACCGACGCGGTTCGTGCCCTTTTCATATTTCTGGATTTGCTGAAAGGTAATTCCAAGGCTTTCGCCCAGCTTTTCCTGGCTCATGCCCAGCATGGTTCTGCGAAGACGAATTCGGCTTCCGACATGAATGTCGATGGGATTAGGCTTTTTCTTATTCTCGGTCATCATGCGGTCCTGACACTCGGAAAGGGTTGATATCTCGCTTCATTACTATTCGAAGAAATGAGCCGGCATTTCGACAGCGTCTAAACTTGTTTTACGACTGACGTATTCACTATGCAATTGTGGGAGTTCCCGGTCAATTCTGACGCCGAGCAAAACTCCAGGCAGGAAATACCGCAACGATCAGCATGATTGAAAAAATCAACCAGAAATACGTCCGATGTGTGTCGTAAGTAAATGCGTCGTTGGACCCACCACTCAAAGTGGCGTCAACAATGCCAACCCGACCGTAATCCAACCCGGCGATAATGCGTCCATAGGGGTCTATGACAGCGGAAATTCCGGTATTGGCGCCGCGAATCACCGGCACGCCGGTTTCAACAGCCCGGACTCTGGCCTGAAGAAAATGCTGGTAAGGGCCAGGCGTGTCGCCAAACCAGCCGTCATTTGTCACGTTCAGAATTGCCGCCGAACCCGCCAGACCTGGCGTCATCTCACCGGGGAAAATGATCTCGTAACAGATCAGGGGATAGAAGGTCTTGCCGGAAGGAAGCGTCAATGGCGTGCGCGACGAGGCGGCCGAGAAACCACCCGGCAGGCTGATGACATTATCGATGCCGAACTCCCGCAAAACGCCTTCGAAGGGAACATACTCCCCAAACGGTGTCAGGTGAACCTTGTCGCTTGCCGCGATGATTTCGCCCTGGCTGTCGATCGCGTAGACCGAATTGTAATAACGCGGCGGCCGACCGGCACCCTGGTCTTCCATTCTGACAGCGCCGGTGAACAGGATTTGCCCGTCCTCCAGCGTTTTTGCGATTTCCACCAGAGCGTCGGGGTTCTGCGTCAGGATGAAAGGTACGGAGGTTTCCGGCCATACGACGATATCCGGGCGCTTTTTCCCTTCGCCGGGAGGCAGCGCCGTCAGCCGCAGATGTTCGCCAAAGATCTCTGCCCGGTCGGCGTTCAGCATTTTACGGGACTGATCGATGGAGGGCTGTACGATCCTGACGGTCAGCGCGTCCGCCGGTGTCTCAACCGGTGCCTGAAGGCGGTAGAAGCCGTAACCAAAATGGCCGGCCAGCAGCAGACCCGCCAGAGCGAGGCCCGGCCACATGCTTTTTTTTGTGCCGATCAAAGCGGGAGCGGCGAAGATAAAAACCGCAAGCGTGGTAACGCTGAAAAGTCCAAGCAGGTGCGCGGACTGCATCATGACCGGAATGGGCATGATGCCGTAGCCGATGGCGTTCCAGGGAAATCCAGTCGCAAGAAAACTGCGCAGCCATTCAAACAGGCCGAATGCGGCGGCAAGGGCGGCGATACGGCCGAGACCATCCGACCAGACGATGTTGGCCGCAGCGACTGCAAAACCATAAAACAGCGCAAGAAGAGCCGGAAGGCCGATGATGGCGAGCGGCAGCGCCCAGGCGAATTCGTCTGCCTCCAGCAACAGGGCATTGCCCAACCACCAAAGACCCGCCACGAAATAGCCGAAGCCGAAACACCAACCGATGCCAAAAGCCGGCAGGATGCGGCTGAATATGCCGCCGCCCGGCTTACCGGTGCAGCCGTCCACCAGCCAGACAAGCAGGGTGAAGGAGAAAAACAGCGCCGCGAAAAAACCGAATGGAGGCAAAGCCAGCGCACCAACCGCGCCTGCGGCAATCGCCATCACTGCGCGGCTTTTGCCACCGGCCAGCATTACCCTGCCTGCAAGACGCTCCATGCCATCTCCGTTTATGCGCGTCCGGAAAAGACCGCTCCCGGCAAGGCCGCGCCGCGGAATTTTCCCTCAAACCCGGAGTAACGGAAAAAAGATTCGCAGTCCACAGGAGTGGAGAAAGCCCTGATGATCCGCCGCACATTTCATCGGCCCACAGGAACATTCAAAGCGGGCGAATCCATATTGAACCAGCGAACCGACGGGTATTACCCCGTCGGTCCTGTTCAGTCGGCATTCTGCTGGTGAGTGATAAGGCGCACATCCGGCGCGGGCAGCGCAATTACCTCGTTCGTGCGGGCATCGCCTGGCGCGCGATCATCCTGCCCTTCCGAGCCGTGACCACGGACAATGCGGACGCCCTTGATGCGCCGTGTATCCGCATCGAGAATCTGGAACTCGAAACCGGGAACGGCCCTGACCACCTCGCCCTTGGCCGGAATACGGCCGAGCGCGAAGAAGATGAGGCCGCCGAGCGTATCGATTTCCTCCAGATGTTCGCGAACATCGAATTCCGGCCCGATCGCCTCGGCAAGTTCCGTAAGTTCGGCACGGGCATCGGCCACGAGCACATCCGGGGACAGGCGCGAAAACATCGCCTCGTCCTTGTCGTGCTCGTCATCGATGTCGCCCACGACCATCTCGACGATATCCTCGTGGCTGACGAGACCGTCCGTGCCGCCATATTCATCGATCACCAGCGCGAGCTGGGTTCTCTGGGCCTGCATCGTCTTCAAGAGATCGGAGGCCAGCATGGAGGGCGGCGCGAACAGAATTTTGCGCACCAGCCCGGCATCGGCAACCGTCTGTTCGAGATCGACCCGTGCCAGGTCGAAGTTCGGTCGCGGCGAACGCGGCGCCTTTACTTCACCATAAGCGACGCTGCGTGATCCCGCCCGGCGCTTGTTGCGCGCCTGCTTGGCGACATAGGCCAGCAGGTCACGAATGTGGATCATGCCCTTCGGATCATCCAGCGTCTCATCATAGACCGGCATACGGGAGCGTCCGGTTTCCTCAAAGAGGATCAGGGCCTCGCCAATGGTCATGTTCTGGTCGAGACCGTCAATATCGACCCGCGGGATCATGATATCTTCGACCCTGATCTCGCGGAAACGGAGGATATTGTTCAGCATCGCCCGTTCTTCGGGCGAAAAGGCGGTGCCAATTTCGGTGTCGTCCATCAGCGCGTCGGTCAAATCCTCGCGCAGGCGCTCGCCCTGAGACGGTCTTAGCAACCGTGCGATGCGCGACCAGATCGTCGATCTTGGCTTTGCATTGTAGTCTTGACGTAAATGACTACTGCCTTCCTCCGAAGAGGACTGCTCGCCGTTTTCTCTGCCCTCATTGGCAGGTCGTGCAGAATGTTCGTTCATGGCTCCAGACAATATTCAAAGCGGTTCCTGACCCGCGTATGGATCAGATAGGCCAAGCACCGCCAAAATGCGAGTCTCAAGCGACTCCATTTCTTCCGCTTCCTCCTCGTCCATGTGGTCATAACCAAACAAATGCAGGAACCCATGAACGAGCAGATGGGTCAGATGATCCTCGAAACTCTTGTCAAGTTCAAGGGCCTCACGCTCAACCGTCTCGCGCGCGATGACAATATCGCCCAGCATCGGGCCGGGCATACCACCCGGTTCCAGCGGAAAAGCGGGGAAAGACAAGACATTGGTCGCCTTGTCCTTGTCGCGCCACTCTGCATTGATTTCCCGAATATTTTCGTCATCGGTAAAGACCAGCGACAGTTCCACCGGCATTTTCGGGAAGGGCTGCTCCTCTTCCCGCTTCAGGAAATCAACCGCTGCATCCAACACTTTGGTGGCAAAGACAGCCAAGTCCTCTTCCGAGGACCAGCCTTCGGCCTCGACGCTGATTTGAATATCCAGAGCTGTCATTGTCTTTACGTCAGTTGCCCTTCACGAGGCTTTCATCCGGCACTGCCGTGTGGGATTCATAGGCCCTGACGATGCGCGCCACCATCGGATGACGCACGACGTCGACATCCTTGAAGCGCACGACCGACACGCCTTCGACATCGCCCAGGATTTGCAGGGCCTCGACAAGGCCGGATTTCACCCCGCGCGGCAAATCCACCTGGCTCGGGTCGCCGGTCACGATCATGCGGCCGTTTTCGCCGAGACGGGTGAGGAACATCTTCATCTGCATGGTCGTGGTGTTCTGGGCTTCGTCCAGAATAACGGCGGCGTTGGCAAGGGTGCGGCCGCGCATGAAGGCGAGCGGCGCAATTTCGATGACACCCGCCTGAATGGCGCGCTCCACCTTGTCACCCGGCATCATGTCATAAAGCGCATCATAAAGCGGACGAAGATAGGGATCGACCTTTTCCTTCATGTCTCCCGGCAGGAAGCCCAGGCGCTCACCCGCTTCGACGGCAGGACGCGACAGGATGATACGGTCAACCGCGCCTCGCTCCAGAAGCTGTGCGGCGTGCGCCACGGCCAGATAGGTCTTGCCGGTGCCGGCGGGGCCGACGCCGAAAACCAGTTCGGATTGCTCCAGCGCCCGCATATAGACATCCTGCGTCGGCGTGCGGGCAGCGATGGTCTTCTTGCGGGTGGAAATCTGCGCCATGGAAATCTTCGCCTTGCGCTCCATCGTCGGCAAGGTCAGTTGATCATCCGCGGCCATCGCCATGCGGATCGCGCCTTCCACATCGGAAACCTCGGCGGTTCCGCCCTTGAGCAGCCGTTCGTAAAGGAAATCCAGCGCCCGGCGAGCCTGATTGGTGGCGACGACATCACCGGTGATGGCGACGGAATTGCCGCGCGGGCGCGCATCGATGTTGAGGCGCTGTTCCAGCAATTTCAGGTTCTGATCGAACTGACCGAATAGCTCTCCAGCTATCCTGTTATTCTCGAACGTGAGGACGAAGTGATTGGCGTCGGTCGCGGCTTGGCGTGGCTGGCGCGATGAAGGTGATACCAATTCATGTGCGTTCAAGCGGTCAGGCTCCTGTCCCAATCAGTGTCGGCTCCTCACTCTAACTCTCTGCCACCTCGGCAAACAAGCTGTTTGGACCCGTTGCGGTGATTCGTACATTAACAATGTCACCGATTTTCAAAGTCTTTGCATCAAGATTCACCGATTGCAGCCAGGGAGAGCGACCTATCAACTGTTCAGGCATGCGGCCGGGCTTTTCCAGCAACACATCCATGGTCTTTCCGACCAGCGATTCCGCAAATTCCTTCTGTTGCCGCAGCAACAGGGCCTGCAATCGTTCCAGCCGCTCGGCCTTCACCTCTTCCGCAACCTGATCCGTGAGATCGGCGCCCGGCGTACCGGGACGGGTGGAATATTTGAAGGAGAAGGCCTGCGCGTATTTCACCTGCTCGACCATCGCCATCGTGTCTTCGAAGTCGCGATCCGTCTCACCGGGGAAGCCGACAATAAAGTCCCCCGACATGGCGATATCAGGGCGGGCGGCGCGGATTTTTTCGATAAGCTGGATATATTCCTCGCCCGTATGGCGACGGTTCATGGCTTTCAGAATGTTATCCGATCCTGACTGCACCGGCAGATGCAGGTAGGGCATCAGGATACGCAGATCGCGATGGGCGCCGATCAGCCGATCATCCATGTCGCGCGGATGACTGGTGGTGTAGCGAAGCCGTGCAAGGCCCGGAATTTCCGCCAGCCGGTAAAGCAGCTCGGCAAGGCCCCATTTCTCGCCCTTGGCACCCTCGCCCTGCCAGGCGTTGACGTTCTGGCCAAGCAGCGTGATCTCGCGCACGCCGGCATCCACCAGTTTCATCGCCTCATCGACGATCTGACGCACGGGACGGGAGACTTCCGAGCCACGGGTATAGGGCACGACGCAGAAGGTACAGAACTTGTCGCAGCCTTCCTGCACGGTCAGAAAGGCGGTGACGCCGCGGGTGCGCAACGTCGCCTTTTCAGCTACCGGCAAATGTTCGAACTTGTCCTCGACCGCATATTCGGTCTCGATGACGCGTTCACCGCCGCGTACCCGCTTCAGAGCGTCCGGCAGGCGGTGGTAGGTCTGCGGGCCAATGACGACATCAACGGCAGGTGCACGACGAAGGATTTCCTCGCCTTCCGCCTGCGCCACACAGCCGGCAACGCCGATCATGAATTCGCGGCCCTGCTCTTGCCGCGATTTTTTCATGTCGCGCAGACGGCCGAGCGCCGAATAGACCTTTTCAGCTGCCTTTTCGCGGATATGACAGGTGTTCAAGAGAACCAGATCCGCCTCACCCATATCCTCGGTCTGAACGTAACCATCCTTCGCCAGCGCATCGCTCATGCGGACGGAATCGTAGACGTTCATCTGACAGCCATAGGTCTTGATAAAGACCTTGCGGCTGTTAGAGCCTTCGCGGGCGATCATGTGTTGGGCGTCAAGGCCAAGCGTTTCCTGGGTCATGGCCGCTATTTAGTGTTTTTCCTAGCCAGATTAAACAAAAAAATCCCGGAAAGAGCGACGACACCGCTATTTCCGCCAGCCGCCGCGCAGACTGAAGGCCAGCATGGAACGGATGGAAGCAGCGATATCGATCGAAAGTCGTTTGCGGTTATCCGTGCTGTGAAATGGAACGCTCTCGCCGAAGGTCACGTCCACATCAATGGCGCCGGCCTTGATGATGCCAAGCAGATGCGGCACCAGCGTTATGCTGCCCGGCCAGGCGGCAATGACGCGGTGATAACGGCCCATGGCCATGCCATGCACCCGCGTATAGGCAATCGCAACCGGCTGCACATAAACCAGCTTGCCCGGCACCTGTTCAGCGGCGGTGGAGGCGGCACCGAACAACGAGGATTTCACCGCCAGCATTCGGTTCCCATCCGAAGTGGTGCCTTCGGGGAACAACACGACAATCTCGCCATCAGCCATGCGGGCAGCGATTTCGCTGACCTGCGCGCCGGTGCTGCGCTTCTGCTCACGCTGAACGAAGATGCTTTTCTGCAGCCGGGCGAGCCAGCCGAAAACCGGCCAGTCCCGCACTTCCGTCTTGGCGATGAACACCACGTCGGCAATGCTGCCGAGAACGAGGATGTCCTTCCACGAGGCGTGGTTGACCGCCAGCATCAGCGGCTTTGCCCGCTCCACCTCTCCGTGAACATGCACACGAATGCCGAGAACATGGCAGGCGATGCGATGCCAGAGGCGCGGAATACGGCGGCGCAACCGCCAGTCGAAGGCAAGGCCCAGCAGTTGCAGCGGCAGCAGGATGAGCGTGACGATCAGGAGAACGATCGCGATATAGGCTGTGCGCAGCCACATCATGAGTGAAACGCCCGCTTGTTCACCGGCGTCTCAGCGTTCGTCGGGCTTCAGCGGCACGCCGTAAAGCTCCAGCCGGTGATCCACCAGCTTGAAGCCATGCTCGCGGGCGATCTTTTCCTGAAGCGCTTCGATTTCCGGCGAATGAAACTCGATGACCACGCTGTTCTTCAGATCGATCAGATGATCGTGGTGCTCTTCAGGCACGGTCTCATAACGCGAACGGCCATCGCGAAAATCGTGACGCTCGATGATACCGGCATCTTCGAACAGCTTCACCGTTCTGTAGACGGTGGAAATCGAGATGCGCGGATCCACGGCGGAGGAACGGCGGTACAGTTCCTCGACATCCGGATGGTCGGCCGATTCCTGCAGGACACGGGCAATGACGCGGCGCTGGTCCGTCATCCGCATGCCGCGCTCGGCACAAAGCTCCTCCAGCGTTTTCGAAAGGTCTATCACGTCTTCTGGCCTTTTGAGTATTCCGGTTGAATTTTGCGGCTTTCGCCGAAAAAATGCCTGTCGCAGGGAACTAGCGAAGATCGCGGCGCATGACAAGCGCCGTCGACTTGGTTCCATCCCTGGAGGTGTAATAGGCCTTGCGCTCCGCAACCGTCTTGAAGCCGAGCTTTTTATAAAGCCCGAGAGCGGAGGTGTTGCTGTCGTCCACCTCGAGAAACATGGTTTCAGCGCCGCGCATCATCGCTTCGCGCACCGCCGACTGCATCAGGCGCCAGCCAAGACCGGTGTGTCCGAACTTGTCAGCCACGGCAACCGTCAGGATTTCCGCCTCGCCTGCAACTTCCCTTGCGAGCACGAACCCCCCGAGCGGCCTGCTGAAGAACGCGTTGGTCTGACGCGCGACGGCACCGAAAACCGAACCTTGCGTCAACAGCCCGGAAAACTCCCCGTCATTCCAGGCGCGCGGAAAACGCAGCGCATGCAGTTCCGCCACCGCGGCGCAATCCTCATGCTGCATCGGCACGATCTCGAAATAGGGTTTCCAGCTCAGATATTCGTCAAACATAATAGGAATCTGGCATCACAAGAATCGGGCATTACAGGAATCATTCACGGGCATGGATGAATGCCCTATCAGGCAACGTCCTGGCGTGCCAGCGCAAAACCGGTTTGCGGACGGGCATCCGGACCGCGCAGATAAAGCGGCGCAGGTTTCGGTTGACCCGCCTGCTTGCGCGCCGCCGAGCGCGCAACCGATGCAATCGGGAAATGGTCCGGCCCCGAGCCGATTTCCTCTCCTGCAAACAGCGGCGCGGCCGAACCAATCACGGCGCCGTCGAAACCGGAAAGAACGCCCCTGGCGTCATCCAGAGACAAAAGCGTCGCCTCAGCGAGCGGCGATCCATCCGCCGCGAAAGTCTGGAGATAGGCTTCGCCGCGCTTGGCATCCAGCCCGACGGCCACGGGCCGGCCGGGATTTGTCAGAAGATGATGCAGCGCGAGCGTTTCAAGCGTGGTGATGCCAACGGCCTTGACGCCTAGCGACAGGGCAAAGCCGCGCGCGGCGGCAACACCGACACGAATGCCAGTGAAGGACCCCGGACCGATGGTCACGGCGATGCGCTCAACCTTCTGGAGCGGAAGCTGTGCCTGCTGCAGGGCACCATCGATCACGGCCATCAGCCTTTCGGCATGACCCTTTCCGATCATTTCGCACACCTCGCCGAGCACCCTGTCGGAGGCGCTGTCATAAACGCAGGCGGAACAATCCACACCTGAGGTGTCGAGTGCGAGAACAATCATGTCGGGACCTGGCTTACGATGTCATACCGCTTCGACTTCGCGCACTTCCGGCACGAAATGGCGAAGCAGGTTCTGAACGCCGTGCTTCAGCGTGGCGGTGGAGGACGGGCAGCCGGAGCAGGCGCCCTTCATGTTCAGGAACACCGTGCCGTCGCGGAAACCGCGGAACGTGATGTCGCCGCCATCCTGCGCAACGGCGGGCCGCACGCGGGTTTCCAGCAGTTCCTTGATGGTGGCGACGATTGTCTCGTCACCCTCTTCGAAAAATTCGTCCTCTTCGTCCGATACTTCCGCCGCAATCGCCGTACCCATGATCGGGCGGCCGGACATGAAGTGTTCCATGATCGAACCGAGAATGGCGGGCTTGAGGTGCTGCCATTCCGCATCGTCTTTGGTGACGGTTATGAAATCGAAGCCGAAATACACGCCGGTGACGCCGGGAATCGTAAAGAGACGCTCTGCCAGCGGAGAAGCCTGCGCCTGCGAAGGATTGAGAAACTCAGCTGTCCCGCTTTCCAGCACCACCTTGCCGGGCAGAAACTTCAGCGTGGCGGGGTTAGGCGTGGCTTCCGTCTGAATGAACATCATCGTCTCCTTCGAGGTCGCGGTTCACGCCCCGTAATTTAGAATTCTTCCAAAATACGCCCGGCGAAGCTTCACTTCAAGCCCTGACATGATAATTACATTCAAGAAATCGTCAGCCCCTAAATCTTGTCCGAAACCCGGATCAGCAGAGCGCGTCGATTTCCTCGTCCGTCAGCGTATCCGGCAGGACAGTGACGGGAATGGGGAAGGCTGCCCCTCGCCCGGCGATGGAAGAAACGAGCGGCCCCGGCCCTTCCTTTGTCGATCCCGCCGCCAGCACAAGAATGGCGATATCGCGGTCTTCCTCGATCAGCCCGTGGATCTGCTCGGTGGCGCTGCCTTCGCGGATCACCGCTTCAGGCTCGATGCCGATTGTCTCACGCACCTTCTGGGCGATCTTGGCGAGGGTGGCTTCCGCCTCCTCGCGCGCCTCGGCCCGCATGATCTGCTCGACGCCCAGCCATTGCTGGAAATCGCCTTCCGGGATCATGTACAGCAGCACCAGCCCGCCATTGGAATTCTTGGCGCGACGACCGGCATAATGCACGGCCCTTTCGCATTCCGGTGTGTCATCGATAACAGCGAGAAATTTGCGACGATGCCCTTCCAGACGCGACAGCCGTGTTGAAACCATTCCGCACTCCCTCAATCCGCCGTGATCCGAGAAACCGCCCGACGGTTCGGGCGGAGATTATATCAAATCACGGCAGGCGCAAACCGCCCGCCGCATCAGCGCGGCAGCGACTTCTCAGCGCAGGAAGCCGATGATGTCACGCACCTCGTTCATCGTCTTTTCGGCAATGGCGCGCGCTCGTTCACCGCCCTCTTTGAGGATGGCGTCGATATGGGTCGGGTCATCGAGAAGGCGGCGCATTTCGTTATTGACCGGAGCGAGCACATTGACGGCAAGTTCGACGAGCGCCGGCTTGAAGGCCGAGAATTGCTGTCCGCCGAATTCCGCAAGAACGTCCGCCTTCGTCTTGTCGGAGAGAGCGGCATAGATACCGACGAGGTTTTCCGCCTCGGGGCGGCCCTTCAGACCTTCCACTTCGCTCGGCAGCGCGTCAGGATCGGTCTTCGCCTTCTTGATCTTCTTCGAAATCGCGTCGACGTCGTCCATCAGGTTGATGCGCGACAGGTCGGACGGGTCGGACTTCGACATCTTTTTGGTGCCGTCCTTCAGGGACATGACGCGCGGCGCCGGGCCGCCGATCAGCGGCTCCACCATCGGGAAATAGGCATGCACCGGCTCGTCGCCCACCTTGATATCGAGGCCAAGACCGGCGTTGCGGATATGGTCACCGAAATCGATGTTGAATTTCTGGGCGATATCGCGGGCCAGTTCCAGATGCTGCTTCTGGTCATCACCAACAGGTACGTGGGTGGCGCGGTAAACGAGAATGTCGGCAGCCATCAGGCTCGGATAAGCAAGCAGACCGAGCGAGACCTGTTCGGCATTCTTGCCGGACTTGTCCTTGAACTGCGTCATGCGCTCCATCCAGCCGATGCGCGCCACGCAGTTGAACACCCATGCCAGTTCCGCATGCTGCGGCACGGCCGACTGGTTGAAGACGATGTGCTTTACGGGGTCGATGCCCGAGGCGATGAAGGCGGCCGCAATCGAGCGGGTCTGCGCCTTCAGGTCGGAATGAACGAGCTGGGCGGTGATGGCATGCATGTCGACGACGCAATAGATGCAGTCGTTATCTTCCTGCAAAGCCACGAACTTGCGGATAGCGCCGAGATAATTGCCGAGATGCAGATTGCCGGTCGGCTGGACGCCCGAGAAAACCAGCGGCTTGAATACGTTCATTGTCGTCCTCGAAAAGGCTTGTGGAGGGCCCCGCCCCATGGTTGGAATTGCACGCGCGCTTATGCACCCGCAGCCCCCCGCAATCAAGCGGTTTCAGGGCATGTCAGCCACGCGGCTGAAGAAGATCCCAGCGATTTCCATAAGGATCGGCAAAGACCACGACGGAGCCGTAAACCTCGTGGCGCGGTTCCTCCAGAAAGCGCACGCCGCGGGCGAGCATGGTCTCATAGTCTCTTTGAAAATCGTCCGTATGCAGGAAAAACCCGACACGCCCACCGGTCTGGTTGCCGATGGCAAACCGCTGCGGTTCGCCATCAGCCTGGGCAAGCAGAACAGCGCAGCCATCAGCGCCTTGCGGCTTCACAACCAACCATCTTTTGCCATCGCCGAGAGGCTGATCGGAAAGGCATTCGAACCCGAGAACCTCGCAATAAAACGCCTTCGCCCGGTCGTAATCATCCACGACAAGCGTGACGAGCGCCACACGGCGGTTCTCAGCAAAGGACATCAGCCTGCCTCCGTCTCGACGTTCTTCTTGCCGCGCTTGCGGATGGCTCGCTTGACCATGCCGATATCGGCCCCACCCGAAACGAAGGCCAGCACGAAATAAACCAGCATGGCCGCGAAAACGAGAGCCATGATGGTGCCGGCCCGGACGAAAATCGACGAGGCCGAAGATAGCTCGAAGCTCAGCCAGGTCAGCGCATAGTGGACGAAGCCCGCCATGAGGGCGGCAGCCAGGAGCAGTCGCGGAATGCGGGTGAGCAGCGGAATATCCACCTGCCAGTGGCCGCGCCACAAAAGCATGGCGAAAAGCAACGCGGCATTCACCCACCCGGCGGTGATCTCGGCAATGGCGATGCCCGGACCACCGAGACGCGGAAACAGGGTCAGCGCCAGGGAGACGTTCACCACCACGGAAATTGCTGCGAAAATCATCGGTGTGCGGGTGTCTTCGCGGGCGAAGAAGCCAGGAATGAAAGCCTTTATCAGCACGAAAGCCGGCAGGCCAAGACCATAGATGCCGAGGATCTGCGCAACCGTGATGGTGGCCGACGGCGAAAAATTGCCGCGCTCATAGAGAAAACGGACAATCGGTTCCGCCATGACGAGAAGGGCAGCGGCAGCGGGCAAGGTCAGGAACAGCACGAATTCGACCGAGCGGTTCTGCAGGCTTCCGGCCTCGACCATATGGCCACCGCGCAGGGCGCGCGCCAGTTCCGGCAGAAGCACGGTGGCGACGGCGATACCGACCACGCCGAGCGGTAGCTGGTAAATCCGGTCCGCATAGGCAAGCGAGGAGATCACCCCTTCGCCGGCGGAGGCGATATTGGTGTTGATGAGCAGGTTGATCTGGGTGATGCCGCCGGTGATTGCCGCCGGCAGGGCAAGGACCAGAAGGCGCTGCACATTCTTGGTCAGCCGCGGCCTGCGGAAGCCGATGCGCATGCCGGCATTGCGCACGGCGATCCAGACGATGGCAAGCTGCACCAGACCCGCCACCATCACCCCCCAGGAGAGCGCATAACCGACCTGCAGGGGATCGTAATTCTTCCACCATGCCCAGGCGAGCACGCCGATGAGGATGATATTGAGGAAAACCGGCGCGATCGCGGCTGCGAAATAACGGTGCAGCGAGTTCAACATGCCACCCATCATCGCCGCCAGCGACATGCAGGCCAGATAAGGGAACATGATGGTGGCAAGATGCACGGTGTTATCGAACTTCACCGGGTCTTCGAGGAAGCCCGGCGCAATCACGGTGCGCACGATGAACGGCATCGACAATTCCATCAGAATTGTCAGGGCCAGAAGCACGGTGAACAGGACGCCGAAGACTTCCTCGGAAAAGCGCCTTGCGCCCTCCATGCCGTTCGCCTCAATTTCCTTGGCGAAGAGAGGCACGAAAGCCGAGTTGAACGCGCCTTCGGCAAAAAGTCGCCGGAAGGTGTTCGGAAAACGGAAAGCGGCGTTGAAGGCATCGGCCACTGGGCCGGTGCCGACGGCGGCAGCCATCAGGGTTTCCCGGAGGAAGCCGAAAATGCGGCTGCCCAGCGTGGCGGTGCCGACAGTGGCGAACTTGCCGATCAGACTCATGGGCGCTTCAAGCCTTTGCCGTGCGCGCGGCCGGCAGTGCCGCCACGTCGGGATGGGCGATGATGCCGTTCGGCATGCGGTCGCGCAATTCGTCTTCCTGCTCGCTCATCACCGCCTTCAGGCGCGTGGCGATGCTGGCCTGCCGATTATCATTCGTCACCTTTTGCCCGAAGAGATCAGTCACATAGAAGGTGTCGATGACCTTTTCGCCGAAGGTGGTGATGCGGGCGGAGTGAATATCGAGCGACAGATCGGCGATGACAGCCGTCATATCCGCCAGCAGGCCCGGCCGGTCGAGGCACTCGACCTCGATGACGGTGAACTTGTTCGACAGCCCGTTGGAAATGATGACCGAGGGCGGAATGATGAAGGCGCTTTTCTTCTTGCGGCTTTTTGTGCGGGTGGCGATCATTTCCGGCAGGCGCTGTTTGCCGGATAGAACCTCCTCGATGAGCTTGCCGACATTGTTGCCGCGCCGCGTCTCATCCTCGTCGATCGGGAATTCGCGATTGATAAGGATCGTATCGAGCGCCCGTCCATCCGATGTGGTGAAGATTTGCGCATCGGCAATGTTGGCGCCGGCCGCAGCGCAGGCCCCTGTTATGATCGACAGCAGGCGCGGATGGTCGGGCGCCAGCACGGTAATTTCCGTAATCGCGTGGAAGGAATGCGTGCGCACCATGGTCGACAGCGCCTTTTCCTGCTTGTCGGCCTCACGGATGAAGCGGGTGTGGCGCACCTGGTCTTCCAGCGCCACCGTCAGCAGATAGGGCTCGTAATGCAGCTTGGTATATTTGCGCCGCGCCTTCTGGCCCCAGTCATCGAGGGCGTCATATAGCGCCTGGCGGGCGATCTGCGCGCGTTCCTTGCGAGAGACTTCCGAAAAACCGCCGGAGAGAAGCAATTCGGTCTCATAATACAGCGAGCGAAGCAATTGCCCCTTCCAGCCGTTCCAGACGCCCGGGCCGACCGCGCGGATATCGCAGACCGTCAGGATGAGCAGCATCTTCAGCCGCTCCATCGATTGCACCTTGTCGGCAAAATCGGTGATGGTCTTGCGGTCGTGCAGGTCGCGTGTCTGGGCGACCATGGACATCAGGAGATGCTGCTCGATGAGCCAGACGACGGTTTCGGTCTGCTTGCCGGTGAGGCGGAAACGCTGGCAGAGCTTGCGGGCGACGCGAGCGCCGGCAATCGAGTGGTCCTCCTGCCGGCCCTTTGCCACATCGTGCAGCAGCACGGCGACATAAAGCGCCTCGCGTTCCTCAACGCCCGGCATCAGCTGGTTGGCAAGCGGATGGGCATCCACAGCCGTCCCCTTATCCACCTCCGACAATACGCCCACCGAGCGGATCAGGTGCTCGTCCACGGTATAGTGATGATACATGTTGAACTGCATCATCGCGACGATCTTGCCGAATTCCGGAATGAATTTGCCGAGAACGCCTGCCTCATTCATGCGCCGGAGCGTCAATGCAGGATCGCGCCGCGAGGTGAGGATCGAAAGAAACAGCCGGTTCGCCTCCTCGTTTTCCCGCAGTTCTTCATTGATGAGCGACAGCGAACGCGTGACGACACGCAAAGCATCCGGATGCAGTTCGAGGTTGTTGATATCGGCAATATGGAAAAGCCGGATGAGGTTGACCGGGTCGTTCTTGAAGACGTCAGGCTTGGCCAGCGCGATGCGCCCCCGGTCCTCGACAAATTCCACCGACCCCGGAATCTTGCGGACGCGGTGGGCGAAGCGGCTGAGAACGCCCGAAAGACCCGGCACATCCTTCGCCTGCCGGTCCTCCAGTGCAGCGCAGACGATGCGGGTCAGATCACCCACATCCTTTGCCACGAGGAAATAGTGCTTCATGAAGCGTTCGACGGCGGAAAGGCCGGGGCGCGGCTGGTAGTTCAGGGCGTCAGCAATTTCGCGCTGAATATCGAAGGAAAGGCGCTCTTCCGCTTTATTGGTGATGAAATGCATCTGGCAGCGGACGGCCCAGAGAAAATCATCGGCCTTTTCGAACAGCTTGAGTTCGGACTTTGACAGGACGCCGAGTTTGACGAGATCGGCGGTATCGCGGACGTGGTAATAATATTTGGCGATCCAGAACAGCGTATGCAGGTCGCGCAACCCGCCCTTGCCTTCCTTGACGTTCGGTTCCACCAGATAGCGCGTATCGCCCGCCTTGCGGTGACGCTGGTCACGCTCGGCAAGCTTGGCGGCGATGAATTCCGGGCCGGTGCCGGTGACGACTTCCGCCTCGAAGCGCTTTTCCAGATCGTCCGTCAGGGATTTCTTACCGCAGATCGCCCGCACTTCCAGAATGGCGGTTCGGATGGTCATATCGGATTTGGACAGGCGGATGCACTCATCCACTGTGCGGGTGGCATGGCCGACCTTGAAGCCGAGATCCCAAAGGAGATAGAGCACGAACTCGACAGCCTTGTGCATGTCGGGCGTGTTCTTGGCCGGCAGCAGAAACAGGAGGTCGATATCCGATCCCGGCGCCAGCGTGCCGCGGCCGTAACCGCCGACTGCCGCCACCGCGATCTGCGGGGCATCCTTTGGATAGGCATATTGGCAGGCAAGATCATAAAGCGTCTCGATCAGACGGTCCTGAAGCCAGGAAATGCGGCGGGCGCAATCAATGCCGCTGCCATCGGCTTTCAGCAGTTCGCGGACCTTTTCCCGGCCTTCGGTGCTGGCCTTGCGAAACAGCGGCAGCAGATCGGACCTGACATCGGCGATGCGCTTGCCATCTTCCTTGAAGATGATGTCACAGTCGCGCTTCAGCGCCGAGACATCGAGAATTTCGGAAAAATCCAGGTCCTTGATGGCCATCTATGCCGGTATCCATGTCCTGTGGGAAATCCCACCGCTTGCGATGGGAGTGTCCTATAGCGAGTTTTAAAGGCGATGGACAGGCAGTCTCCGCATCGAACCGAAAAGTGTCAGCGGTTTTCGGAAAATTCGATGCGCAAGAAAGTTCAAGCCTTGCCAAGTTCTTTCTTTAACGCATAGAGCGCGTCCAATGCCTCACGTGGCGTCATTTCGTCGGGATTGATCCCCTTCAATGATTCTTCAACTTTCGATGGTCCGGCCTTGCGAGTTTCCTCGCGGCGAACCGCGATCTGGAACAGCGGCAGATCATCGATCAGTTGGCTGGCCGGGTTCTTGCGGTCGGCATCTTCCAGTTTCGTCAGCACTTCGCGCGCACGCTCCACCACCGATGCCGGGAGGCCCGCAAGCCGCGCCACCTGAATACCGTAGGAGCGATCCGCTGCACCTGGTCCGACTTCGTGCAGGAAGATAACGTCGCCCTCCCACTCCTTCACCCGCATCGTGGCATTGGAGAGGCGGCCGAGTTTTTCCGACAGCACCGTCAGCTCGTGAAAATGGGTGGCGAAGAGGCCACGGCAGCGATTGACCTCGTGCAGATGCTCCACCGCCGCCCAGGCGATCGAAAGACCGTCAAAGGTTGCAGTACCCCGGCCGATCTCGTCCAGAATGACCAACGAACGATCCGTCGCCTGATTGAGGATGGCAGCGGTTTCCACCATTTCCACCATGAAGGTCGAGCGGCCGCGCGCCAGATCGTCGGAAGCGCCGACGCGGGAAAACAGCCGGTCGACGATGCCGATATGAGCAGCTTCCGCCGGAACGAAGGAGCCGATCTGCGCCAGAATGGCGATCAAAGCATTCTGGCGCAGGAAAGTCGATTTACCGCCCATGTTGGGGCCGGTGAGCAGCCAGATCGCACCGTTCTTGCCGCCATTGACGGCCGAAAGGTCACAATTATTGGCGATGAAGGGTCCAGCAGACTGCCGCCGCAACGCCTGCTCCACCACCGGATGCCGTCCGCCCTTGATCGCAAAGGTCATGGAAGCATCGACGATCGGGCGGCAATAGGCTTGTTCTGTAGCCAGATACGCAAGGCTTGAGGCAACGTCGATGACAGCTAGTGCGAAAGCACCGGCCTTGATCGCTTCCGCCTGCTGCACCACGGCCTCGACCATGCGGGCGAAAGCTTCCAGCTCCATTGTCAGAGCCTGCGCTGCGGCATTGGCGATGCGGCTTTCCAGATCGGCAAGCTCTGTGGTGGTGAAACGCATGGCGCCGGCCATGGTCTGGCGATGGATGAAGCGCGCCTTGGCCTCATCCGTCGCCATCATCACATCAGCATTGCCCGCCGTTACCTCGATGAAATAACCGAGAACGTTATTGTGCTTTATCTTGAGTGACTTGATGCCGGTCTCATCGGCATATTTCAGCTGCAGACCGGCGATCACCCGGCGCGACTGGTCGCGCAGCGCCCGCACCTCATCGAGTTCGGGATTGGCGCCGTCACGCAGGAAACCACCGTCGCGTTTCAGAAGCGGCAGATCATCGGCGAGCATCGAGCCGAGCATGGCTTCCAGCCCGCCCGGCAAGGCTTTCAGATCCTTGAGAGCCGTCGCCAGTTCATCCGGCAGCAACCCGCCATCGAGAACAGTCGCGATTTTTTCAGCCGAAGCCAGCCCCTGCCTGATAGCGCCGAGATCGCGCGGGCCGCCGCGCTCCAGCGCAAGGCGGGATAGTGCGCGCGGCATGTCCGCGACATGTTTCAGGGCATCGCGCAGGTCATCGCAGAGAGAGACGTCATCGATGAGATAGGCCACCGCATCAAGGCGGGCATTGATCTTGTCCGGGTCAGTGAGCGGCGACATCAGCCGCTCGGCCAGCATCCGTGCGCCGCTGCCCGTGACCGTGCGGTTCAAGGCATGCAGCAGCGATCCGTCCCTTTCGCCCGATAGCGTCTTCACCAGTTCCAGATTGGCGCGGGTGGCGGGATCGATGAAAAGGGTGGAGGCAGCACTTTCACGTTCCGGCGCGCCGAGCGGCGGGCGCTCGGCGATCTGGGTCTTTTCGACATAGGCGACGGCAGCAGCGGCAGCGGCCATTTCCACCCGCGAAAAGGTGCCGAAACCATCGAGCGTCGATACGTTGAAATAACGGGCGATGCGCCCTTCCGCCGTGGCGCTGTCGAAGAGGATTGCGGGCTGCGGCACAGCCACGCGGCCAAGCACATCGAAGACCGGCCGCAGTTCCTCGTCATGGAACAGGCTGTCGGCAACGATCAGCTCGCGCGGGTCGATACGCCAGATATCGGCGAGAAGCCGCGTCAGCGTGGTTTCCGCCAGACGGAAGACGCCGGTGGAAATATCGATCCAGGCCAGCGCAAACTGCGCCTCGGCACTGCCGCGAATACGGGCAAGCGCCATCAGATAGTTGGATTCCGTCGGCGACAGCAGCTTTTCTTCGGTCAGCGTGCCGGGCGTGACGAGCCGCACCACATCACGCCGAACCACCGATTTCGATCCGCGCTTTTTCGCTTCCGCCGGATCTTCCACCTGCTCGCAGACGGCGACACGATAACCGCGCAGGATGAGTTTCTGGAGATAATCATCCGCCGCATGCACGGGAACGCCGCACATGGGAATATCGTATCCCATATGCTGGCCGCGTTTCGTCAGCGTGATGCCCAGAGAACGGGAGGCTTCGACCGCATCGTCAAAGAACAATTCGTAAAAATCGCCCATGCGGTAAAACAGCAGCGAACCCGGATTGTTCGCCTTGATCTCGATATATTGTTCCATCATCGGAGTGGCCGAAGCGCGGCTCTCCTCCGTGATCAAGGAAGCGGTTGTCAGAACGTCCGTCAATGGCCTGCCGATGTCATATCGTGTTGCGGAAAACGAGCGCCGACACTAGCGGGAATGTCCGCCCCAAGACAACACGCGCAGGCCCGCTGCCCACAGGAACATCCGGCAAAAAGCCGGTCAGCCGTTGATGCGCTCGGCCTCGCCGCCGTAATAGCTGATATAGCGACCGGCAATGGACGTGACAGGCAGAACCACCAGGACGTCTGTCGTATTGAAGGCATGGTCCACCACCGCGCCGGCACCGAACATGGCGCCCAGACGCATATAACCCTTGATCAGCGGCGGCATGGCATTCAGCGCCTTGCGGGTATTCAACGCTTCCGCCGGCATCAGGTCCATCTCGCGGTAAAGCTCGGGAAGTGCAGAAGCCTCCCACTCGCCCTTTGCAACGCAATTATGATGCAGGAAGGAGAGCGCCAGCGCATGGGTTTCCGGCTGCACGCCGGGGAAGGAGGCGCAGCCGATCATGGCATCCATGCGATGTTTTACCGCATAAGCCCAATTACCCTGCCACAGAAGCTCGACCGTGCGCTTGGTGCGATATTCGGGCAGCACGCAGGAGCGGCCAAGCTCCATGAAACGTTTGCCCGGATGGCGCGCAACCAGCCCGGCAATGTCGAATTCGCTGGCGGAATAAAAACCATTATTGGCGAGCGCCGTTTCCTGGCGCAGCAGACGGTAGGTGCCGACGATCTGGTCCTCGCTGTCACCTTCGATCGCCTTGTCCAGTACGAGCAGGTGGTCGCAGACACTGTCCCAGGCGTCGATGTCGCGCTTGCGCCGCATCGCGTCCGCGGGAAGGCGCGCATTCATTTCCTCAACGAAAACCTTGTAACGCACGGATTGCGCGGCATCGATCTCGCGCTCATTTCTCGCGAGCCGGGTTTCCAATGTACCGATACGACCGAAAAGACCCTCATTACCCTGAGTCGACTCAGGACGTGGGGGAATGACAACATTGTTTTCACAAATGTCGTGATTGAAGATTTCGGCAACCATGGGGAATCGCTCCGCCACCAAAGAATTTTCCTGTCATAAATCACTAATTGACGACAGAATAGTGACAAAATGAAGCCAGCGCGAGTCTGTCAAGCTATTATGGGGAAAGGCGTTTCGCCTCCAGCATACGACGGATTTCCTCGACCAGCTGTCTTGGGTCGGTTGGCTTGGCCAAAACCTTGGCCGCACCGGCTTTTAGCAGGATTTCGGCCGTGTCGGCACGTGCATCGCCACTGAGCACGATGACGGGAATATTTCTCTCACCCTCCAACGTGCCGAGAAGTTCTGGCAGCACCTCAAGCCCCTCGCCACCCGGCATATTGAGATCCGAGATGATGAGGTGGGGCAAACGGGCAGCACCCGGCGCCAAAGACTGACGTAGCGCCTGAAAATCATCGACGGCACGAACGATATAGCCGCTCTTCTCCAGGACCGCCCGGATGATGCGCGCATTGACGGCATCATCCTCTGCCACGAGAATATCGACGCCACTTGCCCCTTCCTTCAGCCGAGATGAAAAGCCCACATCGGGGTGGTTGTCGTTCAGCGCGTCACGGCGCTCTATGCCGCGCAGGCGGCCACAGAGGACGTCGATCAGTGATTTTTCGCGCAGCGGCCGGATCAGCCAGGCGTCGAAGGAGACATGCATGGTCGAAGGCCGCTCCTCCGGGCTTACCAGCAGCGTACGGCGAATATTCTGCTGCGGCCAGTCCTTCAGGGCATCCCTGAACAGGAGTGAAACGCGCCGGTCGACGATAATATCGGTGAGATCGGCGCCGAAGTCAGCTGCCCCATCCTGGAACCTTTGCAAATCTTCCGGCTGATGGACGAGAACACATTTACCGCCAAAGGCCTCTATTGCCTCCATCGTCACCGCTGCGGCCACCCCCTTTGGCGCAATGAGCAGGACATTCGTGTGTTGCAGGCAGTGGCGCCGGCCCGGATCCGGCATTGCAGCAGGCGCGCCGCCCGGACGGAACGAAAGCGTGAAGATGCTGCCCCTGCCCCTGTGGCTCGAAACCGTGAGGCTGCCGCCGAATTCCCGCACGATGCGGGCGGAAATCGCAAGCCCTAGGCCCGTGCCGGCGCTTCGCTGCGACATCGGCCCTGCCTGCTCGAATTCACCGAAGATACGGGCCTGTTCTCTCTCGCTCATGCCCGGACCGGTATCCTCAACCGTCATCTGCAATTCGCCCTCGACCATGCACGCCCGGATGACAACCCCACCCTCTCGGGTGAATTTGACGGCGTTTCCGAGAAGATTGAACAGAACCTGCCGCAGTCTTGCCGGATCGAAATCGAGATAATCGGGCACGTCAGGGCTGACGAAGGAGGTGATTTCAATCCCTTTTTCGTGGGCGCGGTGCGCCAGCATCTCGACAATGCTCTCGATCAACCGCCGCAGGTTTTCCGCCCGAGGATTGAGCTTGAAGCGGCCCGCCTCCATGGTCGAATAATCCAGCAGATCCTCAACGAGCTGCACCAGCGACTGGCCGGACTGCTTCATGCCGTCAAGATAATTACGCTGCTCTTCGTTGATCTTCGTTTGTGACAGCAGATGATTCATGCCGAGCATGCCGGAAAGCGGCAGGCGGATTTCATGGCTTACCGTGGCAAGCAGCCTCGCCTTTTCCGCATCGGCCTTTTCGGCGCGTAAGCGGGCGTCTTCCCTTTCGGCAAGCGCAAGCCGCTCTTCCGTCACGTCTCTGGCGATGCTGCTGATGAGAAGACGGCTGCTGGCCAGATCGCGGGTTACCACATCATGCCAGGAGAAGATGCGCTGTCCGAAAGGGGTGGCGATCTCCACGTCATAGGCGTGAACCTTGTCGCCCGGACGGAAGGCAATGCCGATTTCCTCACAACTCAACCCTTCAGGGGCCGAGCATCCCGTCATTTCGCGAAAGATCCTGTTTGCTTCGACGATGCGCCGATCCAGATTGCGGATGACGACGATATCACCCATGGACTCCTGCATCTCGGCGATCAGCGAGCGGTTCTGCGTCTGCCGCAGACGAACATCCAAATCGTCGGCCAGCGCAACTTTAAGTGGGACGGTTTTGCCGAACAGCGCGTAGAAAAGGACACCGACGAGCATGACGCCAAAGAAGGATGCGAGGGCAACGGTGACCGCATAGGGCACTGCAAGCGCAATCAGCGCGGCGGAAAATGCACCAACCGACAACGAAATGGCAACGTATAGGGAAATCGGCCCTGAGCCGATCTCGTGTTCCGCGCCGGCATGCTGCCTTGTTGCGTCGATACGATCCCCCGGCTGCACCGCTACAGGCGCCAGCCCGAGGCCGTCTGAAACTTTTTCCCGAAGTTTTGCCAGTTCGCTCATATGCAACCGCTACCACGGCAGCGGTTTTGATATGTTTGGTGGAAACCCTAAAATTTTACTTTTTAGCCGCCCGGGCGTGCAGAAATTCGTCAAGAATGACGCAGGCCGCACCAATGGTTATGAAACTGTCAGCCAGATTGAAAACGGCGAAGGACCATGTCTGCGTATGAAACAGGATGTAATCGATGACGTGTCCATAGAGAAAACGGTCGAGAAGATTGCCGGCAGCACCCGCGATGATGAAGGCAAAGCCGAGATGGGCGAAGGTGCGGTCCGCCGCCGTCTTGCGCCATAGCCACAGCACGAAAACAACGATAACGAGCCGCATGCTGACGATGAACCAGCCCTGCATGTCCGACAGCATCGAAAATGCGACGCCGAGATTATAGGTGCGGTAAAGCGCCAGAAACGGAATGACTGGCACCATCTCCTGCAATGGCAGATAGGCTTCAACCAGTTGTTTGACGATCTGGTCCAGCACGAGCGCGGCGACGATCAGCGCGAAAGCCGGGCCGAATTTCGAAAACAGTGCCGCTTTGGCCATTACTTCACCGGTGCCAGTTCGAGGAGATGTCGCCGTGCTTCGAAAAGCATCACGGCGGTTGCGATGGCCAGATTGAGGCTGTCGGCACGACCCTGCTGGGGGATGCGCGCCAGTTGATCCGCCTTGCCAGCCAGTTCCGGCGGCAGGCCGGATTGCTCGTTACCCATCAAAAGCACGACCGGCTTGCCGGCATAGTCGATCTTTCGATAATCCACGGAACCCGAGAGATGGGTGGCGACGACGCTGACCTGCGCCGATTTCTTCCAGGACAGGAATTCTTCAACCGAGGCGCGAGCCACCGGCATGGCGAAAACCGAACCCATGGTGGCGCGAACTGTTTCCAGCGAGAAGGGATCGGTGCAGTCGCCGACCAGAATGACGCCCGAGGCGCCAGCCGCATCGGCGGTGCGGATGATGGTGCCGAGATTGCCGGGATCACGCACTCGGTCGAGCGCGATATAGGTCTCGCCCTTTTCCGGGCGAATATCCCTGAGCGAGGCCCATTTCTGTTCGAAAATGCCGACGACCATTTGCGGATTGTCGCGGCGGGTGATTGAAGCAATAACCTTTTCGCTGACTTCGAGCACCAGACCGCCTGACGCGACGGTCTTTACCGCGGCCTGCTCCACCAGCGGCTTGCCCTTGGCGGCCTTGGCATAAACCAGCGTCTTGATCGTCCAGCCCAGTTCGAGGGCATCGATGACCAGCTTCAGGCCTTCCGCCATGAAGGTACCGGTCTCTTCCCTGCCCTTTTTCTGGGTGAGCGCCTTGATATCCTTGATGATGGGATTGGCAAGGCTGGTCACTTCCTTGACCTGGCCAACCCGGCGCGTCGTGTTTTCGCGCATATCCTTCATCATTTCGGCTCCCAGCGACTGAACAGCGATGTGGAAAGCACCCGGCCCGGCGTCTTGCCGTCAAGCCCTGCCTCACGAATGACGAGTTCCCCTGACGCGACGACGCCACCGGCGCCGCGCATGGTCTCGCGCATCAACTCGTGCATCGAATAAAAACTGGCCCTGATGGAATAGGCCGTCAGCACCAGGCCGAGCGCCTTGGGTGAGAGGATTTCCCGGCAGATATCCAGCATCAGCGGCAGATGGTCGAACAATTGCCAGACCTCGCCATGGGTGCCGCGGCCGAATTTCGGCGGGTCGGTAAGAATGATGTCATAGGTGCTGCCGCGACGCTCCTCACGCTGGATGAACTTCATCGCATCTTCGCAAATCCATCGGATCGGCGCCTGTTCAAGCCCGGCAAGCGCCTGATTTTCCTTGGCCCAGCCAATCGCTTTCTTGGAGGCATCGACATGGGTGACTTCAGCCCCCGCAGAGGCCGCAACCAGCGAGGCGACGCCGGTGTAACCGAACAGGTTCAGCACTTTCAGCGGCCGGTCAGCCGTCTCGACGGCATGTTTCAGCCATTCCCAGTGGACGATCTGTTCCGGGAAGACGCCGACGTGACGGAAGGCCGTGAAGCGGCCCAGAAATTCAACGCCGAGCAGGGACAAGGGCCAGGTTTCGCCGAGCGCCGTCTTCGGAAAGCGCCAACGGCCCATGCCGTCCTCATCCGTATCGCCGCTGAAAATGGCGTCGGCATTCTGCCACACCCGGTCAGGAACCGACGGTTGCCACAAGGCCTGCGCCTCGGGACGGACGACGCGGTAGTCGCCATATTGTTCGAGCTTCAGGCCATTGCCGCTGTCGATCAGGTGAAAATCGCCCGCACCGCTCGATTCCAGAATGACCGGAACCCGTTCTGCGGGACGTTCCCCGGTGCGCTGCTTGAGGGGCCGTGCAGGCGCCTGCTCAACCGCCGGTGCGGCAGCAACCTTTTCCTTCGGTTCAGGTTTCGGCACGCTGCGAACCGCGTCGGGTTCGCGCTTTTTCGGTGCTGCTTCCGCGCGTCGCGCCGGCCTTGCGGCATGAACCTGTTTTTTCTCGCTCCCGGCCCGTGCACGATTGCCCGGCCGGCTGTCTTTTTTCTTCAATGGAAATCTTTCCGCTTCTGCCCGCGTCTTATGGCGCAGCAAATAGCATTCCGCACGCCGCTCGACTAGAGCCGGAACGACTGTCGGCTATATCACTTTGCCGGGAGTTGCCCCGCATTCGGAAGCTGCGCGGCTGCAGTCGCCTTCTGGCGGTTCGCCTCGTCATGCCAGCGAACGGCTTCCCTGGCTTCGATACGGGCGCGTTTGCGATGTTTGCCCTGCGCAAACCATGTGGCTGCCGATCCCAACAGCACGCCAGCAATGACGGCCAGAAACAGGAATACAAAGAACGGCGCGGTGAAGGACAGAACGCCGTCATCCGGACGGAAGGGATTGAGTGCGAGCGTCACGGCCTGACGGTTGGCCACGCACAGGATGACGAGGATAATCGCCAGCGGAAGCAGGATGATGAGGTTGATGATTTTTTTCGACATCCGACATTACTCCATCGCTGCGGGGTTCCGCCGGCTCCGTTTCCGGCATCCTGCGTCCGGGACGATCAATCGTCCTCTTCTTCGTCACCCATTCCGGGGTTCAGGCGCTCACGCAGCTCCTTGCCCGTCTTGAAGAAAGGCACCCATTTTTCCTCGACGAAAACCGATTCGCCCGTGCGCGGGTTCCGCCCCGAACGTGAAGGTCGGTTTTTCACCGAAAATGCGCCGAAACCACGAAGCTCGACACGATTTCCACCCGCCAGGGCATCGGTGATTTCATCCAGCACCGCATTGACGATGTTTTCCACGTCACGGTGATAAAGGTGCGGGTTACGCGCAGCAACGATCTGCACCAGTTCAGATTTGATCACGGTTGCCCCCTGAAAGAATTGGATTTTTAACGTGGCCCAACCTGCCAAACGGAAACAAGACCGTCAAGAAACAACTTGTCCGCACCGAGCTGGCCGGGTCCCGCAAAGGGAATTAAATCGTCATATCCCAGAAACTTCGCTATTTGCGCAACACTGAAAAACGAAAAAGGCGAGCGGGACGACGGCGCGCGCCATTCGACGATCGGCAAATCCTTGGCGACACCGTGTGTTTCGAGATAGCCGCGGATTTCCTTTTCGCCACCGAGCGTATCAACCAGCTTATTGGCGAGCGCCTGCCTGCCGGTGAAAATCGATCCATCCGCCAGTTTCAGCACATCCTCACGCGGCAGCTTGCGACGATCGGCCACAAGGTCGACAAACCAGCCATAGCTGTCCATCACCATGGCGCGGATCATGGTCTTTGCCTCTTCAGGCGCTTCGTGGAATGGCGAAGGTTCCGCCTTCAACGGGGAGGACTTGATTTCCTGCAGCGAGACCCCGAGCTTGTCCATCAGCTGGCCGACCTGGGGATATTGAAAAATCACGCCGATCGAACCGGTGATCGAGGTTTCCCCCGCGACGATGACATCGCCGGCCGAAGCGATCATGTAACCGGCGGAGGCGGCCAGAGTGCGGACGTCGGAAACGACCGGCTTCTTTTCCGCAACGCCGCGAATAGCCTTGAAGATGCGCTCACCGCCATAGGTGGTGCCGCCCGGCGAGGATATCGACACGATCAGCCCTTTGACATTGTCGCTCTTGGCGATCTTGTCGAGCCGTTCCAGGAGTTCTGTATTGTCCTGGATCAGGCCGGAAATCTCGACGCGGGCGATATGGGGCTTGGCGCTTTGCTGCGGCTCGGTCCAGAAAAACCGGTAAAGGCCGAAAATACCGACGACAAACAGCAAAACAGCGGCAATCCGCCAGAAAGTCAGCTTGCGGCGCAATCGCCTGCGATCCGCTATCGCCATATTATCCATCGAAAACCTCTGCCATCCGGCCTTTGACGCCACGTGTGCTTCACGGCCATATGGTTCTTCTAGCGCGAAGCCGCAAGGAAACAATAAGGAAACCAGAATTACGATAAAATTCGCATTTCCCTTGCACCTTTCCAGACAAAAACCATATTGGCAGGACAAAGCACTCGTGCCAAACACATTAAGATAAACATACAAGCTTCAATTGCGCGCCAAAAATGGCGCCCAGGAAGTTTCCGGACCCACTCTTATGCTTGAACGACTCCGCGAACCCGCGCCAGCATTTCCGCTGCCCAATGACCAGAACGGCGCTTATGAGCGCGCTCTGCGACATTCCGCGCGCGTGAAGCGGTTGAAAATCATCCTGCCGCTCAGCGCAGCGGTGATTTCGCTCGCCTTCATCGCCGTTTCGCTCATCCGCACCTGGGCGCCCGACGAGGTTTCGCTGGAAAGCGCAAGGATCGAAGACGGCAAGATCGTGATGGAAAAACCTGCCGTTGCCGGCCGCAACGAGAAGGGGATCGATTATTCCATGAACGCCGACCGTGCGTTGCAGGATATCGCCAATCCCAACCTGATGACGCTGGAGAAAGTTCTGGCCGCAGTGCCTGTCAATGACAGCGTCGCACAGGTGATCGCCAAGGAAGGCATTTTCGACCGGGCCACCAATACGCTGAAGATGACGGCACCTTTTGACATCAATCTCAGCAATGGCATACAAGCGAAGTTCCAGTCTGCGGATGTTGATTTGAAGGCCGGAAAAATGAGCAGCAAAGAGCCCGTTTCGATCAAAACAAACGACGGTGCCATTGTTGCGCAATCGATTGATATCGCCGATAATGGCAAAACGATTACATTTTCGGGGCAGGTACGGGCACGTATCGCTGCATCCAATATCAAAAATGAAGCCAAGTGAGAGCCCGGTCCAGATGATGCAAGTTTCCCGTCCCGTTTCCCTTGGCAGATCCGCAGGCGTTGCAGCCGCAGGTCTTGTTTTCTCCTGTCTCGCAACCGTGGCTTTCGCCCAGAGCACCACCAGCAATATGCAGGGTGTAAAGCTCTCCAGCGACCAGCCGATCGCAATTGAAAGCGACCAGCTTGAAATCCGGGATCAGGAGCGCAAGGCCTATTTCACCGGAAACGTGAAAGTTGTGCAGGGCACGACCACCCTTCAGGCCGGCAAGATGACGGTCAACTACAAGGGCGAGGGTTCCTCGCTCACCAGCGGTGACGCCAATATCGAAAAAATCTTCGTCGATAATAATGTCTATCTGACGTCCGAGACCCAGAAGGCCACGGCCGATCACGGCGAATTCGACATGGCGGCGCAGACCTTTATCCTTACGGGCAAGCAGGTCGTTCTGTCCGAGGGCACCAATGTCTTCACCGGCTGCAAGCTCACTGTCTTGATGAATTCGGGACAGGCGAAGCTTGAAAGCTGCGGCGGCCCCGTTCGGATCATGCTCGATCCGAAATCGCAGAAAAAACAGTAGTCTCACCTCGTGAAGATACCTTCGATCTCAAAAATGTTTGGCGGTGGGCGCAACCCATCCGTGGAAGCGGCATCACAGGCCGACAAGGCCCGTTATGAAGGCACGCTGATCGCGCATGGTCTGACGAAGACCTATAATACGCGCCGGGTGGTCAACGGCGTGTCGCTTGTCGTGCGCCGCGGCGAAGCCGTGGGGCTGCTGGGTCCGAATGGCGCCGGCAAGACAACCTGTTTTTACATGATCACGGGCCTCGTACCCGTCGATAGCGGCAAGATCGCCATCAATGGCAACGATGTGACCGGCATGCCGATGTACAGGCGTGCGCGCCTCGGCGTCGGATATCTGCCGCAGGAAGCCTCGATTTTTCGCGGACTGACGGTCGAGGAAAACATCCGCGCCGTGCTTGAAGTCCACGAACCGGACAGTGCCAAACGGAACCGCAAGCTCGATGAGCTGCTGGAAGAGTTCCACATTGCCCAGCTGCGCAAGTCGCCGGCAGTCGCTCTGTCGGGCGGTGAACGCCGTCGCCTTGAGATCGCCCGCGCTCTGGCGACCGATCCGACTTTCATGCTGCTGGACGAGCCTTTTGCCGGTGTTGATCCCATTTCGGTCAGCGACATCCAGAATCTCGTCAGACACCTGACCGCACGCGGGATTGGTGTTCTCATCACCGACCACAATGTCCGCGAAACGCTCGGCCTCATCGACCGTGCCTATATCATCCATGCCGGTGAGGTTCTGACCCACGGTCGCGCGGACGATATCGTCAACAATCCGGACGTACGCCGGCTCTACCTCGGCAATAATTTCAGCCTTTAAACTTGCGGGCGCGAAAGATTCTTCATCGCGCCCCGCGCCGACGCTTGACCAAACAAGATAAAAAAGCAATTTTTGGGCCAAGTTTCTTTGCCTTCTCAAAATTTATGAAAACTGTGGCAATGGAGAAGCTGTAAGGGGAGTTTCGCGTCCGCTATGGCATTGTCTGCCAGCCTTTTGCTGCGTCAAAACCAGTCTCTCGTCATGACACCGCAACTGATGCAGTCCATCCAGCTGCTTCAGATGACGCATTTCGAGCTGACGCAGTTTATTGCGCAGGAGGTGGAGCGTAATCCGCTGCTGGAAATTGCGGCAAACGACGGCGATTTGGGCAGTGACATCCCTGATACTGCGGATAATTTCGGCGATGCCGACGGCGAAGCTTCGGATAAAAACCCTACGGTAACGGCCGACAGCGACGACTGGTACGGCGACCGCGCCGCAAATCTCGGCGAACAACTCGATACCAGCTTCGAAAATGTCTTCCCTGATGATGCCGAGCCCAGAAAGGCCGATGCGCCCGAACTGGCAAGCCAGTGGAAATCCATGCCCGGGCAGGAATCCGGCGAAAGCTATGATCTTGACGATTTCGTCGCCGCGAAACAGAGCCTTGGTGACCATCTCAGTCAGCAATTACCGCTGGCCATATCCTCCACCGAGGACCGCATGATCGCCGATGCGCTGATCGGCCAGCTCGACGAAACCGGATATATCGCAGCGGATGCCGTCGATGATGTCGCCGACCGGCTGGGAACAGCGCCGGCGGCGGTGGAGCATGTTTTAAAGACCCTTCAGGGCTTCGATCCTCCGGGCGTGTTTTCCCGTTCCTTGAGCGAATGTCTGGCAATCCAGCTCGCCCAGAGGGATCGGCTCGATCCGGCAATGCGGGCCTTGATCGACAATCTGGAGCTTCTGGCCAAGCGCGACTTCGCGTCCCTGAAAAAACTCTGCGGGGTCGATGAAGAGGATCTTCTCGACATGCTGGCGGAAATCCGGACGCTCAATCCGCGTCCCGGCGCGGGTTATGATTCGACCGTTTCGGAGACGATCGTCCCTGATATCATCGTTCGAGCCTCCTCATCCGGCGGCTGGCTTGTGGAGATAAATCCCGAAACCCTGCCGCGCGTGCTCATCAACCAGAGCTACTTTGCCGAGGTTTCGAAACACAAGGCGCGCGCAGGAGAGGACCAGGATTTCCTCTCCGAATGCATGCAGACCGCTCACTGGCTGACCCGCAGCCTCGACCAGCGCGCCCGGACGATCATGAAGGTAGCGACCGAGATCGTGCGCCAGCAGGACGCCTTTCTCGTCAATGGTGTCGATCATCTGCGCCCGCTGAACCTCAAGACGGTGGCCGACGCCATCAAGATGCACGAATCCACCGTCAGCCGGGTGACATCGAAGAAATACATGCTGACGCCGCGCGGGCTGTTCGAACTCAAATATTTCTTCAGCGTCTCGATCAGCGCGGTTGAAGGCGGCGACAGCCATTCGGCGGAAGCGGTGCGTCACCGCATCAAGACCATGATCGCACAGGAGGCCGCCGAGGCGGTGCTTTCCGATGACGACATCGTCGACAATCTGAAAAAGAGCGGGGTTGATCTCGCCCGCCGCACTGTCGCCAAATATCGTGAGGCGATGAACATCCCCTCCTCCGTCCAGAGACGCCGCGAAAAGAAGGCGCTCGCGAGGTTGTCAGTCTTCTGAGCGGTGCGCGTGATCACGTTTGGAGCGCTTTTTTGCCGCACCATTGACTCTTATCACGCCAGGGGCTAGAAGCCCGCCGCACACGTAAGCAAGGTCATTTGTAACGGATTCATCTCCACCGTCCATGGGCGTAAAATTCGAATGGAGGCTTTTTAAGGTCTTCGAAACGCTTGGATGCGCGCGCGGCTTGACGTAAGCTGGTACTCGCAAATCACTACAAAAAGGAAAATTTCCATGAGTGTGCGTGTATCTGGTAAACATATGGAGATCGGTGAATCTTTCCGTCAGCGGATTGAGGACAATATAGGTCTGGCAGTTACCAAATACTTCGATGGGGGGTATTCAGGCCAGGTAACCGTGGAGAAGTCGGGATCGCGTTTTGCCGCCGACTGCAAGCTGCATCTCGATACGGGCATTGTATTGCATGCGGCGGGTCAGGCAAATGATCCGCAGGCAAGCTTCGATGCCGCCGCAGAGCGGATCGAGAAGCGCCTGCGTCGCTACAAGCGCAAGCTGAAGGACCATCACAACGGTTCGAATGGCGTGTCGCAGGAAATCGCCTATACGGTGATGGATGCTGTTCCCGATGAGGACCATGAGGTTCCCGAGGATTACGCACCCACCATCGTCGCGGAGAGTTCGAAACAGATAAAGACAATGTCCGTTGCCAGCGCCGTGATGGCGCTCGACATGACGGACGAACCGGTTCTGCTATTCCGCAGCCCGGGCAAGGAATATCTCAACATCGTCTACCGACGTCATGACGGCAATATTGGCTGGATCGACGCGGAAACGATCAAGAGCTGAACAGTCTGACAAGACGTGGGAGGCAGAACGCGAAAGCGTCTCTGCCTCCTGCATCGTCTCGATGGCATGAAGGAAAAAGAGAATGGCGTTGGCAGATTTGCTGCAACAAGATGCGATTATTCCCGCCCTCAAGGTGAATTCCAAAAAGCAATTGCTTCAGGAGCTGGCCGCAAAGGCAGCCAGAATTACCGGAGTCTCGGAACGGGAAGTTTTCGACGTCATCCTCCAGCGTGAAAAGCTCGGCTCCACTGGCGTCGGCCATGGCATCGCCATTCCGCATGGCAAGCTCGCCAGCATTCATCAGATCACGGGCGTCTTCGCGCGTCTTGAAACACCGGTCGATTTCGAAGCGCTGGACGACCAGCCGGTCGATCTGGTTTTCCTTTTGCTTGCGCCTGAGGGCGCCGGTGCGGATCACTTGAAGGCACTGTCTCGAATTGCGCGCGCCCTGCGCGACCCTGAACTGGTGGCCAAGCTGCGCGCCACCGATTCCGACACGGCAATCTATGCTTTTCTCAATCAGGAACAGGCGACGGCGGCATGATCCGTCGCCACTGATCTCAGGTTTTCATGACAATAAAAAACGCGCCTCAAGGGCGCGTTTTTTATTGCGGGAAGAAATGCCTCAGGCATCCTTTTCATTGAGAGAGGCCGTGCCAGGCTCTGCCGATGCAGCAGTTTCCGCCTTCGGGCCACCCTTGGCGACGCCGACCATGGCGGGGCGCAGGACGCGGTCACCGATGGTGAAACCGGCCTGAATAACCTGAAGCACAGTGTTGTTCGGAACTGCCGGGTTGGGAATTTCGAACATGGCCTGGTGGAAGTTCGGATCGAACTTCTGGCCCTCGGCGTCGATCTTCTTGACGCCATGGCGCTCGAGCGTCGACAACATCGAACGTTCGGTCATCTCGACGCCTTCGATCAGGCCATTGAGACCGGCTTCGCCATTGGTCTTGAGCTCATCGGGAATAGCCTCAAGCGCGCGGCGAAGATTGTCGGAAACGGCGAGCATGTCGCGCGCAAAGCCGGCCAGCGAATAGGCCTTGGCGTCCTTGACGTCGCGCTCGGTGCGGCGGCGAAGATTGTCCATTTCGGCGGCAAGGCGCAGAAACTTGTCGCGCAGATCGGCATTTTCAGCCTTCAGCAGCTCGACCGGATCGGGTTCGGCGGCATCAGTCGGCTCTTCGCCGGCGAGCGCGGGATCGAGAAACTCTTCGGCGATGTCCGCGTCAGGTCCGGGCTTTTTTGTATCGTCGGTCATGACGTTCTCCAAATTTGAGTATTGTTGGTTGCGCCCGATATCGAGCTTTGGCGGGCAAAAATCAAGGCTTGCGGCGAAAAGCTTGCCGCATTCTCTGACCTTGCGGGCTTGTCCTATCTTTGCTTCCGGGAAAGGCGGGCCATGATCTGGGCGGTATAATCGACCATGGGAACGATACGGGCGTAATTCAGCCGCGTCGGCCCGATGACACCGACCGCACCCACGACACGGTTGTCATCATCGCGATAGGGCGCAACGATGAGAGATGAACCGGACAGCGAAAAGAGCTTGTTTTCCGAGCCAATGAAAATCCTCACACCCGAGCCGCTTTCCGCAAGGTTGAGGATTTCGATGAGATTTTCCTTGCGCTCCAGATCATCGAACAGCAGGCGTACACGATCAATGTCTTCTTCGCCGGCCAGCCCTTCGAGCAGGTTGGAACGTCCGCGAACGATGAGGCGGCCGAGCTTGCCCTCCTCATTGTCACCCGCCCAGACGGCAAGGCCGCGTTCGATGAGATCCTGCGCCAGCGTGCCGAGTTCCGATTGCAGCTCCGCCCGCTGCGTCTGAAACTGGCCGCGCAATTCCTGCAACGTCTGACCGGAGAGATGGGCATTGATGAAATTGGCCGCCTCGGTCAATTGCGACGAGGAAATACCGGCCGGCAATTCGATGATGCGGTTTTCGACCTGATTGTGGTCCCCCACCAGCACCGCAAGCGCCTTGGTGGGTTCCAGCCGAATGAACTCGACATGTTTGAGGATGACATCGTTCTTGGCCGTCAGCACGAGGCCGGCGCCGCGCGACATGCCCGACAGCATGCGGCTCGCTTCCGTCAGCAGCCCTTCCAGCGATTGTTCGTGGCCGGCGACCGGCCCGATCTGCCGGTCGATATTCGCCCGCTCGTCGGCAGGCAGATCACCCACCTGCATGAAGGCATCGACAAAGAAACGCAGCCCCGTCTGGGTGGGCAGGCGCCCGGCGCTGATATGTGGCGAATAGATGAGGCCCAGTTCCTCGAGATCGCTCATGACGTTACGCACGGAGGCCGGCGAAAGCGACATCGGCAGCAGCCGCGACAGGCTGCGCGATCCCAGGGGTTCGCCAGTGTCGAGATAGCCTTCGACGATGCGCCGGAAAATTTCCCGCGACCGTTCATCCAGCAGCGATGCCTGATCTTTTGAAAGCGGTGCTGAAAAACCCATCTCGTCCGTTCTTTGTCACCCAAATCTACTCTGGGCCAATATAATGCGTCGCGCCGCTGCGGCAAAATGGAAATTGGCTTTGCAAAAGCCCGGAGCGCACCTTAGAAGGCAGGAACCAACATGGAGAGTGGATCATATGCGGCCTTCAGGCAGAAAAACCGATCAGATGCGCAAGGTTTCCTTCGAGCGCAATTTCTCGAAGCATGCCGAAGGCTCCTGTCTGGTCAAATTCGGCGACACGCATGTGCTCGTCACCGCAAGCCTTGAAGAAAAGACGCCGCCGTGGCTGCGCAACAGTGGCAAGGGCTGGGTCACCGCCGAATACGGCATGCTGCCGCGCTCTACCCATGAGCGCATGAAGCGCGAAGCCGCCGCTGGCAAGCAGGGTGGGCGCACGCAGGAAATCCAGCGCCTCATCGGCCGCTCGCTCCGCGCCGTCGTTGATCTGCAGGCGCTCGGGGAGCGCCAGATCAGCATCGACTGCGACGTCATCCAGGCGGACGGCGGCACACGCACCGCCTCCATCACCGGCGCATGGATTGCCCTGCATGATTGCCTGAAGTGGATGGAAACCCGCAACATGATCAAGGTCGAGAAGGTTCTAAAAGACCATATCGCCGCGATCTCCTGCGGCATCTTCGCCAAGCAGCCGGTGATCGATCTCGACTATCTGGAAGACTCTTCCGCCGAGACCGACGCGAATTTTGTCATCACCGGCTCCGGCGGTATCGTTGAAGTTCAGGGAACGGCGGAAGGCGCGCCCTTCTCCGAAGAAGAATTCCTGACGCTGCTTGGCCTTGCCAAGGCAGGCTGCAGCGAGCTGGTCGCCCTTCAGAAGCAGGCAATCGCCTGAGCCGACAGGAAACCATGATGCGCAAGCTCGATACCAGAACGATCGTCGTCGCCAGCCACAACAAGGGCAAGATCGCCGAAATCGCCGATCTGATCGGACCTTTCGGCTTTTCCGCCAAATCGGCCGCCGAGCTGAATTTCGCAGAGCCGGATGAGACGGGTACGACCTTTGAGGACAATGCCGCCATCAAGGCGCTTGCCTCCGCCAAGGCATCCGGCCTGCCGGCCCTGTCCGACGATTCCGGCCTTGTCATCGACGCGCTGGACGGTGCACCGGGTGTCTACACCGCCAATTGGGCGGAGACGGCCGACGGCACGCGCGATTTCGCCATGGCAATGCAAAAGGTTGAAGATGCGCTTGCCGAAAGCGGCGCATCGAAAGCCGAGGATCGCACGGGCCGCTTCGTCAGCGTATTGTGCCTTGCCTGGCCGGACGGTCATGTCGAGTATTTCCGTGGCGAGGTGGAAGGCACCGTGGTGTGGCCGCCGCGCGGAACGAGCGGCTTCGGTTACGATCCGATCTTCAAACCGGAGGGTTATGACACCACATTCGGCGAGATGACGGCCGATGCGAAACATGGCTGGAAACATGGTGACGCGTTTGCGCTGTCGCACCGCGCGCGCGCCTTTAAAAAATTCGTAGAAACCTGCCTGGAGGCATGAACCCGATGGTCGGGGAGCATCATTTTTCTGCCCCCGGCGCATCGCTTCTGCCGGATACGGGCGATCCCGGTTTCGGGATCTATCTGCATTGGCCCTTCTGCGCGGCCAAATGTCCCTATTGCGATTTCAACAGCCACGTCCGCCACCGGCCGGTGGATCAGGAGCGGTTTACCACGGCCTTCCTGCGTGAAATGGAGCATATGCGGGCACTCAGCGGTCCGCGGGTCGTCACCAGCATTTTCATGGGCGGCGGCACGCCATCGCTGATGGACCCGCAGACGGTTGCAGCCATTCTGGATGGCGTCGCACGTTTCTGGCACGTTCCAGATGGTATCGAGATTACCATGGAAGCCAATCCTTCCAGCGTCGAGGCGGAACGGTTTCGCGGTTATCGCGCGGCGGGCGTCAACCGCGTCTCGCTTGGCGTGCAGGCACTGAACGACCGGGACCTGAAGTTCCTCGGCCGCCTGCATGATGTCGCCGATGCCCTGAAAGCCATCCGGCTGGCGCGGGAAATCTTTCCGCGCATGTCCTTCGATCTGATCTATGCCCGCCCCAAGCAAACGGTGGCCGAATGGGATGCCGAACTGAAAGAGGCGGTTTCCTATGCGGTCGACCATTTGTCGCTCTACCAGCTGACCATCGAGGAAGGCACGCCCTTTTATGGGCTGCACAAGGCCGGCAAGCTCATCGTGCCTGACGGTGAGCATTCAGCCGTGCTTTATGAGGCGACGCAGGAAATCACCGAGCGTTACGGCATGCCGGCCTATGAGGTTTCCAACCATGCCCGCCCCGGCGCCGAAAGCCGCCATAACCTCACCTACTGGCGTTATGGCGATTATGCCGGCATCGGCCCCGGCGCGCATGGGCGTTTGACCAGAGGCGCCTCCAAGCTCGCCACCGCCACCGAGCGGCACCCCGAGACCTGGCTCGAGACTGTCGAGCGAGAAGGCCATGGCATGGTCGATCAGGAAATGCTGGGCGTCGACGAGCAGGCCGACGAATTGCTGCTGATGGGGCTTCGTCTGCGCGAAGGCATCGATCTGGCCCGCTGGAGCGATCTATCCGGCCGCGATCTCGACCCGGAGAAGGAGGAATTCCTTCTGCAGCACGGTTTCGTGGAAAGGCTCGGCAATTCGCGCCTGCGCTGCACGCCTTCGGGCATGCTTATTCTGGATGCCGTGGTCGCCGATCTCGCGTGCTGACCGGCAGCACGGCCTGCCCTCAACCAATCTAGAATTGAGAAGCCAAAAAAAAGCGGCCCGGAGGCCGCTTTTTTCATGCGTTGTTTTCGTTGATCAGGCGTTTCAGCAGCTCAACCTCGTGGCCGAGCTTGGTATCGCCGGAAATCAGTTCCTCGATCTTGCGCACCGCGTGGAGAACCGTGGTGTGGTCGCGACCGCCAAAACGGCGACCGATCTCGGGGAAGGAGCGCGGCGTCAGCATCTTAGCCAGATACATGGCGATCTGGCGCGGCTTGACGATGACACGGGTGCGGCGGTTGGACACCAGCTCCTGTCGCGACACATTATAGTGTCTGGCGACGATGCGCTGAATATCCTCGATGCGCACGCGCTTGGTTTCACCGCTTCCTACGAGGTGCGACAGCAGCTCGTCAACACGGTCAACCGAGAGGTTCGGCTCAAAAGAGCGCCGGAACATCAGCTGGTTGAAGGCGCCTTCAAGCTCGCGTCCGCTTGCCGTCACGCTTTTGGCCACGTGGGTCAGGATTTCGTCCGAAATCTCGAAAGACGGGTCGTCCTGGCGCGCCGAACCCATACGACGGTTGAGCATTTCGTAACGCATGTCGTAATCGGGACCTTCGATCTCGATCGCCATGCCGCCCTGAAGACGGGACCGCACACGCGGATCGAGCGATTCCAGCTCCCACGGTGCACGATCGGCCGCAACCACGACCTGCTTGGCGCTGTCGAGCAGCATGTTCAGCAGGTGGCAGAATTCGTGCTGGATCATCTTGCCCTGCAGGAACTGCATGTCGTCGATGACGAGCAGATCGATATTGCGCAACGTGTCTTTCAGCGTCAGCGCATCATTGTCGCGGATCGCAGTCGCAAAACGCCACATGAAATATTCAGCCGTCAGATAGACCACGCGCGGATTGCGCGGGCTGTCGATGGCGGCATTGGCAATGGCCTGCAGAAGATGCGTCTTGCCGAGACCAACACCCGCATGGATGAACAGCGGGTTGAAGCGCACGGCGCCGGCGCCGGCTTCGGCGATCGTCTTTGCCGCCGCAAGTGCGACACGGTTGGACGAGCCTTCGACAAACGTATCGAAGGTGAAGCGCGTATCCAGCGGCGAACCGAACAACGGCCCGGAACCGCCCTGACGCAGGGTCGCCTGCGCTGCCGCAGGCTGTACGGCAGGTGCTGTCGCGGGCTGCGACGGAATGAAGGACTTGTTGCGCGGCGCCGCACCGACTTCAGGTGCGGGCTGCACCCGTTCGTCAGCCTGCGCCGGTCGAACCGGACGGCTGGCCGAGCGGACAAGAATCTCCACCTTCAACACATCCGGATCCTCGCTCTGGACGAGGTTGGTGATCAGATCCATGTAACGGTTGTTGATCCAGGACTTCAGAAAGGTCGTCGGAACGGTGAAGCGGACGACGCTTGTCGAAACGGTATGGAGTTTAAGCCGTGCAAACCAGCTTGCATAGACTTCCGGACCAACCTGTGCCTTGAGCCGCGCGCTAAAACGCTCAAACAGCGCATCGTGCTTCATTGCCGATTTGTCCCCTGCCGCATCAGAGCAAGCTGCATCACATGCCTTCGGTGCGCGGTCCCCATCAGCCACCGCACCCATCGCCAAATTCAATTGCATATTGCCGCCTTTCAAATTGCCAATCATAGCCTGACGATCAAAAATCGATCGCCAGAGATCCCCCTCGTATTATTCCTGCCTTCAGCGCTCCCCTCGAAAGAGCATCAAAGGCTACTACTTGTTTGCGAGCCGGTTATCCCATTTCCCTCCCCCTCATGGAGAGGCCTGCGACACGCTAAAGACGCTCCTTTCGCCACAACCCTAAGGCGTATGCTTGAGGACAAAAAACCCCTGCCCGTTCCGAGACCGAAACGGCGCAAAAAGCTCCATGACCTGAGAAAACGGACCTCGAAAGACCCGCCAGCAAGAAGGTGAATATCGTCGATACGATCATCGAGATAATCTGTGGACTGAGATCCGCACCCCTTGTTGGAATGCATTTAGGCAGGATCGTGGGGAGAGATCAATGGCGTTTTTTCTGCAAAAACTCAGATCGGCCATTGACTCACAAAGGCCGTTTTGCATCACGGGCAAGGCCCGAAGCAGAATCGCTTATGAATCAATGAGATTCAATTTTGGCAATTTTAGAGAGCCTGTTTTGGCAAAAAAATAAAAATCTTCTTGACTCAAAACTCGTCACGACTTCCGTAGAGAAAGCTTCCCATTTTCCGAGAGACCTCCGGCAAGTCATTGTTTTTATTTAATATTTCCTGTCGTCCATCTGACACGCGTTTGTCACGTTACGGCAGGAATGATTAACAGGCGGTTAGAATCACAAAAAGCCCGGTCAAAAGACCAGGCTTTTTGAATAGTTATTTGTGATTAGCCGGATTAGGCCGAAAGAGCCTTAACGCGCTGAGCGAGACGCGACACCTTGCGGGATGCGGTGTTGCCGTGCAGAACGCCGCGGGTCGCTGCGCGCTGGATCTCGGGCTGAGCAGCCTTCAGAGCTTCGGTGGCAACAGCCAGATCGCCGGAAGCGATTGCTTCCTCGACCTTGCGAATGAAGCCGCGAACGCGCGAACGGCGAGCCTTGTTGACTGCGGTACGGCGAGCGATCTTGCGGGTCGCCTTTTTCGCCGAAGTTGTATTGGCCATGTATGCCTCTCTTCGAATTCAAACCAAATTCCGCAACCAGAGGATCGGGTCGTTCAACGACCTCACTTAACCCAAGAATGCGGGAGTAATTTCGGACAAGCCGGATGGCTTTCCTTAACCGTGGGCGGGCATATACCGCTAAAGCGCACGCCCGTCAACGCGCAAATGGCGGAAAACGCCGATATTCCGACTCGTTAGAGCCGCGGAGACAAAAACGGAATCCTTTCGCCGCTCTAATTTTTATTCAGGCATCGGATGATCCGAAAACCGCGTTACACTTTTCGGTCCGATGCCCCTAGCGATTCCGGAAAACCGGTTTGCGTTTTTCGATGAAGGCCGCCATGCCCTCCTTCTGATCCGCCGTTGCAAAGAGAGACTGAAATGAGCGCCTTTCATATCTGAGGCCTTCCGCGAGCGACACCTCGAAGGAGCGATTGACGCTTTCCTTGGCCATAAGAACCGAGGCACGCGACAGCGAAGCGATGCGGGTCGCAGCCTCTACCGCCTCCTCCATCAGATTTGCGGAGGGCACGATGCGCGAGACGAGACCGGCACGCTCGGCCTCTGCCGCATCCATCATGCGGCCGGTCAGAACCAGATCCATGGCCTTTGCCTTGCCCACCGACCGCGTCAGCCGCTGGGAGCCACCCATGCCCGGAATGACGCCGAGGGTGATCTCCGGCTGGCCGAACTTCGCCGTTTCCGAAGCGATGATGAAATCGCACATCATCGCCAGCTCGCAGCCACCACCGAGCGCAAAACCGGAAACGGCGGCGATGACCGGCTTCCTCGTCGACGCGACCTCGTCCCAGCCACCGAGAAAATCACCGACATAGGCATCGACAAAATCCAGCCCCTGCATCTCCTTGATGTCGGCGCCTGCGGCAAATGCCTTTTCCGAGCCGGTAATGATGATCGCACCGATGGAATCATCGGTGGAGAATGAAGAGAGAATGTGCCGCAACTCTTTCAGGAGCACCGAGTTAAGGGCGTTGAGCGCTTTGGGGCGGTTGAGCGTGATGACGCCCACCTCATCACGCTTCTCGACCAGTATCGTTTCATAATCCACGGCAATCTCCCCTTCTCCGTTATTCCGGCCCATTACTCTTGGCTCAGTCACTTCTGGCAGGCGGCGCAATAAAAGGTCGAACGACCGGCCTGTACCACTCTCTCAACCGTACCCCCGCAGCCGGGTGTCCGGCAAGGCTGGCCTTCCTGATCGTAGACCGAAAAGGAATGCTGGAAATAACCGAGCGTGCCGTCCGTCTGTATATGGTCGCGCAGTGAGGAGCCGCCGGCGGCGATCGCGTCCGCGATCACGTCACGGATTTTTTCCGTGAGATCGGTGAGCTGCGCTTTGGGTTTGCCTGATGTCGTCACCAGCGTTCCCGCTGCCCGCAAAGGAGAAAGATGAGCGCGCCACAGCGCCTCACAGACATAGATATTGCCGAGGCCGGCAATGACCTTCTGATCCAGCAGCGTGCCTTTCAAGGGTTGGCTCTTGCCCTCAAACCGGCTCGCCAGATAATCGGCGCTCAATGCATTGCCTGTTGGCTCCGGCCCGAGCTCCGCAAAAGCCGGATAGAGATCGAGCTTGTTGCGCTCCACCAGATGCATGAAGCCGAAACGGCGCGGATCATTATAGATGACGCAGACGCGCTCTTCTCCCTTATCCAGATGAAAGACGACATGGTCGTGCTTCCCATCCTTTGAGCGGGCATGATGAAACGCGCCGGGCGTATTGCCGGCTTCATCCGCCTCCGCCTCGATACGGAACGAGCCGGACATGCCGAGATGGGCGATGATCGTCAGCCCGTCCTCCAGTTCGATCAAAAGATATTTCGCCCGGCGTCCAAGCGATATGATCGCTTTGCCTTCGATCAGCGCCGCGAAATCCTCGGGGAACGGAAAACGCAGATCGGGGCGGCCAAGGTGGAGTTTGCGAACCCTTGCCCCTTCCATGGCGGGGGCGAGGCCGCGTCTGACAGTTTCGACTTCTGGCAATTCTGGCATCTGGCTTATCCGGCAGTTTATCGTTAGGACCATGTGGTCTATACAATGCACGCGAAATGTCGCGCCCAGGCGATGCGGCAACAGATAGCGTCGCCATGGCGTTTCCGCTATGGTCCGCCACGCAATAATATGGAGACAGACGATGACCGACGCCCGTACGACCGCAGAAGGCGGCATGGAAACGTCCTATGGCTTCCACAAGGTGGACGAAGGCAAAAAGCAGGGGCTGGTCAACGAGGTCTTCCACAAGGTGGCCAAGCGCTACGACATCATGAACGACGTGATGTCGGCGGGCCTGCACCGGCTGTGGAAGGACGCCATGGTCTCTTCGCTTTCGCCGCGCAAGGATGCCTCCTACAGGGTTCTGGACGTGGCGGGTGGCACCGGCGACATCGCGTTTCGCATTGTGGAGGCCTCCAACCGTCTGGCGCACGCCACCGTTCTCGACATCAACGGCTCGATGCTGGCGGTCGGCGAGGAACGCGCGGCAAAAAAGAAGCTTTCCGACAATCTGACCTTCGTTGAGGCCAATGCCGAAGAACTGCCCTTCGAGGCGAATACATTCGACGCCTATACGGTCGCATTCGGCATTCGCAATGTGCCGCGCATCGATGTCGCGCTGAAGGAAGCCCATCGCGTGCTGAAACGCGGCGGACGATTGCTGGTTCTGGAATTTTCAGAAGTCGAAATGCCGCTGCTCGATCGCGTCTATGACGCCTGGTCGTTCAATGCCATTCCGCAATTCGGCAAGATGATCACCGGCGACGCCGAACCCTATCAATATCTGGTCGAGTCGATCCGCAAATTCCCCAATCAGGAGGATTTCGCGGCGATGATCCGCACCGCCGGCTTCTCCCGTGTGTCCTACACCAACTACACCGGCGGCATCGCCGCCCTGCATTCCGGCTGGAAGCTTTAAGAGCATGGCCAGCAGAAGCAGGAGACAGGCATAAGCATGAGCACTCTGGGCGCATATTTCCGCCTCGCAAGGGTTGGCTGGGTTCTCGTGCGCGAAGGCGTCGTGCTGGCGCTGCCGTCCGACGATCTGCCTGCCCCGGCGCAAGCGCTGAAGGCACTCCTGAAGCCCTTCGCCCGCAGCAAGGCCAAACGGGCGCAGCGTAGCGACCGGCTGGCAACGGCCGTCGAGCGGCTTGGACCGTCTTATGTGAAGATGGGCCAATTTCTGGCCACCCGCCCGGATGTGGTGGGCGCCGATTTCGCCGACGATCTTGCAAGCCTTCAGGATCGCATGGCGTTTTTCCCGGCCGCAGCGGCGAAGGCTAATATCGAAGGTTCGCTCGGACGCACGGTTTCTGACCTCTACAGGGAATTCGGCGATCCGATCGCGGCTGCCTCCATCGCCCAGGTTCATCCGGCAATGGTGGATACGCCGAAGGGACCACGCAAGGTGGCCGTCAAGGTCATTCGTCCCGGCGTGCGCCAGCGTTTCCAGAACGATCTGGAGGCGATGTATCTGATCGCCGACCTGCAGCAGCGCTTTGTCCGTTCAGCCCGCCGTCTGCGGCCCGTCGAGGTGACACGCACGCTGGAGCAGACAACCAAGATCGAGATGGATCTGCGGCTCGAGGCCGCTGCCCTTTCCGAACTTGCCGAAAACACCAGGGACGACCCCGGCTTCCGTGTTCCGGAAGTCGACTGGGAACGCACCGGGCGCGATGTCGTCACCATGGAGTGGATCGACGGCGTCAAGATGTCGGACATCGAAGGGTTGAAGGCCGCGGGACACGACCTGAACGAGCTTGCCGATACGCTGATCCAGTCCTTCCTGCGGCATACGCTGCGCGACGGCTTTTTCCATGCCGACATGCATCCCGGCAATCTCTTCGTCGATGACAAGGGCATGATCGTCGCCGTGGATATGGGCATTGCCGGACGCCTCGGCAAAAAGGAACGCCGCTTCCTCGCCGAAATCCTCTACGGCTTTATCACGCGCGATTACATGCGGGTGGCGGAGGTGCATTTCGAGGCCGGTTATGTGCCGGGCCATCACGATAAAGCGAGCTTCGCGCAGGCGATCCGCGCCATTGGCGAGCCGATCCATGGCCAGCCGGCCGAGACGATCTCCATGGGCAAGCTGTTGACCCTGCTGTTCGAAGTGACCGAGCTTTTCGACATGGAAACGCGGCCGGAACTGGTCATGCTGCAAAAGACCATGGTGGTGGTGGAAGGCGTATCACGCATGCTCAACCCGCGCTTCAACATGTGGAAGGCGGCCGATCCGGTCGTCGGCGGCTGGATCAGGGACAATCTCGGTCCGAAGCGCATCGTCACCGATCTGAAAGACGGCATGAAGGCCGCTCTAAAGCTTGCTGAAGCGGCACCTGAGATCGCCGCCAAGACGGAAAAGCTGCATTCAGAGCTGATGTATATGAGCGAGAATGGCCTGCGTTTCGATGCCCAGACAGCCGAAGCTATCGGCAAGGCGGAAGCGCGCCATACCAAATGGGGGCGGATTGCGCTCTGGGTGATTGCGCTGACGCTTCTCTATATTGCCATCCGAATCAGCTAAGACATATCCGCAATGGAGGTACCCGGCGTCACGGCTAGGCGCCTCAGTTACCAAAAAACGCCTATTAAGCCGACGTGACGACCGCATGCCATGCTCATGCAATCTAATGAAGAATAGTGGCCTGATCTTCTAAACGAAACAGGTGGCCGATGCGATTGTTAACACTTCTGGTTGGTTCGCTATTCTTCAGTCTTCAACCGGTCGCAGTGCCGGAAGCAATGGCTCAACACAGGGTCTACGACCCCTGCACGGACGGCAGCATAAACGATGGCATACCGCGCAGTTGCGACGAGCTGAAACGGGAATTGCGACGCAGTGACAGATATGGTCGCAGGGAATGGGATTATTATCGGCCTATGCGGCCCCTGCGCACCGATCCATGCAGGGACGGGCGCATCAGCGACGGGCAACCGCGATCCTGCGGAGAGTTGCGTCGCTGGTTGAATGATAGATGATTGCCGGACGGGAACTGAAATTCATGGCAAAAACTCAGGCAGTAAAACAGGCCCTTTCCTATTGTTCGTGGCCCATGGTGTTTTTCTTCGGCCTTGCCGGCTCCTATTTCGCCTTCAACAGCAGCCACCCCATCATGGCGTTCCTCTGCGTCTATGCGGGCGCGGTGTTAAGCCTGTTTCTCCTGGAACGTTATATCCCCTATGAGGTTCAGTGGCTTCAGGGCGATGGTGAAACCGCGACCAGCATTGGCCACACCCTGTTGACCAAGGGCCTTGTCCAGCTTGCCGCCGTTGCGGGAGCAATCTTTCCGATGTTGACCGCCAACGTGCTGCAACCGCTTGCAGCCATGCGCTTCAATCTGTGGCCTTCCGATCTGCCGATGATCATTCAGGTCGCACTTGCGGTCACCATCGCTGAATTCGGCCTCTACTGGGCGCACCGTATCGCGCATGAGACCGTGTTCTTCTGGCGTTTCCATGCCCTGCATCACAGCGTTGTCCGGCTATGGGTGGTCAATACCGGCCGTTTTCATGTGGCGGACTCGCTCTTCAAGATCGCGCTCAGTCAGCTTCCGCTCTATTTGATGGGCGCACCCTTGCACGTTTTCTGGTGGCTTGGCGCCGTTACCGCCTTCATCGGCATTCTGACCCATTGCAATGTCGATATGAAAACCGGCCCGCTGGACTATGTGTTCAGCACACCGCGGCTGCACCGCTGGCACCATTCCAAGGAGCTTCCCGAGGGAAACACCAATTACGGCGAGAATCTCGTCATATTCGACCAGCTGTTCGGCAGCTATTTCAATCCCGATCGCCCATCCTCCACCAATATCGGCATCAAGGGGCAAATTGCGAAGGGCTTTCTGCCCCAGCTTTTTCAGCCCTTCACCAAGGAGGGCGTTCGCCAGATCATCGGTCGAAACACGAAAGGCGATTCAGGCGAAACGCCCGGCATGTGACGTTGGAGCATTTCCGCTTTTCTCCGAAACGCGAGAATGCTCTAGTCGAAGAATATGCCCAGTTCAGCGCGCAGTTTCTTCGTCAGGCCGGCCGCAACAAGTTCATAGGAGCGGCGCACATAATGCTCCAGCTCCTCTCGCTCGAGCGGTGAGTGGTCACCGATCGATATCCATTTGCGTTTGGCGAAATAAGGCGCCTGACGGATGCCTTCCAACGAGGTGAGGATTTCGAAGCTTTCCTCCGAACATTTCACCACCAGACGCCAGTCCTCCCGCTCACCCAGCACGGCAAAGACCTTGTCGCCCACCTTGGCGACGTGAGAGTCCCATTGATCGACAAAACGTACGCCCGGCCAACCACCGAGTACCTTGTCAAAGGTCTTGCGATCAAACAGGCTCATGCGAGCTTCTCCGCGATAAGGGCAGCCAGACGTTTGGCGACGTCGGCCTTGTCGAGATCCGGCCAGGCCTCGACGCCCTCCGCCGAGATGATCTTCACGCTGTTGCGGTCTCCACCCATGATGCCGGTTTCAGCCGAGACATCATTGGCGACAATATAATCAGCGCCCTTGCGCTCCAGCTTGGCCCGGCCGTTCTTCTCGACATCCTGCGTTTCAGCGGCGAAGCCCACCACAATCTTCGGGCGCTTTTCGTGGTGACCAACGGTTTTGAGAATATCGGGGTTTTCCGTCAATTGCAGCGCGGGCGGCGCATCGCCAGGCTGCTTCTTGATCTTCTGTTCCGATGAACCTGTCACCCGCCAGTCGGCGACGGCGGCGACCATAACGGCGATATCCACCGGAAGCCGCGAAATTACCGCATCGCGCATCTCTTCGGCGCACTCGACATGGATCGTCGTGACCCCGGCGGGATCGGCGATGGTGACAGGCCCTGAGACCAGCGTGACCTCTGCCCCCAGCTCAGCCAGAGCCGCCGCAATGGCATGGCCCTGCTTGCCCGAGGAGCGGTTGGCGATGTAGCGCACCGGGTCAATCGGTTCATGCGTGGGACCGGAGGTCACGATGGCCGTTCTGCCCTTCAGCGGCTTTGGCCCCTCATCCAGCAGTGCGGCAACGGCTTCGACGATCTGCAATGGCTCGGCCATACGGCCAAAACCTGCCTCGCCCTTCTCCGCCATCTCACCAGCCATGGGACCTATGAAAAACACGCCGTCTTTTTTCAGCGTTTCGACATTACGCAGCGTCGGTTTCGCCGTCCACATTTTCGGGTTCATTGCCGGAGCCACCAGCACCTTGCGATCCGTCGCGAGAAGAATGGTGGAGGCAAGATCGTCTGCCAGGCCATGCGCCATCTTGGCCATCAAATCGGCAGTGGCGGGCGCGACCAGCACGAGGTCGCAGTCACGCGCCAGCCTGATATGGCCGACATCCTGCTCGTCCTGTCTGGAAAAAAGCTCCGTGAAAACGTGGGTGGCCGACAGCACGCCAACGGCCAGCGGCGTGACGAACTCCTGCGCGCCCTTCGTCATGACCGGCGTCACCTTCGCGCCGCGCTCTTTCAGGCGGCGGATAAGATCGAGGCTCTTATAGGCCGCGATGCCACCGGAGATGATGAGGAGAATATGTTTGCCTGAAAGCGTCATGATGCCGGACCAGTTTCCCGTTTCACCGGGAAACTAAGCCCTTGGCATTCAAAGTGCAATCCGGCTGATATCACGCCGCCTTGGCGACGTGATATTCCTTGATCGCGACCATCTTGATCGCCGGAAAACGCTCGGACTCATAGCGCAATGAGAAGGCGTCCTGCGCCAGAAACACCGGATCGCCATCCAGATCGCGGGCGATATCGCCGCGCTTGACGTTGAGGAACTTGTCCATTTCCGCCGGCTGATCGGAGGAAATCCAGCGGCAAACGGAAAAGCGCGACATTTCGAAGGAGACCGGCAGGCCGTATTCGCCCATCAGCCGTTCCTTCAACACATCAAGCTGAAGCGCGCCGACGACACCGACGATAGCTGGCGAGCCGTCTTCCGGCGAGAAGAGCTGTACGACGCCCTCTTCCGCCATCTGCTGCAGGGCTTCCTTCAGCTTCTTCGCTTTCATCGCATCTTCCAGCCGCACGCGGCGCAGGATTTCCGGCGAGAAGTTTGGAACGCCCTGGAAGACGAGGTTTTCACCCTCGGTCAGCGTATCACCAATGCGCAGCGTGCCGTGGTTGGGAATGCCGACCACATCACCCGCAAAAGCCGTATCAGCCAGCTGGCGCTGCGAGGCGAAGAAGAATTGCGGCGCGGTGAGCCCCATCTGCTTGCCGGTGCGCGACAGGCGCGCCTTCATGCCGCGCTCCAGCTTGCCGGAGCAGATACGGGCAAAGGCGATGCGGTCGCGGTGGTTGGGGTCCATATTGGCCTGAATCTTGAAGACGAAAGCCGTCATCCTGTCTTCCGCCGCATGCACGGTGCGGGTATCCGCCACCTGATCGCGCGGCGGCGGCGCGAAATCGCCGAGCGCATTGATGAGGTCGCGCACACCGAAATTGCGCAGCGCCGAACCGAAGAACACCGGTGTCATATGACCTTCGAGAAACGCCTGGCGGTCGAAGGGGCGGCAGGCTTCCAGCGCCAGTTCCGTTTCTTCGATAAAGACCTTGCGTTCGTTTTCCGGCAGCCTATCGGCGACTGCCTGCGGGCCATTGACCGAAAGGCCTTCCACCTGCGTATCATTGCCGCGAAAGGTATTTTCGGCGAGATTATAGGCGCCGCAGAAGCTTTTCGCCCGTCCGACCGGCCAGGTGATCGGCGCGGTATCGAGCGCAAGCTTTTCCTCGACCTCATCCAGAATCTCGAAGGGATCGCGGCTTTCGCGGTCCATCTTGTTGATGAAGGTGATGATCGGGATATCGCGCATGCGGCAGACTTCAAACAGCTTCAGCGTGCGCGGCTCGATACCCTTGGCGGCGTCGATGACCATGATCGCCGCATCCACCGCCGTCAGCGTGCGGTAGGTATCGTCGGCGAAGTCTTCGTGGCCGGGTGTATCGAGAATGTTGAAGACGCGGTCGTTATATTCGAAGGTCATGACCGAGGTGACAACCGAGATGCCGCGCTCGCGCTCGATCTTCATCCAGTCCGAACGGGTCTGGATGCGATCCTTCTTTGCCTTCACTTCACCGGCAAGCTGGATCGCTCCGCCGAACAGCAGCAGTTTTTCAGTGAGCGTGGTCTTACCCGCGTCCGGGTGCGCGATAATAGCAAAGGTGCGGCGGCGGGAGACCGCCTCGGCAAGTGTTTCGGCCATCTGACAAATCCTGTGAATTGCGGGCTATCTAGCGTTTCAGGCCCGCATTTGCAATTGACCTTGCCGCGATCTGCGCAAACTAATGCCGCATGACCGTTCAAAACGACAATCGCCCCCCTCTTCGCCTCGTCCGCCTCGCCAATGGTGCAGGCCTGGAATTGCCGTCCTATGAGACCGGCGGTGCTGCCGGCATGGACCTGCGCGCCGCGGTGCCTGCAGACCAACCGCTGACGCTGAAACCCGGTGAACGGGCACTGGTGCCGACCGGCTTTATCTTCGAAGTCCCGCACGGTTACGAGGCGCAAATCCGCCCCCGCTCCGGTCTTGCCATCAAGAACGGCATCACCTGCCTCAACTCCCCCGGCACGGTGGACAGCGATTATCGCGGCGAAGTGAAGGTCATTCTCGCCAATCTGGGACAGGATGATTTCACCATCGAACGCGGCATGCGCATTGCGCAGATGGTGATCGCGCCGGTGACGCAGGTTGCCGTGAGCGAAGTGACGGAAACCTCCGAGACGGCGCGCGGCGCCGGCGGTTTCGGTTCGACCGGGGTCTGACCGCAACCAGCATGATCAATTGTTTTTACCCGGCAATTTCGCTATTGATCTAGCGGATTTTCGGGAAACATGATCATGACACTGACGACCCTTCTAGCCTATGCCACCGCCCTTTTTATCGCCGCCGCCATTCCCGGCCCCGGCATGACGGCCATCGTGGCGCGGGCGCTGGGTTCAGGCTTTCGGGAAACCTTCTTCATGGGCCTCGGGCTGGTGCTGGGCGACATGATCTACCTGACCGGCGTAATACTGGGGCTGGCCTTCGTGGCCCAGACCTTTCAGGAAGCCTTCATGGTTCTGAAATTCGCCGGTGCGGCCTATCTCCTCTACATCGCCTGGAAGCTGTGGACCGCCGGCCTTTTGCCGCAGGACCTGAAGGCGAAAAAAAGCACCAGCATGCCGATGTCCTTCCTGTCCGGCCTGCTGATCACGCTCGGAAACCCGAAAACCATGCTGTTTTATGTGGCGCTGGTGCCGACGCTGATCGACATCCGCATGATCGGCCCGTCGGAATATGCGACACTTCTCGCCCTCACCTTCGTCGTGTTGATGGCCGTTCTGTTGCCCTACATCCTGCTTGCAGCCAAGGCGCGCAACCTCCTGAAACGGCCAAGCGCGCTGACGATCCTCAACCGCACGGCGGCGGGCATTCTGGCCGGAACGGCGACCATGATCGCCATCCGCAGCACCTAAAATAATTTCGTGCATTTACCCGGTTTATCGTGAAATTTTTCCGGTAAACCGACCATATAAGGATGAACGTTCGCTAGCCTGACAGGGCGATTGCTCCTATTCTGCCGCTCAAATCTTGCGGTCACTATTCTGTGGCCTTCATACAGGAGAGCATCATGCCCGAAGCCAGAAAGCCCGGACGCGGACGCGTCTATTCCTCGATTACGGAAACAATCGGCGATACGCCGATCGTGCGGCTGGACAAGCTGGCGAAAGAAAAGGGCGTCAAGGCCAACCTGCTCGCCAAGCTGGAATTTTTCAACCCCATTGCCTCCGTGAAGGACCGCATCGGTGTTGCCATGATCGAAGCGCTGGAAGCGCAGGGCAAGATCACCCCCGGCAAGACGACGCTGGTGGAGCCAACCTCCGGCAATACCGGCATCGCGCTCGCCTTTGCTGCCGCCGCCAAGGGCTACAAGCTGATCCTGACCATGCCGGAAACCATGTCAGTCGAACGCCGCAAAATGCTCGCCCTGCTCGGTGCCGAACTGGTGTTGACCGAAGGCCCGAAGGGCATGAAGGGCGCAATTGCCAAGGCGCAGGAACTGGCTGCGACGCTGCCCGACGCCATCATACCGCAGCAATTCGAAAACCCCGCCAATCCGGATATTCACCGCAAGACGACGGCAGAAGAAATCTGGAACGATACCGACGGGACGGTCGACATTCTCGTTTCCGGCATCGGCACGGGCGGCACGATCACCGGCACCGGTCAGGTTCTGAAATCCCGCAAGCCGGAGGTGAAGGTCATTGCGGTTGAACCCGCCGACAGCCCGGTGCTTTCCGGCGGCAACCCCGGCCCGCACAAGATTCAGGGCATCGGCGCCGGTTTTGCGCCCGCCATCCTTGATACCGGCATTTATGACGAGATCGTCACCGTCACCAATGACGAGGCTTTCGAAATCGCACGTCTTGCCGCGCGGCTCGAAGGCGTGCCCGTCGGCATCTCCTCGGGTGCAGCATTGGCGGCGGCAATCAAGGTCGGCGCGCGCGAGGAAAATGCCGGCAAGAACATCGTCGTCATCGTTCCTTCCTTCGCGGAACGTTACCTCTCGACGGCGCTTTTTGAAGGGCTTGGGCTCTAGCGACCCCATCCGGTACGCGCGATCGCGGACCAAAGAATCGAAGTTTATTATGCCGCCGGCACCGCTGGCGGCATATTCGTTTCAGAATGCCCCGCATCTTCCAACAAAGCGCGCAAGCATCACGGCTCAAGCCGCTGTCGGCAGCCTCTCGCCCGCGATACGATAGGACACGGCTTCCGCCACATGGATGCGGCCGACCGTCTGTTTTCCGTCCAGATCGGCCAATGTTCGCGCGACCTTCAGAATACGATGATAACCGCGTGCGGAAAATTTCAACCGTTCGGCGGCATCGCGCAGCAATTGCAGCCCGGACGCATCCGGCTCGGCATATTTTTCGATCAGGGTTGTCGTGCAGCGGGCATTTGTGCGGATGGCAGGAAACCCCGCCGCCGCATAACGCTCCTGCTGGGCGAGGCGGGCACTGGCGACACGGGCGGCAACCACCGCACTCGGCTCGGACGCGACGGGGCGGATGAGGTCCGTGGCAGAAACGGCGGGAACATCAATGCGGATATCGATGCGGTCCATCAGCGGGCCGGAAATGCGCCCCTGATAGTCGGCCACGCAACGCGGACCTCTGGCGCAGGTGAAGCCCGGCTCTCCCGCCATGCCGCAGCGGCAGGGGTTCATCGCCGCGACGAGCTGGATTTGCGCCGGATAGCTGACGCGGTGATTGGCCCGCGCGATGATGCATTCGCCGGTCTCCAGCGGCTGGCGCAAAGCATCCAGCACCTGGGGCGAAAATTCCGGGAATTCATCCAGAAAAAGAACGCCGTGATGGGCAAGTGAGGCCTCACCCGGTCTGGCGCGCAACCCTCCACCAATCAAAGCCGCCATGGTGGCGGAATGATGCGGCGTGCGGAACGGCCTGCGGTCTGAAAGCTTGCCACCCGACAATTGGCCAGCGATGGAATGAACCATGGACACTTCCAGCAGCTCCGCTGCCTCAAGAGGTGGCAGGATGGAGGGCAGGCGGGCGGCAAGCATGGATTTGCCAGAGCCGGGTGGACCGACCATCAGCAGATTATGACCGCCGGCCGCTGCCACCTCCAGCGCACGTCTGGCGCTTTCCTGCCCCTTGATATCGGCAAGGTCCGGCAGATTGACTGGACTGGTCCGGATGGCGGGCACGGGGCGCGAAAGCAGCTGTGTGCCGCGAAAATGATTGGCAAGCGCTATGAGGCTGCGCGGGGCGAGAATATCGATGCCAGCTCCGGCCCAGGCCGCTTCCGGACCGCTTTCAGCCGGGCAGATCAGGCCCTTGCCGAGAGCGTTGGCACCAATGGCCGCCGGCAGCGCGCCTGAGACCATGCCGATGGTGCCATCGAGATTGAGTTCGCCGAGAACCACATATTGGCCAAGCGCCTCTGCCGGTATGGCGCCCAAAGCGGCCATGAGCCCCAGAGCAATGGGAAGATCGAAATGCGATCGAAACCAGTATCGACAAAACGTATCCCTAGGATCAGGCTCACAGGCTTATGCAATCAGGCTGAAGCTGCGCGCTTCCAAATTGCGCTGTAGCTGCTTCAGCCTGATGTGGCGCGACGGTCGGACCCACCGCAGGTGGGCTTTCTCAGTGACTTCAGAGAGGTCGTATCAATTCCCCAAACGCCGATGAAACATTGACCACTACATCTCTGACTTCAAAACTTGTGGGTCTTCACCGATGCGTCCCGCTGGTGTCCTCCAGCGAACCCCTTCGCCTGATGTCGTGGAAATGCCGATGAATTCAATTCCGTGAGCCTCGTAGGTTTTGACGAGTGCCTGGACAGTTTCAACCATCGCTGCGCCACCATTTTCCAGGCGATTAATTGTGGGACGCGACACCTTCGACACCGCCGAAAGATCGCGTTGCGTCCACCCGACCAAAGCACGCGCTGCGCGCAAAACATCTGCTGAAGGATTAATCGCCATATGGCGAGAAACCCGCATGGCTGAAGAATGTCAACATTGATTCAGCTGGCATCATATAGTTGACATTTGGCATCATATGCGATTCATTTGGCATCACGGAAAATCCCTGTGTTTTCGTTTTCCGCAGAATCACTAAGAGGTTTCATGCCATACTCATCATCGCGCCCACATATGCCCTCCGCTCAGGAAGTCATTGAAACCTATCGTCGCCTAGCTGATGACTTGGAGACCCTTGGCCAAGTCGGCCCTGAGAGCATCGCTCCACTCGTATCGGTCATGGATTGGACATATGCGAAGAGAACGGTCCCAATTATTATTGGGGAGGTCTTAGGGCATCCTCACATTCTCGACGGAACTACAGCAGCGACAACTCAGGTCGTATACGTCGACGAACACTGGCAACTCGCTCGGACGATAAACAGATGGTATCGGTTAGGTCGCCCCTTGATCGGAGGTGAAACCCAGTGAACGCCGCCGATCCCAATGACCTTCTCCATGCGGCGATAGAACATCTTCTTGAAGCAACGGCAAAAGTCCAAACTGCGGTATCCGGATTTTCTATGAAACTTAACCGGCGCGATGCCGCAACAGCATTAGCCAGTAGTCCGCGCAGGTTTTTGGCCTACTGTGCACTTATGCGATTGATGAAAGCGCACAACCACTTTTTCGCCGCTGCGTCATCGGTAATGGTCATCCAAGTCCCAAAGGACTGGCCGCTCAGAGACTTCGAATACGCGACGCAGATCGGGATTGTCGTGGTGTTGATTGCCACTGAGAAGTGACCCGGTAGCACAGGATATTTCCATCGAAAATTGACCCATGTTTGAACTTTGCCC
>NZ_KQ414511.1:0-134095 GCF_001263295.1 Agrobacterium sp. SUL3
TCCAGCGTATTCGTTGACCAGGCTTTCATCGAACTCGGCGGCCTGAAGGTCGGTAAGTTCTACAGCTGGTGGGACGACGATCTGAACGGCGAAACCGACATCCTGTCGACCAACACCCTGTTCAACTCGATCAAGTACACCTACGACGCAGGCTCTTTCCAGGCTGCTCTCTCGGTTGACGAGCTTGAAGGTTCGTACGGCCAGTTCCAGTACGGTGCAGACAACAACGTCGGCATCGGCGGCATGATCGGCGGCAAGTTCGGCGCGGTTACCGCCAACCTGATCGCCAGCTACGACTTCGACGCAGAAAACGTTGCTGTCCGCGGCATGCTGTTTGCAGATATCGGTCCGGGCACCTTCGGCCTCGCCGGTGTATGGGCTTCGGGCGACAACGCTTACTACGCAAAGTCTGAATGGGCTGTTGCCGTTGAGTACGCGATCAAGGCTACGGATCGCCTGACGCTTACCCCCGGCTTCGAATACCTCAGCAAGCTGGACGTCAATCCTGCTGACGGCGACTTCGTTGGCGACCGTGATGCCTGGACTGCTGGTCTGACGGTTGACTACAAGATCACCGAAGGTCTGGCTACGAAGATCACCGCGAACTACTACGATGAAGATGGCCGTGACGACGAAGTCACCGGTTTCGTTCGCCTTCAGCGCACGTTCTAATCTGATCTGACATTGTCAGTGATGGAAACCCCGGCAGAAATGCCGGGGTTTTTTGTTTGAATGCTTCACATTGCAGCGCCGGTCATTCTTATCCGGGAAATAAAAAAGCACCGGGCCAGCCGGTGCTCGAATGCTCTGTAATGATATCTGCCGATGAGCCCGGCTTACCCCGCACGGCCATGGCGCAGGTCGTCGACAATATCGGCCTGTTGCCCAAGCCGGGTCTTGTAGACCTGATAATTCTCCATCACCCGCTGCACATAATTGCGCGTTTCGGGGAAGGGGATGCGCTCGATCCAGTCCACCACCTCATCGATAGGCTTGCCGCGCGGATCTCCGTAGCGGGCAATCCATTCCGGCACGCGTTTTGGACCGGCATTATAAGCGATGAAGGTGAGGATATAGGAACCGCCGAAGCTGTCGATCTGCTCGCCGAGATAATGCGCGCCGAGCGTGGCATTATATCCCGCGTCGCTGGTCAGCATCGCCTGCGTATAGGGCAGGCCGTGGCGTCCGGCCACGCCCTTGGCGGTTCCCGGCAACAATTGCAGCAGCCCACGGGCATTGGCGGCGGAGACCGCGGCCGGGTTAAAGGCGCTCTCCTGCCGGGCGATGGCATAGGCAAGCGCCTTGCCGGAGCCGGCTATATTGGCGCTGGCGGGAATGACGCCGAGCGGATAGGCGAGCGCTGCCGCATCGATGCCGCGGCTGAAGGCCGTCTTGCCGATCTGCAGCGAAACCTGATGATTGCCGTTGCCTTCCGCCCTCGCGGCCAGAATGGCAAGTTCGCCGGGGCTGTCCAGCTGGTCGGCCAGCGAGCGGTAAAGACTGTCGGCCCGCCAGCCATAACCGGCGGCCTCCAGCCGGTCGATGGCGCGCACGGCCTCACGGCCGGCAAAGCGTTCACGGTCGCCGGTGCTTGGGCTGGGATACGTAACATTCAGCGTCGTGGTGCCGATTCGTGCGGCGGCCAGCTGGCCATAAAACGTGCCGGGGTGGGCGGCAGCCTTGGTGAAGAAGTCACGGGCATTGCCCGGTCCGCCCACTTCCGCCGCCCGACCGAGCCAATAATAGGCGCGCGAGGCGGAAAGCGGCCGGTTCGAGGTCTGCAACAACGTGTCGAAGTGACGTGAAGCCGCCGCCGGATCGCGGAGCGCTCTCAGTGCATACCAGCCGGCATGAAACTCCGCATCGGCAATATCGACGGCCGAGGTGGCCGAATGATTGGCGACGATGCGATAGGCCTCGGCAAAATCGCCGAGATCGGCAAGGCCGCGCGCGATGATACGCCGCTCGTTCCACCACTCGCCGGGATTGACGAGTTTCGATGCCTCTTTCGGGGCCTGCCGCAGAAGGGCGGCCGCTTCAGGATATTTTTGCTGGTTGCGCAGGTTTTCTATGCGCGCGAATAGGAAAGCGGGATCGCCGCGCCAATTGGCGTCAACCTTGCCCAGCAGGGCACCCGCAGTGGCGGATCGCTGCAGAACGGCGGCCCAGGCATTATAAAGCGACTGCGCCTTGCCCAGATCGCCGAAACGCTTCGCCTGGCCGATGCGGCTGCGATACATCAGGTAATCCATGCGCGCCTTGTGATCGGCGGGCGTCAGATAGGCGGGGAACTCGGCAAGCACCCGGTCTTCCATGTCCTTATCCATGCCTTCGCTGACCCAGAGCTGGCGAATGAGGCGCTGGGAGTCCACGACCTTGCCGGAGGAGGCGAGTGCCTTGGCGAGCACTACGGTGCCCTCGGCGGTTTCCGGTCGGCTGCTGCCGAAGGCGGCGAGCACCTGCGGTACTGGCGGATCTTCGCGATAAAGCGCTTTTTCAGAATTGGCCCGCAGGGTGGCGGCACCCGGCCAGCCGGCAAGCTCGCGCTGGGCGGCGGCAATTTCGGACGAAGGCACATCCTTCTGGCCGGAAACGGCAATTGCCCAGCTGAGAATATGCCGGTCCAGGCTGCCGGTCGGCATGGCGTTGCGCAATGCAATCGCCCGCGTCGCATCGCGGCTGGAAAGCGCGTCGAGGCCGGCCTTCAGCTGGCTTGCATCATCGGGGCGGTTGAGGCGCGGTATGGCGCCGGTGATCTCGGGCGAGGCGGGCATGAAGGCGGGAACGGTCGGCGCATTCGGCTTCACATAGGGAAGCGGCACCGCACCTTCCGGCAGCGGCCCGGCCAGCGCGTTCCAAACGGTTGCGGCGAGGCCCGCCGCCATCAATCCCCAAACTGTTTTTTTCATACCGTTCTTCATCGCCAGACGGAAACAATCGACCTTCTTGTACTGTCGTTCTTGTATTGTCGTTTTATTGCAGCAGGATTGCGTAAATCGCTCAAGGCTTGGCCTCGTATTCCGCTCCCGTGTTCTGCATTGAATCTACGGAGATTGAGATTAATGAAACCTTAACCGCCCCCCGCGCAATCCCATCAACTTTTATTCACCGGCCCGCGAGCGGCCCGCAATTTCGCCGCCGCGATTTTTTAACTGTGGTGTGACGTTTCCGGACTGTCACACTTCCGACAATTTCGGACAAAATAGGCTGCCTTTGCGCTTGTCGGCGCCAAGGGCTGGCACTAATGTGTGCCGGTTTTAACCATCGAATGCGGCCGAAGCATGAACCGGCTCGGCGCCAGGAGCTTTGCATGTTCAAGGGATCAATTCCCGCCCTCATTACTCCGTTCACGGACAATGGTGCCGTGGACGAACAGGCCTTTGCCGCCCATGTGGAATGGCAGATCGCCGAAGGCAGCAAGGGCCTTGTGCCCGTGGGTACGACGGGGGAATCCCCGACGCTTTCCCACGATGAGCACAAACGGGTCGTTGAACTGTGCATCGAGGTTGCGGCGAAACGGGTTCCGGTCATTGCGGGTGCAGGCTCCAACAATACCGATGAAGCGATAGAGCTTGCGCTGCATGCGCAGGAAGCCGGCGCGGATGCACTGCTGGTGGTCACCCCCTATTACAACAAGCCGACGCAGAAGGGCCTGTTCGCCCATTTCTCGGCTGTTGCCGAAGCGGTGAAATTGCCGATCGTCATCTACAATATCCCGCCGCGCTCGGTGGTGGATATGTCGCCGGAAACCATGGGTGCGCTCGTCAAGGCGCACAAGAACATCGTCGGTGTGAAGGATGCGACGGGCAAGCTCGACCGCGTTTCCGAGCAGCGCATTTCCTGCGGCAAGGATTTCATCCAGCTCTCGGGCGAAGATGGTACGGCGCTCGGCTTCAACGCCCATGGCGGTGTCGGCTGCATCTCGGTTACTGCCAATGTTGCGCCGCGCCTCTGTTCGGAATTCCAGGCAGCGATGCTAGCAGGCGACTATGCCAAGGCTCTGGAGTATCAGGATCGCCTGATGCCGCTGCACAAGGCGATCTTCATGGAGCCCGGTGTCTGCGGCACGAAATATGCGCTGTCGAAGACACGGGGCGGCAACCGCCGGGTCCGCTCGCCTTTGATGAGCACGCTGGAGCCGGCGACCGAAGCGGCGATTGACGCGGCGTTGAAACATGCCGGCCTGATGAACTGAGAGACGCCTGAAAGCCTTAAAGGCGCGCAATGGGCCCGCTTCGCGACAGAAGCGGTTCCGCGCGCCTTTTCTTTTTGCGACGACGATACTAAATAGAGCATGTCTCCCAAAAGCGGGCACCGGTTTTGGGATAAAGACATGCGGAAAAGCGAGAACTACATCTCGAAAACCGCTCCGGCCGGCAGGCTGCGGCGCAATAAGAAAAACAAGGGATTGAAATATCATGGGCCCCAAAGGCAGCCAGCGCGTGGTGAACAAGATCGTTGCGGAAAACCGCAAGGCTCGCTTCAACTACGAAATCATCGACACCTATGAGGCAGGCCTCGTGCTGACCGGCACTGAGGTCAAGTCGCTGCGCGAAGGCAAGGCGAATATTGCCGAATCCTATGCTTCGGATGAGGGCGATGAAATCTGGCTGATCAATTCCCACCTGCCGGAATATCTGCAGGCCAACCGGTTCAACCACGAGCCGCGCCGCCGCCGCAAGCTGCTTTTGAGCAAACGCGAGATCAGCCGCCTGCGGGCCGGCATCAACCGCGATGGCATGACGCTGGTGCCGTTGAAGGTCTATTTCAACGAAAAGGGCCGCGCGAAGCTGGAACTGGCGCTCGCCAAGGGCAAGAAGCTGCACGACAAGCGCGAGACGGAAAAGGAACGCGACTGGAACCGGCAGAAGTCGCGGCTGCTGAAGGGTAACAACGCCTGAGCGGCAGGAAATTTCGCGGCCTAGAGGGTGGCGGCCTTTCGCCACTTGTTCTTCCGTCATGCCGGACTTGATCCGGCATCCAGCCACGGCGCGTCTGCGCCGGGGAAACGGTCCTTTCAGCCCAAGGACTTGGGCTGGCTGGATCCCGGCTCAAGGCCGGGATGACGGGAGCGTGCTGCTGCCCGTGGCGCCTCTCAAGCAGCCCTGTAAGTCCGCTCTACATAAGCCCTCGAAGCCGAGACACTGAACCTGCTGACAAGCGCTGCGAGATTGGCGCTGACATCGCTCAGATTATGCGTGGCCGCATTGGTTTCTTCCACCATGGCCGCATTCTTCTGGGTCAGATTGTCCATGCTGTTGATCGCGGCGCTGATTTCCTGAATGCCGACGGACTGTTCCTGCGCCGCCTTGGTCAGCGAGGCGATATGTTCCTGAATGTGATCCACCTTGTTGCCGATCGTATTCAGGGATTCGCCCGTCTTGTTGACCAGCGAGACACCCTGCATCACATCCTCGGAAGATTTGGAGATCAGCGTCTTGATTTCCTTGGCGGCGGTGGCCGAGCGTTGCGCAAGTTCCCGCACTTCCTGGGCGACGACGGCAAAACCCTTGCCGGCCTCACCGGCGCGTGCTGCTTCTACGCCGGCATTCAGCGCCAGAAGATTGGTCTGGAACGAAATCTCGTCGATGACCGAAATGATCTGGGTGATCTTCTGCGACGATTCCTCGATGGCGCCCATCGCCTTGACGGCTTCCGTCACCACATCGCGGGAGCGCGCCGCCTCAACGGCCGAGCTTTCGACGATGGCCTTGGCCTCTTCGGAGCGCTGCGCCGAGAGTTTGGAAATGGTGGTGATTTCCTCGACGGCGGCGGCGGTTTCCTCGAGGGCGGCGGCCTGCTGTTCGGTCCTGCGGGCCATGTCGTCAGTCGCAGAGGTCAACTCGCGGGTGTTGCCGGAAATCTTGTTGGCCTCTTCGACGATCTGCCCAAAGGCGCCGGAGAGATTGCCGACCGCAGCGTTGAAATTGGCGATAAGCCCTTCAAATTGCGGCGCGGTCTTTTCGGTGATGCTGGAGGTGAGGTCGCCATTGGCCAGCTTGTTCAGCGCATTGTTGAGCAGTTCGAGAACGTGCTCCTGTTCCTTCTTCATCTGCGCCTGCTCAGCCTCTACCTTCAGCCGCTCGGCGGCCAGCACGTCGAGATAGACGGAGATCGAATAATCCATGTCCAGAAGGGCGGCCTTGATGGTTGCGGACAGCCCATCCTTCAGCTTCCTGGCCTTCTTCTCCATGAAGAGGCCCTTCAATTCGGACCCGATCACCGCCTTGACGATGCCATCAAGCATCAGCGCATAACCGCCAATATACCAGCGCGGCTCCAGGCCAAGCCTCGCATGGGTGCGGCCAATGGCAGTGACGGCGTCGGTATAGTCCACGTTGAACGTGCCGGAGGCGATCCTCGCCCAATGTTTCAGCTGCATGCTCTTGGCATGGTGAATATGCGCGTCACTGGAGAAGAACCTCGCGGTTTCCGGCACCGAGCGAACCTTCGCATAAAACCGGTCGAGAGAGGCGTCGAGAGAACCGGTGATGACACCCTTCATGTCCGAAAGATTTTGCCGCTGCTCGTGCCCAAGCCCCAGAAAATTCAGTCGTTCATCGAGTTGTTGATTGGTTTTCGCTTGGCCATGCATGTCTAGTCATCCTGCTTTGACACCCAAATTACGTCGGTGGTGCCGTTGCGTGATTTAGACACGTCTAAAATTAACCAAGATATAATTTCGCATGGCCGGATTTGACGTTTGTTAATTTAAACGGCAATTTTCCGCGGTCGAGCGGGGTGTGGCCTAAACAAAAACGCGCCCGCCTTTCGGACGGACGCGCTTCTGTGATGTTAGTGCCGCGAAAGCCGGATCAGATCGTCTCAGGGCTTTCGACATGCCGGGCAGGGCGCTCATTCGGGTCGCGCCCGATCTCTGCCTTCAGCGTCATCAGATCGATGAAGTGGTCGGCCTGCCGGCGCAGATCGTCTGCAATCATTGCGGGCTGCGTCGCCATGGTGGAAACCACGGACACCTTGCGGCCCTTGCGCTGCAGCGCGTCCACCAGCGTGGTGAAATCGCCGTCGCCGGAGAACAGGACGAGGTGATCGACCGTCTCGGACTGTTCCATGGCATCGACAGCAAGTTCGATATCCATGTTGCCCTTGATCTTGCGGCGGCCGAGCGCGTCGGTGAATTCCTTCGCCGGCTTCGTCACGACCTTGTAGCCGTTATAATCCAGCCAGTCGATCAGCGGGCGGATCGAGGAATACTCCTGATCCTCGATCAATGCGGTGTAATAATAGGCACGCAGCAGGTATCCACGCTTTTGAAACGCCTTAAGGAGCTTGCGGTAGTCGATATCGAATCCCAGGCTTTTCGATGCTGCATAAAGATTGGCTCCGTCTATGAAGAGCGCAATTTTCTCCCGTGGATCGAACATTCCATCCCATTCCTTTTTTTGGAAAGGCCATTATCTGGCTTTTATATCCGGTCGATAACGCAAAAAAACATGTCGTATCAACGAGCTTCGCGCATCGCCGTTAGCGTTTTAAGTAAGGTAACTTCACCCGTATTCCAAGACAATTCTTCTAGACATTTTGTTCATCAGACGCCAAACATGGGCAATAAGGTGCCAAAAGACGCCAAAGACAGGAAAAACTTGAATTCCGCGGCCAATGGCTGTATCGGAAGCTGGAAAGCTTCGTCGCGAGAAATCTTGAATGTTTTTCGCAAGGCACGAAGCGCAGATTCAATAGGTTAGAGCATCCCTTGTGCACCCGAACATCGCACGGCGCTCTGATCCACGACATTACGACACGCAAAGGACAGGCAATGGCCCGCGTCACAGTTGAAGATTGCATTGATAAAGTAGACAACCGTTTCGAACTGGTGCTTCTCGCCAGCCACCGTGCGCGCCAGATTTCTCAAGGGTCTTCCATCACGGTTGACCGCGACAACGACAAGAACCCGGTTGTGGCGCTGCGCGAAATCGCCGACGAAACCCTGTCGCCTGACGACCTGAAGGAAGACCTCATCCATTCGCTGCAGAAGCATGTTGAAGTGGACGAGCCTGAGCCCGATCCGGTCACGCTTGCCGCCTCCACTGGCGCCGATGGCGAAGACGACGACCAGCCGGAAACGGTTACTTTCGACCAGATGTCGGAAGAAGAACTGCTGGCCGGTATCGAAGGCCTTGTGCCGCCGGAAAAAAATGACGACTATTGATCTGACTTTATGACGCCATTGGCAGGCGGTGGTTACCGTCTGTCAATATTTCCCGTCATAATCTGATCCCTATTGATGCAGCATTGTGCGCCGACCCCAAGGTTGGCGCGCTTTCTTTTTGTGGAATATCGCATGATGCGGCAATACGAACTCGTCGAGCGGGTTCAAAAATATAAACCGGATGCGAATGAGGCCCTGCTGAACAAGGCCTATGTTTATGCCATGCAGAAACATGGCCAGCAAAAGCGGGCCAACGGCGACCCCTATATCTCGCATCCGCTGGAAGTTGCCGCCATCCTCACTGAAATGCATCTCGACGAATCGACCATCGCGGTGGCGTTGCTGCACGATACGATCGAGGATACCACCGCCACGCGCGCCGAAATCGATGAGCTCTTCGGGGAAGACATCGGCCGGCTGGTGGAAGGGCTGACCAAGCTCAAGAAACTCGATCTCGTTACCCGCAAGGCCAAGCAGGCCGAAAACCTGCGCAAGCTGCTGCTTGCCATTTCCGACGACGTGCGTGTTCTCCTGGTCAAGCTCGCCGACCGCCTGCACAATATGCGGACCATGGAATATATGCCGGCCGACAAGCGCAGCCGCATTTCCGAGGAAACCATGGAAATCTATGCGCCGCTCGCCGGCCGCATGGGCATGCAGGATATGCGCGACGAGCTGGAGGACCTGTCCTTCCGGTATCTCAACCCGGAAGCCTATGAGACGGTGACTAATCGTCTGCAGGAACTGGAAACCCGCAATGAAGGCCTCATCAAGAAGATCGAGGACGAATTGCGTGAGCTTCTGGTGGCCAATGGCCTCATTGGGGCGGGCGTCAAGGGACGTCAGAAAAAACCCTATTCGGTGTTCCGCAAAATGCAGTCGAAGTCGCTCTCCTTCGAGCAGCTTTCCGATGTTTATGGCTTCCGCCTTCTGGTGGACGATATTCCCTCCTGCTACCGGGCGCTTGGCATCGTGCATACCCGCTGGCGCGTGGTGCCCGGCCGCTTCAAGGACTACATCTCCACCCCGAAGCAGAACGATTATCGCTCCATCCACACCACCATCGTTGGCCCGTCGCGCCAGCGTATCGAACTACAGATCCGCACCAAGCGCATGCATGAGATCGCCGAATTCGGCATCGCCGCCCATGCGCTTTATAAGGATGGTGAAAACGGGGAGGGCGATCTGCTCTCGCCGGAATCGAATGCCTACTCCTGGCTGCGCCACACCATCGAATCGCTGGCCGAAGGCGACAGCCCGGAAGAGTTCCTCGAACATACCAAGCTCGAACTCTTCCAGGACCAGGTGTTCTGCTTCACCCCGAAGGGCAAGCTGATTGCGCTGCCGCGCGGCGCGACGCCCATCGATTTCGCCTATGCCGTTCACACCAATATCGGTGACACCACCGTTGGCGCGAAGATCAACGGCCGGATCATGCCGCTCGTCACCCGCCTGAACAACGGCGACGAGGTGGAGATCATCCGCTCCGGCGTACAGGTGCCGCCGGCCGCATGGGAAGAGGTGGTGGTGACCGGCAAAGCCCGCTCGGCCATTCGCCGCGCCACCCGCATGGCCATTCGCAAGCAATATTCCGGCCTCGGTTATCGTATTCTCGAGCGCACCTTCGAGCGCGCCGGCAAGGCCTTCTCGCGGGAAGCTCTGAAGCCCGTGCTGCATCGTCTGGCGCAGAAGGATGTGGAAGACGCCATCGCCGCCGTCGGCCGCGGTGAGGTTTCCTCGCTCGATGTGCTGCGCGCGGTCTATCCGGATTATCAGGATGAGCGCGTCACGGTGAAGATGACCGGCGATGATGGCTGGTTCAACATGCGCAGCGCCTCCGGCATGGTCTTCAAGATCCCCGGCAAGTCGCGCTCGGTTCTCGAGGATGACGGTGCGGCCGAGATGCTGGATGGGCCGGACCCGCTGCCCATCCGTGGCCTTTCCGGCAATGTCGATGTGCATTTTGGTGCGGCCGGCGCCGTTCCGGGAGACCGCATCGTCGGCATCATGGAAAAAGGCAAGGGCATCACCATCTATCCGATCCAGGCACCGGCGCTGCAACGCTTCGACGATGAGCCGGAGCGCTGGATCGATGTGCGCTGGGATCTCGATGAGGCGAACAAGTCGCGTTTCATGGCGCGGGTGATGATCAATGCGCTGAACGAGCCGGGCACGCTCGCCTCGGTGGCGCAATCGATCGCGACGCTGGATGTCAATATTCGCGGGTTGAACATGGTCCGCATCGGTACTGACTTCTCCGAACTGGCGTTGGATGTCGAAGTCTGGGATCTGCGGCAGCTGAACCAGCTTCTGTCGCAGCTGAAAGATCTCGACTGCGTATCAACAGTGGCGCGTGCCTTCGATTGAGGCATTTTTAGTCGCTGCCGTAACTCGAAAGGCCGCCGTTATGCATTGGTTGCATGGCAGCGGCCTTTTCCTGTCTCTGGTCGCAGGCGGGGTTTAAGACTATCTTCCTTTCAGAAATTGAAGACGGGAAACGCGGCGTGCCGGTGGGATTTACACCGATGAGAAACGCCAATCCCAAACCGAAAGGACCGAAAATCATGTTTACTCCGCTTCGCAAGATCGCCCGTGCCGTTCGTGGCAAGACCACGCAGGAACGCGAATTCGAATATCTCAGCGGCTCGGTATCGAATGTCGACCTCGAGTTCCGTCAGCGCGAAATCGACCGCGGCCTGTTCCGTCGGTAATGCGCTCAGCGCATGGCAGCCCTTCGCCATGCGTATGCGGCCAGCAGGTGCAGCCGTATCGGCCTGAGCATTGCTGTGTCTCGCAAAACTATGTGAATGCGCGCTTCAAGCGGGCGTCCACCGCAGTCCTGTCTGAATGACAGGACACGTTGCTGTTGAAGCGAAGTTGACGGCGAGAGGGTGGGTATTTCCCCTGCGTCATCCTTGGGCTTGTCCCAAGGATCTAATCACGTCGAATTAAATCAATCGGTTGTAGATCCTCGGGACGAGCCCGAGGATGACGTCAGAGTGTCCGGCAAGGTTCGTATTCATCTGGTGGCGCCGCGCAGTATCGGCGGAACGCCGGCTCAAGGCCGGAATGACGGAAGAAAATACGCCTGCAAAAGATCTCCGCGCCGTCTATGATGCTCTTGGCTCAACCGGGGCGATGAAATAGACTGCCCTCATGCCGTTTCGCCGCCGTGAACCCGTTGGTTTTTCAGAGAAGATTCGCGACCTCTTCTGGCCGCGCACGGGTTTTTCCCGTTCGCTGCGCTATATGAAGCTGCGTCTGCTCAGGCTTTCCGCCTCTCCACATTCGGTTGCTGCCGGCGTCGCCCTCGGTATCGGCGTGGCTTGGACGCCGTTTCTCGGCATTCATATCATCATCGCCATGGCGCTCGGTTTCCTCATGCGCGTCAATCTTGTTGCCGCGGCGCTCGGCACGACCTTCGCTAATCCACTGACATTTCCGTTTATATGGGCATCCACCTGGGAACTGGGGCATTTCATCCTCGGCCGCCAGAGCGCGGAAAGCGCTGCACATGTGGATTTCGTTGCGCTGTTCAGCCATCTCGAATTCCGGCAGATATGGACACCCGTGCTGGAACCCATGACGGTCGGCGCGCTGTTTCCGGCTGTCATCAGCGCAGTCATCGCTTATATCGTCGTTTACGGCCTCATCAGCGGCTTCCAGCGGCGCAAGATGGAAAATCTTGCACACCGCGCCGCCAATAAGAACGCTTCTCTGGAGATGTTGAAATGATCATTGGATTGGGCAGCGACCTGATCGACATTCGCCGCGTTGAAAAGTCGATCGAGCGTTTCGGCGAACGTTTCACGCATCGCTGCTTCACCGATATAGAGCGCGCCAAATCCGATGGCCGCAAGAACCGCGCCGCCTCCTATGCCAAGCGTTTCGCCGCCAAGGAGGCCTGTTCGAAGGCGCTTGGAACAGGCCTTGCGAATGGTGTTTTCTGGAAGGACATGGGCGTCGTCAATCTGCCGGGCGGCAAGCCGACCATGCTTCTGACTAATGGGGCAGGGGAAAGACTGGCGGCCATGCTGCCGGCCGGCCACCGCGCCAATATCCACCTGACGATCACGGATGATTTCCCTTATGCTCAGGCATTTGTGATTATCGAGGCGCTTCCCGTGAATGGCTGAGACCCGGTGCGGCCGCATTGGCGGCCTATTTGCACCCTTGTCATAGAAGCGCTTCCCTTCGGGCTGGAAAGGTTCTAGAGAAGTCGCAGAAATATGAAAGCGTTGCCGGCTGTATGAAGAGTGCTTCATGCGGCGCAAGCACGACAAAACAACGGCCCCGATGCCTTCGTGAAACCGAAGAAGCCGGGAAACAATCAGGCAGGTCTCTAAGTGTCCGAAAAAGCTGAGAAGAAGCAGAACGCCCTCTGGGAGAACGTCAAGGTCATCATTCAGGCGCTGCTGCTGGCCATGGTCATCCGCACCGTGCTGTTTCAGCCCTTCACGATCCCATCAGGCTCGATGATGCCGACGCTTCTGGTGGGCGACTATCTTTTCGTCAACAAGTTCTCCTACGGCTATTCGAAATATTCGCTGCCCTTCTCGCCGAACCTGTTTTCGGGCCGTATTCTGGAATTCAGCAAGCCCAAGCGGGGCGATGTCGTGGTGTTCCGCCTGCCGCCCAATCCCGAAGTGGATTACATCAAGCGTCTCGTCGGTCTGCCGGGTGATCGCGTTCAGGTGACGAACGGCGTGCTGTTCATCAACGGCCAGCCGGTGCCGAAGCAGCCCGACGGCACCTTCACTTCGGATTACCGCGCTGATCCTGGCGCCAATGTGCCGGTCTTCCGCGAAACGCTGGATAATGGCGTCACCTATGACACGCTTGACCAGTCGCCCGACTCGCGCGGCGACAACACCCGGGAATTCCTGGTGCCGGAAGGCCATTATTTCATGATGGGCGACAACAGAGACAATTCGCTCGACAGCCGCTTCGATGTCGGCTTCGTGCCGGAAGAAAACCTGATCGGCCGCGCCAGCGTCATCTTCTTCTCGCTGGGCAACGACACGCCGTTCAGCCGCATTTGGGAATGGCCGGCCAACATGCGTTGGGACCGCCTCTTCAAGGTTGTGGAATGAGCAAGACCAAGCCGCTTTCGGCGGACGAGATTTCGCGTCTGGAAGCGTTGATCGGATATGAATTCAAGGAAAAGGCCCGGCTGGACCGGGCCTTGACCCATGCCAGCGCGCGCTCCGCCGCCGCCGGCAATTACGAGCGGCTGGAATTTTTAGGCGACCGTGTCCTTGGTCTCTGCGTCGCCGAATTGCTTTTCTCCACCTTCCGTAACGCCACCGAAGGTGAACTCTCCGTCCGTCTGAACCAGCTCGTCAGCGCCGAATCCTGCGCCGCGATCGGCGACGAGATGGGCCTGCACAATTTCATCCGCACCGGATCGGACGTGAAGAAACTGACCGGCAAGGCGATGCTGAACGTGCGCGCCGATGTGGTCGAAAGCCTGATCGCCACCATCTATCTGGATGGCGGGCTGGAGGCATCCCGCAGGTTCGTTCTGAAATATTGGCAAAGTCGGGCGACAAGGGTGGATGCCGGGCGGCGCGACGCCAAGACCGAGTTGCAGGAATGGGCGCATGCCAGATTTGCGACGACACCCGCTTACCGGGTTGACGATCGTTCCGGACCGGATCACGATCCAAGCTTCACCGTGACGGTGGAAATTCCCGGCGTGAAGCCGGAAACCGGCGTCGAGCGCTCCAAGCGCGCAGCCGAACAGGTGGCGGCCACCAGATTGCTGGAGCGCGAAGGCGTCTGGCAGAAAAGCCCCACCAAAAACTGAGCACCCCACCTTAGGGTGCCAAAATCGAGCGCATGGCGGACCCTATGGCCGCATGTTGAATACCTCTGACCTTGATGGATATCATGACCGATCACGAAAACCCCGCCATTGAAGGCGAAGACAACAACCTTCCGACCCGTTCCGGCTTTGTGGCCCTCATCGGCCCGACCAATGCCGGCAAGTCGACGCTGGTCAACAGGCTGGTAGGCGCGAAGGTTTCGATCGTCAGCCACAAGGTGCAGACGACGCGCGCCGTGATGCGCGGCATCGCCATTCACAAGAATGCGCAGATCGTTTTCATGGACACGCCCGGCATCTTCAAGCCGCGCCGCCGGCTTGACCGCGCCATGGTCACCTCCGCCTGGGGTGGGGCAAAGGATGCCGATCTCATCCTGCTTCTGATCGACAGCGAGCGCGGCCTCAAGGGCGATGCGGAGGCGATCCTTGAAGGTCTGAAGGACGTTCCGCAGAAGAAGATCCTCTGCCTCAACAAGATCGACCAGGTGAAGCGCGAAGACCTGCTGACGCTGGCCGCCGCCGCCAATGAGAAGGTCGCCTTCGATCGCACCTTCATGATTTCGGCCACCAATGGTTCGGGCTGCGAAGACCTGATGGATTATCTGGTGGATACCCTGCCGGAAGGTCCGTGGTATTATCCGGAAGACCAGATTTCCGATCTGCCGATGCGCCAGCTCGCCGCCGAAATCACCCGCGAGAAGCTTTTCCTGCGCCTGCATCAGGAACTTCCCTATGCCTCGCATGTCGAGACGGAAAAGTGGGAAGAGCGCAAGGATGGCTCCGTGCGCATCGAGCAGGTGATTTATGTGGAGCGCGACAGCCAGAAGAAGATTGCACTCGGCAAGAACGGCGATGCGATCAAGGCGATCTCCACCGCCTCGCGCAAGGAGCTGTCGGAAATCCTCGAGCAGCCGGTCCATCTCTTCCTGTTCGTCAAGGTGCGCGAGAACTGGGGCGATGACCCCGAGCGTTTCCGTGAAATGGGACTGGAGTTCCCGCGCGGCTAGCGCACTGGCGCACCGGCAGGGTGAGAGCATGCGCCCGCCTCCGTCATTCCGGCCTTGAGCCGGAATCCAGCCAGCCCAAGTCCTTGGGCTGAAAGAACTCTCTCGCCGCGCAGACGCGCGTCGACTGGATTCCGGCTCAAGGCCGGAATGACGAGCGGGAAATGTCGCGAACCAACGCGAACATCGAGATTGCCTCCAAAGCCTTCGTTTTTGTGTGTTGGAGCGTAGGGCGCGCCGCGATCCTTGAATGACTTGAATATCTTCACCCACCATCGGGAACCGAATGCGTTCAGGCGGGTTGTTCCAAAACAATTGGGCGCAACCTTTTTTCGATGACGGATATTCATGTCGCCAAAAAAACCGAACGGAATTTCCACCACGCCGTGTCAGCAATGTCCCCTGCGTGACCTGCCGCATTTCAGGGATTTCGCCCCTTCCGAACTCGATTTTGTCTCCCGTTTCAAAACGGGGGAACTGGCGGTGGAAAGCGGCTCTGTCATTTTGATGGAAGGGTCGCACAGCGCCCACCTCTATACCGTGCTGCATGGCTGGGCCTTCCGCTACAAGACGCTGGAAGACGGCCGGCGGCAAATCCTCAACTATGTCATGCCGGGCGATCTTGTTGGCCTGCAGGGCACGGTCATGGGGGAAATGCAGCATTCGGTCGAAGCGCTGTCACCGGTGACGTTGTGCGTTTTCGAACGATCACGCCTCAACAACCTCTTCACCGATCATCCGACCCTTGCCTATGACCTGACCTGGATCGCGGCAAGCGAGGAACGCATGCTTGACAGTCATCTGCTCAGCATCGGCCGGCGCACTGCGCTGGAGCGCGCCGCCTATCTCATTGCGTTTCTTTACAGCAAGGCAAAGGCGGTCGATCTTATGCGCGGCGAAACACCTATTCCCGTCACCCAGCAGCATGTGGCCGATACGCTCGGCCTTTCCATCGTCCACACCAACAAGACCTTGAGAAAGCTTGTTGATCGCGGTCTCATTCGCTGGACGGACAAGGGCTGTCTGGTGCTCGACAATGCCGGATTGAGCCATGTGGCCGGCTGGGAAAGCGACGAGAAGCGGCAAAGACCCTTCATCTGATCTTCTTTCGACATGTCTTTTTTAAATGACGGTTGGGTCGCAATTTGCGACTGCTAAGCCATGGTGCTGGAACATCACTTTGAAGGCCGTGGCGCGCAGCCAGTTGGCGCCCCTCCTGTTGAAAGAAGAAAACATATGGTGCCACAACGGGTTATCATCGTTGAGGATGAATATCTGGTGGCGCTTGATGTCGAGGCGGTTCTCCAGTCCATGGGTGTCGAAATCATCGTCATCGCAACGACGCTTGCGCAGGCGCGGCAGACCGTCGAGCAGGACGGCGCCGATTGCGTGCTTCTCGATGTCAGCCTTTCCGACGGCATGAGTTATGATTTTGCGCGCCAGCTGCGTGAGGCCGGCATTCCCTTCGGTTTCGTCAGCGGTTATGGCGATACGACAGGGTTTCCCGACGATCTTTCGCAGGCGCCTCTGCTCGGAAAGCCTTTTGGAGAAAATGAAATCATGGATTTCGTTCTCGGCCTTGTCGGCGTTTCGAGTGACACCGTAAAAGAATAACGTTTCGCCGAAGGATCGGTTATGATCCGGCTTGAATCGAAATTCGGACAGGTTTCATGCAGTGGCAGGATGAGGCAATCATTCTCGGCGTAAAACGCCATGGCGAGACGAGTGTCATCGCCGAGGTGATGACCCGTACGCGCGGCCGGCATCTCGGCATGGTGCGCTCCGGTCGCTCCCGCAGCATGCAGCCGGTGCTGCAGGCGGGAAACCGGGTGGATGTCATCTGGCGGGCGCGACTTGACGACCATCTTGGCGAATACCGAATCGAGCCGCTGCAATTGCGCGCCGCGCAGCTGATGGAAACGGCGACCGCTGTTTACGGCGTCCAGGCCATGGGCGCGCTTCTCAGGCTTCTACCGGAGCGCGACCCGCACCCGCATCTTTATCAGGCGCTCGATATCATCCTCGACAATCTCCACGATCCGGCCGATGCCGGGGAATTGTTCGTGCGGTTCGAACTCGCGGTGCTGAACGATCTGGGTTTCGGGCTTGATCTCACCGAATGCGCGGCGACGGGGCTGCGCACCGATCTCATTTATGTGTCGCCGAAAACGGGCAGGGCGGTTTGCCGCACGGCGGGGGCGCCCTATGCGGAGCGGATGCTGTCGCTGCCCGCTTTTCTCGGTGAGGGCCAGTCGAAAGCTGCCGATCCCGAAAGCCTCGCGGCGGCCTTCCGCCTGACGGCGCATTTCCTCAACCGGCATGTCTATGATCCGCGCGGCCTGAATGAAAACGCCGCCCGCGACGGTTTCGTGCAGGCGGCGCTGAAGGCGCTGCAGCGCAGGGCATTACCGCCCGCGCTTGATAAGGCCGTGTAGTCTCAGGCCATTGCAGGCCGCGGCGCGGGCCGCTCCTGAATAGGCCAATGCACGATGGCCGCAAAAATCCCCATGCCGACGCCAAGCCACCAGACGAGATCATAGGACCCCAGCCGGTCATAAAGGAAGCCGCCAAGCCAGACGCCGAGGAACGAGCCGATCTGGTGCGACAGGAACACGACACCGCCGAGCATGCCGAGGTGGCGCGTGCCGAACATGATTGCCACCAGCGCGTTTGTGGGCGGCACGGTGGAAAGCCAGAGAATGCCCATGACAGCCGCAAACAGGATGACCGAAAGTGGCGATTGCGGCAGGAGCAGGAAGGCCGTCACGACAACCGAGCGGGCAATATAGATATAGGCCAGCATATAGGGTTTCGAATAACGCTGGGCGATGACGCCGGCGGCGAGCGACCCGATGATATTGAAGAAGCCGATCAGCGCCATGGCAATGACGGCGTAACGCGGTTCGATGCCGATATCACCGAGATAGGCAGGGAAATGCGCGGTGATGAAGGCCACCTGAAAACCGCAGACGAAAAAGCCTGTCGTCAGCAATAGATAGCTTTTATGGCCAAGCGCTTCCCTTAGTGCTTCGCCTGCCGTCTGCTGGAATTGTGTCTGCGACTGGCTGCCGGAGGAGGAATTGCCGCGCATGGGAATGGCGAGCAGCGGCACCAGCATCATCATCACGGCGAGCCAGACGAGGCTGTTCGACCAGCCATAGGCGGAAATCAGGCCCTGGCTGATCGGTGCGAACAGGAACATGCCGGCAGAGCCCGCCGCCGTGCCGATGCCGAAGGCGAGCGAGCGCTGCTGCGGCGTCACATGGCGCGCAAACGCCGACAGGATGACGCTGAACGAACCGGCGGCGATACCAAGCCCGACAAGCACGCCACCGCCGAAATGCAGCCAGAAGGGCGAGGTGTCGAAGGACATGCAGATGAGGCCGGCGGCATACAGAAAGCCTGACAGCACGAGCACGCGGCCCGTGCCGTATTTATCGGCGATTGCACCGAAGAAGGGCTGGCCGAGACCCCAGAAGAGATTCTGCAAAGCCATGGCGAGGCCGAAGGTGGAACGGTCCCAGCCGGTATCGGCCAGCATCGGCAGCTGAAAAAAGCCCATGGCCGAACGCGGACCAAAGGTCATGACGGCAATCAGCGACCCGGCGGCGATAATCAGCCAGGGCATGGTCTGGCGTGTGGCTTGCAACATGAAATTCTCCTGCTGCAGCATGCGCCTTGGAGATGGCGCAAATCTTCTGCAGATTCCCTCTGATCGGCATGAATATTAGCTTTTGTCAGCCGTCCCCACTAGCGACTTTTCTTGACCCCCATTATTCATGGGATTGATGGGATGCCCGCACATTATTGCCGGAATTCCGGAGAGATGACGATGAAGCAGAATATTTACGACGACCCCGGGTTCTTCGAGCGCTACAGCGCCATGCCGCGCTCCGTGGAGGGGTTGCAGCAGGCCGGCGAGTGGCACGAACTGCGCGCCGTGCTTCCGCCGTTGCAGGGCCGGAGCCTTCTCGATCTCGGTTGCGGTTTCGGCTGGCATTGCCGTTATGCGGCAGAGCAGGGGGCGGCCCGTGTTGTCGGCGTCGATCTTTCGGAGAACATGCTGTGCCGTGCCGCCGAAATAAATGGCGGGTCCGGTATCGAATATCGCCGGGCGGCGATCGAGGACATCGATTTTGCGTCCGAAAGCTTCGACGTGGTGCTGAGCTCGCTCGCTTTGCATTACGTCCGCGATCTCGATGCGGCATTCGCGAGGGTGTTCGCCGTCCTGAAACGCGGTGGTGATTTCGTCTTTTCCATCGAGCATCCGGTGTTCACGGCTCTCGAAAAACAGGACTGGTTCTACGGCGAAGATGGTGAAATCCTGCACTGGCCGCTCGATAATTATCAGGACGAGGGCGTGCGCCATTCCAACTGGATGGCGGATGATGTCGTCAAATATCACCGCACGGTGTCAGGCGTTCTCAACAGCCTGCTTTCCGCCGGCTTTGCCCTGACGCGTCTGGCCGAGCCGAGGCCCGATCCCGCTTTGCTTGCGGAGCGACCGGAGTTGAAGCACGAGGACCGCCGCCCGATCTTTCTGATCGTCAGCGCCCGCAAGCCGTGATGGCATGACGGGCGCTGCAACGCCCGTGGCCTAGCGTCTCTTGATCGCCCAGCCTTCCGTCCGTTCCTCGACCACCTTGGCCACATCGCCGACCGACAGTCTGCCCTGACCGCGCGGCGTCACGTTCCAGCCGAACAGCGGGCCGGGCACGCGCCGATCACCCGACATGCGGATGCGGCCCATGGCTTTCATGGGCGAGGGCACATCGCGGGAGCCGGTTATCTGGTCCTGCGTGGTCATGATGCAGCGGGCGCAGGGTTTGACGAGATCGAAACGAATGCCGCCAATCTCGATAGCCGCCCAGCGGTCCTCGGCCCATGGCTCGTCCGTATCAAGCACGATATTGGGCCGGAAGCGCTCCATGCCAACAGTGTCTTCGCCATTGGCGCGCATATTGTCGTTCAGCGCGGCGAGCGAGGCGGTGGTGGTGACGAGGATCTGATAGCCGTCCGCAAAGGTGACGGGCGTTTCGTTACCCGTCCATTCGAGGCTCGCAATGCGTTTTGAGGCATCATCGAAGAATGCCAGCTTCACCTCGCGCCCCAGCCATGCCGAAAGCGTAGTGTTGGTCTCGTCATCGGCGATGTTGGCGCTGACGATCGATTTCCACACCGCCACATCCATGCGCTGGCCGGACGGTCTTGCGACGATCTCGCCACCCTTGTCCCGCGCAAGCGCCATGCCGCCATCCTCATGCCGCGCCAGAACCGTGGCGATGGAAGGCAATTCGCGCTGGGTGATGAAATGGCCGGAAGGGTCGATCAACATGGCGCGACGGTCGCCGGGCAGGCCCTCGTCCGAAACAGCGCTCTCGGAGAGGGGAATGCCGCGCGCGCTTTTCAGCGGATAGATGTTGAGTTCGGTCACACGCATCCTGGATCTCCTCAAATCTCGTCGAGAAACAGGTCGAGCACCTGTTTCAGTCGCTCATGGCGGGCCTTGGCCATCTGCCGCCCCGTCTCGGTGCGAAAGCCGTCTGCCAGTTTGAAAAGCTTGGTTTCAAAATGGTCGATGGCAAAGGCGCGGTCGTCAAGCGGTCGATCCTTGGCCAGCGGATCGGCCGGATCATAAAGCGCCGAACCCATGCGCCCGGCAATATAAAAGCAGCGCGCCGCCCCAACCATGCCGATGGCATCCAGCCGGTCGGCATCCTGAAGGATTTTTGCCTCCAGCGTCCGCGGCTCGATATTGGCGGAAAAACTGTGGGTGGTAATGGCGTGCGCGGCGGCGTCAATGTCGGCCTGCCGCCAGCCGAGCGCTTCAAGAATGCCGGTGGCTTTTTCCGCCGCCAGCCGCGAGGCCTCAGCGCGCAGCGGCGAGTTCTTCTCCACGGCCACGCAATCATGCAACAGCACGCTGGCCGCCAGAACCCTGCCATCGCCGCCTTCGTCCGCATGGATGCGCATGGCGTTGCGGAAGACGCGGTGAATATGGGCAAGATCGTGCGAGCCGTCGCCGCTATCCGCGGCGTGCGGGATCAGTGGGCCGGCTAGCGATTCGTAAGGAGCAAAAGATTGGGCCTGCATTGCAACTCCATCGGTTTTGGCTGGAGCGGCGGAGATAAAACGGAATCGTTCCGCCGCTCTGAATTCCTGCTTGGGCACCGGATTCCCGAAGCACTTTCGGTCTGATGTTCCATGCCGTTTAGAGGGGGAATCGCGCCCGCGCAATTGACATCATGTATCGGCTTGTCGCGGGGCGGGAGGGGCATTCTTCCGGGTGAGGATTTTCTGGTAAAACAGGCCGATACCGATCAAAACCGCGCCAAGCCCGATGAAGGACAGCGCCCGAAGCACGCCCTCAAGATTGCTCATATCGATCAGGAAGGCCTTGGCGACGGAGATCAAAACGAAGGCGGCCGATGCCAGACGCAGGCTGCGGGCATTGAAGCGCGAGCCGAGAATGAGCAACAGCACGCCGATCAGCAGCCACACCACCGAATAGCTGTAGGTCTCGCCCTGCAAAAAGCCTTTCCAGTCGGCGATGTTTTCGCCCTGCCAGAAGCGGCGCACCGAAAGTGTGGCCCAGGCAAAGCCGAGTGCCGCACCCGCCACCGCCAGCAGACTGACATAAGCGGCGGGCCGCTTGCCGCGCGCATAATAAGCAAGGCCGCCATAGGCCAGCGCCGGCAGCAGATAACCGATCGAGAGCAGATTGAGGAACGGAATGCGGCCGGTATTTTCGCCGGTGAAATAGGGGTTGAGCGTGAAGAAATGCATCGTCAGCACGTTGATGACGGCGATCACGCCGGCGATCATCGAGCCGTAACGGAAGACGGGGCTGGGGCTCTTCAGGTCGAGCGTCATCAGCACGCCGGAAAAACCGATGGTCAACAGTGTGTAGATCGATTGTTCGCCAAGTGTCGGAACGCTGTTATCAAGCGTGCCGCCATTCATCGCGTGGCGGATGAGGATGGCGACAGCCAGAAGCCCCATGACGCTGGCAATCGCCTGCAGGAAGTTCTTCGCCCTCACACCCGGCCAGTCGCGCAGCAACCAGGCGGAAGCGACGGCCAGCAGCGCGGGAATGCCATAACCCGGCAGAAGCGCGTTGAAGACAGGCGTGAGTCCAAGATTTTGTGGCCCGACGATGGTGGGTTCCCAGGCGATGCGGCCGAGAACGGCAACGCTTGCCACGGCCATCACCCAGGGCAGCACATCCCAGTTGCGGTAACGGCTGGCCAGCACATAAACGAAGCCGATGACCGAAAGCAGAACGGTTGTTGCAAGCCCTTCCGTCAGCGTGTGCAGGCTGAGCGCGAAGGCGGCGAACGAGCCGAGCACGAGAATGTTGAGCGGCTTGCGATAGGCCTCGTTGTTCTGTCGGTGCAGCCATTCTGCACCGGCAATCAGCACGAAGCCGAGACCGAGACCATAGGCGGCGTGCAGCCAGTCGCGGCCGAGATTGCCGTATTCGACGAAGCTTGCCGTTGCCAGCCAGACGGGGAACAGCGCGGCAATACCTGCCCACAGCTGGGCGAAATCCGCATCGTCGGCGCCCTTGCGTTTCAGGAAGGAGAAGGCGCACAGCACGAAGACAGCGCCAAGACCAAGCGCCATGGCGATTTCAGCCGTATAGCCTGTTCCGACGGGCGGAAGCGTTACGCCGGTATCGTTGATAAGGCCGATGAAATCGATGCCCTGCCGTGACATCAGCGCCACCGCCGTCTGCGCGCCGAGTGCTGCAATGATGGCCGGCCACACGGCGTAGTGGCGGGCAGCGCCAAGGGCCGCGAGTGCTGCGATCAGCGCCGAGACGATCAGCGCCGGGTGAGTGTCGATGCCGCCACTGGCGAACAGGAAGCCGATGGCGGGCAGGATCACGGCCATCGATACGGTGAGGTTGATGGCAAGCGACGGCCGCAGCAGAAGCCGAATGGCACGGATGGCGCGCCGCTCCGGGGCGGCGGTTTCACCGGCCTCTGCCGGCGGTGTGTCGAAATGTTTCCCGGGCCACAGGAAGATCGTACCGGCCAGCATGATGAGCAATGCGAGTGTCGGCGGTTCGGCATTGATCGTCTCGGAAAAGCCGATATAGCCAAGCGCCCAGAGGCCAAGGCCGGCATTGGCAAGCGACGGGACCACGGTCCAGCCCTGCCTGCGCGCTGCGGCCGCCGTCGCCAGCCACGAGATCGTCAGGAAAACGAAAAGCGCCCAGATATTTGGTGTTTCGCTGGAAATCAGCGCCGGCGTCAGCATCGAGCCAAGAAGACCGAGCCCGGCCAGCGCCTGCCCATGCAGAAGCGACAGGCCAATGGTGGCAAAGGCGACAAGCCCGAGCAGGATGAAGGCCGTTCCTGAGCCGATATAACCGTAAACGCCATAGGCGGCATAAACCACGCCGAACAGCGTCAATGCACCGGCCGCCGTCAGCACGCCCGGTATCATGGCGTTGGAATAGGCGGCGGCGATGCCCGGCACGGCCTTGCGGCGGATCGCCTCGCCGGCAAGCCCGAGAACGAGGCCGAAAATGGCGGCGAGCGAAAGCCTGACCGCCGGGCTGAGCAGCCCCGATTCGATCGAATATTTGACGAGGAAAATACCGCCGAGCGCAAGCGCCAGCCCGCCGGCCCAGACAGCCCAGCGTGCGCCGAGCAGGCTTTCGAAGCTTTCTTTCGTGGCCGGCGCGGACGCGGTCTCGTTGGCGAGCGCAGGCGGCGCTTCCTCGCGCACGACCTCTTCCGGTACCGCCATGGCGGCGGCTTCTTCAGGCTCGGAGGCGTATTCAGCTTGGGACGCTGCTGCTCCGGGCAAATCCCGGTTTTTCTCTTCCGCCTCGAAATCCGTGTTTTCCACAGACTCCACGCTTTCAGCCTGTGCCGTCGCGGGAGACGTCACCCCGGCAGCCATCAATCGCTTGAGATTGAGAACCTCGCGTTCCAGCGATTTGATTCGGCTTGAATTACGGATGCTCGCGACCAGCGTGTAGATAAAGGCCGCGATGAGGGCGAGGATGAGAAACGGGATTTCCAAACGGGCTCTCCAATTACGAAGCTGTTTTTAAAGCCCTTTTGGCGAATTTATGCAAGGCCCGGTTGATGAATGGCAGGGGGTAACAGGGAGCGAGCGGGTCCCGATTGTTTCTTCTCCCCGCCGGGGAGAAGTCCGCGGCAGTGGGATGAGGGGGCGACGGTAGAGGGATTCGGCAACGTTGCCCCCTCATCCGACCCTTCGGGCCACCTTCTCCCCGGCGGGGAGAAGAAATGGGTGGCATCCGCTCGGCGCATGCCCATCTATCGAAAATCAGGAAGCGTCCGCCAGCCAGCGCCGTGCCGCTTCTATATCGGCAAGCCCCAGATCATGCCCGTCATCCAGCATTTCCACCCGTGCCTCTGCGCCGCTCGCCGCAAGCCGGCCTTGCAGCTCGGCTGCTCCGTCGCGGTATTTGTCGCGTTCGCCGGCGACGAGCAGGAAATTCCGGCCGGAAAGATCTGTTTGCGGCCATGTATCTAGAACCGGCATGGGGCGGTAGAGCAGGGCGTCTCCTGCAAGCTTGGGATAAAGTGCGGCAAAGGCCGCATAGAAATTCGCGCCATTCGAATGGCCGATAAACCGCAATTTCGAACGATCAAGACCATAGGAGCGGACCGCACCCTCGACAAAGGCGGCAAAGGCCTCCGCTTCTGCCGCAATGTCATTCTGGTCGAAGCTGAAATCGGGGAAACGCCGGAACCAGCGGGCGATCTCTTCTTCCGTGCTTCTGCCGCGCACGCCTAAAAGTGTCGCGCCGCGCGCGGCCCTGTGTGCCAGCGGCATCAGGCTCGTTTCGCTGCCGCCCGAGCCGTGCAGCAGGATGATGGTGCTGCCATCCGGCTCCTCCGGCGTATAGAACCGGTGCACGAAGGGCAGGTCGCGATAGATGATGCGCTCCTCGCCCGGCATGGAGAATTGCGGCAGGGCGACGCGCACATCCGCCTCGTCCTTCATGAACAGCGGCGGAATGAACAATTGTTCGCCAAGTGCTTCCAGCGGTTCGTCGATCGTCATGCCGGGGCCGTCGGTTGCCATTTCGATCAGCACGCCGCCCGGTTCGCGAACGTACAGCGAATGGAAATACTTGCGGTCATGGGCATTGGTGGTGCTGGAATTGAGCGATTTCAGCCCGGTGAGAACCGCATTCAGCTCATCCATATCCTCTGCGCGGAAGGCGATATGGTCGACCGTGCCGGTGCCCGGTGCGCTGGACCAGAAGCCGGTGGCATCGCGCACGTCGATGATGTCGCCGCTGTCGGACACGAGCCTGCGGATCGCACCGGTCTGGCTTTCCTGCCGGTAGCCGAAGTGCTTTTCCAGAAACGCCACGGTCTCTTCCGGTACCTCGCTCAGCATCGTCGCACCATAGATGCGGCGAATCGCGTCCTGCGCAGAAATGTCGTCCGTCACATGCGGCGTGGCATCGGCAAAGGCATGGGTGCCGACCAGCTTGACGATCAGGCCGTCAGGGTCTTTCAGCCGGATGACCGGCTCGCCGAATTCGTCGGATGGGCCCTCGGCGCGGATGCCGAATTTCAGTGCCCGCGTCAGCCAGAAACCGATGGCGGCAGGATCGATCGCTACCGAGACTTCCAGTGTCTGGCCATAACCGACACGGCCCTGGCCGCCATCTTCCCAGACAAGAAATGTCAAAAGCGAGCCGGGCGAGGCGATGTCGTCGCCATAAAGCAGGTGAAGCTGCATGGCGTCTTCGAAGCCGGCGGTGCGCTTGACCAGCTTCAAACCGAGGAAGCCGGCGTAGAAATCGACATTCGCCTGCACCTTCCGGGTGATCATGGTGATGTGGTGTATGCCCAGTGCAGAATTCATCTTGCGGTCCCGTCGTTTCGCCTGCTGTTCGTGGCCCTATTTGTCCTACGCTGCGCCTGATCCGCAACCCCGGCAAATGAGAACGCTGTGTTCTCTGCGTGAACGATATTGCTTGCGCTTCGTTGCACACACGCTGCGCAGAAACTGAGCTTTTTGCCTCCATATCGATCCGAATTGCATATTAAATAAGCATACAAAATAATGGCTATTTTGTATGCAATTTTATCTTGCCTTGAGGGTGGGAATTGGCTCTTATGCAACCAATCCAACAAAACCATCAGGGGGAATAGATGTTCTTAACGCGCAGGTTGTTGTCCAAAGGGCTAGGCATCGCTGCCATCGGCGCCGCCGCCGCAATGGTGCTGCCGGTGACGGGCGCTTATGCCGAAACGCCGGTCAAATTCACGCTCGACTGGAAATTCGAAGGTCCCGCCGCCGGCTTCCTGCTGGCGCTCGACAAGGGTTACTTCAAGGCGGAAGGGCTCGATGTCACCATCGACAGCGGCAATGGTTCGGTGGAAGCCATTCCGCGTGTGGCGACGGGCGCCTACCAGATGGGTTTCGGCGATATCAACTCGGTGATGAAGTTCCTCGACGAGGATCCGAGCCAGAAGATCAAGGCCGTTTATATGGTTTATGAGCGCCCGACTTTTGCCGTCGTCGGTCGCAAGTCGCTCGGCGTCACGGGTGATCCGAAGTCGCTGGAAGGCAAGAAGCTCGGCGCGCCGCCGCCGGATGGCGCCTTTGCGCAATGGCCGGCCTTCAAGCAGGTCGCGGGTCTCGATGAGAGCAAGATCAAGATCGAATCGATCGGTTTTCCCGTGCGTGAACCGATGCTTGCCAAGGGAGATGTCGATGCCGTCTTCGGTTTCGCTTTTTCGGTCATCCTCAACTTGAAGAAGCAGGGCATTGCCGATGACGACATCTCGACCATTCTGATGGCCGAGCACGGCTTGAATCTTTATGGCAATGCGGTGTTGGTAAACACTGATTTCGCTGAGAAAAACCCTGATGCCGTGAAGGGGTTCCTCAAAGCGCTGGCCAAGGGCTTCGCCGATTCCGTCAAGACCCCGGAAGAGGGCGTGGCGGCGGTGCTGAAGCGCAATGAGACGCTCGACAGCGCCATTGAGCTGGAACGCCTCAACATGGCCAACAGCATGAACATCAAGACGCCCTATGTGGTGGAAAACGGCATGGGCGGCGTTGATCCGGCCCGGCTTGCTGCTTCCATCGAGACTTTGAAGGTTTCCATGGGCCTGAAGGGCAATGTGAAGGCGGAGCAGGTGTTCGACGCGACCTACCTGCCTGCCAAGGAAGAGCGCATGCTTCCCTGAGGGGCGGCGTTGCAGATTGAACGAGCGGGTGCCGCGAGTTTCTTCTCCCCGTCGGGGAGAAGTCCGCGACAGCGGGATGAGGGGGCAAGGGGGCCGTCCATCGCTGGCGTCGCCCCCTCATCCGACCCTTCGGGCCACCTTCTCCCCCTCGGGGAGAAGAAACAAGCGGCAACGCTGCGGGATTAAACGGCCTGATCAGCAACTTAAAACGGGAACAGCAATGTCACATCTCGTGGAAATAGACAGCGTCGACATGCGCTACGGCGGGTCGGCCGGAACGCTGGCCGTATCCGGTTTGAACCTGACGGTCGACAAGGGCGAATTCGCCGCCGTGGTCGGCCCCTCCGGCTGCGGCAAGTCCACGCTGATGAAATTGGTGACGGGACTGCATATTCCGCAGAAGGGCAATGTCATCGTTGCCGGGCGGCAGGTCACGGAGCCGGTCTCCATCGTCGGCATGGCATTTCAGAACCCGACGATGTTGCCCTGGCGCACGACGCTTGAGAACATCCTGCTGCCGCTGGAAATCGTCGAGAAACACCGCCGCCGTCTGCGCGCCCACAAGGCGGAATATGTCGCGAAAGCCGAGCGCCTTCTGGAGATCGTCGGCCTGAAGGGCTTTGGCTCAAAATATCCATGGCAGCTTTCCGGCGGCATGCAGCAGCGTGCCAATCTCTGCCGCGCGCTGATCCATGAGCCGGAACTTCTGATGCTGGATGAGCCATTCGGTGCGCTCGATGCCTTCACCCGCGAGGAATTGTGGTGTGTCATCCGTGACCTGCACGCCGCGCAGCGCGTGACCATCATTCTGGTAACCCACGATCTGCGCGAAGCGACCTTCCTCGCCGACAAGATTTTCGTGATGAGCGCAAGGCCGGGCCGCGTGCTGGCGGAACATCGCGTTCCCTTCGCCCGCCCGCGGCAGCTCGATCTCATGTATGACAAGGGTTTTAACGACATGGTGCAGGCACTGCATGGCGAAATCGCGCAGGCGAGGGTGGCGGCATGAGCGCGATCATGGAAAGCACCGTTACGGCTGAGCCGCGCAAGCCGCTGATTGCCCGCGTCAACTGGGTGAAGGCGGCCCCCTGGCTCTATACGCTGGCGCTCTTCGTGCTGTGGGAATTGCTGGTATATGCGCTGAAAATGCCGCCCACCATCCTGCCGTCGCCCGTGAGAGTAGGTCAGGCAATCCTGCAATATTGGTCGCCGATCTGGAAGAATTCGCTGCAGACGCTTTATACGACGACTTTGGGCTTTGCCATCGCCGTTGTCGCCGGCCTTGCCATCGGCCTGTTCATCGGCTGGTCGAAAACCATTTATGCCGGGCTTTATCCGTTGATGATCGGCTTCAACGCCATCCCGAAAGTGGCGCTGGTGCCGATCCTTGTCATCTGGTTCGGCATCGGCACTGTCCCCGCCGTGTTGACCGCCTTCCTGATTTCCTTCTTCCCCATCGTCGTTAATGTCGCCACTGGTCTTGCCACGATCGAGCCGGAAACCGAGGATGTGCTGCGGGCGCTGGGCGCAAAGAAGATGGACATCATGCTGAAGGTCGGCATTCCGCGCTCCATGCCTTATTTCTTCGGCTCGCTGAAAATCGCCATCACGCTCGCCTTCGTCGGCTCGGTCGTCTCGGAGACTGTCGCCTCAAATTATGGCCTCGGCAACATGATGAGTTCGGCGCAGAGCCAGTTCAACGTGCCGCTGGTCTTTGCGGGCCTCCTGATGCTCGCGGTGGAGGGCATCGTCATGTACGCCATCATGGCCTGGCTGGAGAAGCGCATGACCGGCTGGGCGCATCGCTCGACCATGGGGCAGTGAGTCTTTCTTCTCCCCGCCGGGGAGAAGATGCCCCGAAGGGGTAGATGAGGGGGCAACGCCAGCGATAAACCGAGAGTTTGCCCCCTCAACCCGCTACCGCGACCTTCTCCCCCTCGGGGAGAAGGCGAAAGACGCGCTCGCTCGGCATTCTCCAAACCGTGGAAATCCGTAAGCCTGCAATGGCTCAATGCGCCGCCATTTCCTTGACGATATCAGCGCCGTCCATCAGGAAGGGATAATAGGTCGGCCAGTTGGTGACTTCGTTCAGCAGGGCCTTGCGGTCATTCCCCCAGTAGAGATGGTAGTGGCCTGCCTTGACCGGGGCGATGGAATGGTCGCTGAACTGGATGAACTGCGGAGCGGCCTCGTCGCCGGAGGTCTTCTTGAAGATGTATCTTACGCCGCGATTGCCCTTCTTGTAAGTCAAGATTTCCTGACCGTCGCTAGCATATGTGCCTTCGACCGGCTTGCCTTCCTTGTAAAAGGCCACGCTGTCGCCCTTGATGACGATGCGGTTCACATCCGTCTTGTAACCGATGTCGTAATAGGCGCGATATTCTGCAGCCGTCTTGTCGCCATGGGCGGCTTTTTCGGCCATGACGGAATCAAGCGAGCCGTTCAGCAGGTAGGGATAGACAGACTGCCAGTCGCCGTCCCAGTCGGAAAGCGTGCGCGGCTTCACCTGGGCGTCTTCGAAATAGCCGCTATAAATCTTCTTTTCCGCCTCGGTCATCTGGTGGCCGTGATCGTGCCCATGGTCATGGCTGTGGGCGGCGGATTTGTCACCCCCGGCGGCCGTGGCAGCGGCTGCCACCAGCAGCATGGAACCAAGTGCCACCGCGCCGGTGACGAGGATGTGTGTCTTCTGCATTGTTTCGGCCTCTCATATCTGCCATCGAAAAGTAGGTTACGTAATAACATTACAAGTCGACCTATAGAGATGTCTTTTGCGGGGCGCAAGGCGGGAGCGGGCGGGCCATAATGAAAAAGCGCGATGGCCGGTAAGGCCACCGCGCTTGAGAAATGGAGGAGGGCAAAAAGAGAGCTTTGAGGCCTCAGGCGGGCTGCGCGCTCACTTCCGCCTTGCGTTCATCAAAGGCGAGTTTCATGGCCTTCGTCACATCGCGGGTCGTTACGAAATAACTGTCGCTGCGCACCCAATAGCGCAATTTGACCGTCGCGCTGTCGGCGCTGACGGAATCGACGAAGGTGATGGGGGAGGGGTCCAGCAGCACCCGGCTTTCCGAGCGCACCACGCGCATCAGCATATCCTGTGCGGCAGCCAGATCGTCGTCATTCTTGACCGTCAGGCTCAGCTCGTGGCGGCGTGAGGGAAAGCGGCTGTAATTGGTGATCGGTACATTCCAAAGGGTGGAATTCGGCGCGAGGCGGTAAAGCCCGTCGCTGGTCTTGAGCTCGGTGGCAAACAAACCGATTTCCACCACGGTGCCGCTGACCGTATTGGTCTCGATATATTCACCGACCCGGAAGGGGCGCAGCACCAGAAGCATGATGCCGGCGGCAATGTTTTGCAGCGTGCCCTGCAGCGCAAGGCCGATGGCGAGACCGGCAGCACCAAGGGCCGCGAGAATGGAAGCTGTCTGCACGCCGAACTGGCCAAGCACCATCACCAGCACCAGAATAAGCACGACATAACGGATGGCGCCTGCGAAGAAACCGGCCAAGGTCTCATCGAAACCGCGAATGCGCGACAGGCCCTGAAAAGCCCAGCGTTGCAGGAAGGTGGCGGCCAGCCAGCCGACGATCAGCAGCAGAAGCGCGCCGACGATCGAAAAGGAATATTGCACCGCCAGCGCGCTCGCCTGCCGCACGGCCGCCTGCGATGCGACGATGATATCCGTTGCCTGTTGTTCCATGAATTATCCCGTGATTTTCATTGCTGTTAAGGGTTGGTAACGAACGGGTGCCGCAGGGGTTCCGCCAAAAATCGGGCGTCAGCCGCCAAGCGGCAACACGAAAGGCACATTGCCGTCGGTATCGGCACCCCTGCCGATCGCCTTGATTGCCTTGACCAGCCGGCCTTCACGCGCCAGCAGCCGATCGCCGATGGCAATGATGCGGGCATTGGGGGTGACATAGGGCGAGACGGCGCGCAGGCGAAGCGCAAGCTCGTTATCGTCTTGATCCGGATAAAGGCTGAGTGCTGCAATGACGGCGGCGGCCGGTGAGCGCGAAATCCCCATCCAGCAATGGATGAGCAGCGGTGCGGATTGATCCCATTCACGCGCAAAATCGATGAGCTTCAGCACATGCGCATCATCAGGGGCGATAAGATCACCGGTGCCCTTGAAGGCGATGTCGTTCATGGCAAGCGTCAGATGCCGGTCGGCGGCAATCACCGCCGGGCGGTGAAAGCTCTGCTCCTTGGCGATCAGTGTCACCATTTCGCGGGCCTTGTGCTTCACGGCCATTTCCGCGATCCGCGACAGCGGCGATACCACGATGGCCGTCATTTGGCGCTCCCGGTCTTGGTTACGCGCAGCGCCTCGATTGCTTCGAAACGTTCGATGAACAGTCTCTGCGCTTCCGTCGAGGGCAGCGGCGTGATGGTGAACATGTCGCGGGTGATGCCGCGCGGCAGCCCGAAGAATTTCTGCGCCTCGGCGGTGGAAAAACCGGCAAGCTCCGTCGCCTCGAAAAAGGCGGCAACCGTATCGGCCTTCTTGATGCGGTCCTTCAATTCGCGTGATGCATGCGGCGGCAGGCCGAACCGCAGATGCACGGCGGCCTCCAGCCGTTTTTCCACGGTCTTGTAACCGCCGCCAACCACGGATTTGAACGGTGAGATCATGTCGCCGATGACATATTCGGGCGCATCATGCAGAAGCGCCATCTGCATGTCGCCGGGCGTCGCATCCGCGCACATGCGGCAGAAAATCGTCTCGACGATGAGGCTGTGCTGGGCGACGGAAAAGGCGTGATCGCCGCGCGTCTGGCCGTTCCAGCGGGCAACGCGGGCAAGACCATGGGCGATATCGGCGATTTCCACGTCGAGCGGCGAAGGATCGAGCAGATCGAGCCGCCGCCCGGAGAGCATGCGCTGCCAGGCGCGCGGACCTTTTGCGGGAGCCACGCCTAGTCCTCCGCCCGCGCTGCCGGATCGGCGGCCGGGAAGGAAAGGCCACTCCAGGCCGGCAGGGCCACGGTTACGGTGGCATTTTCTGCAAGAAGCGGCGTGCCGGCGGCAAGCGCATCGGCAATGCGATCGATCCGCACAATGGCAAGAGCGTTGTTGCCGCAAACGGTCCCAAGAGTGCCCACCGGTTTTCCATTGGCGGTAATCTCCGTCCCGGTGGCGGGAAGCGGACCTTCCGCCGAAACGGTAACGACGCGCCGCCTTGCCGTGCCGCGATGTTTCATGCGCGAGACGACTTCCTGGCCGACGAAGCAACCCTTCCTGAAGGAAACGCCGTCATTCACATCCATCAGCACATCATGGGGAAATGCATCCTGCAGCGCATAGTCCCGGCCGGATTCGGCAATACCGTGTTCGACGCGCAGCGCATCATAGGCTGCAGCGTCGCCGGAGGCCGATGCGCCCGGCACGCGGAATAGGTCGACCCCTGTCTTGGCGAAACGCCCATCCTTGATGCCTGCTTCCGGCGCATTCTCGTTCCAGAAAACGCTGACGCCTTCGGTGGCTTCGGATTTCAGATCGACCGGCGCACGCAGCTTGTACATGGTCAAGCGGCGCAGCAACGCATCCTGCTCGGCAGCACCCGTCTCGATCAGGTAATCCGTTCCGTCGCGCGCAATCAGGAAATCGAACAGGATCTTGCCCTGCGGCGTCAGCAGCGCCGAAGCGCGGGCTTCGCCCTCGCCCAAATTTTCAACATCGGCGGTGATGAGATTGTTCAGAAATTCCTCGGCGCCTGTGCCGGAAACTCTGATCAGGCGGCGGTCGGCAAGAAAGGCGGAAGGCATGGCGTCACCGTTCGGTTCATCGAGACTGCGCGATCTCCGGCAAAATGCAGATGCACTTTGCCGGACGGCTCATTCCGCACAGTTAGGATTTTTACCGAAGAACGGCAAGCACCGTGAGGCGATCAATCGCCAGCGGTGAAGAACTTCCACTTGCCATCAGGCGAAATGCCGATGCGGTAGAAGCTGTAATTGCCATATTCCTGCATATCCGCCAGATCGCCCGCCGTAATGATGCGCAAGAGCTCCACCTTTTCCGGCGGCGTCAGCGTATTCAGCGGCTTTCCGGCGAAATAGGGGAAGACATAGGCTTCGTCCGGCGTGCCGGCATCGATATGGGCATAACCGGTCGACAATAGGTCGATGATGATCGCCAGCACTTCCAGCCCGTCGGGATCGCCGGAATAGCTTTTCAGTGCCGCGATCGGGTCTTCACTGTCGCTGCCGTCGATGCGGAATGCGTTCTGGCCGGCGGCGATGAAGGGCCGCAATTTTTCGATATCACCCGAAGCGGCTGCGTCGATGATCTGCTGGCGCAGCTTGCGAACGGCTTCCGGCGCCTTGGAAATGTCGTGCTCGATGACGACGGACATTTCCGGAGCATTGTCGGGCTTGGAGGATTGCTGCTTGGTCTGGGCAGCGGAACGGTCAACCAGAGGGTCGGGCAGGGGAATACCTTCCGAATCGCCTTCGATCTCGTCCGGCTCCGCGGGCTGAGCCTGCTGCGGCTGATCGCCATTCTGGGCCTGCGGCTCGCTTTCGGTGTTTTGCGCCGGTTTCAGCTCGGAAAGGGCGAAAGCGCGGTTCGGCAAGCCAACCGACCCGGCGGTCAAAGCAAGCACGATGGACAGCATGGCGGAAGAGCGCAAAAGCCCCTTGCTCAGGCAAGACATGATAGACCCCGGCTTTACTGTATCACCCGCTGCGGAGAAAATTCACCTTCAAGCATGCGCTGGCGCAGCGATTCCAGCATTGCTTCAGCGCCGGCTTCGCCATGCATGCGAATGGTTTCGCGCATGGCCAGAGCAATGGCGGCATCGGCGATGATCTCAGGCTCGATGCCGTCGGCCATGCCGTCGGCCCATGCCTCGTTCTGGTGTTCCAGAGCGACCTGCATCTTTTCATGCACGATCATATCGTCGATTTCGTTACGGCTCGTCTGCATTTTTCATCCTCGACAGGGCGGGCAAGTCCTTACCACCCTGTTAACAACACTATCAGTCTTTTATCAAAACGGCACGGCCTGCGGCGAAAAGAGGTTAACAATCCGCTAATTTCCGAACCGCGACGCGATTTCCTGAGCGAGTGTTGCCCCTTCGTTACGGTAGTTCTCTTCTGCCATGACGGCGGCGCGTGTGCAACTGGTGTGGATGGCCGCAAAGGAGCGGTATCCACGGTTGAATGCAGCCGTCATGCGCTGGCGTCTTTCGGGTTCGTTGGCCGTGTCCGCAGCCAGAAGATCGCTCATCGATCTGCGCCAGTCCTCCGGACCGGAAGAAGGGCACAGGGTTCTTAAATATTGCACCGCGCCAAGTATTTCGGAAAGCCGTGCCAGCTTGTCGTCATAAGGTGCGGGTTTGGGCGGCGTTACTTCCGCAGGTCGTACTTCCTTGGGAGCCGCTTTTGAAGGCTGCGCATAAGCGATGCCTTCTTGCCCGGCCGGTAACATGGTCAGGAAAAGAGACAGGAAAATGGTTGATCGTATCAAAATTCTATTCTGCCCCACACATACTCGTGAACTACTGGCTCGTGAACTACTGGCTCGTGAACTACTGGCTCGTGAACTACTGGCTCGTGAACTACTGGCTCGCGAACTGCTGGCTCGTGAACATCCGGCGAGCGGACATGCCCTAAATAATCGCGATTCTGGCTGGCTGGCAATCATGCAAACAGGCGCTCGGCGCATTCGACGACGCTTTCAGGTGCCGGCAGCCGGCGGATTTCCGCCAATGTGTACCAGCCCGCATCCGCCGCATCGTCGGCCGCCGTCACGGCCGGATCGGCATCCGTTTCCACCGTGAAGACGGACAGGAAATAATGGCTGGTCAGCACGCCGTCTGCATTGCGTGACGGCAGGTCATAGGTCGCGAAGAGTTGCGGTTTGCGCGCCACGATGCCGGTTTCCTCGTGAAGTTCGCGAAGTGCGGTCTCGGCCGGTGTTTCCCCCTCTTCGCCACGGCCGCCCGGAAAGGCGAACATGTCCTTTGACGGTGGATTGGCCCGGCGCACGAGAAGCAGCCGGTCGCCATTCCTGACGATGGCGGAGGAGGCGGGGCGGGGCTTGATGCGAAGGGTCATGAAGGGTTTCACTCGTTTCGGCCGTCTCCGGCCTGTCTGCATATTGTGGTGCGAGAGCGCCAATGCGCCCTTTCGGATAAGGCGCGGAGGCTCTAACCTGTTGAGAACAACACGCTCTATTGTGCACGCAGAAGACGGTGGAATGAAGGTCTATCTTATCTATGTATTGGCGGCACTTGCGGAAATCGCCGGTTGCTTCGCCTTCTGGGCCTGGCTGAAACTCGGCAAGCCGGTCTGGATATTATTGCCGGGCATGCTGTCGCTTGCCGCATTTGCCTGGCTGCTGGCACTGGTGCCGACCGAGACGGCGGGCAGAGCCTATGCCGCCTATGGCGGGATTTACATCGCCGCATCGCTTCTCTGGCTCTGGGGCGTTGAAGGGCAGCTGCCGGATAAATGGGATGTCGCCGGCGGCGCCGTCTGCCTTGCCGGCACGGCCGTCATTCTGTTCGGCCCACGCGCCTGAGGAGAAGATCATGTGTGGACGTTTTGTCCTGAAGGCGACGCCGGAAGAAATCGCCGATTATCTCGACCTGATCGGGCTTGAGGATTTCCCCGCCCGTTTCAACATCGCGCCCACGCAACCGGTTCTGGTGGTGCTGGAAGGCGAGCGGCAGGAGCGCGGCAGCAACCTGCCCAACCGCCGGGCCGTGCTGGTCCGCTGGGGTTTCCTGCCGGGCTGGGTGAAGGATCCCAAGGATTTTCCCTTGCTCATCAACGCGCGTTCGGAAACCGCCATCGACAAGGCATCCTTCCGCGCCGCCATGCGCCATCGCCGTGTGCTCATTCCCGCCACTGGCTTTTATGAGTGGCGACGACCGCCGAAGGAGGAGGGCGGCAAGCCGCAGCCCTATTTCATCCGCCCGAAAAACGGCGGCATCGTCGCCTTTGCCGGCCTTATGGAAACATGGTCCTCAGCCGATGGCTCGGAAGTCGATACCGGTGCAATTCTCACCACCGCCGCCAATGCCGCGATCGGGCGTATTCACGACCGCATGCCTGTTGTCATCGCGCCTGAGGATTTCAGCCGCTGGCTGGACTGCAAGACGCAGGAACCGCGCGAGGTGGCCGATCTGATGCGCCCGGCGCAGGACGATTTCTTCGAGATGATCCCGGTGTCGGACAAGGTCAACAAGGTCGCCAATGTCGGCGCTGACCTCATCGAGCCGGTGCCGGAAACCGCGCCGCTGGCAAAGATCAAACCGCCCAAGGATGAAGGGCAGATGTCGCTGTTTTGACGTCTTTGCGTGGCGCGCGAGGCTAGTTATTTACGGCTGGACGTTGCCGCCCATTTCTTCTCCCCGGCGGGGAGAAGGTGGCCCGAAGGGGCGGATGAGGGGGCGACGCCGGCGAGAGACGGAGAGCTTGCCCCCTCATCCCGCTGCCGCGGACTTCTCCCCGGCGGGGAGAAGAAACAAGCGGCACCCGCCCATTTTCAATAAACGGCTATCTTATTCGAAGGGCTCTCAGCTGTTCTGCCCCATCTTCTGCAAGCCTTCCTGGATCATCACGTCGGAATACACCCGGTTGCGGCCATTCGCCTTGGCGAGATAGAGCAGCTGATCGGCGGCATTCAGCTGGTTGTCGAAAGGTTCGCCCTTTTCGATTTCCACCACGCCGAGCGAAATCGTCAGCGCCAGGCTGCTGCCGCTGAGCTGGCGGCCATTGCTTTCAACAGCGCCGCGCAGTTCCTCGCAAAACTGATAGGCGGCACGGGCATCAAGCCCGCGCAGGAACACGGCGAACTCCTCGCCGCCGAGGCGGGCGGGAATATGGCGCTTCTCACGGCACATGTCGTGCAGCAGTTCGGCAAGCTTTTTCAGCGCCCGGTCGCCGGCATCGTGCCCGAGTGTGTCGTTGATCTTCTTGAAATGGTCGATGTCGAGAATGGCGACCGCGCCGTTTTCGTCGTTGTCGTTGATGATATCCATCAAGGCCCGGGTACGCTCGAAGAAGGAGCGGCGGTTCGGCAAGCCGGTCAGATGGTCGCGTTCAGCCAGTTCACGCAGGCGCTTCAGCTGCTTCAGCGTTTCGATATTATTGTCGATACGGCACTGCAATTCTTCCGGCACGAAGGGGCGATAGACGAAATCGGATGCGCCTGCCTTCAGGAAGCTTGCCGAAAGCAGCCGGTCGGTGGAGGACGAGATGCCGATAACCCTGAGATCTTCCGAGGAACGACTGTCGCAGATACGGCGCGTCAGCTCATAACCGTCCATGTCAGGCATATGGTAATCGGTGATGACGAGCTGGATCGATGGGTCCTGCGACAGGATTTCCAGCGCCCGGTTGCCCGAATGGGCCTCGCTGACCTTGAAATTCTGCCGCTCCAATATTTCCACCAGGCCGGAACGCGCCGTGCGCGCGTCATCGACCACCAGAACGGAAAAGCGCCGGTTGGTCAAAATCCGGTCAACGGTCTTGACCACCGCATCGACGGTGCGGTGCCCGTCCTTGACGATATAATCGATGATCTTCTTTTCGGCGTAACGTTTGCGTGCCTCTTCATCCACCGTTGCGGTGAAGACGATCGCCGGCACCTTGTGCTCGGAAAGAAGAGCTAAAATCTCGCCCTTCGGTGCGTCGGGCAGGTTGAGCCCCGTCAGCGCCAGCGTGAAATCATGGGCGCGCAACAGCGTATCGGCGGCGGCCATGCTGTCACAATGAATGACCTCGGCTTCGGTCTCTTCCGAGAGCCGCGACTTCAGCAGCATGGAAAGAGCAACGGAATCTTCAATCAGAAGGATTTTATCCTGCATGGCCGTCCCAAGCCCCCCTGGCCTGTCTTCGCACGCTTTCCCGAACACCGGATATTCGTCATCCGCATGTCTGCGGATTGGGAAGTCGGCTTATGCAATGTTTTGGAAAAAACTGCGAAAAATAGAAAATTCTTTGTTATTCACTAGTCTATACGTTTGCGCTCGTACAGACGTTTCGTAGAGGCCGCGCTTTTTACTTCACTTTCGTTGCTGCTTCGTTACAAAAAGTTCCTGAATTTATGAATACCGGCCGTTCATGCTGCATGCCGGATAAAAAAACGGCGCCGTTAAAGGCGCCGCGCGATTGCTGAAATTCTGTCGGGGAATGTTGATTCTAGACCCGATCCACCAGTTGATCCGAAAACCGCTGGCCAAAAAACTGAATGTTTTCAGGCGGGTTTGACGACTGGCTTGCGCTTCAGCATCAGGGCTGCGGCCGCCACGGCCTTCAGTCCGAGCGGGCGGTAGTGGCTTTTGAGGTCCGGCTTCGCCTGCGGCTGTGCCTTCGTCTCGTTCGTCATTTCTCTTCTCCATAATTCACGCCATTCGCCTGTGCGAAGCGTGTGAAGCCCCTTTTTCGGGGGTAATCTTGACGGATTCGAGGCGAAAAAAAATGAAGCCGGCTTTTGGGGATGCGACATTTTGCGCCACATCCGCCGGCAAGGTCCTGCGGGAAAAATAAACCTATGGTTTCAAATGCCGCGATCGAGGCCGTTTCCGCCATTCGCATCATCATGCGCGTCTTCTTCGATGGTCAGCGTGCCGTAGCGGCGGTGCCACAGGCGCGCGCTGATGGGAATGAAGACGAGATAGGCGGCAACCGTCAGAACCAGCACTTCCCAGGTGAAGCTCATCAACATCGCCACATAAAGCACGACGACGAGGATCATCGGCAGCACCAGATCGCGGCGAATGCGGCTGGTGCCTGATTTTCCCGACCAGACCGGCAAACGGCTGATGAGGAGATAACCGATCAGTACGGTATAGGCGGCGGCGACGTAGGCGAAGGGCTTGTCCGGCTCCACGCCGAGGAAGCCGAGATAGACCGGCAGAAGCACCAGCATGGCGCCCATGGGAGCCGGAACACCCACGAAGAATTCGTTCTGCCAGGGCGCTTTCACCGGCCGTTCGATCATCACGTTGAAGCGTGCCAGGCGCAGGCCGGCGGCAATGACATAGATGAGCGCGGCGATCCAGCCGATGGAGCGTGCCTGATCGAGCAGATAGGCATAGACCACCAGGGCAGGGGCGACACCGAAATTGACGATGTCCGCCAGACTATCCATCTGTTCGCCGAATTTGGATGTCGCCTTCATCATGCGGGCGATGCGCCCGTCGATGCCGTCGAGGAAGGCGGCGAGCAGCACCATGCCAACGGCCAGCTCAAAGCGGCCTTCGATGGCGAGGCGAACGCCGCTCAGGCCCGCACAGATGGCCAGAACGGTGATGAGATTGGGTATCACGAGGCGGAAGGGAATTTCCCGCAGGCGTGGTCCCCGGCCGCTATCCTTGCGGCTCTCCTGTTTTCCGTTCTGTTGCGGCTCGATGATCGGCGTTTCCATGGCGCATGCCCTTCCTGATTATCATCAGCCGCGGCGGCTGATGACCGGGCCCTTGGCGGAGCCGAATTCGGCAAGCACGGTTTCACCGGCAATCGCCGTCTGGCCGACGGAAACGCGTGGCTGGAAACCTTCCGGCAGGAAGATGTCGAGACGCGAACCGAAACGGATAAGGCCGAAACGCTCACCGGCATCAACAGGTTCATTCGGCTTGACCCAGCAGACGATACGGCGGGCAACCATGCCGGCGATCTGCACCACGCCGACCTTGCCATGCGCCGTCTCGATGACGAGACCGTTGCGCTCATTGTCTTCAGAAGCCTTGTCCACTTCCGCATTGAGGAAGAGGCCGGGGCGATAGGCGACATTGACGATGCGGCCGCGTACCGGGGCGCGGTTCACATGGCAGTTGAACACGTTCATGAATACCGAGATGCGCACCATCGGCTCCTTGCCGAGTTCCAGCTCCAGCGGCGGAACGACGGTCTGCACGGCGGAAACCTTGCCGTCGGCGGGGCTGATGATCAGGTCGTCATCCTGTGGTGTAACGCGCTCGGGGTCGCGAAAGAAATAGGCGCACCAGGCCGTCAGCACGAGACCGACCCAGAATAGCGGTTCGGAAATCCAGCCGAGCACCAGCGACGCGACGAAGAAGGCGGCGACAAAGACGTAACCTTCCTTGTGGATCGGTACGATGGTGTTGCGAATGGTGTCGAACAGACTCATGAGATTCCTTGCTCCGGTTTCCGTTGTCACGTCTATATGTGGTCGTGATACGACACGATCCACACGGCAATGCGACAAATTTTGCCTAGCTGGTTACAGCCAAACGACCCGCCCGGCAATGGCCCGGCGGATCTGCGATCCCGGTTCCCCGGGGTTTATGCCCGTCAATGCGCCGGTTCGCCGCGGTCCACAACGCCGAGATCGTCGGTTTCGCGAACATGGCGCAGCATCTCTTCCGCCCGGATGGCTTCGCGCTGGCGGCTCCACATCGAGGCGTAGAGGCCGTTCTGCGCCATCAGCGAAGCATGTGTTCCACGCTCGGCGATCTGGCCTTCCTTCAGCACGATGATTTCGTCCGCGTGGATGACTGTGGAAAGACGATGGGCGATGACCAGTGTGGTGCGGTTTTTCGAGACGATGTCGAGCGCGCTCTGGATTTCCTGTTCGGTATGCGTATCGAGCGCTGAAGTCGCCTCGTCGAGAATGAGGATCGGCGGGGCCTTGAGGATGGTCCGGGCAATCGCCACGCGCTGCTTTTCACCACCCGACAGTTTCAGGCCCCGTTCGCCGACCATGGTGGCGTAACCCTCCGGCAGCTTGCCGATGAAGGCGCTGATCTGCGCCGCATCCGCTGCGGCCATGACATCCTCCTGCGTTGCCGAGGGGCGGCCGTAGCGGATGTTGTAGGCGAGCGTGTCGTTGAACAGTACGGTATCCTGCGGAACCATGCCGATCACCGAACGCAGGCTCTTTTGCGTCACGTCGCGAATATCCTGCCCGTCGATTGTGACGGCGCCTTCCTGAATATCGTAGAAACGATAAAGCAGCCGCGAGATCGTCGATTTTCCTGCCCCCGAGGGCCCGACGATCGCCACCGTCTTGCCGGCGGGGACATCGAAGGAAACGCCCTTCAAAATCGGCCTTTCCGGATCATAGGCAAAATGCACGTCGCGGAACGAGATGGCGCCGGGGCCGGCGCCAAGCGGTTTCGCATCCGCCTTGTCGGTAACCTCGGCCTCGACCTCGAGAAGGTCGAACATCTGCTCTATGTCGGTCAGACCCTGGCGGATTTCGCGGTAAACGAAACCGATGAAGTTCAGCGGCACGGAAAGCTGCAGCAGCAGCGCATTGACGAAGACGAAATCGCCGATGGTCTGTTCGCCGCGCTGCACGGCCAGCGCCGACATCACCATCATGACGGTGGAACCGATGCCGAAGATCACACCCTGGCCGAAGTTCAGCCAGCCGAGCGATGTCCAGATCGAGATCGCCGATTTTTCGTAACGCTCCATCGCAACGTCGAAGCGCTTCGCCTCCATCTCCTCGTTACCGAAATATTTGACGGTCTCGAAGTTCAGAAGCGAGTCGATTGCCTTGGTATTGGCGTCGGTGTCGCTGTCATTCATGGCGCGGCGAATGGAGATGCGCCAGTTGCTGGCTCGCACGGTGAACCAGATATAGGCCCAGACGGTGATGACGGTGACCAGCACATAGGAAAACCCATATGACGACCAGAAAATAACAGCCGTCAGCAGGAATTCGATGAAGGTCGGCGCGGTGTTGAGAATGGTGAAACGGACAATGGTTTCGATGCCCTTGGTGCCACGCTCGATAACCCGCGAAAGCCCGCCGGTCTTGCGCTCCAGATGGAAGCGCAGCGAAAGCCGGTGCATGTGCACGAAGGTTCTGTAAGCGAGCTGGCGCACGGCATGCTGGCCGACGCTGGCAAACAGCGAATCGCGCAGTTGGTTGAGCCCGACCTGTATCAGCCGCGTCAGATTATAGGCGATGACCAGAGCGACCGCGCCGAGCAGGAAGGCCGGAACCAGCCCTGCCATGTCCAGTCTGCCGTTCAGCGCATCCGTCGCCCATTTGAAAAAATAGGGGACGAGGATCAGCACCAGTTTGGCGACAACTAGGAACACGGTGGCCCAGACCACCCGCATCTTCAGGTCCAGACGTCCTTCAGGCCACATATAGGGCCAGAGATTGATCAGGGTCTGGGTGGGATTGCTGGAATCCGCCGAAATGGTTTTTTTCTTCGTGGCCATCATTCTCTCCGGTCACTGCCGGAAGCCGACAGCAGGACGGCGGCTTTCGCCGCCGTGCTTGTCACAGGTGGGATTGTCGCGGGTTCACCGCAACCTCTTCAGCGCCTTAAGAGCCGCCCTTCAGCCGTTTGCGGTGAAGTTCCTCCGCATTCGGCAGGGCCTTTTCCGGTACACCGAAAATCTGACCGGGCTCGATGAGATCAGGGTTTTTGATCTGGTCCTCATTGGCGAGGTAGATCGTCGTGTAACGCACGCCCTGTCCATAAACACGCCGGGAAATCTGCCACAGCGTATCGCCGCGGCGGATGATGACGCTGTTCTGGCTTTCGGCAAGCGGGGCCTGCTCGAAGGTCTGCGGACCGGCGGGCGCTGGCGGCGCGGGCGCGGCTGGCGCCGTAATGTGGAGTTCGGTCAACCGGCTGGCGAGCGATGCGATGCCCTTGCCGATGGCCGCCACATCATTCGGCCATGCCTCGACCGATGCCAGCAGATCACGCGCCTTGGCGGTGATGCCACCTGCAAAGGCGGTGAAGGCTGGCTCTGTTGCCGCGGCGGTGCGGAACTCGGAGAGCGATTTCAGGCCAATCACCACCGCGGAGCGGCCGGCAATTGCCTGATCGAGCGCCGGCGTCGCCTGATCCTTGTAGAGATTGGAAAGAATGCCGAAAGCCTTGGAAACGTCGTCACGCAGCTTTTCAAATGTGGCGCGGTCGCTTGCCGTGCTCTGGTTTTCAGCCGGCGCGACTGCGGTGGCGGCGGGCGAAGCGGTGGGCGCCTGCATGGCAACGGTTGCCTGATCGGTCTGCGGCCGCTCGAAGGGAACACGTACGCGCAGCTTCACCGTGCCGTCGGCATTCAGTTCCTCGACGGTGACGATATGGCTGCCAACGGCAAGATCGACATCACCCTCGACGACGAAATGCCCGGAGGCTTCCGTAACGCTCTTGCCGATCTCCCGGTCATCGACCAATGCGCGTACGGTCGAACCGGCGGGCGCGGAACCCGCAACGAAAATCTTCGATCCTTCAAATTCCACGGCTGTGACCTGAACGGTCGAGGCAGCTGCCTGAGCCGGAACGGAACCGGCAGCAGGCGGCGCCGTCACTCCGGCAACGGCTGCAGGCGTGGTGGCGGCATTGCCGGTTTCGGTGGGTGCCGCTGCGGGCTGTCCCGATTGTTCGGTCTGCAGTGCCGGAGGTGCGGCCTCCGGCATCGCCAGCACGCGGCTTGCTTCACCGGGCCTGGAAACCATCGCCAGAAGTTCGCCGGCCTTGCTGTTGGGCACCGAAACGGTTGCCACTTCTTCGGATTGTGTTGCCTTGCCGCTGGTGTCGGTGGAGCGCAGCACCAGCTCATGGTCACCCGGTGGCAGGGGATTGTCGAAAACCGCGGCGAAATCGCCGGTGCCGTCGATGGTGGTCTGGGCGATCACCTTGCCATTGCTGAGAATTTCGAGCTTGGCACCCGGCTGCGCCTTGCCGGCGACCACAGCCGAACCATCCGGCTCGACGCGCAACACGTCAAAGGTCGGTACGCCGGGCGTTGCCTGGGCAGCACCGGCCGGTGCTGGGACGGCAGGTGCGGCGGCGGGCTGTGCCGGCTGCGCTGCGCCATCGTCGGTCCCGGCGAAAACACCTGCCAGGCGGCGGATCTGGGCTGCGGCCGCTGCCGCATTGTCGGGCAGGCCGCGCAGGAAGGCCGTGGTGCGTTCGGCCGCCGTGCGCGCCGTGGTGATCAGCCGCGACGTCGTTTCGTCCAGCGATTCCGGGATTTCGATATTGGTCAGCTCTTTGAGCGAAGCTTCGACCTTTTTGCGCGCCGCTGCGAAATCGGCGTCGGAGGGAACCTTGCTGTCGGCGAAAAGCGTTGTCAGATCCTTGATCGACTGGGTTGCAGAGGCCGCAAGACGCCCGACCTTGTCGGCGATATTGGCGGTTTCCTCGGCAGCGTCGGACAGGATGTCGCCCGCCTTGTCGCCGCCCATTTCGACGCTGTTCTTCACGGCGTTGCCCGCCTCGTTGATGGCGTCACCGATCGGTTTGCCGTCGTTGGAAATCCTCGGCAGGACGAAAAAGATCATGAGCAGGGACGCGATGCCCAGCACGATCAGCGCCAGCAAACCGGCTTTATTGTTTTTCATCCTGGAATCTCCGGGTATTTCAAGCTTTTCACACGAGTTGAGATTGCTAGCGTCTTACCTTGCGCCAGACAAGCGGCGTGTGGCCAAAAGGCCATATTTACAAGGGATTTCCCAAATTTTCTTGACGTGCAGCATCCCGCATAGTTCCTTCCTCTCATGACGGACAAAAATACAGCGATTCGATCCATCTGCGTTTATTGCGGCTCCCAGCCCGGACGTGATCCAGCTCATATGGAAGCAGGCCGCGCGCTTGGGAAATCCATTGCCGAAAACGGCATCCGCCTCGTTTACGGCGGCGGCACCAAGGGCATCATGGGCGCGGTTGCCAGCGGCGTTCTGTCCAATGGCGGCGAAGTAACCGGCATCATACCGGAATTTCTGGTCGATATGGAGGCAACGCGCCATTCTCTCGGACAATTGAACGAGCTTGTCGTTACCAAGGACATGCATGAGCGCAAACATATGATGTTCGAGCGCTCGGATGCCTTCGTAACCCTGCCGGGTGGTGTCGGCACGCTGGAGGAGATCGTCGAGATCATGACCTGGGCGCAGCTCGGCCGTCACGCCAAGCCGATGGTCTTTGCCAATATCAACGGCTTCTGGAACCCGATGCTGGAACTGGTGCAGCACATGCGCGACCAGGGTTTCATCCACCGCGCCCACCTGTTGAACCCGCTTGTCGTCGACGAGGTGAAGGACATCGTGCCCGCCATCATCGACCGGGCGCTGGCCCAGCAGAACCCGGAAGGCGACCCTTCGGTCATTTCCCGCCTCTGACACATGTCATTCGAGAGCGTGCAGCGGTTTCGGGATAACGGCATGCGTCGCGCACCGAAAAATCGTTAATGAACCGCCACGCGCTTCATTATAATTTTAAGTGTATATTAATACAGATTTAACAGCGGCATCGCTCCGCCCGCTCTTTTCATGGCCCCGCGACTGATCCTGTGCCAGCGTCACCAAGGCGTTGGCTGTCGCGGACTCTCGTTTCGCCGCCATGAGATTGGGTGCATCAGGAAATGATTGCTTTTGTGGTGCGGCTTAAAAGCCGGGCGCATTTCATTGTTCAGAGAAGCCCGCTGCGGGGCAGGGAAGGCGTGCTTGGCGCCGGCGCCCGCCGCCGGGTGGATACGCGAATGCGGCTCGGTATCCTGATCGCCGTCTTCATCGCCATCTATGCGGTCGTGGCTGCGCGCCTCGTTCAATATGGACTTGCGGACCCCGTCGCAACCGCCTGGATCAACACCGGCGCCACCGCCGTCGCGTCACGGCCTGATATCGTTGACCGCAACGGCAAGCTCCTGGCCACCGATCTCAACATGGTGTCGCTTTATGCCGATCCGCGCCGGGTGGTCGATCCGGATGAGGTGGTGGAGAAGCTGGCGACCGTCATCCCCAATCTCGACTGGCGCGACACGCACCGCCGATTGCGCTCGGATACCGGCTTCCAGTGGCTGCGACGTCAGCTGACGCCCCGGCAGCAGGCGGATATTCTCAACCTCGGCATACCGGGCATCGGCTTCCGGCCGGAAAAGCGGCGCTTTTATCCGGGTGGCCCCACCGCTTCGCACATTATCGGCCACGTGAATGTCGATAATCAGGGCCTTGCCGGCATGGAGCGTTACCTCGACCAGCAGGGCCTTGCCGATCTGCGCGCCGTGGGTCTTGCCAGCGGCGCGCCACTGGAGCCGGTGCGGCTCTCCATCGATCTCAGGGTGCAGAACATCGTCCGTGAAGTCGTCGTGAAGGCGAAAAGCGCCTATCAGGCCGAAGCGGCGGGCTCAGTAATCCTCGATGTGGAGACGGGCGAGGTGCTGGCCATGGCCTCCGTGCCGGATTACGATCCGAACGAACCTTCCCGCACCCTTGCCGATGGCAGCATCGACAAGGAGTATGAGAAGGGCTGGTTCAACCGGATGAGCAACGCCACCTTCGAGATGGGCTCCACCTTCAAGAGCTTCACGCTGGCCATGGGGCTGGATGCGGGGGCGATCACGCTGAATTCGGTGGTCGATGCGTCGCGGCCGATCCGCATGGGCGGCTTCACCATCAAGGATTTCAAGGGCCGGAACCGGCCGCTCTCCATTCCGGAAGTGTTTCAATATTCATCGAATATCGGCACGGCGGCGGTGGCCGACAAGGTCGGCGTCGAAGGCCACCAGCAGTTCCTGACGAAACTCGGGCTGCTTACCAGAATGGACACGGAAATGCCGGGTGTGGCGACACCCACCCAGCCGAAAAACTGGAAGAAGATCAATTCCGTCACCATCTCTTTCGGCCATGGCGTTGCCACCACGCCGTTGCAGACGGCGGTGGCCGCCGCCGCGCTGATCAATGGCGGAAACCTGATTTCGCCGACCTTCCTGCCACGTTCGAAAGAAGCTGCCGCATCGCTCGCGCGCACCGTCATCAACGACAGGACGAGTGCCGATATGCGTTACCTGTTCAACTGGAACGGTATCAAGGGCTCCGGCCGCGGCGCGCAGGTGGAAGGATTTCATGTGGGCGGCAAGACCGGAACCGCCGACAAGGTGATCAACGGCCGTTACGCCAAGGATATCAATTTCAACGCCTTCGTGGCCGGTTTTCCCATGCATAGGCCGAAATATGTCGTGCTGACGATGATCGACGCTCCGAGGACCGGCGTGAACGGCGGGCGCACGGCGGCCTCCACCGCAGCCCCCATGACCCGCGAAATCATCGCCCAGACGGCGGGCCTTCTCGGCGTCAAGCCGCGTTTCGGTTATGATGCGAACCCGCAATTGCTGGTGGATTATTGACCACCTCTCCTCATTCCCGTGATGAGTAAGGGAACGGGGGGAAGCAGTCTGGATTACCGCTTGAGCCGCATCAGGCTTGAGCCGGTATAGATCGCCAGCGCTACCCAGATCATCGCAAAGGCGGCCATGCGCACCATGTCGAACGGCTCCTTGAAGACGAAGATGGCGATGAGGAAGATCATCGTCGGCGCGATATATTGCATGATGCCGATGGTCGACAGCCGCAGCAGCTTTGCGCCATTGCCGTAGAGAATGAGCGGAACGGCGGTGATCACGCCGCTTGCTGCCAGAAGCCAGGTGTCGGCAGAATTGCCGCCCATGAAATGGGCCTGTCCGCTGAAGCCCAGCCAGGCCATGACCAGCACGGCCGGAATGGACAGGAGCATGACTTCCAGCAGGAAGCCCTGCGTCGCACCAATCGGCAATGTCTTGCGGAAAAAGGCGTAAAAACCCCAGGAGACAGTAAGCGCGATGGACACCCAGGGCAGGCTGCCGGCATGCCAGGTGAGGATCGCCACCGCGACCGCCACGAGGCTGATGGCGGCGATCTGCGCCGGGTAGAGCTTTTCCTTCAGCAGCACGGCACCCAGAAAGATGCTGAACAGCGGATTGATGAAATAGCCAAGTGCGGCATCAAGCGCACGCCCCGCGCCGATCGACCAGATATAGACGCCCCAGTTGATGCTGATGAGGGCGGCGGTGAGGCTCGCCATGGCCAGCATCTTCGGGTTTTTCAGTGCTGAGCGGATTTCCGCCGTGCGCCCGAGCGCAATCAGCACGACCGCCGCGATCGGTACAGACCAGATGACGCGATGCACGATGACTTCGATTGGCGAAATATGCGCAACCGCTTTCATGTAAAAGGGAAGAAAGCCCCACAGCAGATATGCGGAGAGCGCGAAAGCAAAACCGCGCGCGCTGTCGCCGCCCTCTTGGGCCGGGAGCGATTTGTCGAGTGCCATGGGGAGTGCCGCCAAAATTGTTCGGATGGCGTTTTATAGCGGATCGCCACAGTGGCGGCCAATTCATTTCCGTGAAGGGTTCATGAGAAAAACTGCATGAATAACAGGCGCTTTGCTCTTGAAATAAGCTGCCATGGTAACCGTCCGGGGGATTCACGCGGGAAATCCCGCGTGATTCATTGTCTCACCCGGCCGTTTCAAGTCGCTGAAAAGACTCTTATTTCCCGGCAAAGTGATCGTTGGCGCGGATCAGCTGGTCAAGAATGCCGGGCTCACTCATCGCGTGTCCAGCCGCCTCGATAATGTGGAAATCCGCCTTCGGCCAGGCCTTGGCCAGCTGCCAGGCATATTTCAGCGGGCAGGGCATGTCGTAACGCCCGTGCACGATGACACCAGGAATATCCTTGAGCTTGCCGGCATCGCGCAGCAGTTGCCCTTCTTCCAGCCAGCCGGCATTAACGAAGAAGTGGTTCTCGATGCGCGCAAAAGCGATGGCATATTTGTCCTCGCCGAAATCCTCGACGCGGTCAGGATCGGTAACGAGCTCGATGGTCGCGCCTTCCCACTGGCTCCATGCCTTGGCGCACTCAAGCTTCTTTGCCTCGTCAGCGCCGGTGAGATAGCGATTATAGGCCTGCATCATCTCGCCGCGCTCAGCTTCCGGGATGGGCGCGATGAATTTTTCCCACTGGTCCGGATACATTTCCGAAACGCCAAACTGGTAGTACCAGTCCAGTTCCGGCCGGGTGACAGTGTAGATGCCGCGCAGGACGAGTTCGCTGACGTGGTTTGGATGGGTCTCGGCATAGGCGAGCGCCAGCGTCGAGCCCCAGGACCCGCCGAAAACCAGCCATTTTTCAAAGCCGCAAAGCTCGCGCAGCCTTTCAATGTCAGCGACCAGATGCCAGGTGGTGTTGGCCTCCAGTTCCGCATGGGGGATGGAGCGGCCGCAGCCGCGCTGATCGAACAGGATGACGTCATACAGCGCCGGATCAAAAACGCGGCGATGCGTGGGGTTCACCCCGCCACCCGGGCCGCCATGCAGGAAAATCGCCGGTTTCGCACCGCGTGTGCCCACCCGTTCCCAATAGATCACATGCCCATCGCCGACATCGAGCATGCCGGTCTCGAAAGGTTCGATCTCGGGGTAAAAGCCGCGCAATTCTTCGGTCATGGGTCAATATCCTCTGGTGGCCATTTGGCCGTGTCTTGGTCCGGATGCTGCCGGCTGTTCACCGGCGCGGGCGCGTCATCCGTTGCAGGTTCCGGCTCGACCGGCAAGCCGTCGAGCTCGGAAAACCAGTGCATCTTGCTGGCAAGATTGGACTGCGCTTCGGGTCTTATCCGCTGCGGCTCATCCAGCGAACCGAGGGTGATATTGATGAAATCGGCCCCCGGCATGTCATAGAAGAGCGGCGTGCCGCAACGACCGCAGAAACCGCGGCGCACATGGTCGGAAGACTGGAACCATGATGCCTCGCCGCGGGTCATCTCAAACTGCGTGAGGGTACTTGCCGCAAGCGGCATGAAATAGTTGCCTGATGCCTTCTGGCACATGCGGCAATGGCACAGATGCGGATAACGCAACCCGCCCTCGATCCGGTAACGCACTGCGCCGCACTGGCATCCGCCGGAAAAGCCCGTCAGTTCGCCCATCAGCGACCTTCTTCCGGCGGCCAGACTTGAGTGTCGTGATCCGGATGCTGATAGGAGTTGATCTCCGCCTCGTCCACGCCCTGATCCACGGCCGGTTTGGAAAACAGCTGCTCGATCCACGGCATGCGCTTGTGAAAGTTGACCTGCACCTGCGGCTCGATCCGCTCCGGTTCATCGAAAGCGCCGATGGCGATCTCCACGCCTCCCGGATAATGATAGGTCAGCGGCGTGCCGCATTTGTTGCAGAAACCGCGATGGATTTTGGTTGAGGAGCGGAAGAGGGCAGGCTGGCCGCGTGTCCAGACCAGATGCGCCTGATCGGCGCTGACCAGCGCACCGAAGAAATTGCCGAAATGTTTCTGGCACATGCGGCAATGGCAGATGGAGGCCCGGCCAAGCTTGCCCGCATGGAAACGCACGGCACCGCACTGGCAGCCGCCGGAAAAGCCCGCTTCATTCATTTTCCGCTCTCCGGTGGCCAGCTTTCAGTGTCATGGTCGGGATGTTGATAGGAAACGAGATCGGCAAGATAGTCCACCTGCGTCAGGTCGTCTTCTGTTGGAACGGCAGGAAGCGTGTGGATGCTGTCGACGAAATCGATCTTGCGCTCCACTCCCCACTGAATGGTCGGCGGCAGTGCCGCGGGATCATCGAATGCCCCGGCCGCCACCGCCATGCCATCCGGCGCCTCATAGGTTAGCGGCGTTCCGCATTCCGGGCAGAAGCCGCGCTTGACCACGCTGGAGGACTGGAAGCGCTTCGGCTCACCACGCGTCCATTCGAATTCAACGTCGCGTACGGAGACCAGCGGCGCATAATAAGCCCCGAAAGCCTTCTGGCACATGCGGCAATGACAGATCGAACTGTCTTTCAGATCACCGATGGCGCGAAAACGGATCGCGCCGCACTGGCATCCGCCGGTATGGGTGGTCATGGTTGGTTCTCCTTTACCGTTCGGATAATGTGGAGACAGACATTGTCTATGTCTTTCAGGATATCATCGTTCCAGAAGCGGAGGACGGTCCAGCCAAGTTCCTCAAACGTCTGTGTTCTCTGGTGATCATAGCTTGCCGCAGCATCTTCCGAGTGCTGCAACCCATCGAGCTCGACGATGATCTTATGCGAGGGGCAGGCGAAATCAACGATATATCCGGCGACAGGTAGCTGGCGTCTGAAGGCCATACCTTCGAGACGATGAGCGCGGACGGCGTTCCAAAGCTTCAGTTCTGCGTCGGTCATGGCTTTTCGCATCTGCCGGGCATATTCCCGGTGTTTCAGCTCGACCTTGGCGTGGGGCATTGAGATGCTCGCAGCTTGATGGGGTGCCGCGAGATTGGAGTATGGTGTGGGTGAAAGCAAGGGCGTGTCGTGGGGCTTACCCCCCTCTGCCCTGCCGGGCATCTCCCCCTCAAGGGGGGAGATCAGCAAGACGCTCTACCGCCACTCCACTCTCAAGCTTCGAGATGGGCGAGACCTTGCCGCAGGTCGATCTCCCCCCTTGAGGGGGAGATGCCCGGCAGGGCAGAGGGGGGTGAGCCTCTAGCCGAAGCAGCAAATTACCGCTTCAACTCCCACGTCGTCGTCCGCTCCCCGGTCTCCTTGTCCTTGCCATCCTTCAGCTGAATCCCCTTCTCGGAAAGCTCGTCGCGCAACCGGTCCGCCTCCGCAAAGTTCTTCGCCTTCAGCATCTCAAGCCGCAACTCCACCAGCGCATCGACAGCCGAAACGATGGCCTCATCCACTTCCGCCTTCTTTGGCAAAACGCCGAGCAATGCGGCGCTGGCCGCAAAGGCCGGCAGCCTGGACGGGTCCACATTGGCGGCGTGGGCCAGGGCGTGCAGCGCCTGCACGGCGGCAACCGTGTTGAGATCGTCGGCAAGCGCTTCGAGCACGGTTTCATCCGGTGCCGCCTCTGAGGCATCGGCCGCAGGCCACTTGGAAAGCAGGCGTTCGGCTTCTTCCAGGCGCTTCACCGAAAAGTCGATCGGTTCGCGGTAATGCGTCATCAGCATCGCAAGGCGCAGAACCTCGCCCGGCCATTTCCGGCCGCCGAATTTCTCCGTATGCAGCAATTCGTAGATGGTCACGAAGTTGCCTTCGGACTTCGACATCTTGCGGCCTTCCACCTGCACGAAGCCGTTATGCATCCACACATTGGCCATGACATGCGTGCCATGGGCGCAGCGCGATTGTGCGATTTCGTTCTCATGATGCGGGAAGATGAGGTCGAGCCCGCCGCCGTGAATGTCGAACACCTCGCCGAGGTAGCGACCGGCCATGGCCGAGCATTCGATGTGCCAGCCGGGACGGCCACGGCCCCAGGGACTTTCCCAGCCCGGCTCATTGTGCGACGACAGTTTCCACAGCACGAAATCGCCTGATGTCTTCTTGTGGGCTTCCACCGCAACGCGTGCACCCGGCTGCTGTTCGTCCAGAGGCCGCTTCGAAAGCTGGCCGTAATCGGCCATCGACCGGGTGTCGAACAGCACCTCGCCGCCCGCCGTATAGGCATGGCCGCGGGCGATCAGTTTTTCGATGAGGTCGATCATCTCGGCAATATAGTCGGTGGCGCGCGGTTCGACGGTCGGCGGAAGGCAGCCGAGCATGGCCACATCCTCGTGGAACTGGTCGGCGGTCTTCTTCGTCACCGCATGGATGGCGTCGTTGAGCGGCAGATGCGGATAGTCGCGCAGCGCCCGCGCATTGATCTTGTCATCGAGGTCGGTGATGTTGCGGGCATAGGTCACATGGGTCTCGCCATAGACGTGACGCAGCAGCCGGTAGAGAACATCGAACACGATGACCGGGCGCGCATTGCCAATATGGGCAAAATCATAAACGGTCGGGCCGCAGACATACATGCGCACATTATCAGCATCGATCGGCGCAAATTCCGCCTTTTCGCGTGTCAGGGTATTGTGGAATTTGAGGCGCAAGGACATGCGGGTGTTCCCTAAAGGCAGTCAATTGTCCTGACCGGACCGTTTGTCTGTTGGACCTTGCGGGGAGACGAAAACGATCTGGCCGGCGGCGAACCAGCAAAATTTATTCAGCAGCAGGTGCAGATCGTTATTTTCATGTCTTGCCTTATGGCGCGGCGGTGCCGTCCGGTCAAGAGCATCCGTGGTGACTGCATCGGCTGCCGAAGCATGAAATAGTCACTCCGGCTGGCGGTAGTCCACGAATTTCCCGTCGCGCACGACAAAGAGCTTGCCGGTCTCGGTAAGCTCCGGCGAGGCAAGCGGAAGAATGGCGGCGGCAACCTCTGACGGATGCGGCACGGTGGCCGGGTCTTCGCCGGGCATGGCCTGGGCGCGCATTGCGGTGCGTGTGGCGCCGGGATTGATGCTGTTGATGCGCAGTGCGCTTTTTTCGGTCTCTGCGGCCCAGGTGCGGGCGAGTGCTTCCACCGCAGCCTTGGAGGTGGAATAGACACCCCAGAAGGGACGACAGCTATGCGCGGCACCCGAAGACAGGATCAGCGCGCGGCCAGCATCCGATCTCAGCAGCAGCGGTTCAACCGAGCGGATCAGCCGCCATGTGGCGGTGACATTGATGGTCATGACCCGCTCGAAGACCTTGGCCTCGATGTGGCCGACCGGCGAGATGACACCGAGAACGCCGGCATTGGCGACCAGAATATCGAGCTTGCCCCAGCGCTCGAATATATTGGCCCCCAGCGCATCGATGGCGTTCATGTCGGAGAGATCGAAGGGAACCAGCGTTGCAGTGCCGCCAACGGCCTTGATGGCGTCGTCCAACTCCTCAAGGCCGCCGACCGTGCGGGCGCAGGCGATGACATGCGCGCCGGCCTTGGCCAGTTCCAGCGCCGTGAAATAACCGATGCCGCGCGAAGCGCCGGTGACGAGCGCGATCCGGCCCTTGAGATTGATGGTCATGCTGCCCCTCCGAAATGATTGCGCCTCCTTTTACGAAGCCACAGCGGCCGGCTGCAAGCGATTAAATCGTCGCATGGGACGGCCTAAACAAAAGGCAAGAAAAAAGCGGCCCCGGAAGCCGGCGGCCGCTTGTTGTTTCGGGCTATCAGCCGTTGCTGGCCAGCATGGAAATCTTGCTGCCCATCGCCTCGCCATTCTGGTCGAGAAGGCGGGTCGGATAGTCGCCGGTGAAATAATGGTCCGTGAACTGCGGCCGCGCATGATTGCGATTCTCGCCGCCGACGGCGCGGTAAAGACCATCGATCGACAGGAAAGCCAGCGAATCGGCGCCGATGAATTTCGCCATCGCCTCGACATCGGCATATTGGTTGGCGAGCAGCTTGTCGGCATCAGGCGTGTCGATGCCGTAGAAATCCGGATGGAAAATCATCGGGCTGGCAACGCGGATATGAACTTCCTTGGCGCCGGCTTCGCGGATCATCTGCACGATCTTGACCGATGTCGTGCCGCGCACGATGGAATCATCCACCAGCACCACACGCTTGCCTTCGATCATCGCCCGGTTGGCCGAATGCTTCAGCTTGACGCCGAAAGCGCGGATCTGCTGCGTCGGCTCAATGAAGGTGCGGCCGACATAGTGGTTGCGGATGATGCCATATTCGAAGGGAATACCGCTTTCCTGCGCAAAACCGAGTGCTGCCGGCGTGCCGCCATCGGGAACCGGGACAACGACATCGGCTTCCAGCGGTGCTTCCTTGGCAAGGTTCATGCCCATGTTCTTGCGCGTCGTATAGACGTTGCGGCCGCCGACGACGGAATCGGGACGGGCGAAATAGACATATTCGAACAGGCAGAGACGTTCGGGCTGGGGCTTCGACGGTTTGCGCGCATCGATGGTGATCGAACCATCCGGCTGGATTTCGCAGATGATGACTTCGCCATTTTCCACGTCTCGGACGAATTTCGCGCCGATGATGTCGAGAGCGCAGGTTTCCGAGCAGAAAATCGGCTTGCCATCAAGCTCGCCCATGACCAGCGGGCGAATGCCGATCGGGTCGCGTGCGGCAATCAGCTTGGTGCGCGTCATGGCCAGCATCGAATAACCGCCTTCCATCTGGCGGATAGCATCGATGAAACGATCGGCGGTGGAGGAGTGGCGCGAGCGGGCGATGAGGTGCAGCACGACTTCGGTATCCGATGTCGACTGGCAGATGGCGCCGGTGGCGATGATCTGGCGGCGAAGCGTCAGGCCATTGGTGAAGTTGCCGTTATGGGCAATGGAAATACCGCCTTCTTCCAGTTCGGCAAACAGCGGCTGCACGTTGCGCATCGCCACTTCGCCCGTGGTGGAATAACGGGTGTGGCCAATGGCGATGGAGCCGGGCAGGCGGGCAAGCGTTGCGGGATCGGTATAATGATCGCCGACGAGGCCCATATGGCGTTCCTGATGGAAGCGCTTGCCATCGAAAGAGACGATGCCCGCCGCTTCCTGGCCGCGATGCTGAAGCGCATGCAGGCCGAGAGCGGTCAGCGCCGAGGCATCGGCATGGCCGAGAATGCCGAAAACGCCGCACTCTTCATGCAGCGTGTCGCCGTCGATCTCTTCCTTGAAAGTGGCCCCAGGGAACGGGGAATGCGAAAGCGGCTCAATCATCCGGCTTGCCCTTGCTCTCTAACGAGAAAAAAGAAAGACCTCTCCGGTGAGCTTGTCTCCCGGTCGGCCTGTCTGTGTCGTGCTTGATATTTAGCACAAATAGCGCGCCTTGCATGCATTGCAAGGCGCGACACTGTGTCAATTATTCGTTGCCGGCGGATTTGTTGCCGGCACATCTTCCGCAGGCGCCTGCGCAGCTGTCGGTTCCTGCGGCTTTCCAAGGATACGGGCGCGAATCTGCGGCTCGATATCGTCAGGCAACACTGCCTCCAGCTTGCCCACCAGCCCATCGAGGAAGGGCTTGGACTTGGCCTGCGTCACCCATTCCGGCTGCGTCTTCACATCCACCAGCCAGTTCCAGAAGGCGACTGCGACGACGAGCAGCAGAATGCCGCGCGCCGCGCCGAACAGGAAACCGAGCGTGCGATCCAGCGCGCCGATGCGGCTGTCTATGATGAAATCGGCAATGCGCGAGGTGATAAAGGAGATGACGATGAGCGAGACGAGAAAAACCACGCCCGCCGAACCGGCAATGGCGATCTTGTCGTCATCGGTATAGTTGCGCGCATAGGGCAGCAGAACGGGATAGAGATAATAGGCGGCGGCGACCGAACCCGCCCAGCTCGCGATCGACAGAATCTCACGGGAAAAGCCGCGCACCATCGCGAGAACGGCGGAGAAAAGAACAACGGCGATGACGATGCCGTCGAAAATTGTAATGGGCATATACCAACTCCGGAGGTGCGACGCCTTGTCAGGCGCTGCCTTGCCAATTTTGCGATCCTCTTACACCACTGTTTCCCTTGGCGAAAGGATCAATATTCGTCGTCCTCAACCTGTTTGAACCGGTTGCCGGAGCCAGCGATGCGCGCCACGAGGTCTGGCAGGCTTTCAATTTCCGTCCAGCGACCCTTGCCCGCTTTCGGCAATTCAGCCGAACCAGACGGCAGAAGTGCGGCGGAAAAACCAAGTTTTTCAGCTTCTTTCAATCGCTGCACCGTGTGCGCCACCGGCCGTACCGCGCCCGAGAGGCTGATTTCGCCGAAATAGACGCAATCGGCGGGCAGGGCAAGACCGGCAAGCGAGGAAACAAGTGCGGAGGCAATCGCCATATCCGCCGCCGGTTCGGAAATACGGTATCCGCCGGCGACATTCAGGTAAACGTCATGCTGGCCAAGCTTCACGCCGCAATGGGCCTCCAGCACGGCAAGGATCATGGCAAGCCGCGAACTGTCCCAGCCGACCACGGCGCGGCGCGGCGTACCGAGCGAGGTGGCGGCGACCAGCGCCTGCACTTCAACAAGCACTGGACGGGTGCCTTCGATGCCGGCAAAAACCGCCGCACCCGGCGATTTCTCGTTGCGCTCGCCCAGAAACAGTTCGGAGGGATTGGACACTTCCCTGAGGCCGCGATCCGACATTTCGAACACGCCGATCTCATCCGTCGGTCCAAAGCGATTCTTGACGGTGCGCAGGATGCGGTAGTGGTGACCGCGATCGCCCTCGAAATAAAGCACAGCGTCGACCATGTGCTCCACCACGCGTGGACCGGCGATCTGGCCTTCCTTGGTCACATGCCCCACAAGCACCATGGTCGCACCCGTCTGCTTGGCAAAACGGATCATCGCCTGCACGCCGGTACGCACCTGCGTTACCGTGCCGGGCGCGGAATCGGCCGTGTCGCTCCACAACGTCTGGATGGAATCGATGATGATGAGATCGGGCCGCTTGCCCTCGGAAACCGTCGCCAGAATATCCTCGACATTGGTTTCAGCAGCCAGCAGCACATCGGTTTCCGCCGCCTCCAGACGCTGAGCGCGCAGGCGCACCTGCGCCACCGCCTCTTCGCCCGAGACATAGATGACGCGGTGACCGCGCCGCGACAGGGCCGCCGCCGCCTGCATCAGCAAGGTCGATTTGCCGATACCCGGATCGCCGCCGATCAGGACCGCCGAACCGCGCACAAAACCGCCGCCGGTCGCCCGGTCCAGTTCGCTGATGCCGGTCGGAATGCGCGGCGCTTCCTCGATCTCGCCGGAAAGCGAGGTGAGCGTGACGGCGCGACCCTTTTTGGGCGTCTTGCCCGGCCCGGAGCCGATGCCGCCCATCGGGTCCTCTTCGACGATGGTATTCCACTCGCCGCAGCCTTCGCATTTTCCCGCCCAGCGGGTGTGAACCGTGCCGCAGTTCTGGCACACGAATTGGGTCTTGGCTTTGGCCATCTTATGTCAGTTTTCTTCTGCTACGTCTTCAGCGCCAATGTGTTGATGGCCATGGACGATGCGCAATATGCGCAATTCGTTTTCTTTTACGCGAAAATAGATGCAGCGATTTTTATGATTTACGGCACGAAGACCGCTGCTGATCCAGTCACGGGAAACTCCGGTGAGCCCCAGTTGCGCTGTGTCCCTGATTTTCCGCTCGATGGCCGACACGAGCTGTTCGCCGGCGACCGGATTTTTGTCCTCCAGAAATTTATAGATATAGATGAGATCGCGAATAGCCCGCGATGACAGGGAATAGGTGCGGGCCTTTATCACTTTTCGTTTCTGGCGCGTTCGATGATGTAGGCGGTCAGGTCATCATCCGCCGTAAACGTCACATAGTCACCCCGTTCGAACTCCTCGTCGGCTTCCCGGATCATTTTCCGAAGCTCGGTAAGTCTGCCTTCATCACTGCTCAGCAATTGCAGGCTCGCATGAATGACGGCGTCCGCGTCGCTGTAGACACCCGCCGCCACCTGCTCCTCAATGAACTTCTCGTCCTGCTCGCTCAAATGGATTTCGGGCATTTCGATCTCCTTTTGTTCTCTTGTAGCACAGGTAGCTTCCGCTTTCCAAGAGCCAAGGCTACGGCTTAATCGTCGGCCATCAGATATTGCCGCTCATAGCGCAGGCCAAGCCCTGTCAGCATTTCATAGCCGATGGTGCCGGCCGCCCGTGCGGTCTCGTCGACCGGCACGTTGGGACCAAAAAGCTCGATATAGTCGCCGCTGCGAATGGCATTAACAGGCACATCCGTGACGTCGAAAATGGTCAGGTCCATGGTTACGCGGCCGGCAACGGGCACCTTGTAACCATTCACGACGCCATAAGCGCCGCCATGGCCCATTTCGCGCAGCGGAATGCCGGAGCCGGACAGCGAACGCTGGTACCCATCCGCATAACCGACGGCAGCGATGGCAAGCCGGCTGGCGCGCTTGAGCAGGAAGCTGCCGCCATAGCTGACGGTCTGGCCTTCTCCGGCCTCGCGTATCTGAATGATCCGCGCCTCGGCCGTGGCGACAGGCCGCATGGGGTTGGACATATCGTTGACCGCTTCGCCGCCATAAAGAGCAATGCCGGGGCGGGTGAGGTCGAAATGATAGTCGGGACCGAGAAAGATACCGGCGGAAGCCGAAAGGCTTGATTCGATACCTTCGAAAGCCGCGCTAACCCTGCGGAATGATTCGAGCTGGACCCTGTTCATCGGCGAAGATGGCGTGTCGGCGCAGGCGAGATGCGACAGCACCAGAACCGGATCGAAACTCGCCGGCCGGGTAACGTCATCGGCCAGAAACAGGGCGTCGTCGAGCGGCAGCCCGAGGCGATTGAAGCCGGTGTCCACATGCAGCGCGCAGGGGTGGTCGCCCCGCTCGGCAACTGTCGCCATCCAGAAGGACAGCTGTTCCTCGGAGGCCAGCACCGGCACCAGATCATTGTCGAAGACCTGCCGTTCCTGGCCCTGCCAGATGCCAGAGAGCACGAAGATGCGCGCTTCCGGGGCATAGGAACGCAACGTCGCGCCCTCGGCCACCGTTGCCACGAAGAAATCCCGCGCGCCGGCATGGTAGAGCGTCGCGCCGCAATCCTCGATACCGAGACCATAGGCATCGGCCTTGACGACAGCCGCCGTCCGCGCCTTGCCGGAACGCTTCTTCATGTCCCGCCAATTGTCGGCGAGCGCGCCGAGATCGATGGTCAGCCTCAGTGGCGCGTGTTCGAAAGCGTCGGTTTCGTTTTCAGCAAATGTATCTTCGAAGTCGTCTGTCATGCCATGCGTCCGGTTGATTTTGGAACCGGCCAGACCCTAGCACTTTTGTTCAAGACGGTAAGGATCGAATGCTTTAAACTCGGCTCATGCACAATGTTTCGCAGGAACAGGCCATAGATGCCATGCCGATTGCCGCGACGGAAACGACACGTTTCTGGCGCGACCGGCGTTTCGGCGGCATGGAATGTCTGAGCGCGACGTTTCTCACCCATGAATATTCCCCGCACGCGCATGACACGTTCTCGATCGGTGCGATCGAAAGCGGCTCGCAGATTTCCACCATTCAGGGCACCACCGAACAGACGGGGCCGGGGCATCTTTATCTCATCAACCCGGATGAGGTTCACGACGGCGCGCCGGGCGGCGGCGGTTATCGTTATCGGATGATCTATCCCGACAGCTTGCTGTTGCGTGATGTCATCGAGGATGTCACGGGCAGGGCCTTTCACGGCACACCGTCTTTCCCGAGGTTTCTGCCGCGCGATCCCCAGATGGCCGCGGCCTTCCAGATGGCGCACCGGCGGCTGGAGACGAAATCCGGAGCGCTGGAAGCGGATGAGGGCATGTTCTCGGTTCTCGCCACCCTCTTCGGCAGGCACGGCAGCGCCATCATACTGCCGGTCGAAACCCGCGAAAAAACGGCGGTCTATACCGCTCGCGACTATCTTGCCGACAACTACGAGACCGATATAGGCCTGGAGGAGCTGGCCTCTATCGCGGGTCTCAGCCGCGCCCATCTCATCCGGGCTTTCAGGAAGGAATTTCACATTACGCCGCATGCCTATCTGACGGATGTTCGCATCCGGCAGGCGCGCCGCCTTCTGCGCGCCGGCGAGATGCCGGCCGAGGTGGCGGCGCTGTGCGGGTTTGCCGATCAGGCGCATTTCACCCGGCATTTCAAGGCGCGCACCGGCGTCACGCCGGGGCAATTTCGGACGGCTTGATCTGCTGCCCTGTTTTCCTTCACCCGACGTCACTTTCATTCAAGACCGGGAGACTTTCCAGGCGTAATCGCACTCTTCTGAATGGGAGGATGGGATGTCCGTATCGGAAAAACGTGCCGAATTTACCGCGGGGCTCAGGGCCGCTGCCCCGCTATTGGTTGCCATGGTGCCGATCGGCGTCGTGTTCGGCGCAGTCGCCATCGGCAAGGGTCTGTCGCCGCTGGAAGCGTCGCTGATGTCGTTGCTGGTTTTTGCCGGCGGCTCGCAATTCGTCGCCATGGATCTCTGGACCCATCCGGCGAGCTGGAGCGCACTCGGTTTTGCCGCGTTGCTGGTCAATCTGCGCCATGTGCTGATGAGCGCTTCCATCGCCGGCAAGCTGGATGATTTTACCGGCTGGCGAAAATATGCGGCCATGCTGGTGCTGACGGATGAGTCCTGGGCGCTGTCGGAGTTTCGGGCAATGACTGCAAATTTGACCGCAGCCTTTTTTATCGGCGCGGCGCTGCCGATCTATCTGCTCTGGAATTTAAGCACACTTGCAGGCGCGCTGCTCGGCTCGGTCATGGGCGACATGTCGATCCTCGGTCTGGATTTCGCTTTCCCGGCCGTCTTCATCGTGTTGCTCATGGGTTTCTGGAAGGGCAGGGAGACGGGCTTTGTGTTGCTGGCAAGCGCATCCGCCGCCTGCCTCACCTATGCGCTGGTTCCCGGCGCCTGGTATATTGCCGCCGGTGCCCTGGCGGGACTTGCCGTCGCAGCCTTCGGTCACGAAGAACAGGCGGAGCAGCCGGCATGACGCTTGATGTCAATACCCTGCTGACGATCCTTGCCATGATGGCGGCAACAGTCGCCACACGGCTTGGCGGCCTGCTGCTGGTCAGCCATTTTACCCTGACGCCGCGCCTGAAGAAGGCGCTCGGCGTGGTGCCGCCCGCCGTTCTGATGGCCGTTGTCACGCCGACTGCACTTGCGAGCGGGCTGGCAGAAACCATCGCCTGCGCGGTAACCGCGGTTGCGGCGCTGCGTCTCAGCCTGCTGCCGGCAGCCACGCTCGGCGTCGTCACCGTGGCGCTGCTGCGCGGAATCGGATTGTAAGAAAATCCTGCCAAGGCCCTGAAAAGACTCCATCCGGTCCCATATTGAAATGGGGGGTGTGAGGGCGAAAACCGTTTCGCCCTCACCATCCGGTTCGGATCAATGCTCCTCGTACTGGCTGAAGGACGGGTCGGCCAGATCGGCGAAGCGGGTAAATTCGGACTGGAAGGCGAGTTTCACTGTGCCGGTCGGTCCGTGACGCTGCTTGGCGATGATGACATCCGCCGTGCCCTTCACCCGGTCGAAATGGTTTTCCCATTCTGCGTATTTCGGGTCGGCGGGATCGCGCGGCTCCATGTTCTTGACGTAATATTCCTCACGGAACACGAACAGCACCACGTCGGCGTCCTGCTCGATGGAGCCGGATTCACGCAGGTCGGAAAGCTGCGGGCGCTTGTCCTCGCGGCTTTCCACCGCACGGGAGAGCTGTGACAGTGCGATGATGGGAACGTTGAGTTCCTTGCCAAGTGCCTTGAGGCCCGTGGTGATCTGGGTAATTTCCTGCACGCGGTTTTCGCCGCCCTTGCCGCCGCCGGTCATCAGCTGAATATAGTCGACGACCAGAACATCGAGGCCGCGCTGGCGCTTCAGACGGCGCGCACGGGCGGAAAGCTGGGCGATGGAGATACCACCGGTCTGGTCGATGTAAAGCGGCACCTTCTGCATCATCTGGGAGCAGGCGACGAGCTTTTCGAAATCCGCCTCGGTGATGTCACCACGACGGATTTTCGAGGAGGAGACTTCCGTCTGCTCGGAAATGATACGGGTGGCCAGCTGTTCGGACGACATTTCGAGTGAATAGAAGCCGACGACGCCGCCGTTTTTCGCCTTGAAAGAACCATCGGGCTGCACTTCCTGGTCGTAGGATGCCGCGATGTTATAGGCGATGTTGGTGGCCAGCGAGGTTTTGCCCATACCCGGACGACCCGCAAGCACGATAAGGTCGGAGCGCTGCAGGCCGCCCATGCGGGCGTCGAGCGAATGAATGCCGGTGGAAATACCGGAAAGATTGCCGTCACGTTCGAAAGCGGCGCCCGCCATGTCGATCGCCAGCGCCACCGCATCGTTGAACGACTGGAAGCCGCCGTCGTAACGGCCTGTTTCCGCCAGTTCGAACAGACGGCGCTCGGTGTCTTCGATCTGCGCCTGCGGCGGCATGTCGAGCGGCGCGTCAAAGGCGATGTTGACCACATCCTCGCCGATCTGGATCAACGCGCGGCGCAAAGCCAGATCGTAGATCGCCCGGCCGTAATCCTCGGCGTTGATGATCGACACAGCTTCTGCGGCCAGACGCGCAAGATATTGCGCCACCGTCAGGTCGCCGATCTTGTCGTCGGCGGGCAGGAAGGTCTTGATCGTCACCGGATTGGCGGTCTTGCCCATGCGGATGATATCGCCCGCCACCTCGAAAATCTTGCGATGCAGGGCTTCGTAGAGATGCACGGGCTTAAGGAAATCCGACACACGGTAATAGGCGTCGTTATTGACGAGGATGGCGCCAAGCAGCGCCTGTTCGGCCTCGATATTGTTCGGCGCCTCGCGGTAATGCGGTTCTGCGGGGGTGATCTTTCTCACAGCGTCGTTCATGGTTTGCGCGATCTCCCTTGCCTTGTCCTTAAACCTTGGGTTTGGCTTCCTGGGGCATGGCAGTCAATGATATTGTTGCAACACTATACGGCAGGCTGACGTCCGCTCTGTTAAAGCTGGATCACATCTTCAGTTGTCCCCAGCAATCCACAGGCGGGTGAGGACAGGGTGCCGGAATTTTCCGGCAACGTGATTCGCTGCCATGAGTTTACCGCATGGCAGACCCGGCATGAAAGAAACTTGAAAATCGTCAGGCTTGCGAATAAATAGGCAGTAAATAAGTAGTGTGCTAATTATAAGGCTTGCTGACATGTCCCGCGAGACCGACAAGGAACAGCTTCTTGATGAGGTTTCCGCTTTTACCCGCAAACTGCGCGCGTTTTTTGATGCGCGGGTAGGGGAAAGCGGCCTGACGCTGGCGCGTGCGCGTGCGCTTTTTGCCCTGTCGAGGCGCGGCCCGCTGACGCAGACCGAGCTTGCCGAAGAAATGGAAATCGAAACTCCGACGCTGGTGCGGGTTCTCGATGGCATGGAAAAACAGAACCTCATCGAACGCCGCTCCGATGAAAACGACCGCCGTGCCAAACGCATCCACATGACGGAAGAGGGTGAGAAGACCTCCGGCACGGTGCAGGCTGTGGCAAAGACGCTGCGCTCGGAAATCACCGCCGATATTTCATCTGAGGATCTGGCCATGGCGCTGGATGTGATGCGCCGTCTTTCGGCCAATCTGCAAAACCTTGCGGCCGGGAGGGTGCAATCGTGAGCACCGTGTTGCCGCAGACCACGGACGAGGCTGCCTCTGAAAAGGATGTGACTGTTGTCAGGCCGGAGGAAACCGTGGCTGTCCCCCAAACGGCGAGCGATGCCGATGGTGGTGGGATCGCGACGGAGCCCGCTGTTCCCGCCGCACCGCAGCCGGTTGAGCGGCCGGTGTGGCTGCGGCTGTGTTTCATCTTTGCGGGCCTGTCGTTCTTCATAACCCAGGGCCTTGGCATGAACCTCGTCATGGCCAATATCTACCAGCTTCAGGGCGAATTTTCCGCCACGGTGGCTGAGGTGGCCTGGCTTTCCGCCGCCTATATGGCGCCCTATGCCACCTTCTCCATCGCGCTCTTCAAGATCAGGGCGCAATATGGCCTGCGGCCCTTTGCCGAACTCTCGATCATCGCCTTCGTGGTTGCCTCCTGTCTCAACCTCTTCGTGACGGACCTGCATTCGGCAACCGTCATCCGTTTCGTCAGCGGCATGGCCGCCGCGCCGATTTCGTCACTGGGCTTTCTCTATATTCTTGAAGCATTTCCACCGGCGCGAAAATTCTCGCTCGGCTTCAGCATCGCGTTGACCGGCACGTTGCTGTCGGCACCCATCGCGCGCATCGTTTCGCCCTCCCTGCTGGAAATCGGCGGCTGGAACGCACTCTATTCCATGGAGGTGGGTTTTGCGCTGATCTCCTTCGCCATGATCTATGTGTTGAAAGTCACGCCGCCGCCGCGCGCCAAAGTCATCGAGCGCGTGGATATTCTGAGCTATCTGCTGTTTGCTGGCGGTCTCGGCTGTCTTGCGGTGATGCTGACACTCGGCCGGTTTTACTGGTGGTTCGAAACATGGTGGCTGGGCGTGCTTCTGGCGACGTCGATCGCGCTCCTCGCGCTCATGGCCTTCATAGAATTGCCGCGCAAGAACCCGCTGCTCGACCTGCGCTGGATTTTCTCGAAAACCAACCTGCATGTTATCGCAGTCCTGCTCGTCTATCGTGCGGTCTCCTCCGAGCAATCCTCAACGGCGGTCGGTTTTTACCAGCAGCTTGGTCTGCTGAACGAGCAGACGACAACGCTTTATGCGCTGGTGCTGCTGGCGACGGTGCTTGGCGGTGCGGCTTGTGCCTGGCTGATGTTGACGAAATATGTCGAAACGGCCCATGTGATCGCGTTGGCGCTGATTACCGCCGGCTCGTTCATGGACAGCCAGTCCACCAATCTGACGCGGCCGGGTGAAATGTATCTCAGCCAGATGATGATCGCCTTCGGCGCCGCCATGTTCCTGCCGCCCGTCATGTCCAAGGGTTTTGCCGCAGCACTTGCCAGAGGCGCGCCTTATCTGGTGAATTTCATCGCCATCTTTCTGTTTACACAGATCACGGGCTCGATGCTGATGACCGGGCTGCTCGGCAGTTTCGTGACGCTGCGCGAAAAATTCCATTCCAATGTTCTGGTGGAAAATATCCTGCTCACCAACCCCGTGGTCGCTCAGCGCGTATCCCAGCTTTCCGGTGCCTACAGCCATGTCATCACCGATCCGGCGCTGCTGAAGGCAGAGGGGCTGTCGCTTCTGGGACAGCAGGTCAGCAGGGAGGCCTATGTGCTCGCCTATAACGACACGTTCCTGCTGATATCAGTTGTTTCGGCGCTGGCACTGGCCGCGCTTTTGCTCCACCTTGCCTGGATGCGCATCCGTCCGTTCCTTCTCCGGGATAATGTCGATGCCGGACCGGCACCACAGTCTTGAACATTCCAAGAGTGACAAAATGCTGAAGAAGTTTTTTACCCCCGTTTCCATTCTCGTACTGCTCGGCGGCCTCGCCGGCATAGCACTCGTGCTTTACGCCTGGCGGCTGCCGCCGTTTCTTTCCACCGTGGAAATGACTGACAATGCCTTCGTGCGCGGCTACGTCACCACCATGAGCCCGCAGGTCAGCGGCTATGTGGTGGACGTACCCGTCAAGGATTATCAGGAAGTCAAACAAGGCACGTTGCTGGCAAAGATCGATGACCGCATCTACCGCCAGAAACAGGCGCAGGCGGCTGCATCGCTCGATACGCAAAAGGCAGCGCTCGATAATTCCCGCCAGCAGGAAAACGCCGCCAATGCCAATATTCTTTCCAGCCAGGCGGCTGTCGATGCCGCTGAGGCCTCTCTGAAGCAGGCACAGCTCGCATCCGACCGGCAGGATAATCTCATCAAAAGCGGCGTCGGAACCTCCAGCCTGCAGGAAGAGGCGCATGCCGCGCTTGAAAAGGCGCGGGCATCCCTGTCACAGGCGAAAGCCGCGCTCGAGGTTTCGCGCCAGGACTTGCAGACGATCATCGTCAACCGCAGCTCCCTGCAGGCGGCGGTCGCCAATGCCGAAGCCGCCGTCGAACTCACCAGGATCGATCTTGAGAATACTGAAATCCATGCACCGGTGGACGGCAGGCTCGGTGAAGTCGGTGTGCGCACCGGTCAATATGTCACGGCCGGCACACAATTGATGGCGGTCGTGCCGCATGATGTCTGGGTCATCGCCAACTTCAAGGAAACCCAGCTCGCCGGTATGCAGATCGGCCAGCCGGTGACGATCTCGGTGGATGCTCTGCACCGCCGTAAGCTCAACGGCCGTGTCGAGCGGTTCTCGCCGGCCACCGGATCGGAATTCGCCGTCATCAAGCCGGACAATGCGACCGGCAATTTCGTGAAGATCGCCCAGCGCCTTGGCGTTCGCATCGCGATCGATGCGGATCAGCCGCTGGCGACGGAACTGTCGCCGGGCATGTCAGTCGTGGTGCATGTGGATAAGAGCGTGGCGCCGGAAGGGGCGGAGACGGCGGCGAAGTAGTTGGCTGTGGAGCGTGTGATTCACCCCCCTCTGCCCTGCCGGGCATCTCCCCCTCAAGGGGGGAGATCGACTCGCGGTCAGGTCTCACCCATCTCAACCGTTGCGAATGGAGTGTTGGCAGCGCCTGTTGCCGATCTCCCCCCTTGAGGGGGAGATGCCCGGCAGGGCAGAGGGGGGTAAACCTCTCCACACAGTCAACGCAACAAAAAACCCCGGATGTCGCCATCCGGGGTTTTCCTATGGCCGTTAAGCCAGATCTTATTCGTCGTCGCCGTTGCCGTCAGCTTCCGGATCGAAGAAGTCTTCCGGACGCAGTGCGTCTTCGTCAACGCCGTAGATGGCGTCGGCGGAGGTGAGGCTTTCGCCCTTGGACTGGCGTTCGGCTTCTTCGGCGGAACGGGCAACGTTCAGTTCGACCTGAAGCTCGACTTCGGCGTGCAGGTGCAGGGTAACGTTGTGCAGGCCGATGGTCTTGATCGGCGTGTTCAGTTCAACCTGGTTGCGGCCGATGTTGAAGCCTTCTGCGCCGAGGATTTCGACGACGTCGCGGGCAGCAACAGAACCGTACAGCTGACCGGTTTCGCCAGCCGAACGGACGACGATGAAGGACTTGCCTTCGAGTGCTTCGGCAACCTTCTGGGCTTCCGACTTGCGCTCGAGGTTACGGGCTTCAAGCGTTGCGCGCTCGGTTTCGAAGCGGGTCTTGTTGGCGGCGTTGGCGCGCAGCGCCTTGCCCTGCGGCAGCAGGAAGTTACGGGCATAACCGTCGCGAACCTTGACGGTTTCGCCCATCTGGCCGAGCTTGTTGATGCGTTCGAGAAGAATAACGTCCATCTTCTTGATCCTTTCTATGTGTTGGTTTCGTTCGAATTATCGGTTTTCCGTGCAGGCGTCAGCGAGATCGTGCTGCGCACGTCGCTCAAGCCGAGCACGAGAATGATGAACAGCGGAAAAACAAAGACCGCCGAGAGATAAGCGAGGATGAGAACCGGCAGTCGCCAGTCCTTTCCGCGCGCTTTTTTATGCAACGAGGCATAACCTGCCATCAGGAAACCCGCGCCGAAGGTGCCGCAGATGACCGCGCCAACCATGGCGGCGACGCCCCCGAAGAACATGGCCACGATACCGGCCAGAAAGATGAAGATCGCGTTGCGGTGCATGCGCAGCGCGGAAGCAATGTCCTCGCGCGGGCGAAGGCCCTTGCCGAAGGAACCGACCAGCCGGGTTGCGAAATAATAGGCCGCAAACAAGAGGATGACCCACAGGCCGCCCTGAACGATCGGCAGCATCAGCACCAGCAGCGATTTCGTCTGGGCCAGCGCCTCGGCATTGGGCTCGAACAGGGGTTCGCGGTTCTGCACCGAGGTCATCATGATATCGACCATGCGGGCGACGAGATCGGGGCCGTAGCCAATCATCCAGCCGAGAATAATGACGGCGATGCAGACCAGAATACACAGATGCAGGACGATGCCGGACAGCGGATACCAGGCAAGCAGATCATCCGGGCCGCCGAGCTCGGAGGCCGGACGCGCCAGATTGGCAAGATGCGAAAGCCAGCCCGCCGGGATCAGTGTGAAAATGGCGATGGTCAGCGCGAAAAGCGGCGACATGACCAGCGCGCCGATGATGGCCGTGGTGATGATTGCGACGATGGCGGCGCGATTGCCCCAGCCCATCCCGGCGATGAAGATCGGCATGGCCGACCCGGCATAAAGCAGGAAGGAAAAGGACGACTGTGCCGTTGCGCCAAGCGTCAAAAACGCGGCGCATATGCCGGCGAGAACGCCGGAGATCAGCACTGTCTGGTTCAACTTTTGCACTTCGCTGTCCTGCTGAAACTTAAGCAGTTAGAGGATCGCTCCTGAGAGCCTCATCCCCAACATGGGTTTTATGGTATCGATCCGCGCCCAACGCGGAAGGATTTGGAAGCCTTCAACCTACTGCTTAGAAGGCAGTAGCTTCAAAGGAGAAAGCGAGGCCGCGCCAAAACGCAGCCTCGCTTCAATTCATTACGCTACGACGTAAGGCAGCAGGCCGAGGAAACGGGCGCGCTTGATCGCCTGGGCGAGTTCGCGCTGCTTCTTCTGGGAAACGGCCGTGATGCGGGAAGGAACGATCTTGCCGCGCTCGGAAATGTAGCGCTGCAGCAGACGAACGTCCTTGTAGTCGATCTTCGGAGCGTTGGCGCCGGAGAAGGGGCACGTCTTGCGACGGCGGTGGAACGGGCGGCGTGCCTGGGAAGAGGATGTATCAGCCATTGGTCAATTCTCCTTATGCACGGTCTTCGCGCGGACGGCGCGGACGGTCTTCGCGGTCGCCGAAGCCACCTTCGCGCGGTGCGCGGGGGCCACGATCTTCACGCGGGCCACGGTCCGGACGGTCGCCGTCACGGCGCGGACGGTCGTCGCGATCGCGCTTCTGCATCATCGCGGACGGGCCTTCTTCGTGGGCTTCGACGGCGATGGTCATGTAGCGAAGAACGTCTTCGTTGATGCGCATCTGGCGCTCGACTTCATGAACTGCAGCCGCCGGAGCGTCGATGTCCATGAGAGCGTAGTGAGCCTTGCGGTTCTTCTTGATGCGGTAGGTGAGGGACTTCAGACCCCAGTTCTCGACGCGTCCGACTTTACCGCCGAACGATTCGATAACGCCCTTGTACTGCTCGACAAGTGCGTCGACCTGCTGGGCAGAAATATCCTGCCGGGCAAGGAAGATGTGTTCGTAAAGAGCCATTTAAGCTTTGCCTTTCTTGCGTTTCGTTCTTCACCCGGCAACGGCGCTAAGCCTCAACGACTGCTCTTGGGTTAGGCTGTGAAGCCTTAAAGCAAGAAAAGCGTTGTTCGAGACGGTCGAGAGCGGAGACACGGGAGGCCGGAAAAACCTTATGGTTCCTGCTGTTTCGTTACCGAAACCAGCCCTCCGTTCAGCCACCAGCCAATTGGACCGGGTGTTGTGAACAGCGCGCTTATACGGATTTTCGGATAAATAGCAACCACTTTCCCGAGTTCCCTCTCGGAAACGTCATCTAGTGTGCCGTGCGCTGCCGCTGGGTCAGCCTGTCACAGTGGGTTCGAAATCCTGTTTGGCCGAGTTCCATGTTCTGTTGACGAAGGCGGAGTTGGCCTTGATCGCCCGCCCAAGCTTCTCGGTTCTCTGTTGCCACGGCGGCGTGATTTTGAGAAGGGCTTCAAAGGGACGCGTGCTGCGCAGCGCCTCCGCGATAAGCGGCCATGTCATTTTTCCGCCCCGCCCGTGATGCAATATGTCGGCGATGACGCAGCATTGCGCGGCCGGTCTGTTGTGCATGTCCACGCGTTTTTCCGCCCTTTTCATGAAGGATTTGAACGTCGCGACCATTTGTGAAACCTGCACCTCCCGGGCCGCTTGTGACTGAACCGTCCAATGGATGAACCGCGTTGCCGCAATCACTTCGGCGTCTTCCACCTCGGCAAGCGTTGGATTGAGATAACTCATCAACGGCTTTGTTGTTTGTGGGTTTTCGAGTTCGGTTGATCGGCCCAGCCCGTCAAGGGCGTGGACATGGCCGTTCTTGATACTGAGATGCGGAAAATAATCGACAGCATCAGCGAGAGTCAGCAGTTTGCGCAGATACTGAACGAAATCGCCTTCTTCGACATGGGCGGCAAACTGGCCGAAGCCGAAAGTGAAAGCCGCCCGGTCATAGCTGTTGAGGGTAAGGAAATTACGCCCCTCACAAATGGCCGTTGGCTCCACGAATTCGGCCCAGAAGCCGAAAGCGCCGGTAAAATCATGAGCCTTATAGTCTAGTTTCGGCAGCCTGCTGCCCGCAAAAATATTATACAGCCCAATATTGCCCTCATAGGGCACGCGCCGGCCCACGAAGAAGCTCGGGCCACCGTCTGCGGAGGCGGAAAAATCGTTGCCGTTGCGGATGATTTTATAGAGATATGCCATGTCGTTACCCGTTCCGGAAAGGCGCAGGTCATCGATCTGAAAGATGGCTTTCAGGATGAGCGACGTTGCGCGTTATGAAATACATGACTGCCAATGGCGCAGCTTTGCGGAACGCGGAACTTTGCTTGCCCACCATGCATATAGCATACATAAGCGGATAAACTTTTAAAGTGTATTTTTTACGGTCGCTATTTCTAATTTAGTAATGTGACGCGGCCAGGAAGGCCACGTCACAGCAAAATCAGATCGCCATCGGATATTTCCGATGGATCGCCGCGATCCCTTTGAGCACGTCATCCGACAAGGTCACGTCGGCGGCGGCAATATCCACCTTCAGCTGTTCCATAGTCGTCGCACCAATGATGGCCGAGGCCATGAAGGGGCGGGTGAGGCAGAAGGCGATGGCGAGTTGTGCCGGGTCGATCCCATGCTCGGCGGAAAGCTCCAGATAGGCTTTGACCGGCGCTTCCTGGTGTGGCTGCAGGCGGCCGCCGAGCTCCCTGTTGATCGTGCCGCGGGATCCCGCAGGATATGCGCCGTTCTGGTATTTGCCGGTGAGAAGCCCGGCCGCCAGTGGCGAATAGGCGAGAAGGCCGACATCCTCGTGATGGGCGACTTCCGACATGTCCAGATCGAAGCTGCGATAGAGCAGGTTATATTCGTTCTGGATGGTGGCGACGCGCGGCAGGCCGCGGGCCTCGGCGATGTCGATATATTTCTGCGTGCCCCACGCACTTTCGTTGGAAAGGCCGATGGCGCGGATCTTGCCGGCTTTCACCAGTTCACCCAGCGTATCGAGCTTTTCAGTGATTTCGGCGAGCGTGCGCTCCTTGTCCTGACCAGAGGCATCGAAACCCCAGGCGCCGCGGAAGTGATAGGTGCCGCGATTCGGCCAGTGGATCTGGTAAAGGTCGATATAGTCCGTCTTCAGACGCGTGAGGCTGGTATCGACGGCCTCGCGGATGGCGGCGGCATCGATATCGCGGCCACCGCGAATATAATCGCGTCCCGAACCGGCAACCTTGGTGGCGAGCACGACCTGATCGCGCTTGCCGGTCTTTTCGAACCATGTGCCGATATAGTCTTCCGTCCGCCCCTGGGTTTCAGCGGAAACGGGGGTGGTAGGGTAAAGCTCGGCCGTATCGAAGAAATTGACGCCGTTCGCAACGGCGTAGTCCATCTGCGCATGTGCTTCGGCTTCGGTATTCTGTGTGCCCCACGTCATGGTGCCAAGGCAAATTTCGGACACGGAAATACCCGTGCGGCCCAATAGTCGATGTTTCATGGAAATGTCCCGGTGCTTGGCGAGATGTTTTGAAGGGTGGCATGAAAGTAATGGGGAATTGCCGCAGTGCAAGAAAAAATATGATGAAAAGGCAGGGGAAAACAGGTCGGCAAAACTCCGGAGAAGGGCCTGCCATAGGGCCTCAAGCCTTGACTTCGCTGGCGGGAATGTGAATGGAAGTCGCAGGAATAAAGGCAAGGCCAGAAAAGAAGGACCACATCCCATGGGTATTGCATTCACATTTCCCGGTCAGGGAAGCCAGGCCGTCGGCATGGGCAAGGAGCTTGCCGATACCTATGCAGAGGCGCGCGCCGTGTTCGAGGAAGTAGACGAGGCGCTTGGCCAGAAGCTTTCCGATATCATGTGGAACGGCCCGGAAGAGACGCTGACGCTGACGGCGAACGCCCAGCCAGCCCTCATGGCGGTGTCCATGGCGGTCATGCGGGTTCTCGAAGCGCGTGGCCTGAAGCTCTCCGACGCTGTCTCCTATGTCGCCGGCCATTCGCTTGGCGAATATTCGGCGCTCTGTGCTGCCGGCACTTTTTCGATTGCCGATACCGCGCGGCTTCTACGCATCCGCGGCAACGCCATGCAGGCCGCCGTGCCTGTCGGCGAAGGCGCAATGGCCGCGATCATCGGGCTGGAACATGATGTTGTTTCGGCAATCTGCGAGGAGGCCGGCATTCTTGGCGTCTGCCAGATCGCCAATGATAATGGCGGCGGTCAGCTGGTCATCTCCGGCTCCAGGGCCGCCGTCGAGAAAGCCGCCGCGATCGCTTCCGAAAAAGGCGCCAAGCGCGCCATCATGCTGCCAGTTTCCGCGCCCTTCCACTCCGCGCTGATGGCGCCGGCCGCAGAAGCGATGCGCGAGGCGCTGGCCAAGGTTGAAAAGAACAATCCGGTCGTGCCTGTTATCGCCAATGTGCGCGCCGCTCCTGTTTCCGATGCCAATGAGATCGCTGCCCTGCTGGTCGAACAGGTGACGGGTCAGGTGCGCTGGCGCGAAACGGTTGAGTGGTTCGCCGCCAACAACGTGACCCAGCTTTACGAGATCGGCTCCGGCAAGGTGCTGACGGGCCTTGCCCGCCGCATCGACAAGACGGTGAACGGCGTTGCCGTCAACGGTGCAGCCGATATCGACCAGCTTCTTGCCACTCTTATCGGCTGAGACGGGCTTCGCCCCGCAACGGCTTTATTTTTGACAATTCCCGACGCAGAACCGCAAAAGCTCCTGCAGGATTTGCTCTAAAGAAGGAACGGACCATGTTAGATCTGACAGGCCGCAAGGCTCTCGTAACCGGCGCGACCGGTGGCATCGGCGAAGAAATCGCCCGCCTTCTGCACAAACAGGGCGCAACCGTCGGCCTGCATGGCACGCGCGTTGAAAAGCTCGAGGCGCTGGCGGCGGAACTTGGCGATCGCGTCAAGATCTTCCCGGCTAACCTTGCCGACCGCGCCGAGGTCAAGGCTCTTGGCGAAAAGGCCGAAGCCGAGCTGGAGGGCGTCGATATTCTCGTCAACAATGCCGGCATCACCAAGGACGGCCTCTTCGTGCGCATGAGCGACGAGGACTGGGACAACGTCATCGAAGTGAACCTGACCGCGATGTTCCGCCTGACGCGTGAGCTGACGCATCCGATGATGCGCCGCCGTTTCGGCCGCATCATCAACATCACCTCCATCGTCGGCGTCACCGGCAATCCCGGCCAGGCCAACTATTGCGCCTCCAAGGCCGGCATGATCGGTTTTTCGAAGTCGCTGGCGCAGGAAATCGCCACCCGCAACGTCACCGTCAACTGCGTGGCGCCGGGCTTCATCGAAAGCGCCATGACCGGCAAGCTGAATGACAAGCAGAAAGACGCCATCATGGGCGCCATTCCCATGAAGCGCATGGGGACGGGAGCGGAAGTCGCATCCGCCGTTCTTTACCTGGCTTCCAATGAAGCCGCCTACATGACCGGCCAGACCCTGCACGTCAACGGCGGCATGGCGATGATCTGAGGGCGCTTCAAAGGCGTCTTGAAAAGATTGCGGCGCTATTTCAGCACCTTCTTGGGTGCCTGGCGCCGCAAGGCCCCGCCGGCCGGTTTCCGGCGAAATTGCCTGTCATACGCTGTGCTTAGCGCGTTTTCAGGCTTTTCGACCGATTGAAACCGTGTTAAGCGGGCCAAGACTGTGAACAGTCGTCCCGGAGAGACAGGAAGCCGTTGCGATTTTGCGTGACGATGTCTAGCTTGGACCGGGTTGAACGGGTTTGCCAGCGGTGCCGGATTTGAACGGCGCATGAGGGCTTCTAACAGGGCAGGGTGCCGTAAGGCATTCCCTTCAAAATAAAGGTCGAGGAAACCGACATGAGCGATATCGCAGAACGCGTAAAGAAAATTGTAATTGATCATCTTGGCGTTGACGCCGACAAGGTTGTCGAAGGCGCCAGCTTCATTGACGATCTGGGCGCTGATTCGCTCGACACCGTTGAACTGGTCATGGCTTTCGAAGAAGAATTCGGCGTTGAAATTCCCGACGACGCAGCTGACTCGATCCTGACCGTTGGCGACGCCGTCAAGTTCATCGAGAAGGCCCAGGCCTGATCGACCTTCATGGGGGAGGTGCAATATCCTCCCATCTTGGCCCGGCTCGTCCGGGCCAATGTTTTATAGAGAGACGGTACGTGCCCGAACCGGCGCGCGTTCCGGGCTCCGCATAAGCTTCCCGGCCGGAAACGGTGCGTGGCGAAAACTGTGCGGACATTCGAAATGCTGCAGCGTCCCGCAAACGTCAGTCCATGGCGTCCGGCGTTGCAGAGAAGACCGATGATTTGGATAAGGGCGGAGCGTTGGCGATGAGGCGTGTCGTTATCACCGGTACCGGCATGGTATCTCCTCTTGGATGCGGAACGGAAGTTACCTGGGAAAGGCTGTTGGCCGGCCAGAATGGCGCCCGTCTCGTGACTGAATTCGAAGTCGAAGACTTGCCGGCAAAGATCGCCTGCCGCATTCCCGTTGGTGATGGCTCCAACGGCACATTCAATGCCGATGACTGGATGGAGCCCAAGGAACAGCGCAAGATCGATCCTTTCATCCTGTACGGCATGGCCGCCGCCGACATGGCGCTTGCCGATGCGGACTGGCATCCGGAAACGGATGAAGACCAGATTGCTACCGGCGTTCTGATCGGCTCCGGCATCGGCGGCCTGGAAGGCATTGTCGAGGCGGGTTATACGCTGCGCGACAAGGGTCCCCGTCGCATTTCACCATTTTTCATTCCCGGCCGCTTGATCAATCTCGTATCCGGCCAGGTTTCCATTCGCCACAAGCTGCGCGGCCCGAATCATTCCGTGGTAACGGCCTGCTCGACCGGCGCACACGCTATTGGCGACGCCGCCCGGCTGATCGCGCTCGGTGATGCCGATGTCATGGTTGCCGGTGGTGCCGAATCGCCGGTTTGCCGCATCGCGCTTGCCGGTTTTGCCGCCTGCAAGGCGCTGTCCACCCAGCACAATGACGACCCGCAGAAGGCATCCCGCCCCTATGACCGCGACCGCGACGGTTTCGTCATGGGCGAGGGCGCCGGCATCGTCGTTCTGGAAGAGCTGGAACATGCCAAGGCGCGCGGCGCGAAGATTTACGCCGAAGTCGTCGGTTATGGCCTCTCCGGCGATGCCTACCACATCACGGCGCCTTCCGAGGACGGCGAGGGCGCGTATCGCTGCATGTTGATGGCGCTGAAGCGCGCCGGCCTGACGCCTGATGATATCGACTACATCAACGCCCACGGCACCTCCACCATGGCCGATACGATCGAGCTTGGCGCAGTCGAGCGGCTGGTCGGCGATTCGGCTTCGAAGATTTCCATGTCTTCCACCAAGTCGGCCACCGGCCATCTGCTCGGTGCGGCGGGTGCGATCGAAGCAATCTTCGCGACGCTCGCAATCCGTGACAACATCGTTCCGCCGACGCTGAACCTCGACAATCCCGATGTCGAGACGAAGATCGATCTGGTGCCGCACAAGGCGCGCAAGCGGCAGGTCAACGTGGCGCTCTCGAACTCCTTCGGTTTCGGCGGCACCAACGCCTCCCTCGTGCTGCGTCGTTACGAAGCCTAGAGCATGTCTCCCGAAACCGCGCTGCGGTTTTGGGGTAGAGACTTGCCTGAAACACAACCCAAATCGCGATGGATCTGCCATCGCGATGGCGCCCCCGCCGCAAGCCGTCTCGGGCGGTTGCGGCTTTCTCCTGCCGGGTGCTGAAACAGGGCGCTCTTCCCTTGAAGAACGCCTTGCGGTCTGCGAAAGCCATTTCGATTTTCGCGCCGATATTGTAGTCGTTTACGGGAGATGATTTGCCGGTCTCGGGGTAATTTCCCCGGTGCGGGCGAATTTCAGATCACAGACGGCTATAGCTGACCGGGTTTTGCCCGAAACGATGTTTCGTGAAGCCGGAAAAGAGGCATTCACAATGTCTCCATGTGGTACAGGAAGATATTCCGAACCTGTTTTTGCCGCATTACCTGCGCAAAAAGCGCTGACAACGCCGAACTGAAAAGGACCGACGGTGAGCGACACGAACCAGAACAGCCAGGGACCATACGGACAGAACGGCGCGGGCGAAGGCAATCGCGGCCCGATCATTCCGAAATCCCCGACCGAGGCGTTGCGCCCGGAAAAGGTGCCGGCCCCGCCGAAGCGCTCCCGCAAGGCTCACGGACAGCTGGTGATCTTCCTGAATTTTCTGATGACGCTTGCGGTTGCCGTCTGTGTCCTGGCCATCGCCGCGTTCTATTACATGATCAACGCGTTCCAGGAGCCCGGTCCGCTTCAGACGAACACGCATTTCACGGTGCGTAACGGCGCCGGCATTATCGAGATCGCCAATAATCTCGAACGCAACGACGTCGTTTCGAATGCCCGCGTCTTCCGCCTGATGACCGGCAGCTACCTGCAAAAGGACCAGACGCTGAAGGCGGGTGAATATGAGATCAAGGCCGGCGCATCGATGAAGGACATCATGGTGCTGCTGGAATCCGGCAAGTCGATCCTTTATTCCGTGTCGCTGCCGGAAGGCCTGACCGTCAAGCAGATGTTCGCGCGCCTCGGAGCAGACGAGGTTCTGGACGGCGAATTGCCCTCCGCCCTGCCGCCGGAAGGCAGCCTGCGCCCGGATACCTATCGCTTCACCCGCGGCACCAAGCGCGAAGAGATCATCAACCAGATGAGTGCTGCGCAGGACAAGCTGATCGACATGATCTGGGAGCGGCGTGACCCCGACCTGCCGATCAAGACCGTCGAGGAATTCGTGACGCTTGCCTCTATCGTCGAGAAGGAAACCGGCAAGGATGATGAGCGCGCCCACGTCGCCTCCGTTTTCTATAACCGCCTGAAGAAGGGTATGCGCCTGCAATCCGACCCGACGATCATCTACGGTCTGTTCGGCGGCGACGGCAAACCGTCCGACCGGCCGATCTACCAGTCGGACCTGCAGAAGCAGACGCCGTTCAACACCTATGTGATCAAGGGCCTGCCGCCGTCACCCATCGCCAATCCGGGCCGGGCGGCGCTTGAGGCGGTTGCCAATCCGTGGCGCACCGACGACCTTTATTTCGTTGCCGATGGTACGGGCGGCCACGTCTTTGCCAAGACGCTGGACGAGCATAACGCCAATGTCCGCCGCTGGCGCAAGATCGAGGCGGAAAAGGCGGCAGCCGGCGCCAATCCGGATGTGGCCGTGGATGGCCAGCCGGGTGGCGCAGAGGCGGAAAAACCGACCAACAACTGATAATCCTGACCGGGCCCTGCCAAACGCAAGGCCCGGTTTTGTAAGGCATGACGGGGGCTTCCAGATATGACATTGCAATCGATGACCGGCTTTGCGCGTAGCGAAGGAACATCCGGCCGTTACCGCTGGGCGTGGGAATTGCGCTCGGTAAACGGCAAGGGGCTGGATATGCGCCTGCGCCTGCCGACCGGTCTGGAAGCGCTGGAGACGGCCCTGCGGGAAATTGCGGGCGGGCACCTTTCCCGTGGCAACATCCAGGCGGGATTGACGCTGGCCATTGCGGAAAACCGGCTGGAGGCTGTCATCAATCGTGATGCTCTCGCCGCTGTTCTGGCGCTCAAACAAGAGCTTGGTGATGTCGTGGAAGACAAGCCGCTGAGCTTCGATACGCTGCTGTCACTGCGCGGCCTCGTCGATTTTCGCGAGGCGGAAGATGACGCTGAGGCGCAGGCTGCGCGCAACGCCGATGTGCTGGCCGGTTTTGCTGTTGCCATTGAGAAGCTGAAGGACATGCGCGAGCGGGAAGGCGCTTCGTTGTTTGCCATCCTGTCCGGGCAGATCGACAGGATCGAGACGCTTGTGGAGCTTATTGAAAACGATCCTTCCCGCCAGCCGGAACAGATCGCGGCAAGGCTTGCCCAGCAGATTGCCCTGATCGGCGAGGGCATGCACGGTCTGGACCGTGACCGTCTTCACGCCGAGGCGGCGCTGATCGCCACCAAGGCGGATCTGCGTGAAGAGCTGGACCGGCTGCGCGCCCATGTGCAGGCTTCGCGCGAGCTTTTGGCAAATGGCGGGCCTGTCGGCCGCAAGCTCGATTTTCTTGCACAGGAATTTAACCGCGAGTCGAATACAATCTGTTCCAAATCGAACGCCAGTGCGGTAACCGCAGCAGGCATAGAGCTGAAAGTGGTTATCGACCAGTTCCGCGAGCAGGTCCAAAATCTGGAGTAGACCCCATGGCCCCGGTGAATGATTCTCCCGTCACGATTGCCCGCAGAGGGCTGATGCTGGTGATTTCTTCACCATCGGGCGCGGGCAAATCCACGATTGCCCGCAACCTGCTCGAGAAGGACAAGAATATCAGCCTTTCCGTCAGCGTCACGACGCGCCCGCGCCGCCAGAGCGAGATAGAGGGCATCCACTATCACTTCATCTCCAAGCGTGATTTCGAGCGCCTGCGCGACAACGAGGAACTGCTGGAATGGGCCGAGGTCCACGGCAATTTTTATGGCACGCCGCGTGAGCCGGTGGAAGTAGCGATGGCCGCCGGCCGCGACATGCTGTTTGACATCGACTGGCAGGGCGCCGAGCAGTTGCAGGACAAGATGAAGGCCGACGTCGTCTCGATCTTCATCCTGCCGCCGACCATGACCGAACTGCAATCACGCCTTCACCGCCGGGCAGAAGACACCGAAGAGGTGATAAAGACCCGGCTCATCAATTCCCGCGCTGAAATCGAGCACTGGCGCGATTATGACTATGTCATCCTCAACGACGACCTGCAGGCGGCCTTCGAAGCCGTGGAGGCCATCGTAAAAGCCGAACGCGTCCGCCGCGACCGCCGTCACGGCATGTTCGATTTCGTGCGGGCGCTGCTCGAGGAAGAGCCGCAGCTCCGATGATTTACGCTGCGGTTCTGCGCGCCAGCCATTGACGGCACAGTCGCTCGTCCATCGCGTCCTCTGCCCATCCATGGCCCGCGTCGATCGTCTCCAGTACGACCTCAGCAACGGCAGAAGCCAGTTGCGCGGCCAGATGCGGAGCATCGGAGGGGTGACGCCGGTCGTCACGGGCGCCCGCAAGCAGAAGTACGGGATATCCTGCGAGATTTGGAAGAGGCTGCTCATACCTCGGAGATAACGGGCGAAGCAGGATAGCGCCTTTTGACAGATAGCGGTCCTGACATATCGTTTCAGCCGCGATGATCGCACCGTTAGAATATCCAACGAGAAAGGGTCTTTGCCCCGTCTGCTGAAACACGAAGGTGACAAACCGGCATAGTCTGGAGGCTTGATGTTTCAGATCGTCAATATCGAGCTGTCTGTCAGGCTTTCTACGAAAAAACGCGAAGCCATCCTCCCAGGGAACAGCCCCTCTCGGCGCATATAAGATGCCCTTAGGAAAGGTGGCGCGGCCAAAGGAGATGAGGTCGTCTTCCGTTCGTCCCGATCCATGCAGCAAGACAACCGCGCAGTCGGGGGGGTCGGTGGGAATGTCGAGCTTGTAGTGAAAACCGGCATTCTCCACGCGCTTTGTTCCTCTATTCGCAGGGGGCCACGAACCTGTGTCCCACCGTTCAGAACAGTGCATCACATGGCGTATTTACAGGCAATTCGCCAATGTCACGAATTCCTCGACCGACAGCGTTTCTGCCCGCCGTGTGGGGTCAATGCCCGCCTTTTCCAGCAATGTTTCGCCGCCAAGGCTCTTCACGCTCTGCCGCAGCATCTTGCGCCGCTGACCGAAGGCGGCTTCAGTCACTTTTTCAAGCTTGGCGACATCGCAAGGCAGCGGCTTGTCCTTGGGCAGCAGGTGCACGACGGTGGACGTCACCTTCGGCGGCGGGCTGAAGGCCTGCGGCGGGACGTCGAAGGCCATTTCCGATACCGTGCGCCAGCCGGCGAGAACGCCGAGGCGGCCGTAATGATTGTCGCCTTCTTCAGCCACGATGCGTTGGCCGACTTCCTTCTGGAACATCAGCGTCATGGAGAGCCAGAAAGGCGGCCACGCCTTCGGCAGAAGCCAGTTGACCAGCAATTGTGTGCCGACATTGTAAGGCAGGTTGGCGATGATACGCACCGGTTCACCGGCGGGAATCATCGCCTCGAAATCGGTCTTGAGGGCATCGCCCTCAATCACCTCGAGACGCCCTGGATAATGCGCTTCGATTTCCGCCAGCGCCGGCAGGCAACGGCTGTCGCGTTCGACGGCGATGACCTTCTTTGCGCCGAGCGAAAGAATGGCGCGGGTGAGGCCGCCGGGGCCAGGGCCGACCTCGATCACCGTCACGCCTTCGAGCGGCCCCGCTGTCCGGGCGATCTTCTGGGTGAGGTTGAGGTCGAACAGGAAGTTCTGCCCAAGGGATTTCTTCGCATCAAGCCCATGGCGCTGGATGACATCGCGCAGCGGTGGCAGTCCGTCTATGGCCGCCATTATACGACGGCCCGGCTACGGGTGTAAATTTCCGCCGCCATCCTCAGCGCCGCCACAAGGCTCGCCTCATTGGCGATGCCCTGGCCGGCAATACCAAAAGCGGTGCCATGGTCCGGCGAGGTGCGGATGAAGGGCAGGCCAAGCGTGACATTGACCGAATCGTCAAAGCCGAGCGCCTTGGCCGGAATGAGTGCCTGATCGTGATACATGCAGACGGCGACATCATAGCGCTTGCGGGCTGCGTCATGGAACATGGTATCGGCGGGCAGGGGCCCGAAAGCATCGATCCCGTCTTTGCGTAGCCGCATGGTCGCCGGATGAACCACGTCGCGGTCCTCGGTGCCAAGCGCGCCGTCCTCGCCCGCATGCGGGTTAAGCCCGGCAACCGCCAGACGCGGCGCTTCAATTCCGAATTTCTGCCGCAGATCGGCATCGATGATGCGGCATGTCTCGACGATCAGCTCTTCGGTCAGCGCGGCTGGTACGTCTTTGACGGGGATGTGGATCGTGACTGGAACGACGCGGACCTTGGGGCCAGCAATCATCATCACCGGCATCACCTGCTCGCCCGTTAGGCGTAAAGCCAGATCAGCCAGAAATTCGGTATGACCGGGAAATCCGAAACCCGCTTCGTAGAGCACGGATTTCGCAATCGGATTGGTAACGACGGCTGCAGTCTTGCCCTCAACGGTCAGGGAAACGGCTGTTTCTATCGCCTTGATAGTCGCATGTGCTGCTCCGACATGCGGCTGGCCCGCCTGAACCTCGAACCCGACGGGAAGAGGCAGGATTGGGAAAGCGCGGTCGAAAACGCTTATGGCATCCGCCACATCGCAGGTCTCGATATTGACCGGAATGCCGGTGAGCGCCGCCCGGCTCGCCACCACATCGGGATCACCGATAAAGATAAAGGGTGGCAGACCGTTCTCTTGGCGTCTGGCCCAGGCGGCGATGGCGATATCGGGGCCGATACCGGCTGGATCTCCCTGTGTCAGGGCAAGCGGCAGGAATGCATGTGTCACGGAAAGACCCGGCTTTCGTATCAGTATCAGGTGTTGACGATCTGCGCCTTCTTGCGCAGCTCATCCATATACTTCTTTTCGTTCGGGTTTTCGCCGTTCTTGGCCTTCATCAGGTCTTCCGACTTGAACACCATTTCCGCGGCATAGTCGTCGGAAACCTGACGCTGCTTGCAGATGGCTAGATATTCGACACCCTTTTCGGTCACACGCGTTCCGGTGGTGCCGCCTTCCTTGGTTTTTTCCACCAAAGCCTTCCAGTCTTCCGGAAGCTCAGGCGCGAGAATGCGTCCAAGATCCTTGATCGCCACATCGCGCATGGTCGCAGCGAAGGTCATGGCCTGGTCGCAGCCGGGATAACGCTTGCGCGAGGCTTCAGCCTCGGACTTACGTTTGCCGGTAATGGAATTGCGCTTGGATTCCGGGATGACGAAGATGACCTGCTGCAGGAAATATTCGGTCGTGACCGGCTTGTCGCCGCGTTCCTTCAGGCGGGTAACGAGATCCTGGTTCGACATCTTGCCGCGTGCGCCATAACGGGCGTTGACAAGGCGGGGCCAGCTCATCTGCACGGCGATGAAGGCCTTGAAATGGTCAGCGCCGACGCCCGCCTGTGACAGCACCTTCGTCAATTGCTCCGGTTTCATCTTGTTGTTGCCGGCAAAACGCGCAAAAGCGGCATCGACCTCATCAGTGCTGACCGACATTTTCACACGACCGATTTCCTCGCGTTTCAGCACCTCATCGACCAGCTGTTCGCGCGCCTTTTCGTTGAGATTGCCGGACTGGCGCTGCAGCTTCAGGAAGGCGACGCGTTTGGCAATATCGTCATTGGTGATGGGTGTCTTGTTGACGACGATCTTGACCGTGGCGTCGGCGAAGGCCTGGCCGGTATAGGGCACGGCGGCCATGGGAACGGCAAATATCGCAAAGGCGAAAGCAGCGCCACGCAAAGCCGTCTTTCCGAAATTCATCATGTCCTTCTCCCTTTCGTCGGGCAGGGCCTGTCTCCCTGTCCCGCCAGTCTGTTCTGCCTGACGGTGGAAATTTCGCATTCCCCGGCCTGTCAGACCTGCATTTGCGCGTCCGCGCCGCGATTTTGCCACGTATATATCATCGCGATCCGCAAGACGGCAATGTGTCGGTTTGTTGAAAGAAAACCCGATAGGGGTCTATACCCGGCCGACACTGGCGTGTTGTTGCGGCGAAACCGTGACTTTTACTGGCCGAACGGCAAAAAGGCGGGTCACGATGCTGCGTGACCAGCCTTTAAACTCAGTAATTATTCGGCTTCCAGCCGATATCCATATCGGCCCAGTCTTCGTTTGCGGAACCGACACTGATGTCGCCGAGCGTACGGAACGCCAGGCGGGCATTGATCGACCAGTCATTGGCGGCCTGCCGAGTGGAATTGATGTTGCCCTCGTTGGAATAGCTGACCGTCAAGATCGTGCATTCGTCCTGGTAGGCAATGCCGATGCGGCGCTCGGAGGCAAACTTTCCGTTCAGATCATAATTGATCGAGCCGAAGAGCGACCAGTTGTCATCCATGCGCAGCATGCCGGAAGCCTGAACGATATCCCGGTCTTCGGTGTAGCCGTATTTCGGCTGCGCCTTGACCTGCGTATAGCTGACCTTGCCGGTAAGGCGGCGATCCGAATAGCTGAGGCCCGTCTCCGACCGGTTGATGTCGAAGTTGTCCTTGTCGAGACGCAGGCTTGATGACAGCGAAAGGCCGATCGGCGCATCGAATGCCGCCATGGCAACGTAGTCCGAACGGTCGGATTCGAGGCCGGAATCAGCGCCGACATTGGCCAGATCATAGGAAGCGAAGGAATTTTCGCCCGCCAGATGGAAAGACTGGCCGACAACGGCGCGAACGCCGTAGCCGTTGTCAAACGTGCCATTGTAGCGGAAGCCAAGATTGGCGCGTGTACCGCCCTCGATCCGGTCGAAACCGGAGAACTTGTCACGCTCGAACAGGTTGGTCGCATCGAATACGAATGCCTGTGCATCTTCGTTTGGAAGACGGCCGGAATATTGCTCGTTCGGACGCACGAAGATCTGCGCGATCGGTTCGATCACGTGGCTGCTGTTGAGCGCCGTGAAGAGCCAGGGATAACGCACTTCCAGACCGCCGGTGACCATGCCGCGAAACGCAGCATCGTCATGCATCATGCCCTCATAGGCATAAGATGTGCCGCCCGACGTAAAGCTCGACGGAGACATGTCCGTCCACAGCGCATCGCCGCGTGCAGCGAGGATCGGTGTGATCTGCAGACCGCTATCCATGGTGAAGGTGCGCTTCCACTCGGCTTCGGTGGAAAGGCGCGTATAGTCACCCTCAAGTCCGTTAAAGCGCGAATATCCGCCCAGAGCGTACGCGTCCTGCTTCAGGCGGGTGATGCTCGTCAGGTTGGTGGTCAGCGAAAGCTCGCCGCCATAGATCGGATCAGGCACGAAATAACGGTAATCGACGACCGGATGAACGATCGCCTGCTTGCGCTCTTGGGATTCGGTATCGTCCGTATTCTGAACGTTGAAATAATAACCACGGGCGTCGAAGCTGTTTCGTGCGCTCGCGCCACTGAGGTAGATCTGGTTGGTCTGGACGTCGTTCTTGTAACCCTTCAGCCCATAGGTGCGTGAAAAGTTGTTGTCGGTCTGCACCATGGCATCCCAGCCGAATGCCCAGCGCGGATTGATGCTGAAATCACCCTTGCTGGCGATCATGCCGCGATTGTCGTTGAGAGCGTCGCTGGTTCCGGCCGTGAAGGTTTCGGATTTCAGCTGGCTGATGCCAGCGACCGTGACCGTGTGCATGCCGGTTTCGAAACGCTGGCGCAGTTCCGCCTGCAAGAGCAGACCCTGCGTCGTGTAATAGGTCGGCGTAACCGTCACATCCGAAGTGTCGGAAAGGACCTGGAAATAGGGAACGCCGATGCCAAAACCGAGATTGTCGGTAATGCTCATCTGCGGGAACAGGAAGCCTGATTTGCGCTTCACCGTATTGTCCGGAACCGTCAGGAACGGCACATAGGCGATCGAATGGCCAAAAAGCTGCAGACGGGCTTTTTCCAGCCGGATCGTATGGGTCTTGCCGTCCTGGACGACGCGTTCGGCCTTGACCTGCCAGAGCGGCGCCTTTTCAGGCTTTGCGGCGCAGGGCAGACAGGCGGTATAGACGCCGTTGTTGAGGACCATCAGGTCGCCTTCGAGACGTTCGGCGCTTTCACCCGCGATGCGGGTATTATCCGGAGTCTCGACGCGCAATGCATTGACGAAACCCTGACCGAAGTCATCGGTAACGTCCATCTCGTCGGCATAGATCTTGTTGCCGCCGGGCTCTATCAGCTCGATATTGCCATGCGCGATGACGCGGCCGGTCTGCTGATTATATTCCACTTGCTGGGCCACCATGCGGTAGCCCGAATATTTCATGCGAACCACGCCCTTCGCGATGACGCGCTGGGAGTCGCGATTATAGGTCAGTTCATTTGCTGTAAGCAGGAGTTTCGAATCGTCTTGGCTTGCCGACGCAAGCACCCCGCCCTGGCCGAAAGCGACCGGGCTTGATGCCAAATACGCGCACACAGCGGCACCCGTCAGAAGGGCCGTCCAAAGCCGCCTGATATTCCCGCGGTCAATTACCGCCACTAGCCGTCCTCCTGATGAAGCAGAATGGTTGCCCCCAAAGCCAACGCCACGATGACTGGAACCCAGACCGCGACGGTGGGAGGGACAACACCACCACTCCCGAATGCCCTTACGAGCACGGTTACTACATAAAGCACGAAGCCGGAAACGATTCCACCCAGAATCACGGAGCGCGATTGGGCGAAGCGGCTGAACTTTAATGAAACGGTCGCGGCGATCAAGGTCATCGCAACCAGAAGCAGGGGCGTCGATAGCAGGAAATGATACTGCGTCTCAAGCGCTTTTGAAGACAGTCCAAAAGACTTTGCAACTTCGATCTTGTGAGAAAGATCAAAGAAAGCAACGGTTTCCGTCTGCGTCATGCGTTCCTGCACGAATTCCCGTCTCAGATTGGTACTGATCCGCGTGCTCTCTTGTCGAACTGGCACATGTCCGGCGCGGGTTTCCGTAACGCCGTTAAGAAGCCAGTAACCATCTTCCAATTTAGCCGACTTGGCATCCTGCCGCGAGACGATGTTTCCGTCCTTGTCGAGGTGGATCAGAACCACATCGAGCAGCATCGTTCCGTTGTCCTCGAAGCTCTTGGCGCCGATAATCGTGTCCTGGCCGCCGCTCGCCTGACGCATCCATGGAATGATCTGCTGCTGGCGGCCGCCATTGGCTTCGTTGCGCCATCCCGCTTCCATAGCCAGCGACCGGTTCTGGCCCCATGCGGCGATGGGGTTCAGAACGACGACGGACAGAATACCGAGAAGGACCGATCCCAGGACGAAGGGAAGGATGAATTGCCAGGCGGAAACACCTGCTGCGCGCGTGACAACCAGTTCGTAACGTCGATTGAGCGAAATCAGCGTCGTCATGCCCACGAAAAGGGCGATGAAGGGAACGGTCTGCTGCAGGATCAGCGGCAGCCGAAGTGCTGTCAGGCCAAGTGCGCCCGGAACCGAATAGCCCGGCACACTGGACATGCGCCTTGCCGTCTCGCTGAAATCCGCGAGATAGATGATCGACGATACGCCGAGCACGAACCAGACGGCCGTCATCAGATATCGTTTCAGGAAATACCGGGCGAGGGTGTTGAAAATCATGCGTTGCCGCTCCCCGAATTGCGTGCCAGCCGGCTGGAGAACAGGCGACGCATGCGGCCAGCCGCATCCGCGATAATCTTCGGTATCTTCGGCTTGCGACCGGTTATCAGGATGAAGGCGGCCGCAGCGCCGCTGAGACCCGGCACGGCATAGACCAGCGGAATGAAGGCCGCGCTCTGCTTGACCTGGTTGGTGACGTAAAAACCAAGCCAGCGCAGCATGAAGGCCGTCACCAGCGCGGCGACCATCGGGTGCATGCGCGCCTCGCGATGCGAACGGGCATCGGCGGCGATGACCAGCGAGATCAGCGCGAAGGCAAAGGCGAACATCCAGTCCGACAGGCGCTTGTGCAGCTCGCTGCGGAAGTTTTCCGGAGACCGCTTGTAACTCGCATTGTTCTCATCTGGCGACAAAAGGAAGCCGAGGCTGGCATCGCCCGGAGACAGCGAGGGTTCGGAATCCTGCTTTTCCGACATGGTCGAAAGATCGAAGGCATAGGACAGGAACTTGACGATCGACACCTTGCCATCAGGGGTCTTCTGCTGCACTTCGCCGTCGCGCATGGTCAGCGATGTACCGCTCTCATCGATCATGCCTTCCTTGGCATAATAGATGAGATCGAAATTCGGATCGCGGCGGTCGGCGACGAACAGGCCCTTGAGGATACGGCCCTGCCGCTGGGCGATCTGCACATAGAGACCGTCCTGAATAGTGCGGAAGGTCTTTTCTTCGATCACCGAGGACAGGAGGTCGGCATAGGCCGCGGCCACCATCTGCCGGGCGGAGTTACGCGCCGGCGGCTCGATGAAATTGGTGATGGTGAAGGAAAGCGCGCTCAGTACGGCGGCCAGAATGAGAACCGGGCGAAACATTACCGAACGCGGCGATCCTGCCGCATCGATGATGGCAAGCTCGGAATCATTGTTCATCGCCGTAAATGTCTGGGTGATGCCGATGACGAGGGCGAAAGGCAGCACAACGGGGATCAGCGTCGGCAGGATCAGGGTCGCGAGCGCCATGAAGGAACCCATCGACTGGCCTGTATCGGTGACGAGATTGATTCTCTGGAGAACCTGGATGGTCCAGATGATGGCCAGCACCGGCAACAGCGCGACCAGAAACATCTGCGTTGTCCGCCGCAGGATATAGTTCTCGAGAAGCTTCATACGGCCCTGTTCGACATTGTTTTCCCGTGCGCTTGCCCGCCGGATTTCCGCCTATCTAATCGCATCGTTTGCAATTGGCTATTCCGGCGTGCTCACAAATATGTTTTGCACGACGATTTTTCCATCGCCTGTGTCTTTTTGTGGAACAAGCTGTCGGTTTCATGACGTAATCGGCCCATCCGCAAAAATGTCATTCCTTTAACGAATGTGGACCTTTAAGGAATGTCTGCCTTTAAACAATGCAGGCCTTAAAAAATGTAGGGTTGCGCCGGGGGCTGAAAAGGCCATGATCGTGCGCATCATGCAATTTGACCATGAAGAGCAGGAAAACATGTCCGCCAAATTCGATATTTCTTTCGCCAATTCCGCTTCGCTTGAAAATTCCCTGGCCGTTGTGCTGCAAGCCTCCGGTGAGGCGCAGGCTGCCGCCGGTGCTTCCGAGGCCGATCCGGGTGGCGTGATCGAGAGGGCGGCGAAGATTGCGGGATTTGCCGCAAAATCCATGACGACTCTCGATGTGATTGCGCCGCAGGGGTCGAGCGCCGACCGGTTGCTCGTCATCGGCCTCGGCAAGCCGGCGAAACTTGTCGCACATGACTGGCTGCGTGCCGGCGGCACTGCCGCCGCCAATTTCCGCAAGGCAGACAAGGTCGCCATCTATCTCGACGCTCCGGGCGTCGAAACCAGCGCGCAGGCCGCTGCGGATTTCGCGCTGGGCCTTCTGCTGCGCGCCTATAGTTTCGATGCCTACAAGACCAAGAAAAAATCCGACGACGAAAAGACCCCGAAGAAAGTCGATATCGTCATCGTCACGGCCGCTCATCAGGAAGCGGAAAAGGCCTTTGCCGTCTCCGAGGCTGTTGCGGGTGGCGTTCTCCTGGCGCGCGACCTTGTCAACCTGCCGCCGAACGTTCTCGGCCCCGTCGAATTCGCCGAAAAGGCGGAAGAGCTGCGCAAGCTGGGTGTTGATGTCGAGATTCTCGGCGAAAAGGACTTGAAGAAGCTTGGCATGAACGCGCTTCTCGGCGTGGCGCAGGGCTCGGCCCGTCCGCCCCGGCTTGCCGTCATGCAATGGAACGGCGGTTCCAAGAAGGATGAACCCATTGCTTTCGTCGGCAAGGGCGTCGTTTTTGATACCGGCGGCATTTCGCTCAAACCCGGCCTCAATATGGAAGACATGAAGGGCGACATGGGCGGCGCTGCCGCCGTGACCGGCCTGATGCATGCGCTTGCGGCCCGCAAGGCGAAGGCAAATGTCATCGGCGTTATCGGTCTCGTGGAAAACATGCCCGATGGCAATGCCCAGCGTCCGGGCGACATCGTCACGTCCATGTCCGGCCAGACCATCGAGATCATCAATACCGATGCCGAAGGCCGCCTGGTTCTGGCTGATGCGCTCTGGTACACCAAGGAGCGTTTCAGCCCGAAATTCATGATCAACCTTGCCACCCTCACAGGCGCGATCACGGTTGCGCTCGGCAATCTTCAGGCCGGCCTTTTCTGCAATGACGACGAGCTTGCTGCGCGTCTTGCCCAGGCCGGTGACGCGACGGCCGAAAAGCTGTGGCGTATGCCGCTCGGCAAGGATTATGACAAGATCATCGATTCCAAATTCGCCGACATGAAGAACAGCTCGGGTCGCTTGGCCGGTTCCGTCACCGCCGCGCAGTTCCTCAAACGCTTTGTGGGCGAAACGCCGTGGGCGCATCTCGATATTGCCGGCACAGCGATGGGATCGCCCATGACCGAGATCAACCAGTCCTGGGGATCGGGCTACGGCGTGCGGCTTTTGAACGAACTCGTTCGCGCCCATTACGAAGATTGATGCGAGCGGAGTTCGAAATCTGCGGATGACTGAAATTCTGTTCTACCATCTGACGGAATCGAAGCTCGAGGATGCGCTGCCGCCTTTGCTCGAAAAATCGCTGGAACGCGGCTGGAAGGTCGCGATCCAGACGGTGGATGAGGAGCGCCGCGATTTCCTCGACGCGCATCTGTGGACCTTTCGTGACGACAGTTTTCTGCCGCACGCCACGGATGCGTCTCCGGCGCCGCAAAGCCAGCCAATTCTCCTGACAGCCTCGGAAGTCAACGGCAACGGCGCAAATGTCCGCTTTCTGGTGGATGGCGCCGAACCGCCGGCGGTGGAGGCCTATGAGCGCGTCGTCTTCATGTTCGACGGATATGATGCCTATCAGCTTGAAATGGCGCGAAACCACTGGAAAAGTCTGAAGACCGAAGGCCACGCGCTGACCTATTGGCAGCAATCGCCGGAAGGCCGCTGGCAGAAAAAGGCCTGATCGAAGGGTTCTCACACAAATAGACCGGCAAAAATTCGCATGTGGCGTCGCCTGCCGGTTTTTGCATGATGGGCCGAATCGAACGCATGGCCGTCTGATCCGCCCGGCGGGTTGCTGAGGGTGGCGTTGGCACGGCCGAAACAGCGGAAGGACATCATCATGGGGCAGGCGATTTCAAGGCCGGACGGAGAAATGGAGCGTCTGGTCGCGGTGCGGTCCATCATGTCCTTCAAGAATGCCGAGATGCCGGAACTGGAAGTTTTGTCTCGATTGGGGCAGGGCGTCTTTGACGTCCCGCGTGCGGCTGTCCACATCATCGATGAGGATTGGCTCCATATCGCCGAACAGGCCGGAATGCAGCTGTCGGAATGCCCGCGCGATCTGTCGATCTGCACCCGCGTCATTGCCAGGCAGGACGTGGTCGTCATTTCCGATCTGACCCAGCACCCGGATTTCCGCTTCATGCCCTATGTCAAAGGCGGTCCGGAATTGCGTTCCTATGCCGGCGCGCCGATCGAGCTGGAACCGGGTCTTGTCGTTGGCGCCTTTTGCCTCGTCGATACGATGCCGAGAAAATTCTCCCACAACGAAATTGACAATCTGAAGCATTTCGCGCTGCTGGCGGCTGCACTCCTGCGTCTCCAGAAGGCCAACTTCACCATGAGCCTTGCCGAGCGCGAATTGCGCGATGCGGCGATGACCGATCCGCTGACCGGTTTTTATAATCGCAAGGCGCTGGAGGCGATTGTCGATAGCCAGCTCGGCGCGGCTCTGCGGGAAAACGAGACCTTCGGCGTGCTTTATCTCGATCTGGACGGCTTCAAGACGATCAACGATACGTTCGGCCATCCGGCGGGTGACCGGGTGCTGACCGTCGCCGCCGCGCGCATCCGCAACGCGATCCGCAGTGGGGATACGGTGGTGCGCATGGGTGGTGACGAATTTGCCATTTTCATGCCCCATCCCGGCACCTCTGAGGTGATGAACGGCATGGCGGACCGGCTTCTGGCCGCCTTCCGCGAAAACTTCGATGTCGATGGACAGGCGGTCGGCGCGCGTCTCAGCATCGGCGGCGCGATTGCCCCGCAGGCGGGCGCGGATCGCGCCACGCTGTTGCGCAGCGTCGATGAGGCGCTGTATCAGGCAAAAAAATCAGGGCGCGACCGTTTCGTCAGCCGCGCCCTTTGATACATCTTTCGTCCGAAATTCTTTCGGCTTCTCAGTCGTAGAAGGAATCCACGAACTTGTGGCGGCCAAGCAGGAAGGCGTCGGCGACATGCGTCAGCGGCGCAAGATCGACGTCTGAGCGGCCCGCCTTGATGATCTCGGCAAAACGCTCGTAAAGCGCTGGATATTCCCGCTCGGGCGCGGTGAGTTTGTCTTCGCCGTTGATCGAGAGCTTGGCGCCGCCTTCCGAAAGCACCATTCGTCCGCCGGCCGTTTCGGCAACGATATCCCAGCTCTGCTTGCCGGTCTGGCGCCAGTCGAACTCGGCACGCAAAGGCATTTTCGTCACGTCGGAAAAATGCAGTTCAGCAGCGATCGGCGCGTCGCGGTTTTCCGGGAATTCCAGCGTGGCCTTGGTCAGGAACAGCGCGCGGGGCAGGATATGGGTGATGATGGAAAGTGCGTTGATGCCGGGGTCGAAAACGCCAAGGCCACCCGCCTGCCAGATCCATGCCTGGTTGGGGTGCCAGTGGCGCACATCCTCTTTCCAGATTACATGCACGCTGTCGATTTTTGTGGAAGCCAGAAACGCCTTGGCCGCTTCCACCGCCGGCGCGTAACGCGAATGCCAGCTTGCAAACAGCGAAAGTCCCTTGGAATCCGCAAGGCGGACGAGATCCTGCACCTCGGAAAGCGTCGCGCCCGGCGGCTTTTCGAGGAAGACGTGCTTGCCGGCATTCAACGCCGCGTAAGCCGCCTCGTAGCGATATTGCGGCGGCATGCACAGCGACACGGCATCGATATCAGGCACAGCCTCCAGCATGGCCTCGATTGTGCCATAGGACGCGACGCCGTCCACGGTGCCGTGACGGCTTGCGGTGCAGATCAATTCAAAATCCGGATTGCCTGCAATGGCGGGAAGATGCTGGTCGCGAACGATTTTTCCGACGCCGACGATGGCAAGCTTGGTGGCTGACATGAAGTGGAACCCGTCTGAGTGCTGCATGGGATAAAGTGTGATTTTTACAAGTTTTTAGCAGAAACGCTCGAAGGAGCAAGGTGATCGTTTCCGGGCGGAACGTCTTTTTTTAGACTGTAATTCCATAACATATTTTTCGGGTTTAGTATTTCTGGAATATGTAGTATTTGAGAAATGTAAATATTTTTTGGATTTTTAAGTGTTATCTATATTTTCAGATAGTTCAAAGTCTGATTTTTCATGTATATTCAGTGAACATCGGTAATAATTTTAGATTTCGCTTGAATAAATTTTCCAACAGCAGGTGCATGGTGGTTTTATTTGGAAATGACCGTTCGTCCGGCTTCCTTCAGAGAGTCAATGAAAGCAGCCGTCAGTTCAATACATATGCCTTGATTTTTGGCGTCGTGCTCTACAATCTTTACCTGCTTGTGGATGTGACGCTCGTGCCTGACATCATCTGGCTGGATGTGACGGTCCGTCTGTTTCTCGTCACCCCGCTTCTGTTCCTTTATTTTCCGGCACGGTATTATGCGATCGGGATGCGGCCGGATGCGGTGGCGCACGAGGCCCTTCACGCGCTGGGCTGCATGATGGTCGTCGCATCGCTCATGTTCATCTATGCCAATGCGCGGACCTCGTCGGCCAGTGAATATTACATGGGCGTCGTCACGGTCATTCTCTATATGAATACGATCCATCGCCAACCGTTTCCGCTTGCGGTCATGGGCACGGTCGGCTGCATGGTGGTTTTCATTATCGGCATGGAATATGTCACCGTGACGAGCGAAGTGGCCAAGCTGCCGGCGATCATGTGTTCCGTCGGAATTAGCGCCGTCTCGCTGTTTGCGGCCTATCGTATCGAGCAGGTGGAAAGGCGGGACTATCTGGCCTCGCTGCGCGAAAAGCTGCTGCTTCAACAAATTCAAAGCGCCAATCGGGACCTGCAGCAGCTTTCCAATACCGATCAACTGACGGGTATTCGCAACCGCCGCAGTTTTGATCAGGCAGCGCGCGAGATTTCCGGCACCAGCAGGCCACGGGCGCTCATTCTCCTCGATGTCGATTATTTCAAGAACTACAATGATTCAGAAGGGCATGTGGCTGGTGATGACTGTCTGCGCGCGATTGCTGGCAGGCTGCGCGCCGCCCTGCGCAGGGATGATGGTGACAGAAGTTTCGTTGCGCGTTATGGCGGCGAGGAATTTGTGGTCCTGCTCGACAATTGCGTCGTATCCGCAGCCCTTGCCGTTGGTGAAAGGCTAAGATCGGCGGTGTCGGGGGAGGCGATACCTCACCCCAATCGCCCGGACGGACAGGCTGTCGTCACGGTCAGTCTCGGAATAGCCGTTTCCGACGATGGCCTGGAGACAATACAGGACATGCTGAACCGCGCGGATGAAGCACTGTACGAGGCGAAGCACCAGGGACGCGACAGGTTGGTGCTGGCCGCCGCGCAGTCCGGAGCGATTGCCGCTCCGGAGAATCTTGCCGGGATGCGAACTGCGGGCGCAATATAGGCCGGCCGTGGCGGCGGGCTATGTGTTATAGTCCGTCCTCGCAGATACGGGAATTGTGAAAGGCGAACGCCGGAATTCCGGCGGCGGAACCAATAATAACCGGGGATTTGCAGATGATGGAATTGATCGCCGTTCAGGCGGCGGCCGCTGCCGCCGAGCTTCCATTCCTGCTGCTACAGGCGGCCGCCGTCGTCGGCATGGTATCCGTGCTGATCCTTCTGCGGCGAGACATAGCCCTCGATGATCCGCGTTATAAGATCTACTACGGCATCGTATTCGGTGCGACCGGGTTTCTCTTGACGTTGCTGGTGTCCGAATTCATCAAGCTGCCTTCCAAACCCTATATTCGGTCCGATCTGCTTTTCCTGGCCGGGGTGCTGGGGTCTTGGCAAGGCGGGTTGATTAGCCTGGTGCTCGTCTCCGCTGGACGCCTTGCGTTCGGCGGCCCTTCGCTTTTCGGCGCCGCCCTTCTGGATATGAGCATCATCTCGGTTTGCGGGATCATGATGTATGGCTGGTTACGCAGGCGTCGTCTTGCTGAACTCGGTATATGGGAGATGACCGGTGTATTCGCGGTCAGGATTTCCGCGGCTTTGCTCGCCTTGTCTGTACTCTATATTCTCAGCCTGATAGATCAGGAGTTGTATCTCAGTGGTCTCGGGCGACGCATCTTCGGCTCAGTCGTCGGTCTGCCGATGATTGTCTGTCTGTTCGTTGTGCTGCGCAGCGAAGCGCGGGCGCGGGAAGAGGTGAGGAGACGCGAAACCGCCGCCCGGACGGATTCATTGACGGGTCTGCCCAACAGGCGCGCCCTCAAGGACCATATCGAAACGGCGATGCGGCACGAGCCGGCCGTTCCGCATGCTCTCGTTCTGATCGAGATCGTCAATATTTCCGATGTCGCCGCCTGCGAAGGCGAGGACTGGGCCGATCTTTTCTGGCCGCGACTGGCGCGGGAAGTATGCGACGGCGACAACAGCCTGCTGTCGCCCTCCAATGCACCGCGCAGCTTCATGTTCGGCGATACGACGCTTGCGGTGGTCATCGAAGGAGTTTCGCTGGAAAAGTCTGAAAGCGCGCGACTGATGATGCATCTCCATGACGGGCTGAGCGCATTTTGCCGGTCCGCGGAGGCGGGGCCGGTGCCGCATCTGAAGATCGGCGCGGCCAATCTGGACATGCTTTCCCGGCAGAACGTGGCGTCCTTTCTCAGGCATCTCAGCCTGGCGCTGAAAGGAAGCGATAATCCGGTGCAGATTTTCCCCTTTTCCTTCGCCGAGAAAGCGACACGGGACGAAGGGGTGCGGCAGATGCTGGTCAACTGGATCAAATCCGGCAGGCCGCCCATATGTTATCAGCCGAAATTTGAAATGCACAATCGCCGCATGATCGGCGCCGAGGCGCTTCTGCGGGCGACCGATGTGCGCGGGCAGGCGCTTTCGCCCTATTACGTGCTGGAGATTGCCGAGCGCCACCGTCTGCTGGTGGAATTCGAGTGGTCGACGATCGAGGCGGTCGTCCGCGACCTCAGCAATCTGCGGAACCTTGAGCCGGATTTTCATCTGGCGGTGAATATTTCCGCCTCGTCATTTTCGACCCTGCGTTTCGGAGACCGGGTCGTGGCGTTCCTGGGTGAAATGGCGGTTCCTGCGCATCGGCTGTCGATCGAGGTGACGGAGATGAGCCGTGTACCGGCGATCGACATCGTGCAGCAGAATTTCGACAGGCTGAGCGAAGCAGGCGTGCGGCTGTCGCTTGATGATTTCGGCACCGGTTATGCCGCGCTCACTCTGCTTGCGAGGTTCCCCTTCGAAGAGGTCAAGATCGACCACTGGATGACCTCCAGGCTAAATCAGTCCCGCTTCAAGGACGCCATCGCGCTCGCATTCGAAAGCGCTGAGCGTTACGGCGCCAAGCTGGTGACGGAAGGCATAGAAACGGAGGAGCAGAGCCGGCTTCTCATGCAGATGGGCATCCGTTTCGGTCAGGGTTATCTCTATTCGCCCGCTGTACCGCTCGATCGTTTGCAGCCTCGCAGGGAATGCGCCTAGAGCGTTTCCGAAAGGCTTACGACGCAGCATGACATGAGCGTATTCCAGCGCAAGCGGCAGGGGAGCCTATTTCAGCCGGATTGAATGTTTGGCCAGTCTGTGCTGAGTGGTTGTATGACGAACCAATGTTCCGGCCGTGTTTTCCGGTCGAGCGAGCGAACAGATGCTTGAAAACAACGACGCATGGAACAGGCATTCCGGCAAATCGCCGCCGGAGGCAATGAGGGCAGGCGCGGGCAGCGTCACGCAATCGCTGCGCACCATCGCCGATGCCGTATCCGGCCATAGACCACCATCGGGCGATCTACGTCCTGCGGCCACCTGGCCGTTTCTCAGGGTGATCATCGTCTGACTGTTGTTGATGGTGGCGGTCGTGTCCGCCCTGGCGGTCTATCAATATGTCAGCCTGCTTGGCGAACTGGAGCGGCAGAGCGACGCCTTGCAGGCTGAGGCTACGCGCCGGGCGGATCAGCATGATGCGCATGTGACGGCGCTTTCGGCGGTGGCGCAGGCGGAACAGGGATCGGATCACGGCCTGCTGCTTGCCATCGCCGCACCCATTCTGCAATTTTACCCGCGTATCGATGAAGTCCAGCTGGTCTCGTTGACGGAGGGTGGTCCTGCAGCTGGCACCAGACCGCTGGAAAATGAACTGGCGGCAGATATCCGCAACGCGGCATCGGTGTTTACGGGCAAGCCCGCATTGCTGGCAAGTACGCTGAGGCCTGGCCATTATCTCATCGTCAAGCGCAGCCCCAACAGCGAGACGGCACGGCAGGCGCTGGTGCTGGCCGTCGATGCGGCACGGCTGCTGGCATCCGATGCCCCCTTCTGGTTGGCGCAACGGGCGGTGATCCGCCTGAAAATGCCGGATGGCACCCTGTTATACGGCCCGCCGCAACTGCCCGTAGAGCCGCAATATGCCCGGCAGCTGAGCAGTGCCAGCCAGCCGCTGCTTCTGGAAGTGGCGCTTCCCATCACCTGGCGTGAACTTCTGCCGGGCCGCACCCTGCTGGCGGTGCTGGCCGGCGCCAGCATCCTTTTTGTGTTCGGCATCGTGATGGCGAGGCAGAGAACGCGTATACGCGCAGCCGAAAGGCGGGCAGAGCTGAGCGGCATGGAGGCGAGACTGACCCATGCCTCGCGGGTCAATGCGCTGGGGGAGATGGCGAGCGGCCTTGCTCATGAGCTGACGCAGCCCTTGACGGCAATCCTGGCGCAGGCGCAGGCCGGGCGACGGCTTCTCGCCCGTCAGGATGTCGCAACGCTTTCCGGTGCGCTGGATGATATGATCGAGCAGGCGCGATGCGCCGCCAACATGCTCGACCGTTTCCGCAACTGGTCGCTGCCGCATCGCCATCCGGCCACGGCCCATGACCTGCGCGTTGCGCTGCGTAATGTCGATGCACTTCTGACCGGTGAGGCGGCGCGCCAACAGGTCGTCATAGATATCCGGCAGCCAGAGGTGCCGCTTCTGGTTCGGGTTGATCCGGTAGAAATGGAGCAGGTGATGTTCAATCTGCTGCGTAATGCCCTTGATGCGCTGGCCGGTGCCGAGGGGAAAGGTGTAATCACTGCGACGCTCACCCGCGAGGGCGATCTTGCCCTGTTCGAAGTCGCCGATAACGGCCCCGGCGTGGAACCGCAATTGCGCGACCGGCTTTTTACCCCCTTCGCAACCACCAAAAACAACGGCATGGGACTTGGTCTCGCGCTCAGCCAGCGGCTGGTGGAGCGCGCCGGCGGCGAAATACTCTCAGTCGAGCAGGAAAACGGCGCCTTGTTCCGCGTCGTCCTGCCAGTCACGATGGAGGCAACGAAAACATGACGCTGCCCGTCTATCTGGTTGATGATGATGATGCCGTGCGCAAAGCACTGATATTGCTTTTGTCCACGGTCAGCATCAAGGCAAAGGGTTTTGCTGATCCGACGGTTTTCCTCAGCCATTTGCCGGGTCTGGAGCCGGGATGCCTGATCTTCGACATCCGAATGCCGGCCATTACCGGCCTGAAGCTTCAGGAAAAGCTTGTAGAGGAAGGCATCGACTGGCCGGTCATCATCATTTCCGGCCATGGAAATATTGAAGCCTGCCGCCGCGCCTTCCGCAACGGCGCCGTGGATTTTCTGTCGAAGCCCGTGGATGAACAGGATCTCATCGACGCGATACAGAAGGCGCACCGCACACTTGCCCGCACGCTGGATGCACGGGCATTGCAGGCGGAAACGGTGGCGCTTCTGTCGCTTCTGACCGCGCGTGAGCGCGAGATACTGGAACGCATCGCACTCGGTTTCACCACCCGCCAGATCGCCGATGGGCTCGGCCTGTCACCGCGCACGGTCGACAGTCATCGCGCCGCCATCGGGCTCAAGCTTGGCACGACCTCGCAGGCGGAAATGACAAGGCTGTGGCTGGAAGCCGGCGAAGATCGGTAGAACTACTGACCACCCGGCAAGGCTTACGGATTCGCAGCCGCGTTTTATTTGCCTAGGTTGAAGTCCTCATCAGCCAAGAGGACCTTTTCATGATCCGCAATCTTCTCATCGCTTCCGTTCTGCTCGCTCCTGCTGCCGCATTGGCCCAGACGCTGCCGACAGCTCCTTATCTGCCGCTTGAAATGGCCGAGAAGGCAGCCAAGGCTGCACTGCAGGCCTGTGTCGCAAAGGGCAATGCCGTCACCGTTGCCATAGTCACCCGCGACGGTGCCACCAAGACGGTATTGAAGGCGGATAATTCCGGCCCGCATACGGTCTCCAGCGCAACCGGCAAGGCTTTCGCCGCCGCATCGCTCGGGCGCGATATTGGCGAGATCGCGGATTTCATCGCCTCCAAGCCGGCCAATGATGGTTTGCGCAATATGGACGAGCGCATGGTCATCCAGGCAGGCGGCCTGCCGATCAAGATCGGTGATGCCCTGGTCGGCGGCATCGGCGTCGGCGGCGCGCCCTCGGGCGCCATTGATGCAGAATGCGCCCGTGAAGGCCTCAACGCCATCGGCGCCAAGTAAGCAGCGTCAGATAAATCCGGCGGCTTCTGGGAAAGCCGCCGGAATTCGGCCCGCGCTGTCGCGCATCATCCCGCCATTGCTTCTTCATATTCGCCGGAAAGCATCAGCCATTGCTCTTCGGCGTCGGAAAGCTTGGCAGCCGCCTCGCCACGTTCCTTGACCTTCTGTGCGGCCTTGGCGGGCGCCTTTTCGTAAAGCGCGGGGTCTGCCAGTTCCGTGTCGAGCGCCTGAATCATTTTCTCAAGCTTCGCCGTCAGGGACTCGATTTCGTTGATCTTTTTCTTTAGCGGCGCAAGCTGCGCGCGCTTTTCCGCATTCGCCTTGCGTTGATCTGCCTTCGACGCCTGATCGGGAGCGGCCTCGGTCCTGTCTTCCTTTTTCTTGCCGGAGGAGACGACGATGTCGCGATATTCCTCCATGTCGCCTTCAAAGGTTTTGACGGTGCCGTCGGCAACCAGCCACAGCCGGTCCACCGTCGCTTCAATGAGATGCCGGTCGTGCGAGATTAGGATGACCGCGCCGTTATAATCATTCAGCGCCTCGATCAATGCCCGGCGGCTGTCGATGTCGAGATGGTTTGTCGGTTCGTCGAGAATGAGCAGATTCGGTGCATGGAAGGCGGCAAGCCCCATCAGCAGCCGGGCCTTCTCGCCACCGGATAGATCCTTTGCCGCCGTCGCCATCTTTTCCGTTGCAAGGCCCATCTGCGCCACGCGTGAGCGCACCTGCGCTTCAGGCGCCAGCGGCATCAGCTTGCGCACATGTTCGACCGGCGTTTCGTCCGGCACGAGGTCATCCAGCTGGTGTTGCGCGAAGAAACCGATCTTCAGGCCGGGAGCGGTGCGAAGATCGCCAGCCTGCGGGGCAAGCCGGCCGGAAATGAATTTCGCGAAGGTGGATTTGCCATTGCCGTTGGAGCCGAGCAGCGCAATGCGATCATCATTGTCGATGCGCAGATTGAGCTGCTTCAGGATCGATTTGCCCGGCTCGTACCCCACGGCACCGCCATTGATGGCGACGATGGGTGAGGCGGGCTGCTTTTCCGGCTCGGGGAAGGTGATTGGCTGAACATGGTCCTCAATCACGGCGGCAACGGTGCCCATGCGCTCCAGCGCCTTGATGCGGCTCTGGGCCTGCCGCGCCTTGGTGGCCTTGGCGCGGAAGCGGTCGATGAAGCTTTGCAGATGTTTGCGCGCAGCGTCGCTTTTGACCTTGGCCTTCATCTGCAATTCGTCGTTTTCGGCCTTCTGCCGCTCGAACTGGTCGTAACCGCCGCGATAGAAGGTCAACTTCTTCTGGTCCAGATGCACGATGGAATTGACGGCATTGTTCAGAAGGTCGCGATCGTGGCTGATGATGATGACGGTATGCGGATAGCGGCGAATATATTCCTCCAGCCACAGCGTGCCTTCGAGGTCGAGATAGTTGGTCGGCTCGTCAAGCAGCAAAAGGTCTGGCTCGGCAAACAGCACGGAGGCGAGCGCCACGCGCATACGCCAGCCGCCGGAGAAGGAGGAGGCGGGGCGAAGCTGCGCCTCGTGGTTAAAGCCGAGACCGGCAAGAATGCTGGACGCGCGGGCTTCGGCTGAATGCGCATCGATATCAACGAGCCGCATCTGGATTTCGGCGATCCGGTGCGGATCGGTCGCGGTTTCCGCCTCCGCCACAAGGGCGCTGCGTTCCTTGTCGGCGGAAAGCACGATTGATATCAGTGATTCTTCCGTTCCCGGCGCTTCCTGCGCCACCTGGCCGATGCGCGCCTGTTTGGGAATGCTGACCGAACCGCTTTCGGCCGAAAAATCGCCGGTAATCACCTTGAACAAGGTGGATTTGCCGGCGCCGTTGCGGCCAACGAGACCCACCTTCACGCCGGCGGGCAGCGCCACGCTGGCATGGTCGAGAAGCAGGCGCCCGGCGATGCGGGCGGAAAGGTCGGTAATCGTAATCATGGCGCCGTTTTGGCCGAACTGCGTGGCCAAGGCAAGAGCGCCCGCGCCACATCGGATCATATATGGGCGTTTGAAGCGCGTCGGTTTAGGCGGAATTGTTGGGCCTGCGCGCAATCTTTGGTTTTGCGCGTTTTCCGGGCGCAAGACCACGATGCATTTTCACGGGAAATGCTCTAACAGCCGAGCTGGGCCAGATAGCTGCTGCGGCTGTGCTGGGCCAGGTCCCGGGAGTAACCGACAACGCAGTTGCGCGTGCCGCAGCGTGCCGAAAGCAATGCAAGTTCGGCATGGCTGAAAAATTCGGCGGGCGTGGCGGTGCCATCCACCGCCGCGACGCCGATCGAAACCGTCAGATGTTCGCCTTCTCCTTCGCTGGTCACGAAGCGCAGCGCCTCCACACTTTGCCGCAGCCTTTCGGCAATCGCCTCGGCGGTATTTTGCGAGACGTTGGCAAACAGAAAGGCGAACTCATTGCCGCCGATGCGGGCAACGAAATCGTCCTTCTTGATGGTCTTACGGAAGAGCGCCGCAAACCGCCGCAGCGCCTTGTTGCCGGCGCTGGCGCCATATTTGCCATTGATTTCGCGGAAGCGGTCAATGTTGAGCAGCATCAGCGAGGTGGCGGACGCCGCCTGATCGCCGGCGAAAAGGTCGGCGAGTTTTTCGAGGAAAGCCGCGCGGTTGGGAAGCGCCGTCAATGCATCCCGCACGGAACTCGCCTGCAGTTCGGCCCGGCGTTTTTCAACCTCGCGGATCTTCATCAGCCCCATGGCGATGAAGTGCCGCAGGCTCGTCTGTTCCTCATGAATGTCGCCCATCAATCGAGCGAGCCGCTCGGTTGCCGGCGGCTCCTGATGATTTTCCTCGGCAAGGCTGGCGATGAATGTTTCGGCGCGCTGCACGCCGGCTTCCAGCCGCGCTGAAATCTGATTCAGCGTTTCAAAGGCCTCGTTGGCCATCTCCTCGGCCTCGATCTTCGAAAAGCCGGGGAGATTGTGTCTCTGGCCGATAATATCGATTTCATGCTGCTGCGGCGCGTTGCCAAGGGCCAATATATCGCGCCCCATGGCCGGGTTGTGCCCCGACAATATTTCATAGATCAATTCGTAATTGCGCGGCAGCGGAGCAATATTCATCCTGGCGATGAACTGCGTGATCTTGGTAACGACAAGACCGTTTTTTGACTGTTCGCGTTTTTTATCGCCAGCAGATGTCGTCACCGTCAGCCCCAAAAAGATAGTATTTGTGAATTCATCGAAATATTCAGTTTCCGAATGCGGCTACTCCTACACGCGACGGTTTAAAATAGACTAAATTCGCGGGCTGTTTTCGTCACCTTGATGCCAGAATTCCCGTCCGGCGGGGTGCTTATGGCTTTTGATCGATAACATGATTAATGCTGATTTGATTTCAGGCCATTGCCGTTCTTATATCGCTGCATCGATATAGCCAAAAAGGGTGCTGCCCATGACAAACTCCAGAACCTTGTACTCGCTGTGTGGAAGCGACATTTCCCGGCCGTTTTCTCCCCATTGCTGGAAAACCGTGCTGTCGTTGGCGCATAAGGGACTGGATTTCGAGGAGCGCCCTTTGCCCTTCACGGTCATACCGACGGTTGAGGACGGTTTTTCGAGGACGGTGCCGATCCTGCGCGACGGCGAGCAGCTGGTGAGCGACAGTTTCGAAATCGCGCTTTATCTGGATGACGCCTATCCCGAGCGGCCGTCCCTGTTTGACGGGGAGGGCGGCAAGGCAATGGCCCGCTTCGTTGAAAGCTGGTCACAGACGGTGCTTCACCCGGCTATTACCCGTATCGCCTTGCTGGATATCCACAATATGCTGGATGAGCCGGATCGCCGTTATTTCCGTGACAGCAGGACGAAAGCGCTCGGCCGCCCGCTTGAGGATGTAGCGGCGAACCGCGAAGCGGAAATCGCGGCCTTTCCGGCATTGCTGGCGCCGATCCGCCGCATGTTGAGCTTCCAGCCGTTTATCGGCGGCACGTCGCCGCTTTTTGCCGATTACATCGTGTTCGGCGCGCTGCAATGGGCAAGGATCACCACCGGCGCCGATCTGTTTTCCGATAATGACCCGGTGCGGGACTGGTTCGAAGGCTGCCTTGATCTCTATGATGCAAGAGGCCGCAGTGTGACAGCGGCGTGAAATGTCTCGCGCCATTATCGCAATATGGTCTATCCCCCTTGTTTTCGGGCCTTTGGGCGGGTAAAGACCGCCCACTTTCTATATAGGAAAAGGAAACGGACACATGGCGATTGAACGCACATTTTCGATGATCAAGCCGGACGCAACCAAGCGTAACCTGACGGGCGCGATCACCAAGGTATTTGAAGACAACGGCCTGCGCATCGTCGCCTCCAAGCGCGTCTGGATGAGCAAGCGCGAAGCCGAAGGCTTCTACGCCGTTCACAAAGAGCGTCCCTTCTTCGGCGAACTCGTTGAAGGCATGACCTCCGGCCCGACCATCGTTCAGGTTCTGGAAGGCGAAAACGCCATCCTCAAGAACCGCGAAATCATGGGCGCCACCAACCCGGCCCAGGCTGCTGAAGGCACCATCCGCAAGTCCTTCGCGCTCTCCATCGGCGAAAACTCCGTTCACGGTTCCGATGCTCCGGAAACCGCCGCACAGGAAATCGCCTACTGGTTCGCCGAAACCGAAATCGTCGGCTGATTCAAAATATCAACGGCTTGAATCGCTGTTGCAGGCGATCGCACGAAGCCGCTGAAAAGACTCGAGGAAACGGAGCCGAAAGGCTCCGTTTTTTGTTCAAGATGCCGGACACCCCTGAACCGGCCGCATATCCGTCGTACCGTCAGGTTTGAACACCTCCGGATTGGGGGTGTAGAGCGGCCCGACCACCAGCGGTTTGGCGGGAAGAAGCGACTGGTCCGTGTCGGAGTGAATCGTGGTCTCGATCGTCTGCAGAATATCGCCCTCCGGCCCCTTGATACGGATGGTGACTTTGTAGGGCCGATCCTGCTTCACGCACTCGACCGGCGGGCTTTGAACGGTGATCTTTTCGTCTACTGGAAAAATCCTGTCGCTCGTCGTCAGATCGGGACCACCTCGGGGATTTTCGAATGAGGCCTCCACCGTGCTGCCGTCGGCAATGGGTGCAACGCGCTGCAGGGTCACCAGATAGGTAGCAATCGCCACGCGATAGTTGAAAACGAACATCCGGCCTGAAATCTTCGCGACCTCGCGCGGTTCGTCGCGCTGGCAGCCGGAAAGACCGAGCGTGGCCACAACCACCAGCAATGGAAGGGCGATCCTGTTCATGTGCGCGCCTCCTTTGTCCGGTGGTAATGCCGGCTGGCTTTCTGCCGGTTGCCGCACACCGCCATGTCGCACCAGATCCTGCTTCTGTTCTTGCTGCGATCGATGAACAGCCAGCCGCAATTGCCGCAGATCCGCAATCGTTCCCGTGTCTCTGCCGCAAGCAGCGACAGGGCGGAGTGGGCAGTGGCGTTGCCGAGATTTTCGGCCGCCGGAAAGGCGCGCAAGGCCGTGCCGCAGGCGAAAAGAAGATCCGCCAACCTGGCGTCATCATCGCCGGCACCCATGATCGAAGAGCGAAAACAATCGTCGATCGCCTCTCGAAGCTTGAGAAGGATTGGCCGTTGCTCCGCTTCGGGTGCGTTGAGCGCGGGAAACCTGTCGCGCTCCGCGCCAAGCCGTGTCGATGCCTCGGCAAAAGTGGCGATCTGTTCGGGCGCAGCAAAACGGTCAACCGATTTTGCGGCGTCTGAGCGCAGGATCACACTATTGGCGACATCAAGCGCCAATGCGCCGCCTGCGAAACGGTGAGCTGTCCAGCGAAAGGTCATGCCGCATATTATAACTGTCAAAGCGCATTTTAACAGTTATAATAATGCTGGGAGGATGCGCATGGCTTATTTCCTGCAACAATTGCTGAATGCCGTGCCGGTTGCGGCCCTCTATGCGGTTCTGGCCTTCGGTTATGCCATCGCCTTTTCGGTCACCAAACGTGCCGATGTCACCTATGGCGCCATATTCGCCTTCGCCGGCCAGACCTGCCTGTTATTTGCCGATTTCGGCTGGAACCGGCTATGGCTGGTTCTGCCGGCCACACTGGCGCTTGGGGCTGGGGCGGGCCTGTTCGGCGGGTTGTGGGCTGCGGGTTTCGTCGGCAGGGCGGTGATGCGACCGCTGGCGAAAGCCTCTCCCAACGCGGTGACCGTCGCCTCCATCGGCGTGCTGATTGCGCTTACCGAAAGTGCAAGGCTCGCCGCCGGCACCCGGCAATTATGGCTGCCGCCGCTTTTGTCGCAACCGCTGCGCTTTTGGAGCGATGGCGGCTTTGCCGTGACCCTGACGCCGATGCAGATGCTGAACACGGCGGCGTTTGGACTGCTCGTCCTCTCAGGGTCCGTTTATCTCGGCCGTTCCGCTTTCGGCAGACGATGGAAAGCCGTTTCGGATGATCCGCTTGCGGCATCGTTCTGCGGTGTCAATGCGGGCCGGGTGTTCCTGCTGTCCTATTGCGCGGCAGGACTTGTTGCCGCCATTGCCGGGGTGCTGGCCACCTTTTATTACGGCACCATGGATTTTGGTGCCGGTCTCGTCTTCGGCCTGAAGATCGTGCTGATTTCGGCGGCGGGTGGTTATGCCAGCCCGCTTATCTGCGGCCTGGGGGCCGCTGCGGTGGGATTTGCGGAAACTCTATGGGCCGGTTATGGCCCAATTGTCTGGCGCGATGCGGCGGTACTGGCGCTTCTGGTCGGCTGGCTGATCGTCATGCGTAGCAGGGTGGAAGCGCCTTGAGGCATTTCCGGGAAAAGCGGACTCCGGTTCTCCGTTCGGAAACATCGGAAAAGGCGATGGATTACCGCCACCTGTCCTTCGCCGCATCGTCGGTCGTCTTGGCTGATACCCAGTCCCGCGCCGCTCCATCCTTGCCATGTTCCTTCTTCCAGAACGGGGCGGAGGTCTTCAGATAGTCCATCACGAAATTTGCGCCGTCGAAGGCCGCCTGCCGGTGGCTGGAGGCGGCGATGACGAGAACGATATTCTCGCCGGCGGCAATCTTGCCGTGACGGTGGATGGCGGTAAGACCAAGAAGGCCGAAACGTTCGATGGCGAGTTTGGCGATGCGGGTGATTTCCGCTTCTGCCATGCCGGGATAATGTTCAAGCTCCAGCGCCGCAAGCGCGCCGCCATCGTCGCGGCAAAGCCCGGTGAAAGCCACCACCGCCCCGATGCTTTTGTCGCTTTGCGTCAGCCGGCGGGTTTCCTCAGTGGCGTCGAAATCCCCGGCCTGTACGCGGATCGTCGGCTGCACGGCTTTCTGCATCCGCTCATCCCCCGGTCATTGGCGGAAAGAGACCGATCTCGCGCGCGCCGACGATGCTTTCGTCATGCTCGACATGTTCCTGATTGACGGCAACGCGGATCACATCCGGAAATTCGAAAGCCGCCTCGTAATTTTCGCCACGGGTTGTGAGCCAGGCGATCAGCTCACCGGCCGTGGTGACGGAGGAGGGGATGTCCAGCTCCTCCTCATCGGTGCCGATCTTCTCACGCACCCAGGCGAAATAAACGATCCGTGTCATCAGTCTTCGTCCACGATGTGCTTGAGACCGGCCTTGAAGTAATCATAACCGGTATACATGGTGAGCGCAGCCGCAAGCCAGAGAAGCGTAATGCCCATCTCGGTCGTATAGGGCAGGACCTTGTCGCCCGCCGGGCCGGCCAGCAGGAAGGCGATGGCGACCATCTGGATCGTCGTCTTCCACTTGGCGATGCGCGTAACGGGAACGCTGACCTTCAACGCCGCCAGATATTCACGCAGGCCAGACACCAGAATCTCACGGCAGAGAATGGTGATGGCGGCCCACAGCGACCATCCGGCAATAGTGCCGTCTGCGGCCATCAACAGCAGGACGGAGGCGACCAGCAGCTTGTCGGCGATCGGGTCGAGCATCCGGCCGATATTGGAAGTCTGGTTCCAGATGCGGGCCAGATAACCATCGAGGAAATCGGTCAGCGAGGCGATGATGAACAGCCAGAGCGCCGTCCAGCGCGCGAAATCCGAGCTTTCCAGCTTGCCCTCGATGAAGAAGCACAAAACGATGACAGGAACCGCGAGGATGCGGCCATAGGTCAGAAGATTGGGGATGCTGTATGCGCGCGAAGCCATGGGAAACCTGTCAGTCAAAGATCAGCTGTCTTGATGCCGCCCCTGACGCATAGGGTCAACATGTGATTATGTTTTTTTAGCAGTTCGCCACGACGGTGCGGTATCAATCGCCGCCGCTCTCGTGGAAGTGATTGTAGATTTGCCGCGCCACCGCCTCGGAAATGCCGGTGACGGCCATCAGATCATTAAGGCCGGCGCGCGAAACCGCCTTCGCCGTGCCGAAATGCTGCAGCAGGGAGCGCTTGCGACCGGGACCAATCCCCGAGATTTCATCGAGCGGATTGCGTATCATTTCCTTCTTGCGCCGCGCCCGGTGTGAGCCGATGGCGAAACGGTGGGCTTCGTCGCGCATGCGCTGGATGAAATAGAGCACGGGATCACGTGGCGGCAGGGAAAAATCGCTGCGTCCATCCGCGAAAAAGCGTTCGCGGCCGGCATCGCGGTCCACACCCTTGGCAACGCCGATGGCGGTCACACAGTCACGAATGTCGAGTTCATCGAGGATGGCGCGCACCGCTGTCATCTGTCCCTGGCCGCCATCGATCAGGATCACGTCCGGCCACGTGGGGAAGGGCATGTCGGCGGCTTCCTCCGGTGTTGGGGTCCGCTCGCGGTCAGGCTTGCCCTCTTCCTTCAGCAGGCGTGAAAAACGGCGGGTCATCACCTCGCGCATCATGCCGAAGTCGTCACCCGGGGTGATGTCGGTCGATTTGATGTTGAACTTGCGATACTGGTTCTTCACGAAACCTTCCGGTCCCGCCACCACCATGCCGCCCACGGCATTGGTGCCCATGATGTGTGAGTTATCGTAGATCTCGATGCGGCGTGGCACATAGGGAAGGCTGAAGGTTTCTGCGAAACCTTTCAGCAGCCGTGCCTGCGAAGAGGTTTCCGCCAGCTTGCGGCCATGCGCCTCGCGGGCATTGGCAAGAACATGGTCGGTAATGTCCTTTTTCTCGCCGCGCTGCGGCACGCTGATCGTGACCTTGTGCCCGGCTTTTTCGCCGAGTGCTGCGGCCAGCAACTCCTGCTCCTCCACGGTTTCGGAAAGCAGGATCTGTTTCGGCACCGGCTTGTCGTCGTAAAACTGCGCAAGGAACGCGTTGAGGATTTCCGAGCCGGGCAGGGAGGGGTCGGCCTTGGGGAAATAGGCGCGGTTGCCCCAGTTCTGGCCGGTGCGGAAAAAGAACACCTGAATGCAGGAAATGCCGCCTTCGTGATGAATGGCGAAGACATCCGCTTCCTCGATTCCGGTCGGATTGATGCCCTGGTGGCTCTGGACATGTGAAAGCGCCGCCAGCCGGTCGCGATAGACGGCGGCGCGCTCGAAATCGAGATCCTCGGCCGCCTCGTTCATCTGCCGCGCAATGGCGGTCTTGACGCTCTGGCTCTTGCCGGACAGGAAATCCTTGGCTTCCTTGACGAGTTCCGCATACCCCTGATCGCTGATCTCATGCGTACAGGGGCCGGAACAGCGCTTGATCTGATAGAGGAGACAGGGACGCGTGCGGGTCTCGAAAACGCTGTCGGTACAGGTGCGAATCAAAAAGGCGCGTTGCAGCGAATTGATTGTGCGCCCCACGGCGCCGGCCGACGCAAAGGGTCCGAAATAATCGCCCTTGCGCGCCCTCGCACCCCGGTGCTTGAAGATCGCCGGGGCGCGATTGTCGGCGGTGATGAGAATATAGGGAAACGATTTGTCGTCACGCAAAAGCACGTTAAAGCGCGGCCGCAAGCGCTTGATGAGGTTGGCTTCGAGCAGAAGCGCCTCTGTCTCCGTGCGGGTGGTGACGAACTCCATATGGGCGGTGAAACGCACCATCTGGGCGATGCGGTTGGAATGCACGCGGCCCTGGGCATAGTTGCCCACACGCTTCTTCAGCGAGCGCGCCTTGCCAACGTAAAGAACGTCACCGGCCTCGTTGAACATGCGATAGACGCCCGGCGAGTTGGGCAGGTGTTTGACGAATTCGCCGATGAGGTCCATGCCCTTCAGGCCGGATTCGTTCTTCCAGCCCGCATTCCAGTCCATGCCCACGGCGTCGCGCGCAGCCTCCGCCGCTTCTGTCGCGGCAAGGCCTGCATCGTCGTCTTCGTCGTCGGTTTCATCGAAGAGAATACCGCCATCAGGCAGCTTCTTTCCGTTCATTCAGGTATCTCCGCCACGTCAGGGGTTTCCCAGCCAAGGTGCTGGCCGCCGTCGAGCGCGATCATTTGTCCGGTGACCGACGGCGTATCATAAAGAAAGCGAATCGTCCGCCCGAACTCGTCGGGTTCAGGACCACGCTTTAATATAAGGCCGTCGATCTGCGCCTGAAAGTCCTCGGGCGCCTGTCTTTCGCTTTTGAAGGAGGGACCCGGCCCGATGGCGTTCACCCGCACACGCGGCGCAAAGCTCTGCGCCATCGTTCGTGTCGCAGTCCAGAGGGCGGATTTCGAAAGCGTATAGGAATAGAAACGTGGTGTGAGCGCCAGCACGCGCTGATCGATGATATTGACGATCAGACCGGATTTATCGACAGGCAATTGCTCCACAAAGGCAGCGGCGATGAGGGACGGTGCCCGCACATGCACGGAAAAATGCGTATCAAAGATCGCCGGATCGGGTTTATCCGCGCTGTCGTCCAGAAAAACCGAGGCATTATTGACCACGACGCCGATGGGGCCGAGGGCGGAAGAGGCCTGTTCGACAAGCGCCATTGTCGGCGCAGATTGTGTCAAATCCGCCTGAACGGCAACGGCTTTGCCACCATTTTGCCTTATTTCGTTAGCGAATTCCTCCGCCTGCGCCATCGATTCATTGGCATGGACGGCAATCGCAAAGCCATGGGCGGCCATATCGGTGGCGATCGCCCGCCCAAGCCTTCGGGCGGCTCCGGTTATCAAGACTGTCTTTTGTATATCTTCTTTCACGGCGGACCTGCATTTGCTCATACACGCCCTATGTGCTGGATATAAATGCAAATCGCAAGCTGTCCGTCAGCCCTAAAAGAATTGGGCGATTTTTTATTCGCAATGCAATTTTGATTTAATTTAAATATAACTAAGTTTAAAGCCGATCTATTGCTGATTAGGCTTCTATTAGGGTTAATAAAACCCTTGTGGCAATTAGGCAACGTCTAATTCTAGTCACGTCTCTGCCCCAAACAATTCACATTTTGGCTCTTTGATCTCCGCATTCTCCCATCAAGTTCAGTTTCCAGAGGGGCGATTAACCCGACGATTTTTACACCGCGTCTGAAAACAATGTTTTGAGTGCAGAGCGGTCCTGAAAGGAGAATAGCATGCGTATTTTCGTAGCAACCCTTATGGCTTCGACCATGGCAGCTGCCGGCTTTTCGGCTGCTTACGCCGCTGACGCCGTAAACGAAGTGCCGCAGGCACCGGTGTCCTACGACCAGCCCGCACCGGTCAAGGATTGGTCCGGCGCTTACCTCGGTGGTACGGTCAACTATGACTGGGGCCGTTTCAGCTCCAGCAATGATGGCCGTGATGCCAAGGGCTTCGGCGGCGGCCTCTACGGTGGTTACAACATGCAGAGCGGCCAGATCGTTTACGGTGCTGAAGCAGACGTGAACCTGGGCGACGAGAAGGGCTCTGCCGGTACGGTTGCCGGCAATGCCATCGAAGGCAAGCAGGGCGTCAACGGCTCGCTGCGTGGCCGCGTCGGTTACGACATGAACCCGTTCCTGCTCTATGGTACGGCCGGTCTTGCTGTCTCCGACAACAAGGTGCGTGACGCGACCTCCAAGGACAGCGCTACTGCCCTCGGTTATACCGTCGGTGCCGGTGTTGAAGCCATGGTGACCGACAACATCACCGCCCGTCTGGAATATCGCTACAGCGACTACCAGAAGAAGGACTACGGTCTCGACTCCGGCGCATTCTCGCGCGGTTTCGACGATCACTCCGTCAAGGCCGGTATCGGCGTCAAGTTCTGATCCTTCACGGATCGGTAAAGGAAAAGCCGGGGCGCAAACCCCGGCTTTTTTGTTTTTCTGGCCTGTCGGGAGCGCCCGGCGACGTGGGCCGGGCACCATTCCGCTTCGCCTCAGGCGGCTGCCTTCATTTCCGCATAGGCTTCGAAGCGCTTGCCGAAAGTCTCTGGCCATTGTGACAGCGCATCGCGTCCTTCGGCCCATTCACCGGCAAAACGCAAGTCGAGATAACCGATCATCGCTGCCAGGGCGAAATGGCCGCCATGCAGCTTCTTGCCGGTCTTGGGCAGGTTCGCGTTCAGATGGTCGAGGCCCCGGACCACTTTTTTCCACTGCTTGTCGATCCACGGCTGATGGAGCTTGTCTTCCGGGCGAAAACGGCGCTCGTAAACGATGGCCAACAGGCAATCCATGATGCCGTCGCAAAGCGCTTCCAGAATTTCCGCTTCCGTGCGCTTGCCGTCCTTTTTCGGGTACAGCTTGCCGCCGGAAAGACGGTTGAGATAATGCATGATCGCCACGCTGTCATAAACCGAGCCGCCGTCATCCAGCAGCAGGACCGGGATTTTGCCGAGCGGATTATTCTCCATCAGCGTGGCGGGCTCGGCGCTGGCGTCGACGCGCACATCGGTAATCTCGATGCCGAGATGGCGGGCGGCCATGCGCACCTTGGCGGAATAGGGGGATGCGGGCGAATAAAGCAGTTCCATGGTTGGGTCCTATGGGGTTGACTAGCGTATCGGGATGATTTCGGTGGAGCCGGCGCGGCAGCCTTTGCGGTCAAGCTCGGGGCAGTCGCGGAATGTCATGTCCCTGTTGAGGCAGATCCGTACCTCTTCCAGGCGCTTTCCATCACAGCTGATCGAGATGCCGCGTTTCGACAGGCCGGGATTGGCGTCGGTGAAGGCGGTTTCGATGGCGTCGGCGGAAAGGGTGGCGGCTTGCGCGCCCGAGGCGATCTTGCCCGGCAGCGTCACGGCTTCAAAGGCGGCCCGCGTCACTGAAAAATAATCTTTCTGCGACAGGCCGGAACAGGAGCCGTGTTTGCGCCACTGGTGGCCGATCAGCCCCATGGAGGGCATGATATCGAACATGGTGCGGCCGATGGCGTCAGGCACACGGTCCGGTTCGCCGCTTTTGCAGAATTCGGGATAGCCGTTTTCATTTTGCGGCCAGAGCCCATGCACGACGAAGCCGTAACGCCTGTCGCTGCCGCATTGCTGGCGATTGCCGGAACCTTCTGAACTGGCGCAGAATGCCGGAGACCAGGATAATGACAGCACGTAAAAATCAAAACCCGTGCCGCGAGGGGCGGGGTTGGTGACCGTGTCACGCCGGGAAGTTTCGGGCTGGGAGTGCCCGGCGGGTTGCGACGGGGGATACATGGTCCAGCCATTCGAGGAATTGTTTGAGGCGGGTTTTTCCTGCGAGAACCAAAGGGCCGCAAGCGACAGAAGACCGAAGGCGATGAAACCGGCATAACGCTTCATTCCGTGCACGCTCTCCGGAAAATGGAAGACCTCATATCGCCTGCTGGCGACAAATCGGTCTTACATAAATTTGTGAACGAGGCAAACGGGCAAAAAGGTTGAAAGCTTCGCCGCATAACGAATAGACTCTGGCGAATCTTCCGCGAAAGACGGAAGGGGGCTGGGGTGAAGCTGGAGGAATTAGGCGGCATGACCGCATGAGATTTAAGAAATATATCTGGCCTGTCGTTGGTCTGGCGACGATCGGGTTTTCAGCCTGGCTGCTTTATCATGAGCTGCGCGGTCTTTCGCTCGATGATCTCTGGGAAAGCTTCATGGCCATCCGTGTGCGAGACTGGGTGTGCTCCGGCATGGCCACGCTGCTGGCCTATGCCGCGCTTGCCGGCTACGACCGCATTGCGCTCCAGCATCTCGGTCGCAAGGTGAACTGGCTCTTCATCACGCTCACATCCTTCACCACCTATGCGCTTTCCCACAATGTCGGCGCCTCCGTGTTTTCCGGCGCCGTGGTGCGCTACCGCGCCTACACGTCCAAGGGCTTGAGCGCTGCCGAGGTCGGCGTTCTCGTTGGCCTTTGCTCCTTCACCTTCATCATCGGAACTATCATGCTCATTGGCATGGTGCTGCTTTACGAGCCTGACATCACCGAACGCTTCACCGGCATTCTTCCCGTCGAGGCCTCCACAACAACAGGCATCCTGCTGCTTGTTATCGTCGGCCTTTACGTGCTTGGCAGTCTTCTGAAGTTGAAACCGCTGAAAATCCGCTCGTTTTTCCTGCCCTATCCGGCACCGAAACTGGTGGCGCAACAGCTGGTCATCGGTCCGATCGAGCTGATCGGTGCGGCGGGGATCATCTATTTCGCCCTGCCGGAGGCCGGAAATCCGGGTTTCATGATTATCCTCGGGATTTTCCTGATTTCCTTTTCGGCGGCGCTGATTTCCCATGCGCCGGGCGGGCTTGGCGTGCTGGAACTGGTCTTCGTCACCGGTCTGCCGGATATGAACCCGGCAGACGTGATCGCGGCGCTGCTGGTTTTCCGGCTGTTCTACCTCATCATTCCGTTCATCATGGCCCTGTTCGTGATCCTGTTCTTCGAGCGATCACAGCTTGCCCAGGCGCAGAAGCGTGAAGGGCTGAGGTAACCCTCAGTCCTCCTCCGGCTTTTCCTCGCCGCGCAGCCAGAAGGCGCGGTGAGAGGCGTAGCGGTCCTGCGCCATCACCGTTTTCAGGAAGGGCAGGAGCGTGTGCAGCTCGTCCTTCAGCGTATAGGGCGGGTTGACGATGATGAGGCCGGAACCGCTCAGGCCCTCCAGCCGGTCGCTTTTCACGGAAAGCTCGGCGCACAGCATCTTTGGAATGTCGAAGGATTGCAGCCTTTCATGGAAATCCTTGATCGGCGCGCCTTTTTTCAGGGGATACCACAGGCAATAGGTGCCGGTGGAAAAGCGGCGATAGGCCTTGTTCAGGCCATCGGCCAGCCGCTGATATTCGTTTTCAAGCTCGAAAGGCGGATCGACGAGGATGAGGCCTCGCTTTTCCTTAGGCGGAAGATGTGCGCCGAGCGATAGCCAGCCATCCAGCTCGGTGACGCGCGCCTGATAGTCGCCCTCGAACAGGCGCGACAGGGCACGTGCATCATCCGGGTGCAGTTCCATGGCTGAAAGCCGGTCCTGCGGACGAAACAGCATGCGCGCGAGTTTTGGCGAGCCGGGATAAAATTGAATGCCGCCCTCCGGATTGAGTTCCTTCACGGCGGTGAGATAGGGTTCCAGCAGTTCGGCAATGGGGGCAGGCAGGTCGGCTTCCACCAGCTTGCCGATGCCGGTCTGCCATTCGCCGGTCTTCTGCGCCTCTTCCGAGGTAAGATCGTAAAGCCCGATGCCTGCATGGGTGTCCAGCACCCGAAACGCCTTGTCCTTGTTCTGCAGGTAGCGCACGAGGCGGGCGAGAACCGCGTGTTTGAGAACATCCGCGAAATTGCCGGCGTGATAGATGTGGCGGTAGTTCATGGATGGGTCTCGCTTGCAGATGGTCAGGATGAATATTCTTGATGGACGTCACTTCGGCCTTTTGGCCGCATCATTGATGCAATATACAAAAGCCATGAACGTTGCGACCCCGATTTCCGCTGAAAAAGCCACCAACAAGACTGAAGCCCGCGTTGGCCACACCGTCTGTCCGCATGACTGTCCGAGCGCCTGCGCGCTGGAGGTCGATATCAATGCGGAAGGCCGCATCGGCCGCGTGCGCGGCGCCAATAGCAATACATACACCGCCGGCGTGATCTGCGCCAAGGTGGCGCGGTATTCCGAGCGCATCTATCATCCCGGCCGTTTGCTGACCCCGAAGCGCCGCAAGGGCGCCAAAGGAGCCGGAGACTGGCAGGAGATTTCCTGGGAAGCCGCGCTGGACGAGGTGGCGGATGCTTTCGTCAAGGCGGAAGCCCGGCATGGCGCAGAGGCCATCTGGCCGTATTTCTACGCCGGAACCATGGGGCAGGTGCAGCGCGATTCCATCGAACGGCTGCGCCACGCCAAGAAATATTCCGGCTTCTTCGGATCGATCTGCACCAACATGGCCTGGACGGGTTACGTGATGGGCACCGGTGCACTGCGTGGCCCCGATCCGCGCGAGATTGGCAAGGCCGATGTCGTCGTCATCTGGGGCACCAATGCGGTGGCCACGCAGGTCAATGTCATGACCCATGCGGTGAAAGCCCGCAAGGAACGTGGCGCGAAGATCGTTGTCGTCGACATTTACGACAATCCGACGATGAAGCAGGCGGATATGCGCATCGTTGTTCGCCCGGGCACGGATGCAGCGCTCGCCTGCGCCATCATGCACATTGCCTTTCGCGATGGTTATGCCGACCGCGATTATATGGCGCGCTTTGCCGACGATCCGGCAGGACTGGAAGCGCATCTAAAGACAAAGACGCCGCAATGGGCGTCGGAGATTACAGGCCTTTCCGTCGACGAGATCGAGGATTTCGCAAGGCTTGTCGGCACGACGAAAAAGACGTTCTTCCGGCTGGGTTACGGTTTTGCCCGCCAGCGCAATGGCGCGGTCGCCATGCACGCCGCCCTGTCGATCGCCACCGTGCTCGGCTCCTGGCAATATGAGGGTGGTGGCGCGTTCCACAATAACGGTGATATTTTCAGGCTCAACAAGGCGGAGCTGATGGGAACGGCCTATGCCGACCCCGATGTGCGCCAGCTCGATCAGTCGCAGATCGGCCCCGTGCTGACGGGCGATGCCAATGCGCTGCGCCACGGCGGCCCGGTGACGGCGCTGCTCATCCAGAACACCAATCCCGTCAATGTCGCGCCCGAACAACGGCTGGTAAAGCAGGGTTTCCTGCGCGACGATCTTTTCGTCGCCGTGCATGAGCAGTTCATGACCGAGACGGCCGATATGGCCGATATCGTGCTGCCGGCCACCATGTTCCTCGAACATGACGATATCTACCGCGCCGGCGGCCAGAACCATATTCTGCTTGGGCCCAAACTTGTGGAGCCGCCGGAAACGGTGCGCACCAATCTTTTCGTCATCGAGGAACTGGCGAAACGCCTCGGCGTCGATCATATGCCGGGTTTCGGCCTTTCGGCCCGTGACCATGTCGACCGCATGCTGAAAGTCAGCGGTTGGGGTGATTTCGACACGCTGGCGGAGGAGAAGTGGATCGATGCGCAGCCGTCTTTCGAGGTGGCGCATTATCTCGAGGGCTTTGGTTATGGCGACGGAAAGTTCCGGTTCAGCCCGGACTGGGCAACGGGGCCGTCTCCGAACAAACCGCCGAAAAATATCGGTGTCATGGGGCCGGTATCCGAGTTTCCGAAATTCCCGGATCAGGTGGATGTCATCGAGGTTGCCGACGCGGATCATCCCTTCCGACTGGCGACATCGCCGGCGCGTAATTTCCTGAACTCCACCTTCGCGGAAACCAAAACCTCCGTACAGAAGGAAGGCCGCCCGGAATTGATGATCTGTGCCGACGATGCCGCCGGTCGCGGTATCGCCGATGGCGACGTCGTCCGCATTGGCAATGCACGCGGCGAAGTACGCCTCCATGCGAAGATTGTTGAGGGCGCCAGGTCAGGCGTGCTGATTGCCGAAGGGTTGTGGCCCAACAAGGCGCATCTGGATGGCGAGGGCATCAATGTTCTCACCGGCGCCGATGCCGTTGCCCCCTATGGTGGCGCGGCTTTCCATGACAACAAGGTTTGGCTGCGCAAAGACTGACGGGACATGGAATGAGCAAGTTCGACAATGTGAAGATTGAAATTCTGAAAGACGAGACGCTCTCGAAGAACTGGTATCATCTCCGCAACATCACCTATGATTACACCAATTCGAAGGGTGAAACGAAAGTCATCCGGCGCGAGGCCTATGATCGCGGCAATGGCGCGACCATCCTGCTTTACGATCCGCGCCGCGAGACGGTGGTGCTGGTGCGGCAGTTTCGCGTACCAACCTATGTGAACGGCTATCACGGCTGGCTTCTGGAGGCGCCCGCCGGCCTGCTGGATGGTGACGACCCGGCCGAGGCCATTCGCCGCGAAGTCATGGAAGAAACCGGATATGTCGTGAAAGACGTGCGGTTTCTGTTCAAGTCCTTCATGTCGCCCGGTTCCGTAACCGAAATTCTGCACTTTTTTGCCGCCATCATCGATTCATCGGATCGGGTGGAGGAGGGCGGCGGTGCCGCACACGAGGACGAGGACATCGAGGTTCTGGAGTTTTCACTGGCGGATGCGATGAAAATGATAGAAACCGGCGATATCTGCGATGGAAAGACGATCATGCTGCTGCAATGGGCGGCCCTGAACAAAGTGTCCCTCTCCATCTGAGGGATTGTCTACGGAGTGATTATGGACCGTTCATTGAAAATGGCTGCTGCCGGCGAGGCGGACAGAATACGGCTGGTGGAAAAAGAGACGGTCTGGAGGGGCTTCGTGCATATGCAGAAGCTTATTTTCGACCAGCGCATGCCGGATGGAAAAACGATCCGCATCGTGCGCGAAGTGCACGACCACGGCAGCGCCGCCGCCATTCTGCTTTACGACAAAAAGCGCGACAGCGTGGTGATGGTGCGCCAGTTCCGCCCCGCCGCCTTCGTAAACGGCGATCCAAGCTTCATGATCGAAGTGCCGGCAGGCCTTCTCGATGACGACAATGCCGCCGACGCCATTCGCCGTGAGGCGATGGAGGAATCCGGCTACGCGGTCGAGAAGGTCGGTTATCTCTTCGACATGTATGCCAGCCCCGGAACATTGACGGAAAAGGTCAGCCTTTTCGTTGCGCATATCGATCTCGACGTGCAGGCCGGTCACGGCGGCGGCCTGGAAAGCGAAGGCGAGGATCTGGAAGTTCTGACTTACGGTCTCGACGAAGCCTTTGCGATGATCGCATCCGGCGAAATCACCGATTCCAAGACGATTATCCTGCTGCAATGGGCAATGCTCAACCGTCACAGCCTTTAATATTAAAGACTATGCGAAAACAAATAATGTTTCCGGTATTATACTCTAAATTACTTTAAATTCAATTAAAGATTGTTATTGATTAATTTATCAACCCAGATAAGCTTGTTGTGTCTAGGTTCACAAGCGGCTGGGGGCTGGCTATGATTTTGGAAAAAGGTTCGCGCGGCAGTGCCGTGCAAGCTGTCCAGGAAATTTTGAATTTTCTGCATTTCGAGGGGCGTAAATCGGCTTCTGCCGATTACGAAAGCCTCGAGACGGACGGCGTCTTCGGTGCGGATACGGAAGAGGCGATACTTTCATTTCAGGCGGACAATCAGCTTTATGAAGATGGTCGTATAGGGCCTGTAACGCTCGCTGCCTTGCAGCAGGCGTATGAAACGCGGCAGCGGGAGCTTTCGTCACCGCTCTCGCTGGGAGGTGAGGCAAATTACAGCCTCGAGACGGGTGATGCGGATCTCTTCGGTACGGGAAAAGAAAAAGGTTATCCGCGTGTCAGGCTGCGCAGCGACGTCATGTCCGCCTATAAGCAGGTCTACAAGGAAGTCCATCGCCAGGGTGGATTGATGACATCTTCCGGCGGCATCCGCGATTTGAACGCCACGGTCAGCAAAAACCGCAGCGCCACTTCCTTTCACTACTCAGGGCGGGCGCTCGATCTTTTCATCTGGAGCGGCATGCAGGATCCGGCGACCGACGCCTATGTCGCTCAGCGGATCGGTGAGCGTCGCTACAATGTTTACGCCCGTTGCTGGCAGGATAGGGCTGAAAAAGGTGCTTTGCCGCCGCAGCAGACGATCGCCGATGTCGTGACCAACAAGAACCGGGTCAAGGGAGTGTCCGTCACGGGCCATTTCCTCGACCTGACCGCCCTTTTTGCCAAGAACGGTTTCAAACCGATCCGCGCACGCGCAGCCTTCGAGAAGGGTGGCGATTATCTCGGCGCGGAATGGTGGCATTTTCAATGGGAAGTCGGGCTTGTTCCTGGTGCTTCAACCTTCGGTGCCGAATTGTTGAAGATATATTCCAAGGCAACCTTGGCCAACACGCCGCCATGGGCCTACCGTGATTATGTCTGGCAGCAGGACTGGTTTTAGATGCTGGCTGGGCACTGTGCCCATAAATTAAAGCCGCGCCTTTAACGAGGCGCGGTTTTTTTTTGGGGCGGACCTCATTGGGTGTCAGAACCGGCCCTTGATACCAGCGCCCACGAAAATCGACTGCAGGTCGCCGCCGCCGGCATTCTTTTCCGATGTCATGTTCCCGGCGCCCGCGCCGCTATAATGCGTGTCTCCGCGCCCGAGGCTGGTATATTCATAGGCGCCATCTATATAGATCGAGGCATTCTGGGTCAGGTCATAGGCAACACCTGCCTTCACCCCGAACATGCCGGCAACGTCGAATTTGTCGGTAAAGCGCATGTCGCGCAGCCAATGGTCGTCGGTTGCCTTTGCCGACACCATTGCGCCGCCTTCGAGGCCCGCATTGAGCGACCAGTTGCCGAATCTCTGGCCGCCGGTCAGGTTGCCGTAGAAAACCGGTATCTGCTGGCGGTACGTAATAACTTTTTCGCCATCAGCGAAATTGATACGCCCATCCCTTGGCGAGAAGAGGCTGTAAACGAAACTGCCGCCATTGGCAGTCCATTGCACATCCGTATAGCGAAAACCCACGCCTGCGCTCAGATATTGCTGCGGATCGTCCAGCAACATGCGATTGAGTTCGAGACTGCCTGAGAAATAGTGGTCAAGCCGGGTGTCATCGTGCTGGGAGCGACTGGCCCAGTTGTTCTTGGAGGTGTCACGGGAAAACGGTCGATACCAGTCATAGTCGGTCATGTAGCCGTCGCCCTCGAAGCCAACGCGGCCTTCCGCCTTGACGCGCCAGCCGGGTGCAAGCTCAAGCCCGAGAGAGCCGCGCAGCGCCATGGCGTTTTTCGTTTCCCATTCCAGCTCGCTCAGCTTGCTGCCGCCGATATGAACGGTTTCAGTTGCCCTGAGATTGAGAACACCGGCGTCCAGCGAGGCGGTAATGCCGCTTTGTTCGGCGGCGAGTGGCAGGCTGGTGCTCATCAGCAAAATTGCCGAAAGCGGCAGGGAAAATCTCGAAAATGGCATAATCGCTCCTGAATGACCGGAGGGCCCGAAATGCGGGGCCGTTGCAGGCACTAGAGATGATTATGGTAAATTATCGGTTTATTTTGCCGGAAATACCACTTTAAGTATTGTTGTACTTTAGTGGTGCCTTTATCAGAAAGTGGAAATCAGACTGGAATACTCGGATTTACTTTCATTGCCCGTGAAGACGGCTTTACCGCCTTCCATCCGCACCTTGCCTTCTGCAAGTCGCTTCAGGGCGAGTGGGTAAAGCTGATGCTCGATGCTCAGGAGCCGCGCCGCGAGCGTCTCGGCCGTATCGTCGGAAAGGACGGGAACAGCGCCCTGAGCGATGGTCGGGCCTTCATCCATGCCTTCGGTCACGAAATGCACGGTGCAGCCGGAAATCTTCATACCGCTGTCGATGGCGCGCTGATGGGTGTTGAGACCGGGGAAAAGCGGCAACAGGGAAGGGTGGATATTGATGATGCGGCCTTCATAGGGAGCGATAAACTCCCCGGATATCAACCGCATGTAACCGGCAAGGCAAATGATGTCGGGCGCGATTTCGCCGAGTGCGGCAAGAATGGCGCCCTCATGCTCGGCCTTGCTGGCATAGGTCTTGCGTTCGAAGACGAGCGTCGGAATGCCGAGATCCCTGGCTTTTTCCAGCCCGCCCGCTGAAGCCTTGTCGGAGATGACGCAGACGATCTCAGCCGGAAAATCCGCCGCCTGGCAGGCTTTCGCCAGCGACACCATGTTGGAGCCGCTGCCGGAGATGAAAACGACGACGCGTGTGCGACCGGACGACAAGGCGGCGCGCATCATAGGCCGAGAGCACCCTTGTAGATCGTGCCATGCGCGCCCTCTTGCCGGGCGACCATACGGCCGAGCGGGAACACGGTTTCGCCTTCCGCTGTAAGAGCGTCGGTAACCTTGCCGGCATTTTCAGCCGAAACGACCACGATCATGCCGACGCCGCAATTGAAGGTGCGCAGCATTTCCTTGGCCTCGACGCCGCCGGTCTTTGCCAGCCACGAGAAGACCGCCGGAACCTTGATCGCGTCGAGATCGATCTCGGCGGCGAGATGTTTGGGCAGAACACGCGGAATATTCTCCGGAAAACCGCCGCCGGTAATGTGCGCCAACGCCTTCAGCGCGCCGGTCTCGCGGATCGCCTTCAAAAGCGGCTTCACATAGATGCGCGTCGGTGTCAGAAGTGCTTCACCAAGCTTCCTGCCTTCGGCAAAGGGGGCAGGGGCGTCCCAGCCAAGACCGGAAACCGAAACGATCTTGCGTACCAGCGAAAAGCCGTTGGAGTGAACGCCGGAAGAAGACAGGCCGAGAATGACATCACCTTCGGCAATGTCGCCGGCCGGCAGAAGCTGGCCACGTTCGGCCGCACCAACCGCAAAGCCTGCGAGATCATAGTCGCCATCGGAATACATGCCGGGCATCTCGGCGGTTTCGCCGCCGATCAGCGCACAGCCGGATTCGCGGCAACCGGCGGCGATGCCGGAAACGATGGCAGCACCTTGATCCGGGTCCAGCTTGCCGGTGGCGAAATAATCGAGGAAGAACAGCGGCTCGGCACCCTGAACGACGAGATCGTTGACGCACATGGCGACGAGATCGATGCCGACGGTGTCGTGATAATCCGCGTCGATGGCGATCTTCAGCTTGGTGCCGACGCCGTCATTGGCGGCCACCAGAACCGGATCGGTAAAGCCCGCTGCCTTCAGATCGAACAGGCCGCCGAAGCCGCCGATCTCACCATCCGCGCCGGGACGCCGTGTCGAGCGCACCGCCGGTTTGATCTTCTCGACCATCAGATTGCCGGCGTCGATATCCACACCTGCGTCACTATAGGTAAGACCGTTCTTGCCCGACTGGCTCATGGCTCTCGTCTCCGCTGGTTCCTTTGGCGTCGCCATTCGCACGGCACGGGGCCTTATGCAAGGGTTTGAGTGGCAAAAGCTCCGGTTTTTAACGGCTTTGGCAGGGCTTGCGATGTGAGGCGCTCACGATGCCGGATAACCGATGCGACAGACGAGATTGAGCAGGCCGTCATTGGACGTATCGGAATTTTCCTCGATCGGTCGGCCGTTCTCGCCGAAACGGGCGACGATTTCGAAGCCCGCCGCTTCCAGCTGGCGGGTCTGGGTGGCAAGGTCGATGAAATAAAACAGGCCGCTCCAGCGATGCGCCTGATCCACCAGAATGGCATAATCAGGCGTCTTCCGGGTGGCCGGCTGCAGGCGCAGATAGTTGATCCAGCTTTGCGGATGCAGCGAATTCACCACTTCCCGCGGGTGCCAGGATCGCCGGTGCAACGGCATGCCGCCGGCCCGTTTCCACTGCCGGTTATGAAACGAGAAGATGAAATAACCGCCGGGCGCCAAAATGCGGCTGATGGCATGGATGATGGCGAGCCGATCTTCATGCCCGAAGGCGCTTAAAATCGCGAGCGCCCCGAGCACGCAGTCAAAGCGTTCCGCATCAAATTGTCCGATCGCCCGCACATCCATGTCGAGAAAGGTGGCTGTCGGGAAATTGCGCCGCGCCAGCGCCAGCATGGGTTGCGAACGGTCGATGCCGATATAATCGCCCACCAGCGGCAGGAGCGGTTTCGTCGTCCTTCCGGTGCCGACCCCGAGATCAAGCAGCCGTTTGCCGGCATAGGCATGGCGAAACTGGTCGAGAATGATGCGTTCGGCCGGGTAAAGCTGCTGGTTGTCGTACCACTCGGCAATGTCGGGGTGATCGAAAAGACCGGCATTGTGTTCCGCGATGCCATTTTCACTGGTAACTTGCATCGTGCCTCCGGTCGCCGGACATGACAGAGCGCTGCGGGCTCGCCCGACTATTATTTGATATTTGTCCAATATCGGCGGTCGGTCAACCTGCCGTTGCGGTCAGAAGCCCCGGAAACGCGGGATTTTGCCGGCCGGACGAGCCTGCATGGGAAAAAGATGGTCGGGCCTGCGGTCGCCTGTGGCCTGTGCGCAACCGCGGCGGTCTTGACCATGTGCATATGGGCATCCTATTTCCATCTTGGGCGGTGACGGCACGGCGACAAGAGGATGAATGAATGCAACCCCATGTAAGCGGTATGAGCCTGCGCCGGCAGGTGTTTTTCTGGATCGGCGTGCTTGCCGTCTTTGTCCTTTTCCTGATGGTCTTCAGCTCCATTCTGCTGCCCTTCGTGGCGGGCATGGCGCTTGCCTATTTTCTTGACCCGGTTGCCGACTGGCTGGAGCGTCGCGGTCTCAACCGGCTGATGGCGACGGTCGTCATTCTCGTCTCCTTCGTGCTGATCTTCGCGCTGTCGCTCATCATCATCATTCCGCTCATCGCCGCCCAGGCCTCGGAATTCATCACCCGTATCCCGCAATATATCTCGTCCTTGCAGCAGTTGATTGCCGGTGCCGATACCAACCTGCTGCCGGACTGGGTCAGCAGCCAGATCGACGCCGTGAAGGAGAATTTCTCCAAGCTCCTCACCGAAGGCGCCGGTTTCATCGGCACCCTGCTGACGCAGATCTGGAATTCCGGCAAATCGCTGGTCGATGTCGTGTCGCTGCTGGTCGTCACCCCCGTTGTCGCCTTCTACCTGTTGCTCGACTGGGACCGGATGATCGACAAGGTCGATAGCTGGATACCGCGCGACTACGTGCATACCGTCCGCCAGATCGCCCGCGACATGGACAAGACGATCGCTGGTTTCGTGCGCGGGCAGGGGTCGCTCTGCATCATTCTCGGTGTTTATTATGCCGTCGGCCTGTCGCTGGTGGGCCTGAATTTCGGCCTGCTGATCGGTCTCTTCTCCGGCCTTATCAGCTTCATTCCCTATATCGGCTCCATGGTCGGCCTCATCCTTGCCGTCGGTGTCGCCATCGTGCAGTTCTGGCCGGATTACATCTATGTGTTTCTGACGCTTGCCGTGTTCTTTTCCGGCCAGTTCATCGAAGGCAATATCCTGCAGCCGAAGCTCGTGGGCAAAAGCGTCGGTCTGCATCCGGTGTGGCTGATGTTCGCTTTGTTCGCCTTTGGCGCATTGTTCGGTTTCGTCGGCTTACTGGTCGCGGTTCCGGCGGCCGCCGCCGTCGGCGTGCTTGTCCGCTTTGCATTGTCGCGGTATCTTGAAAGCGATCTCTATCACGGACACGCTGCCAATCTTCCCTGGGAAGCCAATCCTGGCCTGGAAGAAAAGGAAACGTCCTCCGCCAAGGTGGATGGTCAGGGCTGACGATGACTGACCCAATCAAAACCGATAACGCCCGGTCGAAGGCCGAGCAGCTGCCGCTCGCATTTTCACACCAGGCCGCCTCCGGCAGGGACGATCTCCTTGTGTCCGTGTCGCTTGCGGCCGCCGTCAGCCTTGTCGATGAATGGCCGAACTGGCGCGCTCCGGTCGTCGTGCTGGCCGGGCCGCCCGGTTCGGGAAAATCGCATCTCGCCAATATCTGGAAAAACATCGCCGGAGCCCGGGATATCCACCCGCAGGCCGGCGGCGATGCCGCGCGCGCGGCTGAGAGCGGACCCGTTCTTTTCGAGGATGCCGACCGCCGCGGTTTTGACGATACCGAACTCTTCCACGTCATCAACAGCGTGCGCCAGCACGGCACGACGCTTTTGATGACAAGCCGGCAATGGCCGGGGGCGTGGCCGGTGACACTGCCCGATCTGCGCTCGCGCCTGAAGGCTGTGACGGTGGTGGAGACTGGTGAGCCGGATGAAGGGCTGCTGGCGCAGGTGCTGGTAAAACTCTTCGCGGACCGGCAGCTTTACATGGATGACAAACTCATAGGTTACATCGTCAATAGAATGGAGCGCTCGCTCGATACGGCCCAGACGATTGTGGACCGCATCGACAGGCTGGCGCTTGCGCGCGGAACGAGAATAACACGCCCGCTGGCGGCGGAAGTCCTCAATATGATGGACAGCGCAGCGGCGGGCGGCGGGCTGGACGTCGATTGACGACTGTCACAGTTCCGTCGTCAAACTGTTATACGGGCAAGAAGGACGATCACGCGATGCAACAGGATCACGGGACGGAAACAGGTCAGGGGATGGAACAGGGCATGGACGCTATCGCGCAGGAAGACTTCAACAAGGTTCAGCCGGTGACCGAGGGCGAGAGCCTCTGGGATAGCCCCGCCCGTTTTGTGAACCGCGAATTCTCCTGGCTCCAGTTCAACCGCCGCGTTCTCGAAGAAACGCTGAATACGGATCATCCGCTTCTGGAGCGGCTGCGTTTCCTCTCCATCTCTGCCGCCAACCTCGATGAATTCTTCATGGTCCGCGTCGCCGGCCTCGAAGGCCAGGTTCGCCAGAAGATCACCGTCCGGACGCCGGATGGCAAGACGCCCGCCGAGCAGCTGGAAGACATTCTGAAGGAAATCGACAATCTGCAGATGGAGCAGCAGGCCTCGCTCGCCGTGCTGCAGCAATATCTCGCCAAGGAAGAAATCTTCGTCGTGCGGCCTGCCGCACTGTCCGATGCCGACCGCACCTGGCTGGGCACCGAATTCGAAGAGCGTATTTTCCCGGTGCTGACGCCGCTGTCGATCGACCCCGCGCACCCGTTCCCCTTCATTCCCAACCTCGGCTTCTCGATGGGCCTGCAGCTCGACAGCGTCAACGGCCGCGAGCCGATGACGGCGCTGCTGCGCCTGCCGCCCGCGCTCGACCGCTTCGTGCGCCTGCCGGATGACAAGAACGCCATTCGTTACATCACGCTCGAAGATGTGGTCGGCCTGTTCATCCACCGGCTTTATCCGGGCTACACCGTTCGCGGCTTCGGTACCTTCCGCATCATCCGTGACAGCGATATCGAGGTGGAGGAAGAGGCGGAAGATCTGGTCCGTTTCTTCGAAAGCGCGCTGAAGCGCCGCCGTCGCGGCTCCGTCATCCGCATCGAGACCGACAGCGAAATGCCGCAGTCGCTGCGCCAGTTCGTGGTGCATGAGCTTGGCGTGCCGGACAATCGCGTCGCGGTTCTGCCCGGTCTTCTCGCGCTCAACACCATTTCGGAAATCGTGCGTGCGCCGCGCGACGACCTGAAATTCGAGCCTTACAACGCCCGTTTCCCCGAGCGCGTGCGCGAACATGCCGGCGATTGCCTTGCCGCCATCCGCGAAAAGGACATGGTGGTTCACCACCCCTATGAAAGCTTCGATGTGGTCGTGCAGTTCCTGCTGCAGGCAGCGCGTGATCCTGAAGTCCTCGCCATCAAGCAGACGCTTTACCGTACCTCCAATGACAGCCCGATCGTCCGTGCGCTGATTGATGCGGCCGAAGCCGGCAAATCCGTGACCGCTCTGGTGGAACTGAAGGCGCGCTTCGATGAAGAAGCTAATATCCGCTGGGCGCGCGACCTGGAAAGGGCCGGCGTGCAGGTGGTGTTCGGTTTCATCGAACTGAAGACCCATGCCAAGATGTCGATGGTGGTGCGCCGCGAGGACGGCAAGCTTAGAACCTATTGCCATCTCGGCACCGGCAACTATCACCCCATTACCGCCAAGATTTATACTGACCTTTCCTTCTTCACCTGTAATCCGAAGATCGCCCATGACATGGCGAATATCTTCAATTTCATCACCGGTTACGGTGAGCCGGAAGAGGGTATGAAGCTGGCGATTTCGCCCTATACGCTGCGCTCGCGCATCGTGAAGCACATCAACGAAGAGATCGAGCATGCCAAGCGCGGTGCGCCGGCGGCGATCTGGATGAAGATGAATTCGCTGGTTGATCCTGAGATCATCGATTCGCTTTACCGCGCCAGTGCGGCGGGTGTGGAGGTTGATCTGGTGATACGCGGCATCTGCTGCCTGCGTCCGCAGGTGGCGGGACTGTCGGACAATATCCGCGTTAAATCGATCGTCGGCCGCTTCCTGGAGCACAGCCGGATTTTCTGCTTCGGCAACGGTTTCGGGCTGCCGTCCGACAAGGCGCTGGTCTATATCGGCTCGGCCGACATGATGCCGCGCAACCTTGATCGCCGTGTCGAAACGCTGGTGCCGCTCACCAACCCCACCGTGCACGAGCAGGTTCTTTCACAGATTATGCTGGGCAATCTCATTGACAACCAGCAGAGCTACGAGATACTTGCGGACGGAACGTCGAGGCGCATCGAGGTGCGTAAAGGCGAAGAACCGTTCAACGCGCAGCACTATTTCATGACCAATCCCAGCCTTTCCGGACGTGGTGAAGCCTTGAAATCCAGTGCGCCCAAATTGATTGCCGGGTTGATTTCTTCCCGCAAGAAACAGGCTGAATGACTCGATCAGAAGCACAGGGGCGGCTGACCGGCCTTGCCCCCGTTTCCGTCATAGATATTGGTTCGAACTCCGTTCGTCTCGTCGTATATGAAGGTCTCTCCCGCGCGCCCGCGGTACTGTTCAACGAAAAGGTCCTCTGCGGCCTTGGCAAAGGACTGGCGCTGACGGGCCGCATGCATGAGGAAGGTGTCAGCCGGGCGCTGATGGCGCTCAGGCGCTTCCACGCGCTTTCCGAACAGGCGCAGGCGCAGGAACTTTACGTGCTGGCGACGGCGGCGGCGCGTGAAGCGGAAAACGGTCCGGATTTCATCCGCGAGGCAGAAGCCATTCTCGGCTGCGAAGTCGAGGTGCTGTCAGGTGAAAAGGAAGCGCTTTATTCCGCTTATGGGGTGATCAGCGGTTTCCATGATCCGGATGGCATTGCCGGCGACCTCGGCGGTGGTTCGCTCGAACTCATCGACATCAAGGGCAAAAGCTGCGGCGAGGGCATTACCCTGCCGCTCGGTGGCCTGAGGCTTTCCGAGCAATCGGATGGTTCGCTCGAAAAAGCAGCGACCATTGCCAGAAAACACGTAAAATCCTTCGCAAAGCTGCTGACAGCGGGTGAGGGGCGCACCTTTTATGCCGTGGGCGGCACCTGGCGAAACATCGCCAAGCTGCATATGGAAATCACCGGCTACCCGCTGCATATGATGCAGGGATATGAATTGCCGCTGGAGGAAATGCTGAATTTTCTGGAGGAGGTCATTCTCTCCAGGGACAGCAAGGATCCGGCCTGGCAGGCAGTTTCCAAGAACCGCCGTTCGCTTCTGCCCTTCGGCGCCATCGCCATGCGCGAGGTTCTGAAGGTGATGAAGCCGGCAAAGATCGCCTTTTCCGCGCAGGGCGTGCGTGAAGGTTATCTCTATTCGCTGCTGACGGAAACGGAGCGTGATCTGGACCCGCTGCTGGTCACGGCCGACGAACTTGCCATTCTGCGCGCCCGTTCGCCCGAACATGCGCGTGAACTGGCGGACTGGAGCGGCCGCACCTTTCCTGTCTTCGGCATCGACGAGACGGAAGAAGAAAGCCGTTACCGCCAGGCAGCCTGCCTTCTCGCCGATATCAGCTGGCGTGCCCATCCGGATTATCGCGGCCTGCAAGCACTCAACATCATCGCCCATTCCTCCTTCGTCGCCATCACCCATCCGGGCCGTGCCTATATTGCGCTCGCCAATTATTATCGCTTCGAGGGACTGAACGACAACGGCACCACCGAGCCGCTGGCGGCCATGGCGGGCGACCGGCTGCTGGAGCTCGGCAAGTTGCTCGGCGGCCTGCTACGCGTCGTTTACCTGTTCTCGGCCTCGATGCCGGGCGTTGTCGACCACCTGAAATTCCGCAAATCCACCAATCCCGATCTCGATCTGGAATTCGTGGTGCCGCACGATTATTGCGATTTTGCCGGCGAGCGTCTGGACGGGCGTTTGCAGCAACTGGCGAAACTGACGGGCAAGCGGCTGGCGTTCGTGTTCGAGTAACGCAACGGGAGAGCTTTATTTTGCGATAGGCGTTGCCGGCGGGGTCCAACGCTCGCAGAAGGCTTCGATGTCGCTTGACTGAAAATCGGCAAGCCGCGCCATGATCGTCTCGAACGGCCAGTCCCACCAAGCGATGGCGGCAAGCTGCTCCGCGATGGGTCGCGAAAACCGCTCGCGAATGATTTTCGCGGGAACTCCGCCAACGATGGTGTAGGGCGGCACGTCCTTGGTAACGACCGCTCCGGCTGCCAACACGGCGCCGTCTCCAATCTTTACACCCGGCAGCACAATAACGCCGTGCCCAATCCAGACGTCGTTGCCGATGACGGCGCGGTCCTGCTTTCGCCGGTCGAAAAACGCGTCGTCGCGAACGGCATCCGCCGAGTAATATTCCGGGCAGTAGCTGAAACGATGCATGGATGGCCGGTCCATCGGATGGTTGGGAGCGCCTATCCTGACCTCCGCGGCAATGGCGCAGAACTTTCCGATCGTCGCATCACCAACCATGCAACGGGGCCCGAGATACGAGTAGTCCCCCAGCTCGGCATTGTTCACCGCCGTATCCGCCAAAATTTCACAGCATTTGCCGATGCCTGAATCCCTGATGCTCGCTGTCGAATGGACAACGGTTTCGGCGATCTTTGGGCGATTGAATTGCGCGGTCGAATCCATGTCAGTCTCCGGATTTGCGCCTGCCTATCCGGAGATGATGAAGGGCTTGTGACGGTAAATCTTAAGAGGACCCGGTTGCGCCGGCTGCTCCTATTAAAGATCAACCCTGTACGCCGCTCGTGTCCTGCAACACCCTGTCTTCAGACAGAAAATCACGCGGAAGGCATTTGCCGTCAGTCGTGAGTTTCATCCGCCTTCGCTTGGCTCTTGCTCCAGTAATGGTCGGATATGTTTTGCGCATTCCGGATGATATGGGATGCGACTTCAGGGTCCCCGCCTTCGAATGTTTCCCCGTCGGCTCCGCATAGTCGCAGGAAGAGCTGCTGATGCGCGGTGGCGACAAAATATTCATAGGCGGGAGGCTCGATATCGGAGCCAATGGCCTGAAGTTCTTCGGCGGCCTTTGTGCTGGCGCGCTCAAGCGCCGCGTAAATTGCAGCCATCATCGCTTCTTCTGTTTGTTCAAATATATCCTGGGCTTGCTGTTCGGCGGGTGTCAGGATGGGGCAGCTGTCATTCACGGGGCATTTCTCCTCTTGGTGCGCCTCGTTTCGTTGCCCGATCATATGTCATGGATTGTGTCCGCATTGCGGGAAACGCCGGGATCAATGCATTTTAAAGTGGATTAACCGTGCCCCAACGCCTTCCTGATGCAGGCGCTGAGATAGGCATATTGCAGTGGTGTGATCTTTGCCATCGCTTCGGTGCGGGTGGCGGGCCTGTCTTGATAACCGACGGGAATATCAAACTGGGCGAAGGTGAAATCCCAGCGAATGTCATCGACGATATTGTAGAAATGATCGGCGCCGCTGACGGCGGTTTTGGCGATCTCACCGCCGAAAATATCCTGAACCACCAGGGCGGTGACGCTGCCCTGTCCGCGGGCGGGGTTTTCCCGCGACCACAGGCTGCTGGTCTCGCCCGACCAGCTTTTCCTCAGCGCATAATAAAGTCGTTCGGCATGATCCTGCATGAAGTGGTCTTTCCCGTTTCGGAGCCGGGCTCCGGGTCAGGCATGACTAGAAAAAAGCGGAGCGCCGCGCCTCCCCTGGAGGCTGCAAGGACGCTCCGCCCTGTTGAATATGCGCGGTCGCGCGGGTGGTGCCGGAACCAGTTCCGGCACCGTTTTGCTTACTTGGCGTCGAGCAGATCCTTGACTTCAAGGAGGACGAATTCGTTGTCATCAGCCTTGTCCAGTGCACGGCCGGCCGAGAAGGGCAGGTTGTTGTCATTGCCGACGATGATATGCGTGGCATCGACGCGGTCGACATTCTCGATGGTGACGAAAGGCATGTCGTAATAACCGTTGCCGCCGCCCTGGCGCTTCTTGTTATCAGGATCGGAGATCTTCAGAAGATCGATATAGCCGATCTTGCGCGCGGCCTTGCCGACATTGGCGTCGTTAAATTCGATCTTGTAGATGCGCTTGACCTTGGAGGCCCGGGCGAAGCAGTCGGCGGCCGGAGCCTTGGGGTCGGCGCAGGCCTTGTCGGCGGTGCCGGCACCATTGTCGCGCTCGATAACAAGAGCGGTCGCGTCATCAAGCATGTTGAAGTCGCCGATCGCCTCGCCGCCTTCCGCCAGCGGATAAAGCCAGGTGCGGCCGGTCCACTCTTTCTTGGCGGTGTCGAGTTCGATGATCCGAAGGCCGGTCGAACCGTCTTCGGTTTTCTCTACCTGGCCGTCAGCGGTGTAGAGCGGGCCTTCCAGCAGGCCGTAGAGCTTCGAACCGTCCTTGGAGAGCGCCATGCCTTCATAACCACCTGATCGTTTCAGGTTGAAGGCAGGCATTTTCTGCGTCGGGTTGCCGGGCAGGGCCAGAGCCGGGTGATCCGGGGACTTCACCTCGATGTCACCGGCCTTGGTGGCGATGACGTCGGTCAGCTTGCCGTCACGTGTGAATTTCAGGATGTAAGGACCGAATTCCTCGCCCACCCAGAAACCATCGGCAACCGGCTGAATGGATTCGACATCGAAATCGGCGCCCGTCAGGTAACGCTTTGCAGTGCCTTCCAGAACGATCGGGAAGGGTGCCTTCATGTCCGGGTCGGAGAGGAAGACGGTTTCAAGCGCGTTGACCTTGCCGGCGTCCCAGTCGAACTTCAGATGGTGAAGCATCAGCATGGCGTCGCTGGAATTCAGCTTGGAACCGAAACCATTGTCGGAAAGGCTCCAGAAGCTGCCGTCCGGCATTGCCTTGATGCCGGAAAAGCCCTGCATCGGCTGGCCGTTGAACGGCATGGAAAGGCCGGTCGGGCGAACGCCGTCCTTGCCGGGCACGGTGCCGAGGCCTTCAGCGCGCTTGCGGTCTGCCGTGGTGAACTTGGCGGACGTCTTGAGGTGCTCCGGCGCATCGGCCGGCGCGGCGATGATGGTGTTGGCCGGCAGAATGGCGTGGGAGACCAGCTTTGCCGGAAACTCCTTCTCAGCCGCGTGCGATGCGGTGGCGAGCGCGAGAACCGCGCAGGATGCGAAAAGAATGTGCTTCATGATGGAGACCCCTCGATACCTGTTGAAGACAGGATTGAGGCGATAGGGTCGCCGCATGACAGGCAGGTGATTGTCGTTTGAAGCTTTGATGAATTTTGATGACGGCTGCCGTATCCAAACGGAACGGCGCGGCTTTTTCCAGCCAATTGCCCTTATGCGGCAGGGGCCTGATACTGGCTGAGCGTGCATACACCCAGCGTTTGGCCACGGCCCTTGACTGCATGTTCGCCGAGATATTCGCTGCGCACACCCTTTGGAAGCACCAGCTGATGGGCAAGGTCGGCGGAAATCAGCACCGGGTGGCCGAGCATCTTGCTCAGTGATTCGAGTCGCGAGGTCGTGTTCACCGTATCGCCGAAATAGGTGATCTTGTGATGGTCGACGCCGATTTCTGCGGTAATGACAGGCCCGCCATGGATGGCAAAGCGCAGGCGCGGCACTTCACCGAAGCGGGAAATCCACATGTCGCGTTTTTCTTCGATGGTCGCCAGAATATCGAAGACACAGCGCACGCAGGCCGCCCGCCTGATCGCCATGTGATAGGGCCAGGTGATGATGGCGGCGTCGCCAATATAGTCATCGATGACGCCGCCGTGTTTCCTGACCGGTGCGGCATAGCTCGCGAAGATTTCGCCGAGAAACTCCTGGGCCTTCAGGTCGCCGTTGGTTTCGGCAAAGGAGGTGGAGCCGACAAGATCGATGAAGATGAAGACACGGTCTTCGCTGACCGGCCGGCGATAGCGCCCGAGAATGAGATCGATGAAGATGTCGCGGCCAAGAAGTTCACGCACCCGCATGATAAAAACGATGATGCCGCAGACGATGAGGGTGAAGACGAGCGTCTGCACTTCGGCATGCACCGCCCGTTTCCAGGTGCCGGGAAATATCCCGCTCAGCCACAGGATGGTGCCGCCAAGCCCGAAACCACAAAAAACGAGAACGGCATAGATGATCAGACCGACGGCGATATAGACCGGTGTCGGCAATGCGCTGACCCGCCGCGACAGGCCGGGCATGATGTAACCGCGCTCAAAAGCGAGAATGGGTGCGCAGGCGAATAGCGCATAGGTCGCGCCGATCAACGCGCCGCCGCCATATTCCAGAAAGGCGTAGGCCACCCCGGCGCCGGCCACGGCAACGAAGAGCACCACGTAATCCAGAATGGGCAGCAATTTTCTCATGTCGGTTCTTGGGTCTCGGGAAGGGAAGCCTTGGGTCTCGGGAAGGAAGAACTGGCCGCTCCCGTCGGCGAAGCTTCTGTTGCGGTCATATGCGACATTAATGTGGAAAATGCGCTGCAAAAAGTGACCTTTCTGTAAGGTCACATGAAGGATTGGAAAGGTTGTTGCCCTGTTGCCGCAAAACGGGTGCGCAGGCGGCATTACGTCTAATATGATGTTCTATAATAGACAGTTTCAAGCGGGGATTGCGGCCGGTCATCCGGCGAGCGGTTTGACCATTCGACGGGAAAGGCGGCAAAACGCAGCCGGTTGCCGTCGATCCATGCCCGGTCGAACAGGGTATCTCCCTTGCCGGCGAAGTTGGCGGCCGCGCAGGTCCTGCCTTCGACATTAAAGGGGGTGTTCTCCTTCCAGCCGCTCAGGCCGCAGCCGACGCCTTTCGGGTCGCCATTATAGTGCGCAACGACGTCTGCGTCGTTCGGCGTCATGGTGATCGAGGTGACGGTATGGGCAAAGAGCAGGCTGTCGTGCTCTTTCAGACCGCCATCCAGCGTGCCTTCGTAACGCACCTGCACCGTGGGTTGCTGGCAGCCGTTGCGGGCATAGATCTGCGAAACGGCGTGCATGCGGTCGCCGCGTATCGTGATGCGGGTGATGACGCCGTGCCAGTCGCTCTTGCCGATCCTCAGGCAGTCGGTCGTCCATTCGCCCTGAAGGTCGACCTTGCCGTCGTCGGCGCGGGCGGGAAGGGCGGCAGGGATGGGGAGAATACCTGCGGCCGCCAGAAGGGCGACCAGCAGCGGCGTGCGGGCAGGTTTCATGGAAAGACCCTCAAAGCGCAAACATCGGCAAAGAGATGGAACGCGATACGGGCAAAATTGGGGTAGAGCAGTTCCAGTCAAAGCGGAAACTCTCCAGCGGCGGGCGGGTGATTACGGCTCGCTTGCCGCACCCTCAACCGCCTCGACCTTCTTGCCGGCAAAACGCAGGGCCACTTC
>NZ_KQ414512.1:0-121382 GCF_001263295.1 Agrobacterium sp. SUL3
AATGCTGTCCCGGATTTAGTGAAATCGCTGTCCGGGATTTAATGGAATCCCTGTCCGCGAATTACCGAAACCCGCAAACAAACATAGACCGAGTTCCACTTTCCATATCGTTCGTGCATATCGCGGCACGGACAGCCAAACGCGCAGAACATGGAGCATCACGTAAAAATAAGCGGCGGTTGTCATGGGATGGCCAAGACTTGCGACCACGCTCGGTCGGCAACAGCGGTTCGACAATCCGCCATTCCTCATCACTCAAATCACTCTTGAATCACGCTCAGGCTGACTTGGGAATCCACTTTGTCTACAGGGTCAAAATCCGCCGTCAGACACCGAACGAGGCAGATAACTAACACTGCTACGGCTGAAGCCGAAAAGCTTCACTTGGCGCACGACGGATAGCTTATGCTGGCGGTCGATCATTTCTTTCTACCCAACAATCACGCCTTGCCGAGCGCACCGGAAAAATCGTTCTCCAGTGTCAGCTCGCCGATTTTGGCGTTCCGTATTTTGGCATCCACGGTTGGGCCGCCGGTTCCGCCTTCGCTTCATCACCGAAAACGGCTGTCGCCCTCTCAAGGAGCTGGTCTTTGAACTGTTTGATCTGGTTGGCATGCACGTCGAATTGCTGGGACAATTCCACAAGGGTCTGCTCGTCCCTGATGGCGGCGAGTGCCACTTTTGCCTGGAGGAGCCGGCTGTCGTTCCGGGGCGGTCTTCTCGTCATGGTCTCTGCTGTTCGCGGTATCTAAGGCGAATTCAGGCAGAAAGTCCACCAATCCTAGCTGTGCAGATTTCCCGAGCTAACTCTGCCTTTAATCGGCGCATATCGTCGGACAGCAGATCCGCATACTTCTTCCGCTAACTGAAATACGTCCCCAGGCTGATCCCCGCCTTCCGGCACACCATCATCGCCCTGCCTCAAAATGAACGCCTTATAGGCGGCAGAGAATATCGATGCCTTATTGCTTCCGCTCCTTCTTTCAGTCAGGAATCTAGCGTGAAAAACTCCAATCAAGAACGGTCCAGCTCTCGGGAATCAGAGCAACGTAAAGGCGAATTCTTGGAATAGCGATTGGTCGATTGCAGTAACTTCGAGGAAATCTGCTTCCCGATGTATTGAAAACGCAACTCGACATAAATATATGAGAATTTGGAAGCTATTATCGTCAAGATACTGATGCATGCCACCGATGTGTACAGAGAGATATTGGTTTTTTCGTACGTTGCAAATCGCTCAATCGTGAACTTACCGAGATAGATAACTGGCCCATGTAGTAAGTAAACTGAGTAACTTATGCGGCCCAGGTACGATAATAAGTAATTTTCTATACGAAAAAAATTTATCGAGAAGAAAAATATTGCGAAGGCGCCAAAGTATGAGCCGTAAAGCCGGGGTACCATATCGACTTCGACGTGAACACGAGCGTAAGCTTCATGGAAACCTGCCATAGGGTAAACAAATAGCCACCAGATACAAATTACCCAATAAATACTTGCGGTCAATTTGTGCATCGGAACATTATTGAACCGAAGGCGCGCTAGTGCGCCCCAAAACATGAAGCCTAACAAGAGTGGATATTCGCCCATTTTTCCCTGGAATATTGGGTAGTAGTGGAAATACTCTCTGTCCAAGAATGTTAATGTCAAAATCAACGACGTGCATGCGATGACAATTGGTCTCCCAAGTAATTTGGTGGCGAAGAGCGCTAAGCATATGGCATAGAAAACAAGTTCAACTGTTAGCGTCCAGTATGCACCATTAATGAGATCTACAGAAAAAAAGTCTGGAAGCATTGTGGCGTTAATCAAAACATCAGATACGCTTGGTGTTTTTCCCGCAAGCCACTGTTGCGTTATTAAAGAAATTATGATTGAAAGCCAAAATAAGGGAAACAATCGAAAGAAGCGCGATACCAAGAATTTGACGATGCCGGATCCAATCGGTCCGGTAAGGCCGCTGGGTATTACGAAGCCGCTGATTATGAAGAATATTGTTACACCCATCCTCCCGAAATCAAACAAATGTGACACGCTGAGAATCCAGAAGCCACTTCTTTTTAATCCAGACGCGAACCCAGCATAGACTTCGGCGATATGTAGTATCAAAACGAGCGCGACTGCGAGGCCCCGGAGCGAATCTATAAAATCGTAGCGGGGCATTTTTTTCTCTTCTATATTTCTAGGACCTTGACTGGTGATTTGAGTCAGTATTGTGACCGAGGTTTCAACTCGTCATGCAGAAGGTTATCAACGTGCGACGAAATCTTCCTGAGGTATCGGCCATACTCACCTTTTCCCGCTTCTTCAGCGATTTTGAGGAACTGAGCAACGTCAATAAAACCTTTTGAAACGGCAATTTCCTCGGGGCATGCTATTTTAAATCCTTGGCGCTTTTCTAAGGTTCTTACAAATTCACTTGCCTCAATGAGGCTATCGGGGGTACCTGTGTCGAGCCAAGCATATCCTCGGCCCAGAATTGATACTTTGAGTTTGTCGCGTTCAAGATAAATTCTATTGATATCTGTAATTTCGTACTCCCCCCTCGCAGAAGGAGACAAGTTGGCTGCAATTTCAACGACGTCGGCATCGTAAAAGTAGAGCCCCGTGACAGCCCAGTTTGACTGCGGCCTGCTAGGCTTTTCTTCAATTGAAATTGCCTTCATGTTGTTGTCGAACGCAACTACTCCGTATCGTTCAGGATCATTAACGTGATATGCGAAAACCGTCGCTCCATCGTTGACGCTTGTGCCAGCCTGCAGAAGCTCCGGCAATCCGTGACCATAATAGATGTTGTCACCCAGAATAAGGCATGATGGTGAACCGGCCACGAAGTCGGCACCGATCATATAGGCTTGTGCCAGGCCGTCTGGGCTGGGTTGAACCGCGTATTCAATGGAAAGACCCCATTTCGAGCCATCGCCAAGAAGAGATTGAAAAAGCGGCATGTCGTGGGGCGTGGAGATAATGAGGATCTCTCGAATGCCGGCGAGCATCAGCGTCGTGAGCGGATAATAGATCATCGGCTTGTCGTAGACCGGCAATATCTGCTTAGAGACCGCCAGTGTCATGGGGTGGAGGCGCGTGCCGCTGCCGCCGGCCAGAATGATGCCCTTCATGGCGTTTCCTTTCTGCTCTGCGCAAGAACGGTGACCACTGCGCGCGTTGATGTTTGCCAGCTCGGAAGTTTTATTCCGTAGACCTCTTCCAGCTTGCTGCAATCAAGCCGGGAGTTTGCCGGGCGTCGGGCCGGGGTAGGGTACTGTGCAGTCGTGATGTCGTTGACGATTACCGACTTTCCGCCGTTTTCTTCAGAAAATGCGAATATCTGTTTCGCGAAATTCGCCCAGTTCGTTTCCCCGGTCCCGGAAAGATGAAAAACTCCACGGAGACGGATCGAGGAATCGTCCAGGAGTTTCCTTGCGATTGCTACGATAGCGTTGGCGATATCGTTGGCCGAGGTTGGGCATCCAAACTGGTCCGCGACCACATTGATCTCTTCGCGGCTCTCGCTCAGCCGGAGCATGGTTTTTACAAAGTTGTTGCCATACTCCGAATAGACCCATGCGGTTCGCAGAATGGCGTAATTGCCGGTAGCCTCCGAAACGGCCTGTTCGCCTTCGAACTTCGAGCGGCCGTAGATGGAAGTGGGGCCTGTCGGATCGCTTTCGACATAGGGCGTTGCCTTGGTGCCATCGAAAACATAATCCGTAGAAAGATGAATGACGGGAATACCAAGTTCACTTGCCGCCTGCGCGACGGCCCTAGCTCCGTCCCGATTAACGGCAAAAGCGATGTCCGGCTCGCTTTCTGCCTTGTCGACAGCGGTGTAGGCAGCAGCCGATACCACAGCATCGGGCTTTATCTCTCGCAGGGCCTTCAAAACAGTTTGAGGCTGCGCAAGGTCGAGTTCCGGCCGACCGAGAGCCACGATCTCCAGCTCGGCGCTCGCCAGTGCCTGAAGGGCGCTGACGACCTGACCGTTTTTGCCCGTAACTGCCAGCCGCATTCGTTCAGCCCTTCGTCAGAACGCCGAGGCGCTCTCCGGCATAAACACCCTCGCGAAGCGGCTGCCACCACCATTCATTGTCGAGGTACCATTGCACGGTCTTGCGGATGCCAGTTGCAAAGTTTTCCTGTGCTTTCCAGCCGAGCTCGGTTTCCAGTTTCGTTGCATCAATAGCGTAGCGCGCATCGTGACCAGGACGATCGGTAACGTATTTGATGAGGTCGGCATAGGGTTTGGATTGAGGGCGCAGTTCGTCGAGAATGGAGCAGATGCAGTTCACCACATCGATATTCTTCTGCTCGTTTCTGCCGCCCACATTGTACTTCTCGCCGACAAGACCCTTTTGAACGATGAGCCACAGGGCGCGGGCATGGTCTTCCACATAAAGCCAGTCTCGGATGTTCGCGCCGTTTCCATAGACTGGTAGCGGCTTGCCATCCAACGCGTTGAGAATGATCAGTGGAATGAGCTTTTCCGGGAAATGGAATGGTCCATAATTGTTGGAGCAGTTGGAAATGACAACCGGAAGGCCATAGGTGCGCTGCCAGGCTGTGGCGAGATGATCGCTTGCAGCTTTCGAGGCGGAGTATGGCGACGATGGGTCGTAAGGCGTCGATTCTTCGAAGAGACCATTGTCGCCCAGAGAACCGTATACCTCGTCCGTCGAAACATGCAGCATGCGGAAGTCAGACTTTGCGTCTCCCTCAAGGCCGCTCCAGTACTGCCGCGCCGCCTCCAGCATCGTAAAAGTGCCGTTGATATTGGTCTGGATGAAATCAGCGGCGCCGCTTATGGAGCGGTCGACATGGCTCTCGGCGGCAAGATGCATCACATAGTCCGGCTGGAATGTCGCGAAGGCGTCATTCATCGCGGTCCGGTCACAAATGTCGGCCTGAAGGAAGCGGTGGTTGGGTGCATTTTCGATCGGTTTGAGGGAAGCCAGATTTCCTGCATATGTCAGCTTGTCGACGGTTAGAACATCCGCGCCAATCTCGCTCACAAGATAACGTACGAGAGCAGAGCCGATAAATCCGGCGCCGCCGGTAACAAGAACGCGCATCATCAGTTCCCAGTGTTTTGGTAAGTGAAATAGTCGGGCAATTCCGACAAAAGCGGTTGCTTGACGTCCTTCTCGGAAAGCACGCAGCCCTCCAGCTTTGGCCAATTAATGCCAATCGCCGGATCATCCCATTTAACGCCGCGGTCGTTCGCAGCACTGTAGGGCGCCGTCACCTTGTATGAGATGACCGTGTCGTCAACGAGCGTCATAAAACCGTGGGCAAATCCCGCCGGAATCCACAGCTGCTCGCCATTTTCGGGCGAGAGCTCGACAGCAGCCCATTGCCCGAAGGTGGGTGATCCCGTCCTGATATCCACCGCAACATCCAGCAGCCGCCCACGAATACAGCGAACGAGCTTGCCCTGTGCAAAAGGCTCTGTCTGAAAATGAAGTCCTCGTACGGTCCCGGCCTGTGCGGACATGGATTCATTATCCTGCACGAACTCCCCATCTGCTACATTTTCGCGAAACCATTCCCTCTTGAAAACTTCGCTGAAGTATCCCCTGCTATCGCCGAAACGAGCCGGAGTTATCTTTTTCAAGCCTGGTATCGTGAATGCTTCTAGTTGCACTATGCGGATCCTGTCTGGTCTGCCTCTCAAGGTGATATGGCTTTATCGGCAGGGACAGTCAATAACGCTTTATTGATCGCCCACACAAGAGCGACGGAATCTCCGACAAACAACACGCAGACAGCCTGCTCGTTCGTGGCGTGTGTTTCACGTATAGCGAGTGATCTGCTGTCAGCAGAAGTTCGCCGAAGCTAGATCTGCGGACGTGGCCTGATCGCTCCTCGGCTTCGTCAGCTGTTTCAGCGTCCAACGGTGCTATCAAGGTCGACGGCGGGGAGGAAACGGATCTTTGTTTAATAGCCGTCCCGTCGATCGGCGCCGCGCAGAGGTGGATATTGCCGGAAAAAAATCAATCCTATTTCCACATCGCCCGCATCCGCGCACCCACATCGATGCGGATCTGCTGCGCGCTGCGTTCCGAAGCGGCGGCCGAAACCAGGGGCCAGGTCAGTGTCTCAAAAAACTGCAGCAATGTCGCCGGTATGAAGCGGGTTCTGGCGGCGTAAACATGCCGGTCACCCTGCTGACTCTGCCCGCCTGTGAAGAAGCGTTGGGGCGTGATCAGCGACAGGTTGTCCTTGGCGCGCGTCATGGCGACGTAGAGCAGCCGGCGTTCCTCCTCCAGTTCCTGGGTGCTGCCGACGCCGAGGTCGGAGGGGATGCAGCCGTCGACCACATTGAGGATGAAGACGGAGCGCCACTCTTGGCCTTTGGCGGAATGGATGGTCGAGAGGCTCAGATAATCCTCGTCGAGCAGCGGCACGCCGGCCTGATCGCTGGTGGCGTCGGGCGGGTCGAGTGTCAGTTCGGTCAGGAAGCGTTCGCGTGAAGGGTAGCCTCCAGCGATCTGCTCTAGCTGCAGCAGATCGGCCTTGCGGGTGTCCGCATCCTCATGCAGGCGTTCGAGATGCGGCTCGTACCACTGCCGAGCCTGCCCGATCTGGCCCGGCCAGTCATTCGGCGCCTGCCGCAGGCCCACAAGCATTTGTGTGAAGGCTGTCCAGTCATCGCCGGTCTTCGGCGGCGGCGGAATTTCGGCGAGGGCAAGCAGCGGCTCCGGGTCTGTCGCAATCGCATCGAGAATATTGCCAGCCTTCTTCGGTCCGATGCCTGGCAGCATCTGCAGCAGCCTGAAACCTGCGACGCGGTCGCGCGAGTTCTGTGCGAAACGCAGCACGGCCAGCATGTCCTTCACATGGGCGCTGTCCAGGAATTTCAGGCCGCCGAATTTGACGAAGGGGATGTTGCGGCGGGTCAGTTCCACCTCGAGCGGGCCACTATGGCTAGAGGTGCGGAACAGCACGGCCTGCTGTTTCAGCGTTATGCCGCTCTCGCGATTGGCGAGGATCTGGTCGATTATGAAATTCGCCTGCTCGGTTTCATCCTTGACCGTTACGAGCCTTGGGCGCTCGAGCGATACCCGTTCGGTCCAGAGGTTCTTGGTGAAGCGCTCGCGCGCGAGATCGATGACCCCGTTGGCGGCTGCAAGGATCGGCTGCGTCGAGCGATAGTTGCGATCCAGCGTGATGATATCGGCCGCCGGGCTGAAGGAAGCCGGGAAATCGAGGATGTTGCGAACGGTCGCTGCGCGGAAAGAATAAATCGACTGCGCGTCGTCGCCCACCACGGTCAAGCCGCGGCCACCAGGCTTCAGCGCCATCAGCACCGATGCCTGCAACCGGTTGGTATCCTGATATTCATCGACCATCACATGGTCGAAGCGTTTGCCTATATCATCAGCCAGAACGGGGTCGCTGACCATCTGAGCCCAGTAGAGCAGAAGATCGTCGTAATCGAGCACGTTCTGGACCTGTTTGGCCTCGACATAGGCCGCGAACAGTTCCCTGAGTTCGTTTTCCCAGTTGGCAACCCAGGGATAATGCTGGCGCAAGATGTCCTTGAGTGGTGTCTGGGAATTCACGACGCGCGAATAGATCGCAAGACAGGTGCCCTTTGTCGGAAAGCGGCTTTCGGTTTTGGAGAAACCCAGCTCGTGCCGGGCAAGATTCATCAGGTCGGCGCTGTCTTCGCGGTCGTGGATGGTGAAATCGATGTTGAGGCCGATCTGCTCGGCATAGATGCGCAACAGCCGTGCACCAATGCCGTGAAACGTGCCGGACCACGCCAATGCATCTGTCATGATTGCCGAATTTGCCCCGAGGACCTGCTTGCATATCCGTTCGACACGGCGCGCCATCTCGGAAGCTGCGCGCCGTGAGAACGTCATCAGCAGGATGCGGCGGGGATCGGCGCCATTCACGATCAGATGCGCAACACGGTGAGCCAGCGTGTTGGTCTTTCCCGAGCCGGCGCCGGCGATGATCAGAAGCGGACCGGCGACATGTCCATCCACGAGTCCAACCCCATGTTCCACGGCCTTGCGTTGCTGCTCGTTTAGTTTTTCCAGATAGGCAACCGCCATCCTGCACTAATCCTCAATATTTGCCCCAGGCGAAGTTGCCTGCCCGAAAACGGCGGGCGACTGAGCCCGCGCGGCCATTTCGCCTTCGTGCCGCAATGATTAGCAAAGACTCAAACAGCAAGCCAGAACAAATGCTGAACGTAAAGGCCTTGCTGCACAAGTCCGGTTGGCGCCATTACCTGACAGTCGGCTTCCGAAGTCTCTTCTGCGAATGTTGCCTCAGCAGCGGAAGCGGATATGCTGTCGTCGCATTCGCCGGAAATCGGATGAGGCAGTTGTCTCATTGGTTTGAAATAAAGAGATATTTCATGTTTTCCGAGGCGCTTTTTCTGCTTTTTCCGGGAGCGTTGAACCCGATCGGGTTTAACGGTCATTACCACGGAAGAGCCTTATTCACTGGGAGGAAAAAATCATGAGACGACTTAAATTCTGCCTGATCGCTCTGGCCGCAATCACTGCCTCGACATTTGCACAGGCCGAACAGAAAGCGATGAAATCCGATGTCACCATCGCTTCTGACCTCAACTACCTGCTTTATACGCCCAAGGATTACGCCGGCTCGAACAAGACCTATCCTCTTGTCGTCTGGCTGCATGGCGGCGATCAGGGCGGCAGCGACGTCGAAAAGTTACGGTCGAGCGGCTTGCCGAAAATGATAGAGGAGGGACGTGACTTTCCTTTCCTGGTGTTTTCACCCCAAAATCCGAGCGAGGAACTACTTTACCCGATCGAGCGTGTCGCCAGTGTTCTTGAGGCGGTGGTGGCCAACCACCGGGTGGACCGGGAACGGATCTATCTGATCGGCTATAGCCGGGGAGGGTTCGGCGCATGGTCCATGGCAGAGCAGTTTCCTCAAACTTTCGCCGCGGTGGTTCCGATTGCCGGCGGCGGCATTCGGCACTACCTCAATCGAACGAACGAGAAGGCGGCTTTCTGGGCCTTTCATGGTGCAAATGACGAGGTGATCCCGCTATCCGATACGGTGGTGCTTGTGCAACGTCTTAAGGAGCTGAAACGCAATGTTCGGCTTACCGTGTTTGAGGACACGGACCATCAGGCGGTCGAGGGAAAGGTGCTGAACGACGAGGCGATGTGGACTTGGTTGCTTGAGCAGAAGCTTGCGGGCGAAAAAGCATCCTCGAATCCGTAAATACGGGCCGACCGCTGCTTTTTACAGCTGACATTGCCGTTTCTGCCGCGTTTTGCCATTGCAGCGCAGGCTTGCGATAATCTGCGACCCTTTCAGCGAATGCACTTTATAGCTTGACTCCCTACGCGGAGATGGTGCTAATACGCATTAGCTGCTAATACGTATTAGCAGGGAACGAATGCCGGAGGAGGGCATGGCGTGTCCAGTCACAGACGTCTCACGCAGAACGATATCGCCAAGCTTGCCGGCGTCAGCCAGGCAACGGTGTCGCTTGTTCTGAACGGCGCGCCGGCAGCGGTCGCGCGCATCCCGGACGAAACCCGGGAAAGGGTGCAGGCCGTCATTCGCCAGACCGGTTATGTTGCCGATCCGATTGCGCGGCGCATGGCCAAGGGGCTGAACCGGATCCTCGGCGTTTTCACCTATGAGCCAGCATTCCCGAGCGCCCAGGCTGACTTCTTCACGCCCTTCCTGCTGGGCATCGAAGAAGAGGCGCAGCAGCAGGCTTATGATCTTCTGCTGCTGACGAGCGCCGGTGTCGGCGATAACCGCAAGATTTTCTCGGAAGGCAACAGGCTTCGGATTGCGGACGGCTGTCTGGTTCTCGGCCGCGAGTTCGATCGCAAGGAACTCGCCCGGCTGGTTTCGGAAGACTATCCCTTCGTCGCGATCGGCCGGCGTGAAGATGCCGGTGGTCCGGTTCCCTATGTCGGCGGCGACTACGCTGCGGGCACGCGTCAGCTCGTCGAAGACGCCATCGCGCTGGGACACACCAAGCTTGCCTATATCGGCCCGCATGGTCCGGCAGAATCGATTTCCGATCGCTGGCAAGGTTTCAGCGCGGCGCTCGCAGATGCGGCCACGATTGCCCTGCATATCAAGGCGGTCAACCGCCCGGCCGAGAAAATACTTGATGCCATCATTGAGAGCGGGGCCACAGTCGCCTTCTTCATAGAATTGGCCGATGCCGTGCGCGTCGAGGCGCTGGCGCGGGCGAGGGGGCTTGTCGTGCCGGACGCATTTTCGATGATCGTGCTTGGCAGTCATATCAGGGCCGCACGCAGTCCCGTGCGTTTCACCTCCTATGAAATTCCGCGCGAGGAGATGGGGCGGCAGGCAACCGCCATGCTGGTCAACCGCATCGAGACCGGCAGCGCCGGTGGGCAGATCCTTCTCAAATGTGAACCCGTCAAGGGAGAGACGTTGGGGCCGGCCCCGACCGGCTCGGCAAACAAGTCCTCAGTCAACAAAACGGATGTGACGTCGTGAAAGACATGAAAGCAGATATTCTCGTGGTCGGTGGCGGCCTTGGCGGCGTAGCGGCGGCACTGGGGGCCGCACGAGCGGGCAAACGCGTGATCATGACCGAAGAATACGACTGGATCGGCGGCCAATTGACCAGTCAGGCCGTTCCCTCGGACGAGCATACATGGGTTGAACAGTTCGGCATCACCCGGTCCTACCGGGCGCTGCGCAACGGTGTGCGGCAATATTATCGAGACCATTATCCGCTGACGGAAGGCGCGCGCGCGTGGGGTGACCTTAATCCGGGCGGCGGATGGGTGAGCCGCATCTGCGCCGAGCCGCGTGTCAGCCTCGCGGTCATGGAAAGCATGCTGATGCCCTATATTGGCGCAGGTCGCCTGACGATACTCAAGCCCTGGCGTCCCGTCGGGGCCGATGTGGACGGGGACTTGGTTCGCTCCGTGACCCTCCGCCATCGCGACAGCAGTGCTGAAATCGTCATATCGGCGGATTTCGTACTCGACGCCACCGAACTTGGCGATCTGCTGCCGATGACCGGCACGGAATATGCCAAGGGTTTTGAGGCGCAGTCGGACACGGAAGAACCGAGCGCGCCAGAGCACGCTCAACCGGACAATGTGCAGGCTGTCTCAATCTGCTTTGCCATTGACCATGTCGATGGCGACCAGACGATCGACAAGCCTGAGAACTACGACTATTGGCGCTCTTACCAGCCGCATTTCTGGGGTGGTCCGCTCCTCGGCTTCACCGCGCCCCATCCGCGCACGCTGGAGCATACCACCCGCTCCTTCACGCCAAATCCCGATGATAATCCGCTGCTGGTCGATGCCGACCAGCGCAAGGGCGGCGGTGATGAGAATCTCTGGATTTTCCGGCGCATCGCGGCACGGAAGAACTTTGCGCCCGGGTTCTACCAATCGGATATCTGCCTCGTGAATTGGCCGATGATCGATTACATGGATGGCACGATCATCGATGTGACCGAGGAAGAAAAGGCGCGCCACCTCAAGGCGGCGGCAGATCTTTCTTATTCGGTCTTTTACTGGCTGCAGACGGAAGCACCGCGCCTTGATGGCGGGCAGGGGTTCCGCGGGCTTCGGCTGCGCGGCGATATCACCGGCACCGACCATGGGCTTGCCATGGCGCCCTACATTCGCGAAAGCCGCCGTATCAAGCCGGTAACGCGCATTGTCGAACAGGACCTTTCCTATACGGTTCGCGGCGAAAGAGGCGCGGTCCGCTATCGCGACAGCATCGGTATCGGCATGTACCGCATCGACCTGCATCCATCGACAGGCGGCGACAACTACATCGACGTGCCATCCTGCCCGTTTGAAATACCGCTCGGTGCGCTGATCCCGCAGCGGGTGAGAAACCTGATCCCGGCCGGCAAGAACATCGGCACGACGCATATTACCAATGGTTGCTACCGCCTGCATCCGGTCGAATGGAACATCGGCGAAGTGGCCGGGATGCTTGCGGCGCACTGCCTGGAAAATGGCCTCACGCCACATCAGGTGCAGGAAGACGATGACCGCCTGGAAGCCTTCCAGACGCAGCTGACCCGTCAGGGCATCGAAATACGCTGGCCTGATATCGCGGCCTATTAGGACGGCGGTTTGCCGTCTCATCGAACCCATCTTTGGAGGAGGACCGGGAATGAACAATCATTTTAAACTGAAATCCACGGCCTGTGCGCTTGCCCTGATTGGCTCGTTTGCGCTTGCGGGCGGAGCGATTGCGCAGGATGCGGTTAATCTGCGCATGACGATCTGGAGCGCCAACGAGGCGCATCTCAAGCTCTTCAACGAGATCGCAGCCGGTTTCAAGAAGGATCATCCAAATGTCAGCGTGACTTATGAGTCCCTGCCTTTCGATACCTACACGACTGCACTCACCACACAGATCGCGGGCGGCAACGCACCTGACATGGCCTGGATTTTCGAGACGTCGGCTTATGATTTCGTCAAGTCCGGGGCGCTCTACCCGCTGACGGACACACTGAAGGCTGCGCCGGGATATAATCTTGAGGAGGTGGGTGCCGGCGCCACGGAACGCTGGTCGCAGGACGGTACGCTTTACGCCTATCCGTTTTCGACCTCGCCCTTCGCCGTCTTCGTCAATAACGATCTCATCAAGGCTGCCGGTGCCAAGACCCCTGCCGACATGATCGCTGCCGGAGAATGGACGTGGGACAACGCCATCGCAACCGCGTCGGCTGTCGCCAAGACCGGAAAGGGCGGGCTTGTCGTCCGCGATTTCAATTACCAGAGCTGGCAATACCTCACCTCCGTCTGGAATGGCTGGGGGGCTTCACCCTGGAGCGCTGACGGCGCCACCTGCACCATGGCGGAAAAGCCGATGGCGGATGCCATTTCGTTCATCCACGACGCCATCTTCGACAAGAAGGCCATTCCGGGCCCCGGCGAGACGGTCGATTTCTTTGCTGGCAATGCGGCGATGACGATTACTCAGATCAGCCGTGCCTCGCTTCTGCCGAAGGACAAGCCATTTGGCTGGGATCTCGTGCCTCTTCCGAAGGGCCCTGCGGGCGATTATGCGCTGATCGGCCAGGCGGGTATCGGCGTCATGCAATCAGGCAAGAATGCCGAGACCGCGGCGCAATTCGTGGCCTACATGACCAATCCGGAAAATTCCGCCAAACTCAGCCAGTTCTTCCCTTCAGCGCGCAAGTCTTTGCTGAATGCGCAGGTGCTGAAAAAGACGAACCCGCTGCTCAGCGAGGAGCAGATCGAAAAGGTTGTCATCTCCGGCATCTCGACCGGCAAGGTCATGCCCGGCCACACCGGGTTTGCGCAGATCCAGCAGATCGTGCGTTCGAACCTCGACGCCGTCTGGCGGCCGCAGGCCGATGTGGCCGGTGCGCTTCAAAAAATCTGCGGCCAGATCGGGCCGCTCTTGAAGCGCTGAGGAGAAAACCATGGCTGTCGCGCAGGATATTGCCCGTACTCAGGATCGTCCGGCCCCGGCGTTCTGGACCATCGCGCGGCGCGACAGCCTTGCGGGATTCCTGTTCATCGCCCCGCAGCTGATCGGCATCGTCATCTTCGTTCTGATCCCGCTCGGGCTGGTGTTCTGGTATTCGCTGCATGAATGGAATGTGCTCGCCAACACCTTCACCTATACGGGTGCGCAGAACTACCAGATGTTGGTCGAAGACAGCAATCTTCGCGACGTCCTTGGCGCGACGGCGATTTTTTCGGCCGGGCTCGTCGTGTTCAACCTTTCATTGGCGCTGCTTCTGGCCGTATTGCTGAACCAGAAACTGGCTGGCATCGCGATATTCAGGACGCTGTTCTTCTCGCCGGTCGTCGTCTCGCTGGTGGCCTGGACGATCGTCTGGGGGTTCCTGTTGCAGAAAAATGGCGGCATCAACGGCATGTTGCTAATGGTCGGCATCGAAGGTCCCAACTGGCTGCGCGAGGAAACGACCGCGATGATTTCAGTCATCGTCGTCCAGGTCTTCAAGAATGTCGGGCTTAACATGATCCTGTTTCTGGCAGCACTTCAGGGTGTGCCGAAAGAACTCTACGAGGCGGCCCGCATCGACGGCGCGCCCGCCTTCAAGCAGTTTCGTCGCATTACCCTGCCGCTGATCAGTCCGACGATCCTGTTAACCTCGATCATTACGATTGTTGGCTCGCTGCAGGTTTTTGCGCAGATCGCAGTTCTGACCCAGGGGGGGCCAGGTCTCTCGACCACGGTGCTGGTCTATTACCTCTATCAGCAGGCCTTCCAGTTTCATTTCTTCGGCTACGGCTCGACGCTGTCCATCCTGCTGTTCGTGATCGTCGCCGTGCTGACTTTCGCCCAGTGGCAGATGCGCAAGAGGATCGTCTTTTATGAAAGCTGACCTTTCCCCACGCATGCAGGTCGCTCTTTACGGGGTGTTGTGCGTGCTCCTGATCCCGTTCGTCTTTCCGACCTGGTGGATGGTGACGTCATCGATCAAGCCGATCAGTGATATCTTCGCCTTCCCGCCGCAATTCTTCCCGCAAAACCAGGACTGGACGAGCTATTCCAAGGTCTTCGAGTTGCAGCCTTTCGTGCGGCAATACTGGAATTCCGCCTATATCGCAGCTGTCGTGACGGCAGGAACGATGATCATATCGTCCATGGCAGGCTATGCATTTGCGCGGATCCGGTTTCCGGGCGCAAATCTCATTTTCATGGTCGTGCTGCTTGGCCTGCTCATTCCGTCGGAAGTCACGATCGTGCCGCTGTTTCAGATGTTTCTGAAGGCGGGCATGGTCAACACACACTGGCCGCTCATTCTTGTGCCGATCTTCGGTGCGCCCAGTGTTTTTGCCACTTTCGTCATGCGGCAGTTCTTCGTGACGCTGCCCGCCGAGCTCGAAGAGGCGGCGCGTGTCGATGGTCTCGGGCGCTTCAAGATATTCCGCAAGATCGCGCTGCCGCTGGCAAAACCAGCGCTGGCCTCGGTCGCGATCTTCACCTTCCTGCACTCCTGGAACCTGTTCCTCGAGCCCATCGTCTTTCTCTCCAGCGCAGAGATGTTCACGCTGCCGCAGGCGCTGACCCAATATACCGACGCCTATGGCGGACCGATGTGGAATATCCAGCTTGCCGCAGCGACGCTGACGGCGCTGCCCGTGCTCATCGTCTTCGTGATTGCCCAGAAGCAGTTCGTCGAAGGCCTCGCCCATACCGGCCTCAAGGGCTGAAGAACCGGATCTAATCGATGGCTAACGTAACCCTGTCCGACATCCGCAAAAGCTATGGCGCGGTAAAAACCATTCACGGCGTCGATCTCGATATCGGGGACGGTGAATTTGTCGTCCTCGTCGGCCCCTCCGGCTGCGGCAAGTCCACCCTGCTTCGGATGGTCGCCGGTCTCGAAACGATCACGGGTGGTGAACTCAAGATCGGCGAGCGGATCGTGAACGATCTCGATCCCAAGGACCGCGACATCGCCATGGTGTTCCAGTCATACGCGCTTTATCCGCATATGACGGTCGCAACCAATATGGGCTTTTCGCTGGAGCATCGCGGCTCAAGCAAACAGGAAATTGCTGAGAAGGTAAACTGGGCGGCAGAGATCCTTGGTCTCACCGCATTGCTCGACCGTTATCCCCGTCAGCTCTCCGGCGGTCAGCGCCAGCGCGTTGCAATGGGTCGCGCAATCGTTCGCAATCCGCAGGTGTTCCTGTTCGACGAACCCCTCTCAAACCTTGATGCCAAACTGCGCGTCGTGATGCGTGGCGAGATCAAGGCTTTGCATCAGAAACTCAGGACCACCACGATCTATGTGACGCATGACCAGGTGGAAGCGATGACGATGGCTGACAGGGTCGTCGTGCTGAACGGCGGCCGTGTCGAACAGGTCGGCACGCCGCTCGAACTTTACGACCGTCCGGCAAACCAGTTCGTTGCCGGCTTCATAGGCTCACCTTCCATGAATTTTCTGCCCGGCGTGATATCGAAAGCCGGTTTTGAAACCGGCGGTGTGGTCTTGCCATTGCCGGCCGCGGCCGCCGCTTTTGCGGGAAAAGGGGCGACTTATGGCATCCGGCCCGAGCACCTCGCCCTTGATCCCGCGGGCGTACCGGCCGAGATCCTGCTCGTCGAACCGCTGGGATCGGAAACGCAGGTCACCATGACACTGGGTGGTTCGCGGGTGCTCGGCGTTTTCCGCGAACGCATAGGCCAGGCGGTCGGCGAGGAGATAAGGATATCCCCGGCTTTGGACGGCATTCATCTGTTTTCGGACGAGAACGGCGGTCGGCTGAACTGAGCCCCGGCGCGCGTTCAGACAGGTCCGGCCGCGGCGTTGCCATCTCCGCGACCGATCATCTCAAAGAAAGCTACTTTCGAACAGCTCGCCTGAATAGGCGGCATGGGTAACGCCTGCTTCAAGGTCGGCCTTGGTCAGCTCATCCACAAAAACGCCGTTCTGCATCACCAGCACGCGATCGCACATATGGGCGATGACAGCCAGATCATGGCTGACGAGAACAAAGGTCAGATCGCGTTCTTCGCGCTGGTCGGCAAGAAGGTTGAGGATTTCCGCCTGAATGGACACGTCGAGCGCGGATGTCGGCTCATCGAGCAGCAGGATGGGCGGCTCGAGGATCAGCGCGCGGGCGATTGCCACACGCTGGCGCTGGCCGCCCGAAAGTTCATGCGGAAACCGCTCGGCGAAATGTGCGGGCAGGCCGACCTGTTGCAGGGCGGCCGGAACCTTCGACCAGCCATCGCCAAGCCCCATGGAGCGGATCGGTTCGGCCAGAGCCCGGCCGATGCGATGGCGTGGGTGCAGCGAACCGTACGGGTCCTGGAACACCATCTGCGCCAGCTTCAGTTCCTCGCGGCTGCGCACCTTGCCGACCGGCTTGCCGTCGAAGCTGATCGATCCGGTCCACACCGATTCCAGACCCGCAAGTGACCGCAGCAATGTCGATTTGCCGCAACCGCTTTCGCCCACGATACCGAGCGTTTCACCCTTGTTGACCTTAAGACTGACGCCGCGAACCACGTGATTGCGGTTTTCCTTGGCGCCATAGACGACATCGAGCTTGTCTACCGTGATCATCGCATCACCTCCGCATCAATTGCCTGTCGGTCCAGTACCTTGAGACGCCTGACAGGGTTGCGGGGATCGGGCATCGCCGCGATCAGGCCGCGCGTATAGGGATGTTGCGCATCCTCCAGCTTCGTCAGCGTTTCCACGACGCGCCCGCCATACATGACCAGTACCCGTTCGCAGAAGGCCGAGACCATGCGGATGTCATGGCTGATGAGAATGAGGCCCGAATTGTTTTCGCGCACCATCTCGTCCAGAAGCAGAAGCACATCCTTGCGAACGCTGACATCGAGAGCCGAGGTCGGCTCGTCGGCGATAACAAGCTTCGGTTTGGCAAGCAGCATCATGGCGATCATCACGCGCTGTCCCATACCACCGGAAATCTGATGCGGATAAAGTCCCATCACGCGGTCGGGATCGTTGATGCGCACGCGCAGCAGCATATCCCGCGCTGCGTTTCTCGCGGCCTTGCCGGTGAGAGCCAGATGCAGTTCGGCCGCTTCCGCCACCTGTTTTCCGATGGGCAGGACCGGATTGAGCGAATAACGCGGGTCCTGCATGATCAACGCCATCTCGCTGCCGCGGATCGCGCCCATCTGGCGCTCGGATCTGGTAAGCAGCGGCTCGGAGAGGAAGTCCATGCGCTCCGCTGTAACGGTGGCGCTTTTCGGCAGAAGCCGCATGGCGGCGCGGCCGGTCGTGGACTTGCCGGAGCCGGATTCGCCGACGATGCCGACACGCTCGCGCCCGACGTCGAAGTTGACATTGGAAACGGCGGGAATGGAGTTGCGGCCGAAGCGAACGTTGAGGTCGCGGACCGAAAGAATGGGGGAGCTATCAGGAACGGGCATGGCGCGGATCCAGGAGGTCTCGCAGCGTATCGCCGGCGATGTTGAAGGCAAGGCTCGTCAGCAGGATGGCGATGCCGGGCATGACGGCAACCCACCAGTAATCGAGCATGAATTTACGGCCGCTGGAGATCATCGCTCCCCATTCCGGCAAGGGAGGCTGGGCCCCGAGACCGAGGAAGCCAAGCGATGCGGCAGTGAGGATGATGCCGGCCATGTTCAGCGTCAGGCGGACGATGACCGAAGGGATGCACATCGGCGCAATGTATAAAAACAGGATGCGCAGCGGTGATGCGCCATAAAGGCGGGCGGCGGCCACATAATCCGTATTGCGCACGACGAGGGCTTCGGCGCGGGCAAGACGCGCGATTGGCGGCCAGGCGGTCAGCGAGATCGCGATAATCGCCGTGCCGAGACCCGCACCCATGGCGGCCGCAAAGGCAAGTGCCAGCACAAGCGATGGGAAGGACAGCACGATATCGGTGGCTCGCATCAGGATCGCATCGGTTCTGCCGCCGAAGAAACCGGCCATGACGCCAATCGCAAGGCCGATGGGGCCGACGATAACCGAGACCGACAAGACGGTCTGGATGGTGATGCGGGTGCCATAGACGAGCCGGCTGAAAATATCCCGGCCGAATTCGTCGGTTCCGGCCAGATGCAGCCAGCTGGGCGGCTGAAGCGCGTTATCGAGGGCCTGGCGGGCCGGATCGAATGGCGCAATGAGCGGCGCAAAAATCGCGACGAGAACCAGGATGGCGAGGATGGCAAAACCGAACATTCCAAGCGGCTCGTCACCGAGCTTCCTTAATGTCCGGAACGTCGTGGTCGATAGGCGTGACAGGGCGCTGCGGCCGTGAACGCCATTATTCTGGGTGATATCGGTCATCGAGCGACCTCCCGTGTGCGCGGGTCCAGCGTGGTATAGGCCACGTCTGCCAGGAAGTTGAGCATCATGAAGATGAATCCGATGACGATGGTGGCTGCGAGAATGGCATTCATGTCACCGATGAGCAGGGCGTTGGTCATGTATTGACCGATACCGGGCCAGGAAAAGACGATTTCCGTCACCACGGCGCCTTCGAGAAGGTTGCCATAGGAGATGGCGAGAACGGTGATGAGCTGCACGGCGATGTTGGGCAGCACGTGCCGGGTAACCGTGCGTGCCGGGCTGACGCCCTTGGCGCGCGCTGCGATCACATAATCCTGGCTGAGTTGCTCAAGCGTGAAAGCACGTGTCATGCGGGTGATGTAGGCCATCGCCATATAGGCAAGGATGATCGCCGGCAGGATGATGTGTCCGAGCGCGTTCCAGAAGATTTCCGTCTCGCCCGCAAGCAGGCTGTCGACCAGCATCAGGCCGGTTCTGGGTTCCACAAGACCCTCGTAGAACACGTCCACCCGGCCGGGCCCTCCGACAAGATTGAGACTGGCATAAAAAATGACGAGCCCGACAATGCCGAACCAGAAGACAGGTATCGAATGTCCAACCAGCGCAAAGACGCGCGCGAACTTGTCGATGAACGTATCGCGAAACAGGGCTGCTGCAAGACCGAGGGGAACGCCGATGATCGTCGAGATGATGATCGCCAGCGTCGCGAGTTCGAAGGTTGCGGGGAAGGCCTGCGCCAGATCGCGCGTCACGGGATTGCCTGTCAGGATCGCGATACCGAAATCCCCATGCAGCAGACCACGCAAGTAAATGAAGAACTGCTGATAAAGTGGCAGATCAAGGCCAAGCCGCGCCCTCATGGCCTCATAGGCTTTTGGATCGGCAAGCTCGCCGACGATTGCTCCGACCGGATCGGTCGGCATCACACGGCCTATGATGAAGGTGATGCAGAGCAGGATGAAGAGGCTGACGATCAGTTGCAGAAAGCGATGCCCAAGCCCGCGCAGTGAAATCTCCGTCATTGCTGGCCGCACTTCCTTGAGAGAAATCCGTCAGGGGCCGGCCCTTTGCCCGCTGCTCGCCGCAGACGCGCAATTCTCTTTTGTAAAAACTCTTGATGGTACTTCATCCCAACCCCTCCCTGAGTTAACATGAAAACATATGACGTGCCGCCACGTCATCATATGAGTAACGAAGGGATTCGTATTCTGCAAGAGGGAAGACTGGCATGATTGGCGACAAAGCGAGGCCGCGGGAGAGGCGGGCGCAACAGATCATCGATAATCTCAGCGCAGAAATTCGCAGTGGAAAACTGAAAAATGGCGACCAGCTTCCCACGGAGCCGCAACTGGAACGCGCTTATGGCGTGAGCCGGACGGTGGTCCGCGAAGCGATTGCCGATTTGCGTTCTGCCGGTTACGTCGTCCCTATCCAGGGCAAGGGGGTTTTTGTCAGTAGCGACAGTGAATGGGCCGGCGTGAAACTGACGCAGTCTGAAGTTGGCACCATTGCCGAGACGCTGGAAATGCTGGAGTTCCGCCTGGCAACCGAAGGGGAGGCGGCGGCGATCGCAGCCTATCGCCGGACGGCCCAGCAGGAAGCGGCAATCTCGGCGGCGCACCGGAAAATGGCCCGTGCCATCGACGCGGGCGAATCGACTGTCGATGCGGATTACGAATTCCATTCGGCCATCGCGACCGCAACCAATAACCGCTTCTATCTGGAGGCATTGCGCCAGTTCGGTTCACGCTCGATACCGCGTGGGCAGTTCCCAACGCTGCCTGAAACCGGCGACGCGAATTATCTTCGCAAAGTCCAGGCCGAGCACGAGGCAATCCTGCGCGCCATCGTCGAGCAGGATCCCGATGCGGCCCGAAAAGCCATGCGTGAACACATGCTGGCAAGCCAGCGGCGATACAGGCTGCTCTCGGAGGCGCAATAGCATCTCGACACTCATCTTATTTCATGCGATGTCATATGATGACTTGCATGGAGAGAGGAGAGAATCGATGTATGTCGGCACCCAGGTTGCTGCGCGCGATGACGAGGATTACAAGGTCTGGGCGCAGCTCGGCGTCAAAAACATCAGCGCGGATCCGCCCGGAGCACCCGCGAGCTGGACTTTCGAGGATTTCGAGCGCCACCGTGACAAGGTCGAAAGCTTTGGCCTTGTCCTCGATATGGTGCAACTGCCGTTGCCGTCCCGGCCCATCGAGCAGGCGTCATATCCCGATATCCTGCTTGCCGGCCCGGACCGCGACCGGCAGATCGATGCCGTCTGCGCGATGATCGAAAATATCGCGAGGGCTGGAATTCCTGCCGCGAAATACAATCTCAACCTCATTGGCATTCCGCGCACGGAGATGGAGCGCGGCCGTGGCGGTTCGCTCAACGAGGCATGGCGCTGGGACAAGGCGGACCATGATGCCGCACCGGGCCTCGCCGGCGTTCTGTCCGAAGACGAGAACTGGGAACGCATCGACTACTTCCTTGAACGGGTCGTGCCGGTTGCCGAAAGCAACAGGGTGCGTCTCGCCTGCCACCCCCATGATCCCTATACACCGCCAGGCTACAGGGGCGTCACCCGTGTGCTGGGAACAGTCGCTGGGCTGAAGAAGTTCGTGCAGATGCGCGAGAGCCCCTATCACGGCCTGAATTTCTGCCAGGGGTCAATCGGCGAGATGCTTGATGATCCGCGCGAGGAGATCGACGACATCATCCGCTGGTTCGGCAGCCGCGACAAGATTTTCAACGTCCACTTCCGCAACATCAGCGGCGGGAAATTGTCCTTCATGGAGACTTTCCCCGATGAGGGGGACATGGACATGGTGCGCTCGCTGAAACTCTATCACGAACTCGGTTATCGCTACATGATCATGCCGGACCATGTGCCGACGATTGCCGGACGCGATCCCGTCGGCGTCGCTTTCGCCTTCTGCTACGGCTACATCGCAGCCTTGATCGAAGCACTTGATAACAAACATCTTTGACCGTTTTGGCCAGCGACGCCCCGCTGCGTCGCGGCTTTTCCCGAACATCAGTTACCGATCTGTAGGAGGAGCAGGTATGAAAAAAACAATGATCCGTCTCGCATTCACCACCGTTCTTGGCGCTATGCTCGTGCAGGGATCGCCCGTCGCGGCCAAAACCCCCAACGACCAGCTGGTTATCGGCACGTCGCTGGCCCAGGTGCTGTCACTCGACCCCCATCAGGCCACCGAGGCAAAAGCCAACGAAATCATGGCCAATCTTTATGATCGCCTGATCTCGGTGGACGGTTCCGGCAAGGTTTCGCCGCAGCTCGCCGAGCGCTGGGAAACGGATGAGAAAGGCATCACCTTTCATCTTCGCGAGGCGAATTTCGCCTCCGGCAACCCGGTGACCTCGGCCGATGTGGTTTATTCGCTCAGCCGCCTTCTGAAGATGAACCAGGCGGCCGCAGCGAACCTCAAGCGCGTGGGCTACAATGCCGACAACATCGATAAGCTGGTAAGTGCTCCGGATGAAAAAACGGTTCGCGTCGATCTTTCGGGTGAAACGACTTCGGAACTGCTGCTCTATCGCCTCGCCATGGTCATTGCCAGCGTGGTCGACAGCAAGGAACTGAAGTCCCACGAGGTCAATGATGACTGGGGGAATGCATGGCTGAGAACGAATTCGGCCGGCTCCGGCCCGTTCACCCTCAACCGCTGGTCGCCGAATGAGATCATCATTCTGGAGGCGAATAAGGACTATGTGGCCGGTAGCCCCAAAATGCGCCGCGTCATCGTGCGGCATGTGCCGGAAAGCCAGGTTGAGCGCCTGATGCTGGAGCGCGGCGATATCGACATCGCCAGCGCGCTGACGGCTGCGGATCTCGCGACCTTCAACAACAAGGACGGTTTCCAGATCCAGCGTGTGCCGACGGGCGGTTTTTACGTCCTGTCCATGAATGCCGGCAAGGAGCCCCTGTCCAACCCCAAGGTCCGCGAAGCGATCGCCTACGGCATCGACTACAAGGGCATGGAAAAAACCATCATGGGTCCCTACGGGCGGGCGCGCACGGTGCCGGTACCAGAGAATTTCGAATATGCCATTCCGAGCCCGGATTGGAAGCTCGACGTGGAGAAGGGAAAAGCGCTCCTCAAGGAGGCCGGCTACGAGAACGGTTTCACGCTCAATCTGAAGACGATCGCGCAGACGCCGCGCATCGACCTCGCCACTGCCATTCAGGCCACGCTTAGCCAGCTTGGTATCAAGGTCAATATCCAGCAGGGTAACGGCTCGGACGTGATTGCGGCGCACCGCGCGCGGGATTTTGATCTGCTCATCCCGCAGACGGGAGCCTACATGCCGAATGTTCTGGGCTCGATGGAACAGTTCTCCAGCAACCCGGACAACTCGCTTGCCGCCAACAACGCCGGCAATTTCGTCTGGCGCTCGGCCTGGGATATTCCGGAACTGACCGCGCTCACGGCAAAGGCGTCACTCGAGCCTGATGCCAAGAAGCGCGGGGAAATCTACACCCAGATGCAGGAATTGTTCGTCGCGCAGAAGCCTGCGGTGCTGCCGATGTTCGAAAGATTCGAGCCGATCGTGCTGAATGCACGCGTCAAGGATTATGTGGGCCACCCCAGCCAGACGACCCGGCTTGAAAAGGTCACGAAGGACTGACGGCAAAGCATAGTTTGCGAAACAGGTGACGGGCGGTTTTACCGCCCGTTTTTATGCGTGACTGGGCCAATGCGCCCGAGTCTTCTCCCGCACGTTGACCAGGAATACAGCGCCGGGACGGGAGATAGCCGCGCACCATCCCGTAATTCCAGGGGGTTTTCTCAAGGACTTCATCGGTTTAGACCGTGCGGCAACTTTTCCTTCCGTCGGGCGAGAGTCGCGAACTCCGCTCACCTACCTCCCGAAGAATGCGTTGACGACTATGAACCTTGCACAGATAAAACTTCCGTCTCGGCCATTCAGCCTCAAACGTGGCGTCATTTCGGTGCCGGCAGCCTATTATTTCTCCGTTCCCGTGCTTCTCGTAATCACGATTGTCATGCTGGTAGCCGAAGGCCCGGGAGTCGTGCGTGACTACAAGATCAGCCAGGATGCGCTGGAGATTGAAAACGGCGATATCAGCGGCAGCTGCAAGACACGCAAGGCGATCTTCACGACCTGCAAGGCCAATCTTTCCTACGACCATGCGGGCGTGAGCTACAAGAAGGATGTCGAGGTCATGTTCGTCGATCTCCATTCCGGCGATTACGAAACCGGACTGGTCATCTCCGCGAAGAACCCGGAACTCGCAACGATTTCGCTGGGCCTGGACATGCTCTGGAACCGCATCATCACGCTCGGCGTGTTCGTCTTTCTGCTTGGTTTCGGCAGTCTCGCCATGCTGTTCACACTTGTCCGCATGCTGCGGGTCCGCCTGCAGCTGCGCAAGCCGGCGCCCTTGACCGTTATTCCGGTGGCGCTGACGGCCGTTGCCGAAAAACGCAGCCGTCTTTTCGTGACCTATGCCGATACGGTCAGAGACGATAAAACCAAGCGGCAATCCTTCACGCATCTGGAACGGGGTCGCATTCCCGTTGTCATCGGCAATACCGGCAAACAGGATGTGGCACTTGCAGTCCTGCATGGTAACGGCGCCTTGCCTGTTCTGCTTGACGATCAGCTGGAGCGGATCGACCTGACGGAACAGGAGCGGGCGGAAGCTCTCGCATCGCTCGCCCCGATGGTCGCGCACGAGACACAGGAGGCTGCCGCCGCCCAGGCCGCGTCGATGAATAAGGGACCCGGCCTCCTGCGCCGGCTCGGGACTTTCGTCGCCATTCTTGCCGTCATCATCGTGGCGGTGATGGGCTACTGGCTGTGGTATGTCACAAGCGCTCCGTCGCAATTCAACTCCCCCGGCATGGACATCAACAACATGCTGCCGGCGGCACTCAACGAGTGGGGCTGCGCCCGCCTGCAAGAACGCTTCTCTGACGGCCGGGCTCCGTTTGGCTGCGCCGCCGCGGATTATCAAAGCTGGAAATAAAGGGTTTTCCTTTTTGCCGTCGGGTCGGTTTGCCAAAAGCGTTACAGCCTGGCACACCGGCCCGGACTCTACTCAGGATTCTTGTTGAGAAGAGGCAGATATCAATAGTTGCATTAGAGATTTATAAATAAACCACTTTCATAGTGCCATCGGGAGCGGTTCTTCAGAGGCTGGGAGAGTGCATCATGTTCACGGTGCTGGAATGCGTTGCCGTCCAACACGATCGGGAGATCGTGCTTCTTGCGGCATTGATCTGTCTGCTGGGAATGCTCGCCTTTTTTCACCTCTTGTTGCGCGCTGAGGAAAGTCCTTCCGGCCGAAAGCCCTATTGGGTCCTGGTTGCCGCCTTTGCGGCGGGGCTCAGCGTCTGGGCCACTCATTTCGTGGCCATGCTCGCCTATAAGGGCACTGTTCCCATCGGTTTCGATTTTTCCTTCACCGCTCTCTCGGCCGTTCTTGCCGTACTCGGCTTCTGGCTGGCGCTCAATGCCCGCACGCAGGCAATCTACGGCCCGGTGATTTCTGCCACCCTGCTGACGCTGTCCGTTGCCGTCATGCATTTCGTCGGAATGGCGGGAATAGATGTCGCCGCCACGGTCAGCTACGATTGGGGGGCTGTTTTTGGCGGTTTTGCCGTCGCCTGGGCGTTTTTTCTGCTGTCCTCCTGGCTGTTTCACCGCCTCGGCGCCTGGGAGCGTATCGTTTTTCCCGCCGCCGCGTCGATCCTTGCAATCTGCGCGCTGCATTTCACTGCCGTGTCGGCCACCGTTCTCTCGCCCGATCCGTCCATTTCCGGACCAGACCCCGACAATCTCGGCCGGCTGATCATGATCGGCGCGGTTTCCGGCGTGACATTCCTGATCCTTTCCGCAACCGCGACCGCGGCGCTCGTGGACCGGTATCTCGTCGACCTCAAGGGTCTCGTCGACGCGACACTGGACGGCCTTGCGGTCGTGCGCGATGGCCGCATCGTCGAGCTGAATACGCGTTTCGCAGGCCTGCTGGGGCGCGATGAAACGTCGCTGGTCGGAAAGAATCCCGATGAACTTTTCCGGGCCACGGATGGGCAACCCGTCTATGTACCCCGTAATGCGCCCGTAGAGGCCATACGTGAGCGCGCCGACCGCGCGCAGGTGTTCGAACTCGCCGTGCGCACCATCGAATACCGCGGTCGACCCTGCGAGGTCATGGCCATTCGCGACCTGACGGAGAAGCGTGAGGCGCAGCGGGAGATCGAATATCTTGCCCGCCACGATGTGCTGACCGGCCTTTCCAACCGCACCATGTTCCAGACGCGGCTGCGCCAGCAGATCGAACATTGCGGCGAGGGCGACGAATTTGCGCTGCTCGCGCTCGATCTCGACCGCTTCAAGGCGGTCAACGATATATTCGGCCACGCCGAAGGCGACAGGGTACTCAAGAAAGTCGCGGCGATTCTCGATGAATGCGCGAGATCTGGCGATGTGGTCGCCCGGCTCGGTGGTGATGAATTCGTCATTCTGACCGCGCGGCATACCAAGGCGGAAGAAGCGCGCCTGCTTGCCGAGACGATCCTCGCCATGTTCGCCCTGAAAATGAATGCCGCCAATGATCCGACCGCCGTCGGTGTCAGCATCGGTATTGCCGTCTTTCCGCGCGACGGAAAGGATGACGAGAGTATCCTGCATGCCGCCGATCTCGCGCTTTATCGCGCCAAGATGGGCGGCCGTGGCATATTGGCCTTTTATGACCCACTGATGGATCAGGAGGCGCGCGAGCGTCGACAGCTCGAGACGGATCTGAGGCTGGCAATCAATCGTGACGAGCTCGTGCTGAATTATCAGCCGGTCCTTTCCGTCGAATGCGGTGAGGTCGTCGGTTATGAGGCGCTGGTGCGCTGGCAGCATCCCACAAGAGGCGTGGTGCCGCCGGACGTGTTCATCCCGATCGCCGAGGAAAGTGGTATCATCATCTCGCTCGGCGAATGGGTGCTGCGCGAGGCCTGCCGTCAGGCGAACACCTGGGCGCCGCATCTGAAAATCGCGGTTAACGTGTCGCCGCTGCAATTTTCCCTGGCCAATCTGGGCCATGTCGTCTGCACCATCCTGATGCAGACCGGCCTTTCGCCCAACCGGCTGGAACTGGAGATCACCGAAGCTGCCCTGCTGAAAGACCGCAAGGCGACGCTGACAATTCTGACCCAGCTCAAGGCGCTTGGCGTTGCCATTGTCATGGACGATTTCGGTACGGGTTATTCTTCGCTCAGCAATCTCCAGAGCTTCCCTTTCGACAAGATCAAGATCGACCGCAGCTTCATTGCCGCCATGAGCGATGATGACAATGCCCGCGCCATCGTGCGCGCGGTAATCGGCCTTGGCCGCAGCCTCGATCTGCCGGTGACGGCGGAAGGCATCGAAACCGACGCGCAATATCGCATGGTTGTCGATGAAGGATGCGCGCAGGCACAAGGTTATCTCTTCGGTAAACCCGATGTGGCGCCAGCCGGGGCCGCAGGTACGACCACACGCAAGAAATATTCCGTTTGAAAGAAGGCGCAACGGCGTGATGCCGTTGCCCGCGATTCCCCAAATGATGGAACGAGAGCGGACGCAGATCGTTAGGGTCACGTGTGATGTCCACATCGTCGGCCAGGTCCGGCACCGGACGACCAGCCTGTGGAACTCGCGCCCGTCTATGTGCTGCTGGCCTCTCAGGACGGGAGCTTCATCAATGGCGAGGTCTATGGCGTGACCGGTGGCAGGGGCATCGCCTGAGGGCGACGTGTCAGTCTTGAGGATGTGAGATGAAACGGCAGGCAGAACGTTCAGATGCTCAGGTAAACGCCCTCGACGTCCGCGACCGGCTGATACTGGCGCTTTATGCCCAGCTGAAGGCGGAGCGGCAGACGCGTGAGGCGATGGAGTGGGTCATCCGTAACGGTGGCCTCACACCCGAGGTGCTGGAGGCGATGGCATCGGACCCCGTGCCGGTGCTGGCTGAGGCGGATATTCCCGCGATCGAGCGTATTCTTGGTGCTGATCGATCTTCACGTGACGCTAATAGCGGACGGCCATCATGAACCGAAGAGCCAGCTGGAAGGGCCATCTTGCCTTTGCCGATTTCAACTGTGAAATCGGCCTCTATTCCGCGCTGACCTCCACGGAGAAAATCTCGTTCAACATCGTCAACCGCAAGACCGGCCACCGGGTTGAGCGGCAATATGTCGATAGCGATACCGGCGAGGCGGTCGGGCGTGACGATCAGGTCAAGGGCTACGAGCGCGACAATGGTGACTACATCGTCATCGAAGGCGATGAGATCGCAAAACTGATGCCGGAGAGTGACAAGGTCATTCGCATCCGGCATTTTCTTGAATGTGAAGAGATCGACAAGCTGTTCTTCGACAAATCCTATTACCTCGCCCCCACGCAGGACGGCGGAGAGGAGGCCCTGACGCTGCTGGCAAAGGCCATGCAGGACGAAAACGTTGTCGCGCTTGGCGAGGCTGTACTTTTCCGCCGCAACCGCATGTTGCTGATCCGCCCAAGCGGCAAGGCGCTCATCGCCACCACGCTGAATTTCGGTTACGAGGTGCGCGCTGAGAGTACCGTTTTCAAGTCCATTCCCGATATCCAGTTCGATGACGAGATGCTGGAGCTTGCCGGCCACATTATTCAAACACGCGCCGGCACCTTCGATCCCGCCGAATATAGCGACCGTTACAATGATGCGCTCGCGGAGCTGGTGAAGGCCAAGATCGAGGGCAGGGAAATCCAAAGGCGGCCCGCTCCGAAAGAAGACAATGTCATCGATCTGAAAGAGGCCCTGCGCCGCAGTGCGAATGCCGATGGCGGAAAGAAAACCAGGACGACGGGCCGCAGGACTTCCCGGAAAGCGAGCTGACGCATGGGATTGCAGACCTATAACGCCAAGCGCAGTTTCGACAAGACGCCGGAGCCGAAGGGTACGCGGGCCGAAGCTCAAGGGTCGAGTTTCGTGATACAGAAACATGATGCCCGCCGGCTGCATTATGATTTCCGGCTGGAAATGGACGGGGTGCTGAAAAGCTGGGCGGTGACGCGTGGCCCAAGCCTCGACCCGGAGGACAAGCGCCTTGCGGTGCATGTCGAAGACCACCCTCTGAGCTATGGTGATTTCGAGGGCGTCATTCCCAAGGGACAATATGGCGGTGGAACGGTCATCGTCTGGGATCGTGGTGTCTGGAGGCCAATTGGTGATGCGAGGAAAGGATATCGCAAGGGCCATCTCGAATTTGAACTTGATGGCGAAAAGCTGAAAGGGCGCTGGCACCTGGTGCGTATGCACGGAAAACCCGGTGAGAGCAGGGAAAACTGGCTGCTGATCAAGGGTGATGATGAGAAAGCCCGGCATCAGGGTGGGGCGGATATTCTGGAGGAGCGACCGGAATCGGTAAAGACCGGACGCAGCGTCGAGGATGTCGCGGCCAAACCGAAAGACACGTGGAATTCCAAGCCGGTATCGAAAAAGGCGGCTGCCTCTTCTTCCGGCCAAAAGCAGGCGCATGCCCTGCCCAAGGGCGCACGCAAACAGACGCTTCCGTCCTTCGTGCCGCCGGCGCTGGCGACGCTGAAGCCGAAACCGCCGACCGGTTTGCGCTGGCTGCATGAAATCAAATTCGATGGTTACCGTCTGCAGGTGCGGCTTGATCACGGCAAACTCCAGCTTCTGACCCGAAGCGGGCTGGACTGGACGGAGAAGTTTGGCGATGCGGTGGCACGTGCGCTTAAAGCCCTACCGGCGGAAACCCTGCTCATGGACGGGGAAATCGTCGTGGAGCGCGAGAGCGGCGCGTCCGACTTCTCGGCATTGCAGCAGGATTTGAGCGAGGGGCGCAGCGACCGTTTCGTTTTTTACGCCTTCGACCTGCTTTATCTTGATGGCACCGATCTGCGCGGGGCGGCACTGACCGATCGCAAGGCGCTGCTGGAAAAGTTGCTGCCGGCGGGCGATCCAAAGCTTCGGTACAGCGAACATTTCGAGGAGAGTGGCGAGCTCGTGCTGGATCATGCCTGCCGTCTCAGCCTTGAGGGCGTTATTTCCAAGGTCAAGAACAGCCAATATGTTTCCGGCCGCAAGGGCGAATGGGTGAAATCCAAATGTTCCATGCGGCAGGAATTCGTCATTGGCGGCTACACGCTTTCGTCGACATCGGACCACGCCATCGGCTCGCTGGCGCTTGGCGTTTATGAAAAGGGCAAGCTGCGCCATGTCGGCCGTGTCGGCACCGGCTACACGGGCGAAGTGGCCGAAATGCTGCTTGGCCGCCTGAAACCGCTGGACCGCAAGGAAAGCCCGTTTGGCGACAAGCTCTCCGCGCTTGCGCGCCGCGACCTTCACTTCGTCACGCCGCAACTGGTGGCGGAAGTGGAGTTTCGCGCCTGGTCTGGAGATGGCAATCTGCGTCATGCGTCCTTCCGGGGCCTGCGCGAAGACAAGCCGGTGGAAGAAATCGAACGCGAGGAGAAGGCCGTGAGCGATACAAACGCGCCGCAATCCGCCATCAAATTCACCCATCCGGATCGGCTTTACTGGCCGGATGACGGTGTGACCAAGGAGGGGCTCGCCGATTATTATGCGCAGGTCTGGCGGCATATGGCGCCCTTCGTCGTCGACCGACCGCTGGCGCTGCTGCGCTGTCCCGAGGGCATAGAGGGGCAGCGTTTTTTCCAGAAACACGCCTGGCGCGGCATCAACAAGGCCGTGGAACAGATCAAGGACCCCAAGGACAAGGGCGGCGAACCGCTGATCCGCATCACCGATTTCGACGGTCTCATGGCTCTGGTCCAGTCCGCAACGCTCGAAATTCATCCATGGGGAGCCACTACCGCCAACTGGGAGAGGCCGGATATGATCACCATGGATATCGACCCCGGCGAAGACGTCGCGTGGGAAGAGGTGATCGAGGCGGCGTTGGAACTGAAACGGCGTTTTGAAGATGCCGGGCTTGCGGCCTTCGTCAAGACCTCCGGCGGCAAGGGCCTGCATGTCGTGGCGCCGCTCAAACCGCAGGCGGGCTGGGCCGCCGTCAAGGCTTTCTCAAAGGCGATGGCCGCCGATATGTCGAAGGCGGAACCCGATAAATATCTTTCCGTGGCAACGAAAGCGAAACGCAAAGGCCGCCTCTTCATCGATTATCTGCGCAATGGCAGGGGCAATACGGCCGTCGCGCCCTATTCGACCCGTGCCCGGCCGGGTGCGGCCATTTCCGCGCCGCTGGAATGGTCGGAACTCACGGCCGAGATCGGTCCGGCGCATTTTACCGTCAATAATATCGGCGCGCGCCTTTCAGCCCTGAAAAAAGACCCATGGGACGGTTTTTTCGCCGCAGCGGAACCGTTGCCGAAAAAAGCCCGCTGACAACAGCTGATCTTCAGCTTCGTTTTTCGGTGGCGAGGCTTTTTTTCAGTGCGTCCATGATGTTGATGACATTGCCGCCGGTGCGGGATTTCGTGCCGGTTTTCTTTTTGGAAGACGGTGTCTCGTCGCCTTTGGTCTTCAAAAGCGCCTTGATCTTTTTCTGGATCGGGTCCTGCACCAAAGTTGGCTTCCAGCCGGTCATCTGTTTGCCGATGCGTTTTTCCATGGCTTGCAGCAGCGGTTTTTCAATTTTCATTTTCGGGTCTAGCGCGTCGATGCTCTCGCGCACCTCTTCGCCATAATGCAGTGTCCATAGGATGATGCCCTTGCCTGAAGGTTCCAGCAGAACGGCCCGTTCACGGCGGTAGAGCACCAGCCGCGCAATGCCGAACACGCCGTTGGCCGTCATGGCTTCGCGAATGACGCTGAAGGCCTCGGTGCCGATCTTGTCTTCCGGACGCAGAAAGTGCGGGCGGTCATACCAGATCCAGTCGATGGACCCCTTCGGTACGAAAGTCCTGATATCGATCGTCCGGGTACTTTCCAGCGCCACGGCATCGATCTCTTCGTCTTCCAGCAGCACATAGTCGTCCTCGGCGCGGGGAAACCCCTTCACCTGGTTTTTTGCTGCTACAGGCCGATGAGTGATGCTGTCGACATAGCGGCTTTCGACACGGTTGCCGGTTTTGCGATTGAGGATGTGGAAGGTGTATTTGTTACCCTCGGTCGTCGCTGGTGTCAGCGAGACGGAGGCCGTCACCAGCGACAGCTTCAGATAACCCTTCCAGAAAACCTGCCGTGCCATTGTCCGCGATCCGTTTCGCCGTTGATCTCCCGGATCAAACTTCCGCGGGGCGGTATTTGTTCCGGGAGAATGGCAAGCGGGCAGGGGGAGCTGTCAGCCGAGCAGCGAGGTCAGCCCGTAGACGGCGGCGGAAATCAGTGCGGCGGCCGGCATGGTGACGATCCATGCGATGACGATGTTGCCGGCAAGCCCCCAGCGCACCGCCGAAACCCGGCGGGCAGCCCCCACGCCAACGATGGCGCCGGTAATCGTGTGGGTGGTGGAGACCGGAATTCCGAGCCATGTCGCGCCGAACAATGTCAGCGCGCCGCCGGTTTCGGCGCAGAAACCCTGCATCGGGTTCAGCCGGGTTATCTTCGAGCCCATGGTATGCACGATGCGCCAGCCGCCGAACAGCGTGCCGAGCGCCATGGCCGACTGGCAGGAAATGACCACCCAGAACGGCACGTAGAAACTTTCGCCCAAATGCCCCTGGCTGAACAGCAGCACGGCGATGATTCCCATGGTCTTCTGCGCGTCGTTGCCGCCATGGCCGAGCGAATAAAGCGAGGCGGAGATGAACTGCATGACGCGGAAGGTGCGATCCACCGCAAAGGGTGTCTGCCGCACGAACAGCCAGGAAACGGCGAGCACCAGCAGCAGTGCCAGGAAAAAGCCGATGGCCGGCGACATGAAGATGGCCCCGACAGTTTTCAAGAGGCCCGACCAGACGATGGAATTAAAGCCCACTTTCGCAAATCCGGCACCGACGAGGCCGCCGATCAGCGCATGTGACGAACTGGAAGGAATGCCAAAAACCCAGGTGACGATGTTCCAGACAATCGCGCCGATGAGGGCGGCAAAGATCACCTGCGGCGAAACGATGGCCGGATCGATGATGCCGGTGCCGAGCGTTTCCGCCACATGCAGCCCGAAAAACAGGAAGGCGATGAAATTGAAGAACGCCGCCCAGGCAACCGCATATTGCGGGCGCAATACGCGGGTGGAAACGATGGTGGCGATGGAATTTGCAGCGTCATGGAGACCGTTCAGGAAATCGAAGAACAGCGCGATGGCGATAAGGCCGACAAGCAGCGGCAGGGCAAGTGCGACATCCATCAGACGTTCTCGATAACGATGCCGCTGATCTCGTTGGCCACATCCTCGAAGCGGTCGACGACCTTTTCGAGTTCGCCGTAGATCTCGCTGCCGATCATATAGGCCATGGCGTTACCGGCCGCACCGTGGCGGCGGAAAAGGTCTTTCAGGCCCTGATCATGAAGCTCATCGGAGCGGCCTTCGACGCGGGTGACTTCTTCGGCAATCGCCGAGAGGCGCTGCGCATTGGTGCCGACCTTTTCCAGAAGCGGAATGGCTTCGGCGATCAGGCTTGCCGCACGCACGATCTCGTGTCCCATCTCCTTCATCAGCGGGTCGAATTCGCCTTGTTCGAAGAGGCGGATGGTCTTCACCGTCTTGTGCATCATGTCGATGGCGTCATCCATCGACTGGATGAGGTCCTTGATGTCGCCGCGATCAAAGGGGGTGATGAAGCTGCGCCGCACCGCAAGCAGCACATCGCGGGTAATGTCATCCGCCTGATCTTCGAGGGCAACGATAAGGTCGCAATTCTTCTCGACGTCGATGCCGCTCAACAGTTGATCAAGCGCACCTGCCGCCTTGACGACTGTTTCGGAATGTTTGCTGAACAGGTCGAAGAAACGATCCTCGCGCGGCATCAGCTTGCGGAAAATGCTCATCATGCGAATTGGCCCTCAATGGCGCTATTTATGTTGTAGGGGGTAATTGTCATAAAACTGTCATAAATGCAGGCAGGGCATTGATGCAACCCGGAAAATCGGCACTATCAACGCAAATGAAATCTTCCAAGAAAAGCCGGAAAACCCGTCCGGTGCGCCCCCTGACACTGCTTCAGCAACTTGCTGCCGTTCCCGAAAAGCTCTTCACCGGCGCTTTCCGGCAGCAATATGCCGCCTTGTGTTTTCGCTACGGCGATAACGGAAATGATGTTGAAATCCTTCTGGTCACATCGCGCACCAGCCAGCGCTGGATCATTCCGCGCGGATGGCCGATGAAACGCAAGAAGCCGCATGAGGCGGCGGCCATCGAGGCGTGGGAGGAGGCGGGCGTGCGCGGCCGGGTGAGAAAGGCAGCCATTGGCCGCTACACCTATCTGAAGATGCTCGACAATGGCGATGTCGTCCCGTGCATGGTCGATGTGTTTCAGATCGAGGTGACGGGTGCGGAAACGAGTTTCAAGGAACGCGGCGAACGCCTGGTTGAATGGGTCCGTCCGGATGAGGCAGCGAGGCGCGTTCGGGAAATCGAACTGAAATCATTGCTGGTTGATTTCAAACCCAAGGGCAAAAGGAAAGACGGGGCGGGTGAGAGACCCTGACAGGTCGCCGTGTTCTCCGTGAACAGAGCCTGGACCCTGTGCCGTAATGTCTTTGCAACATGGCATACTCAATTTTGCCGGATGAATTTCATCAGGTGCATTATGCGTTTATGTCGTGCCGCCATGCGGCTTCTTGGCCGCTACATCCATCCCATCATCGTGTTTGCCGTGCTTCTGGCAGGGCCGGCCACCATACTTCTGCTCCGGTAAGAACTGTCGCCCCATTGACGGGAAAAGCATTGCTGCCTCTCCCGTCAATGACCGTCTTTAGAAAACCAAGGGGTTTCAGCCGGGCTGCGCCTCGCGGGTCTGGGCGGAGTGATCGGCCGTGCCCGCTTTTCCAGCCTCATCCGGTGCTTTTGGCAAAAGGTGGGCGAAACGCCTCGTGATACTGTCGATATAGGACAGGATGGTTGGCACGACGATCAGGGTGAGGAGGGTGGAGCTGATGAGGCCGCCGACCACCGCATGCGCCATCGGCGCGCGCTGCGCACCGCCACCGCCGATGGCGAGCCCAAGCGGAATCATGCCGAAGATCATTGCAAGCGTTGTCATGATGATCGGCCGGAATCGGATGACACCGGCGTTCGCCAGCGCTTCGTTGAGGGAAAGCCCGCGTTTTCTCTCCCTGTTGGCGAAATCGACCAGCAGGATGCCATTCTTGGTGACGAGGCCCATCAGCATGATGAAGCCGATCAAAGAAAACATGTTGATCGTGCTGCCGGCCACCATCAGCCCCAGAAGGACGCCGGCCAGCGAGAGCGGCAAAGAGGCCATGATGGCGAGCGGTTGCAGGAAGCTGCCGAATTGCGAGGCAAGCACGATGTAGATGAAAATAACCGCCATGATGAGCGCCTTGACCATGTGGCCAATCGTCTCCTGCATGGTCTCGGCCTCGCCGCCAAAGCGGATGCGGTAACCATCCGGCAGATCGCGGGCAGCGGTCAGGCTCTGCAGGGCATTGGTCACATCACCTAGCGTGCGGCCGGCAATGTTGGCCGAAACCAGCACCTCGCGGCGATTGTCGATGCGGCGGATTTCAGCCGGTGCCGGCGCGGTGCCGATCTCGGCCACCTGATCGAGACGCACCATCACGGGCGCGCCATTCGATGCCGTGCGACCGGTCGCGATCATCAATTCGCCGAGGGTTGCGGCATCGGAGCGCCGTTCGCCGGGAAGGCGCACGACGATGTCATAGCTGTTGCCGCCCGTATCCGTCCATTTCGACACATCTTCGCCACCGATGAGCGGAGAGAGGGCAGTGGCCAGATCTGCGCGGGAAATGCCGAGATCGCTCGCCGCCTCGCGTTTCAGACGCACGGAAAGGACCGAGGTCACGTTGCGGGCGCTGGAATTCACATCCACGAGGCCGGGGATCATTTTCATATCCTCCACCAGACCTGCGGCTATTTTTTCAAGGACGGCGCGGTCGTCACCGAGGATGCTGAGCTGCACCGGGCTTTCACCGCCGCCAAGGCCGTTCTGAAGGATCGCGACCTCTATGCCAGGTACGGCTGACAGGCGCTTGCGGATCGGTTCAGCCAGCATCGCGGGCGTCTGCGTGCGCGCTTCCAGCGGCACCAGCCCCACCAGCACCGCGGCGCGCTGCTTGCCCGCCGCACCACCGGTGTTGATGGTGGAATAGAGCGTCTCGACTTCGGGGAACTCCCTCAGTGCCTTCTCGACCTGTCGGACCTTCGCCGTTGTGTAATCCAGCGAGGAACCGGCTGGCGCCGTAACGGTAACCTGGAAGCGGCCTTCGTCGGTGTTCGGCACGAATTCCGTGCCGACCAGCGGCACCATGAACAGGCTTCCGATGAAGATGCCGATGGTGGTGAGCAACGTGATGAGCCGGTGGCGCAATGTCCAGCCGATCACATGCCGATATTGTTCGGCCAGCCATTCGAAACCATGATCGAAGCGCGTAATCAACCGTCCGATTGGCCCGCGTCTGGCATCGGGTTGCGCATCCGGGTCGTACCAGACGCTCGAAAGCATCGGATCAAGCGTGAAGGCGACGAAGAGCGAGATCAGCACCGCAGCCGACACCGTGACGCCGAATTCATAGAAGAACCGACCGATGATGCCGTCCATGAAGGCAACCGGCAGGAAAACCGCCACGATGGTTGCGGTTGTCGCAATCACTGCAAGGCCGATTTCGTTGGTGCCGTCGAGCGCCGCGCGAATATGGGATTTGCCCATATGCAGATGACGGGTGATGTTCTCGCGCACGACGATAGCGTCATCCACCAGAATGCCGATGGAGAGTGTCAGTGCCAAAAGGCTGAGCGTATTGAGGGTGAAACCAAGAAAATCGATGACGGCAAGCGTACCGATGATGGCGATTGGCAGTGTCAGGCCGGTGATGACCGTGCTGCGCCAGGAGTTCAAAAACAGGAAAACGATGGCGATGGCGAGCGCCGCCCCTTCGATCAGTGTCGTCTGCACCTGACCGACGGATTCCCGAATGGGCGTGGAGGTGTCGGTGACGATGCGCAATTGGACATTCTGCGTGGCCAGCTCGGTATTGAGTTGCTGGAGACGGTTCCTCACATCCGTCACGACCTGAACCGTGTTGGCGTCCTGAACCTTGACGATATCGATTGCCAGTGCCGTCTGGCCGTTATAGAGGGCGCGGCTTTCGGCATCGACCGCCCCTTCGGAAACCGTGGCGACGTCGCGGAGCAGGATCGCCGCGCCACCGCGTCTTGTCACAACCATGTCCAGTAGCGCCTGCGGCTCCTCGACGCGACCCCGAACCTGGATCGTGCGTTCGGACACGGGATCGACGATGCTGCCGGCCGGGCTGTTGCCGTTGCCGGTGCGCAGCGCGTTCACCACCTCGTTGATGCCGACCCCGAGCGCCCGCATGCGTGTTTCGTCTATAGCAACGTCGATCTGTCGTTTGCGGCCACCCACCAGCGTCGCCTGTCCGACACCTGCCACGGTGGTCAGCTGGCGCACCACCTTGCGGTCGGCAAGGGTGGTGAGCGCCGGCACATCGAGCGACGTCGAACTGATTGCCAGGGACAGGATAGGTTCGGCGGTGGGATCGAAACGGGAGACGACCGGCTTCTTGGCGTCTTCCGGCAAGTTCGCCTCGATGGCGGCGACCTTGTCGCGCACATCCTGCGCGGCGGCGGCTCCCTGTACCTCGAGCTTGAATTTCACGACGACCACGGAGCGCCCCTCATAAGAGGTCGAGGTGATCTCATCCAGACCGCCAATGGCGTTCAGCGCATCCTCGACCGGGCGTGTCACTTCGGTCTCCACGGTCTCCGGCGTCGCGCCGGGATAGGTGGTGACCACCACCACGACAGGCACGTCGACATTGGGATATTGATCCAGCCCCAACCGTTGCAGCGAAAAAATGCCCATGACCAGCAATGTGACCATCATCATGGTGGCAAAGACGGGATGGGAGACGGATATACGGGTCAAAAACATTTTAGCCTGCCTTATCGATGGTCACTGCCATGTCTGGCTGCAATTCCGGAAGCGGTGCAGTCAGGATCGTTTCACCATCCTTCAGGCCCGTGGCGATCTCGATCAGGCTGCCGCCGTGCCAGCGTGATCCCAGCGCCACCGTCTGGCGGCGCAAATGGCCGTCCGTCACCTTAAGCACATGGTAGCCGGTCTCATCCTTGCGAAGCGCGATGGCGGGAACCACAAGCGCATCGTTTTTTTCACGCACGAGGATTGATCCGCTGGCGAACATTCCGCCCCACAGCCGGCCGTCACCATTGACGAGACGCAGATAGACGGTGACGAAACGTGTGCCATCCTCGGCAACCGGGCTGATACGCTCGACGGTGCTTTTGACGGTCTGGCCAACGAGGCCGTCAATCTCCAGTTCCGCTGTCTGGCCAACGCTCACACGGGGAATATCGCGGGTGGCGACGAGAACCTTCGCTTCCAGCACGCTGGTATCGACCAGTGTGAGAAGCTCGCCATCGGCGCTGACGCGCGCGCCTGCTTCGGCCAGCCGGCGGGTGACGGTACCACTGAAAGGCGCACGGATTTCCGCGTTGCTAAGGGCGAGGCGGGCGATATCCATCTGGGCCGAAAGGCTTTGAACCCTCGCTGTTTTCACCACGACATCGCTTTTCGCCTTGTCCAGCTGTTCCGCCGACGTGATGTTTTTGGTGGCAAGCTGTTCGGTTCTCGTCAGTGCCAGCATCGCCAGTGTCAGTTCGGCCTCGGCCGCGTCCCGGTCGCTTTGCCGTTGCAGCAGCGCCGCTTGCAGATCATCGGTTTCAAAGCGCACCAGCACATCACCGGCCCGCACCGCCTGTCCGTCCCGGATGTTCATCTCCAGAATTTTCCCGGCCTCGCGGGCGCGGATCACGATTCGGCTGACCGGCTGAAGTTCGCCGCTGATGCTGAGCTTCTCCACCATCTGGCGCGTGCCGATCTTCGCCGTTTCCGCAGCCGTCAGTTCGAAGGGAATGCCGGCCGGGCTCAGGAGGCTGGCCTCGACAATTCCCTTGACGCGTTCATTCGCATCGACGCTGCCGCGCGCCGGGTCGAGTGCAGTAACGACGAGAGCGCAGCCCGCAAGCGCGATCCCGGCCTTGATGCTTCTCTTCACCCACATAATACAATCCTTCCACACAAAGCTCTTCCGGTAACGGCTCACTGAGCTGTCACGTCGCCCGTTATTCAGGCGGATGGTGTCTGGATAGGGGGCCATAATTGCAGCAGCATTACCCTGCCGCATCGTCTTCGCCGCAATACTGCCGCAACCTTTCTGGCAGACAACGGCTGGCAAAGGGACGGTGACATATGAGACTTCTGTTGATCGAAGATGAAAAAGAAATGGCGGATGCGCTGTCGGCGACGCTCGGCAAGCAGGGTATCATCATCGACCATACGATGCGGTTAGGTGACGCGATGGAGCTAACGCGCCAGCATGTTTACGACGCCATCCTGCTTGACCGCCGGCTGCCGGATGGGGAGGGGCTTGCGCTGATCCCGAAACTGCGTCGCGCCGGCGTCGATACGCCGATCATCCTGCTTACCGCGATGAACGAACCGGAGGACCGCATCGCGGGACTGGATGGCGGCGCGGACGATTATCTGGGCAAGCCGTTTCTCATCGGCGAGCTTCTGGCGCGGGTGCGCGCGGTTTTGAGACGGCCGGCAAGCCTTGCACCGGCCCAGATAGCCGCCGGTCGGATCGTGATCGATCCGCTGCATCTCAGCGTCACCATCAATTCGCTTCCCCTCGATCTTCCAAGACGCGAGCTTCTGGTTCTCGTCGCGCTCGCCAAACGTAAAGGCAAGTCGGTGCTGCGCTCGACGCTCGAGGCGGCCGTCTACAATTATGAGGAGGAAATCCAGTCCAATGCGCTCGACGCGCATATATCGCGACTGCGCAAACGCCTGCTCGACGCCTCCGCCGGGGTGAGCGTGCATAATATTCGCGGCATCGGTTATCTGCTCAAGGAGGATGCATGAAGGCGCAGGGTAAATCCAATCCGTCCCTTTGGTGGCAATTGAGCTGGCAGCTCAGCATCGTCGTCTCCGCCATGATCGCCGTCGTCATCATCGGGCTTTGTGTTTACGGGGTGATGCGGGTCTCTCCCAATATCGGGCTTTGGGAGGATCTGTCTGCGACACTCGACGAGTCGCTTTCGCTCGATCCGCAGAAGGGGCTCGTCATCACCGAGGGGCCGGCGCTGAAGGCCCTCAAGGCGGAGAATGAAGAACTCTGGTTCGTTGCCTCGACGCTGGATGGCCAGTCCGTGACCTATGGCGCTGTGCCAGCGGTCTATGCCGAGCTGTCGCGTTACGCCCATCTGATGATGGACGCTGATATTCGCGGCGGCGCCGGCATATCCGAGGTCGCGTTGTCTGAAAGTCTCGATACGGCATCTGGGCCGCTGAGGGTCATGTTCGGCGGAACCTCCCATATCAGCGCGTCGTTTCTGACGCTTCTTCTCGGCACTTATCCGATCTATGTTCCGCTGCTGGCGGTTATCCTGCCTGCGGTGTTCTTTTCCGTGCCGCGCATCGTGCGCCAGGCGCTCGCCGGTCTCAGTTCCGTTGTCCGGAAAGCCCCGGAGATCGACCCGCGCCGGGCGGGCTCGAAGCTGCCCGTCGAGGATGTGCCGCGGGAAGTCGTGCCGCTTATCGTGTCTTTCAACAGCATCCTCGAACGGCTCGAGCAGCAGTTCCGGGCGCGGCAACGGTTTCTCATCGATGCGGCGCATGAACTCAGAACACCGATCGCCATCATGCAGACCCGGATTGAGGGTCTGCCGGAAGGGCCAGAACGGCAGCGCCTGATGGAGGATGTCGCGCGGCTTGGTGAAACCGCGGAACAGCTTCTGGCCGTCGAGCGGAACGATCAGGTACATGACCGATGGGAGACGGTCGATCTCGTCGAGATCGCCCGCACGGTCGTTGCCGATCTGGCGCCGCTGGCGCTGTCGGCGGGTTACGATATTTCCTTTGACACGCAGATCGCGCGCTACGAAATGCAGGGCAACCCGTTCGCTTTGCCACGCGCCGTCAGCAATATCGTGCGCAACGCCATCGACCATGGAGCAAACAGAGGGATGATCCATGTCTCGGTTCTCGCAAACGGCGAAATTGCGATTTCCGATGAAGGGCAGGGCATAGCCGAAGACCAGCAGGAGCGGATATTCGAGCCATTTTATCGCGTGACGCCACGAAGCACGGGAGCAGGTCTGGGTCTCAGTCTCGTCAAGCAGATCGTCGCTGACCACAATGGACGTGTCCTTCTGGAAAGCTCCGCCTTCGGAAGCACATTCCGGCTCTGCTTCTGATCGCGATTTTTGCAACGCCCCCGGACTGTGATTGTAATGCTGCCGCAATTTTAGCTGTCGTAGCGTGTGGGGCACAGGAAATCTTTCCAACCGGAGCACATGCAATGAAACACCAGCGGAATCCGTTCGTCACGGCCAGCGGCGGCAAAGTTGCGCGCAGCCGCAGCGCCACCTTCGCCACCTTGCCTTTTGCCCTCATCATGTCCGGCTGTGCCTCCGTTCCGCTGCAGGAGGGCGGTACGCTGACATCCTATGCGCAGCTCAGCCCTGCCAAGGGCAAGTTCACCAAGACCAGAACCTTCGTGGATGCCAAGGGCCTGGCAGCGGTTAAAACCGTCGCCATCGTGCCCACCACGTTTTCCTTCACCGCCTCGTCGCGGGTCACATCGGAAAAAGACCGCGCGCTTGTGTCCAATGCGCTCGATCGTGCCATCTGCGTGGCGCTCAGTGACAAATACCGGATCGCCGCTCTTGGCCAGCCGGCGGATATGACGGTGCGCACCGTCATCACTGATCTGGTGCCGACCGACAAGACCATGGCGGGGGTTTCAACCGCCGTATCGCTCGGCAGCAACTTTGTCCTGCCGGTCGGCGTGCCGCGATTGCCGGTGGGCCTCGGCGGCCTGGCGGTCGAGTCGGAGGCGGTGGACAGTACCGGCGTCCAGCGCGCCGCCGCCGTCTGGTCGAAGGGTGCCAATTCCTTCACTGACAGTGCCCGTGTTTCGGAAATCGGCGATGCCTACGGGCTTGCCTCTGACTTCGCCAATTATTTCGCCCGCATCCTCGTCAAAGGCAAGACCTCCGAAGGACTGGATATTTCGATCCCGTCGGGCCACCGCATGCGCTCGGCCCTCGGCGGCAAGCCGAAATATGCCGAATGTGATGCCTATGGCCGGTCACGGGGTTTGCAGGGCATGGTGGCCGATCAATTCGGCGCACCGCCCGAATGGACGGACAAGCAGGCAAAGGCCGCTTCGCGATAGAATCAGCAGGGCTTGTGCGCACCCGTCTTTGCCGTGTTGGCGGGACGGGCGGCCTGCGCCCATAATGTCTGCGCCATCGTCTTGAGCAGCAACGATTCCGCCCATCTGTCGGTGGAATCGTTGCCGCCCCGGTCGGTAATCGCATAGGGGCGGGGGCCGAGTTCGCAGGTGAAGACCAGCTCGGCATTATCAGGCGCGCGCGATCGCCAGTGCCGGAAACCATAGTCCCACCAGTCCAGAAAAAGATCGACCCATGGCCGGTGATGGGCAAAGGAAATCTCGATCTGGATTTGCTCGCAGGAGCCGATGCGTCCGTGAAAGGCCTGCGCATTATGAAGGGTGCGCTGAATCTGTCTCTGGCTCTCGTCTTCCACCGGAAAGGCAAATTCGCGGGCAACGAGATAATGGGACAGATCGGCCAGAAGCGGCAGATCGGGTCGTTGTTCGAGCAGGTCCAGCGTGAATGGGAGATCGCTGGTGATGCGATTGCGGTGGGTCTCGATGAAGACGGGAACGCCCGCCTCTTCGGCAAGCCGCATCCAGCCGTCGAGAAGCGGCAGGCAATCTTCCACCCGGCGCGGGCGGATGTCGGCCTGCAGATCGATATGGCTGACCGGAAACTCCTTCGCCAGTTCCAGCGTGTGGCGCAGGTCGTCGACATGACGCGGAAAACAGACACCTTCGATCCGAAGACCCGTGCCGCTGATAGCCTCATGGAGACGCAGCACATCGGCACGGTTGGTGTAATGCGCGCTGATGCCGTCGAAGCCGGTTTCGGCAATCCGGGCGATGTTTTCCTCAAGGGTCGGCTCAGGGTCGTCGCGGCGCAAGCGTTCCATGGCCCAGAGCGATTGAAAGACGAGCAGCTTCTGCATCAGGCCGCCCGCGCGCTTTTCAGCAATGTCTTGAGGTTCACACCGGGGTCGGCAAGGCTCTCCGGATCGGGGTTGATGCCGGCGGCGATCAGCATCTCGGCCAGTTTTATGTCCCTGGCGACAGTGTTGCCGACACCCAGCCCGGCTGCTGCGACAAGCTGGCCGTCCTCAAGGAAGAATTCCAGTTCGCCATCGCCGAGCGGACGAATGACGCTTTGGTGTCCCGGCTGCAGCAGGCCCGCGACCTGAAGGCCGAGATCATATTGATCCGACCAGAACCACGGGAGGGCGGCAAAGGCCTCGTTCGCGCCAAGACTATTGCGCGCAGCAATTTCCGCCTGATGGCGGGCATTGCGCCAGCTTTCGAACCGGATATGTCCGCCAACGGCTTGCGAGACGGCCGCGCAATCGCCTGCCGCAAAGATATGGGGATCGCTGGTGCACAGAAACGCATCGGTCAGAATGCCGTTGCCGGTCGCAAGCCCTGCCGCTTCGGCCAGGGCGATATTGGGCACGACACCGATGGCGGAGACGACGATATCGGCCGGCACGCGCTCACCGTCGGTCAGCAGGACTGCTTCCGGTGTAATGTCCGCCACTCCCTGACCCAGATGGAAATGCACCCCTTCATCGCGATGGCGCGCATGTATCTTTTCGGCAAAACGCGGTGGAACCGCGCGGCCAAGCGGCCGTGCCGCCGCTTCGATGACGCTGACCATAAGCCCCTTGCCGCGCAGCACCGCCGCAAGCTCCATTCCGATCAGTCCCCCGCCTATGATCGCGACCCTTGCGCCGCTATCGGCGCGGGAAAAAATCGCTTCCGCATCCGCATGGGTGCGGAAATTGAGCGCCTGTCCGGCACCGGGGCATGCGAGTGTTCGCGGCTGCGCCCCGGTTGCGAGCAGCAGCCTGTCATAGCCAAGCACCTGCCCGTCATCTAGTCTCACGGTTCGGCCTTTCGCATCGATCCGGGTCGCCGATACGCCCTGACGATAGGAGATGCGGGCGGCTTCCAGCGCGCCGTCCGCGCAGATGGGTTTCATCCGCACGGCACCTTCGAGCGGCTTGGAAAGCGGCGGCCGTTCATAGGGCGGATGCGGCTCGGTGCCGACCAGCGTGATGTTGCCTGCAAAGCCCGTTTCGCGCAGCGTAAAGGCGGCGCGGGTGCCCGCCTCGCCGGCGCCGATGATGACGATTGCGTCCATGATATCTCCGTCAGAAGGGGCCGGCGCGCTTTTCAGGGCGCACCGGCTGGGGGAGGGTCAGTTGCGGCTGGCGTAGTCGGTCATGTTTTTCCGCGTCACCAGTTCGAAAGGAACCATGACCTGCTTGTCGACCGGCGTGCCGCGCATCAGGGCGACGGCGGCGTCGAGCGCGCTCGTCGATTGCCCCTTGGCGTTCTGGAACACCGTGGCGTCAAGATCGCCGGCGGCCATGGAGGCAAGCCCGTCCGGGGTGGCGTCGATGCCGATGACGATGACATCATCCATCGAAACGCTCGCCGCCTTCAGCGCCTGCACCGCGCCGATCGCCATTTCGTCATTATTGGCGAAGACGACGTCGATGGGCCGGCCGGCGGTGATCCAGTTCGTCGTCATGTCCATGGCGTTTGTCCGTGTCCAGGCCGCCGACTGTTCGTCGGCGATGGTGACGGTCTTGCAGTCGCCGGATGCAAGTGCCTGCTTGAAGGACGAAGTACGGTCACGCGATGCCTGATGGGCAAGATCGCCCATCAATATATAAGCCTGCGCATCCGCCACCTTTCCCTTCTCCTTGAGCAGCGAACAGGCCGCTTCGCCCGCCAGCCGCCCGGCATCGGTTTCCCTTGAGCCGACATAGGCCTGTTTTTCGGGAAGCTTGGCGACATTGTCCGGCTCGAGATTGAGGTAGACGAGCGGAATGCCCGCCTTGGCGGCGGCATCGCTGATGCCGGGTGCGGCCGAGGTGTCCGCAAGCGTGACGATGATCGCATCGACGCCTGCGGCGATGAAATTATTGACCTGGTTGAGCTGCTTGGAAATATCGGCCTGCGCGTCCTCGACCTGGATCTTTACGCCGTCGACTTCCGATGCCCGGGCGCCAAGCCCTTCGCGCAGCAAAGTCTGGAAATTATTGTCGAAGCTCTGCATCGAAACGCCGATCGTTTCGGCCGATGCGGTGCCCGCCAGCAGGACCGCCAGCGCGGCCATGGTACAGATGGATTTCATGTCGTCCTCCCTTGGGGCGCCGGGCCGCCCGGGTGCATTCCGGAGGCCCTTTCGGGCCTGCTCGAAAGCTCGGCTTAGAGCGTTTTCGCTTTTCTTCGAATCGCGAAACCGCTCTAACTCTTTGTTTTGTCGCATTTCCGGACGGAAAACCGGGTTCCACTTTTCCTAGAAATGCTCTAGCCGATGGTGACGCGCACTTCGCCGTCCACCACTTCGGCCGGATAGGTTTTGAGATTCTCGCAGGCGGGGAGCCGCAGCGCTTCGCCGGTGCGGTAATCGAAAGCGCCGGAATGCTTGGGACATTCCACCTCGAAATCCATCACCAGCCCTTCGGCAAGATGGATCGCCTCATGGGTGCAGAGGCCCGCGGTGCAATAAACGCTGTCATCCGGGGCGCGATAGATCGCATAGGTGCGCCCGGCGTGGTCGAAGCGGATTGCGCCTTCCTGTTCGATATCGTCAAGTCTGCAGGCTGAAACCCAGCTCATTCGGCTGCCTCTCCGATTGTGTTGCGCGCCTTGCGGGCCGCGAGTTTTTCTTTGCGTTTGCGATAGCGTTCCTGCATGCGGGCTTCCCCTTCGGCCGAGCCGTCGTGCCAGGTGCCGAACCACCGATCGAGCGGGATGAGGGCATCGCCGTAATTCACCTCGAAATATTTGTGGTGGAGGTAATGCGCATAGGCATGGCTATCGACCAGCCCGTCCTCGCCGATCTCGACCTTGTCGAAGCCCACATGGCCGGGGATCGCGCCGAAACCCGCATAGTGCAGCTGGTAGAGCATGAGGACCGGGTTGGACGGCAGGATCAGGTGATAAAAGGCCGTGCCGAAATACAGGAGATGCTCGACCGGATGCATGGAGAGCGACGACCATGGCGACGGGTTCACTGAATTATGGTGGACGGAATGCACCCATTTGTAGAGCAGCGGCATATGGATAAGCCGGTGAACGCAGAAGAAGTGAAACTCGTGGATGATCGGCACGACAAGCGCGACGGCAGCGAGCGTCCACGGATTTTCGGCAAAGCTGAGCCAGGGCGCATAACCATTGGCATAGGCCCACAGCATTGCCACTTCGATGGCGGTCCAGATGGTCACGCCGGAAAGGAAGGTTCGCAGGATGTTGTCGAGGTTCTGGCTTTCGAACCAGAAGGCCTTGCTCTTTTGTTCGGCCGGAAACTTGCCGTTATATTTGAAACGGTTTTCCTGCCGCTTCAGAATATAGAGATGCAGTTCGAAGCCGCCGTAAAAGAGGAAGACGCAGACCGCATTGACCGCATAGAGCCAGGCGATCCAGCCGAAGCCGAGGCTCGCCATGGTTTCCACGGGCGGGATGACCCATGCCCAATAGGCGATGGCAGAAAGCGCGAAGATCGCATTCCAGGGCAGGAAATAATGCGGCAGCCATTTTAACAGCGCCATGAGGCGGGGTGGAAAGGCGAATAGCGGCGCCGTTTCCACCGGCTGGTTCGGCGCCCAGTCGCCGCGCTTGTTGCGCGTTCCATATTTCAGATCGTCCATAGCGCTCTCCTTCGGACGATCGCTCCCGATACGCCCGCGCAAGTTCTCACGATGAAGGGGACGTTTGCACGCCGTGGTCGCCCGTCGCTCCTCACGATCTGCGGCCTTCCTCCCTGACGCAAAATTAGCAGTGAGGGCGGTGAAAGCCGAAACCTTCCTTGATCAAATCAGATCAAAGGCTCTGCGCGGTGATGGTGACGAAGCGAATGGGCGCGCTGTCAGGTTCGATATCGGTAAGGCCGATCCTTTTCAGGACAAGGTCCAGCGCCCGGCGGGCCTGCGCCTCGGGCGCCTGATCGAGCACGATGTCCATGATGCCGTCGTTCAGCGCCTTGCGGGTATAATCGGTCAATTCATGGCCGACGAAGAAGATGTCTCCTCCGCGCGGGTGACGGCGAAGAACGTCGATCAGCGCGGCATTGGCGCCGCCAACATTATAAAGGCCGGCCATGTCGGGGTAGAGATCGAGCGCCATGCGCAGAGCCTCGGCGCTGTAATATTCGTCATCGCGGGTAAAACCCAGCCATTCGAAATGATGTTCCCCGGGATGATCGCGGAAATAGTCGGAAAAGCCGCTGATACGGTCGCGATGAACCTGATAGATCGGATGGCAGAGCGCTATGACCGGGCCGTCCCGGTGCGCCATGCGGGTGATGAAATGTGCCGCCGTCCGTCCCGCCGCACCATTGTCAATGCCGATGAACTCACCCTTTTCGGCCGAGGCGCGCGTGACGACATGGACGACGGGAATGCCGCGGGCGACCACTGCTTCGACCGCAGCCCTGACCGCCGGGCTGCTTGGAACAGCGAGGATCAGGCCGGCGCGCGCTTCGCCGGCGGCGATAATGCGGCTTGCCAGTTCTTCCGGCTTCATTTCTTCAGCAAAGCTGCGGTGAACGACGACAAGAGGGTCGAGCGTTGCGGCAATTCTTTCGAAGGCCTTGGAAAGCCTCCGATAAAAGGTGGTTTCGGGGCGTACCATCAGCACTTCTATGCGAAGCAATCCGCGGTGGGTTTCCGGCAGGGTGCGGGGATAGTCCAATTCCCGCGCGGCGATGACGACCTTTTCCACGAGTTCGGCGCGAACACCGCCACGCCCGTTCAGCACCCGCTCGACCGTTGCTGTCCCGACACCTGCAAGACGGGCGATATCGCGATAATTCGGCCTGCTCACATTCGGGTTCCCTACTGGTGGTGCGGATGTCGGATTCTGCTGCAGATGGATCAGGCGATGCCAAGTTTCTGGAGACCGCATTCGCGGACAATCTCGGCAATATGGCTGAAGTGCCCGGACAGCGGATTGCTCTTGCGCCACACCATGCCGATGGTGCGCGACGGGCGCGGTTCTGCCAGCCGGAACACCGAGACGGTGGATTGCCGCGTCTCCATATCGACCGCCATCTGCGGAATGAGCGTGACGCCGATGCCAGCGCCAACCATCTGTACGAGGGTGGAAAGCGAACTGCCTTCCATAAGCACGCGCGGCGGCGCATTGGTCGTGCTGCAGAAGGAAAGCGCCTGATTGCGGAAGCAATGGCCTTCCTCCAGCAGCAGCAGGCGCATTTCACCCAGCTTGTCGGCGCTCGGCACCGGCATGCCCGCATCCTCCATCGGCCGCACGAGAATGAATTCCTCCGAAAACAGCGGAACCTCTTCGAGGGCGGGTTCCGATACGGGCAGCGCGACGATCGCCATATCCAGCCGCGCTTCCAGCAGGTCTTCGATCAGTTTTTGCGTCACCGCCTCGCGCGGCCGCGCCTCCAGCCCCGGATAATGCCGGGTGAGTGTTTTGATGACCTGTGGTAAAAGATAAGGCGCGACAGTGGGGATGACGCCGATGCGCAGGCGGCCGCTGAGAGGGCCTTGGCCCGCACGCGCCAGATCCTGCAACTCATCCACCGACCGCAGGATCGAACGGGTGCGCTCGGCGAATTCCTCGCCAAGCGTCGTCAGCCTGATCTGGCGGCTGCCGCGTTCGACGAGCGGCGCGCCGATCAGTTCCTCCAGCTCGCGGATTTGCAGCGAGAGCGCCGGTTGGGAAATGGCGCAGGCTTCCGCCGCCCGTCCGAAATGGCCGATCTTGGCCAGCGCGTCGAAATAACGGAGATGTTTCATGGAGAGCGCAATCATAAGCTCAGCATATCGCAGCCTTTAGAATATACAATTGGAAATTATGGAACCCGGCTGTTAGTCATCTTCATGACAGAAAGAAGCTGTAGCTGTGAAAGGTCACCAGCGTCGCTGCACGGTCTTCCCATGACCTGCCGCCGCCTCTGGCTCGGAATGCTGCACATGTCGAACTGATTATTTTGTTTAATTGCTAAACCCATCGGAGGGCGAAATGGACGCAACTTCAAAACCGGCTGGCAAGTGTCCTGTCATGCATGGAGGCAATACGGCCTCCGGTAAATCGGTGACCGAATGGTGGCCGAATGCGCTGAACCTCGACATCCTGCATCAGCACGACACCAAGACCAATCCGCTCGGCACCTCCTTCAACTATCGCGAAGCCCTGAAGACGCTCGACGTCGAGGCCCTGAAGGCCGATCTGCGTGCGCTGATGACGGACAGCCAGGAATGGTGGCCGGCGGACTGGGGCAGCTATGTTGGCATGATGGCACGTGTTACCTGGCATGCGGCCGGTTCCTACCGCGTGACGGACGGTCGCGGTGGCGCCAACACCGGCAACCAGCGTTTTGCCCCGCTCAATTCCTGGCCGGACAATGTCAACACCGACAAGGGTCGCCGCCTGCTGTGGCCGATCAAGAAGAAATACGGCAACAAGATTTCCTGGGCAGACCTCATCGCGCTCGCCGGCACCATCGCCTACGACGTCGCAGGTCTGAAGACCTTCGGTTTTGCCTTCGGTCGTGAAGATATCTGGGCTCCGGAAAAGGACACCTATTGGGGTGACGAGAAGGAATGGCTGGCGCCGAGCGATGGTCGCTACGGCGATGTGAGCAAGCCCGAGACGCTGGAAAACCCGCTTGCCGCCGTGCAGATGGGCCTCATCTACGTCAACCCGGAAGGCGTCAACGGCAAGTCCGATCCGCTGGCGACGGCGGCGCAGATGCGCGAAACCTTTGCCCGCATGGGTATGGATGATGAGGAAACCGTGGCGCTGACCGCCGGCGGCCACACCATCGGCAAATCGCACGGCAATGGCAGCGCCGCCAATCTCAGCCCCGATCCGGAAGCCGCAGGCCCGGAATATCAGGGCCTTGGCTGGATCAACACCAAGGGCCGCGGTATTGGCCGCGACACCGTGGTGTCGGGCATCGAAGGCGCCTGGACGAGCGAGCCGACCAAGTGGGACAACGGCTTCTTCGACATGCTGTTCAAGCATGAGTGGACCTTGACGCACAGCCCCGCCGGTGCTTCGCAATGGGCGCCGATCACCATCGCCGAGGATGACAAGCCTGTCGACGTCGAGGATGCCTCGATCCGCACCATCCCGATGATGACCGATGCCGACATGGCCCTTAAGGTCGATCCGATCTACCGCGAGATTTCGCTGAAGTTCAAGGACGACCAGGACCACTTCTCCGACGTCTTCGCCCGCGCCTGGTTCAAGCTGACGCATCGCGACATGGGGCCGAAGTCCCGTTACATCGGTCCGGATGTTCCGGCTGAAGACCTGATCTGGCAGGATCCGATCCCAGCAGGCCCCACCACCTACGACGTCGCTGCCGTCAAGGCCAAGATCGCCGCTGCCGGCCTGCCGGTCGCCGATCTGGTTGCGACTGCATGGGACAGCGCCCGCACCTTCCGCGGTTCGGACAAGCGCGGCGGCGCCAATGGCGCGCGCATTCGCCTCGCACCGCAGAAGGACTGGGAAGGCAACGAGCCCGCCCGTCTTTCCCGCGTGCTTTCGGTTCTCGAGCCGATCGCCCGTGAAACCGGGGTGAGCATCGCGGATGTGATCGTTCTCGCCGGCAATTACGGTGTGGAACAGGCAGCGAAAGCCGCTGGCTTCGATATTGCCGTGCCTTTCGCAGCCGGCCGTGGCGATGCTTCCGCCGAGCAGACGGATGCCGACAGCTTTGCCCCGCTTGAGCCGCTGGCGGATGGTTTCCGCAACTGGATCAAGAAGGACTATGTCGTCAGCCCTGAAGAACTTTTGCTCGACCGGGCGCAGCTTCTCGGCCTCACAGCGCCGGAACTGACCGTCCTCATCGGCGGCCTGCGCGTCATCGGTGCCAATTATGGCGGTGCGGCGCATGGCGTTTTCACTGACAAGCCCGGCGCGCTGACGACGGACTTCTTCACGACGCTGACGGATATGGCCTATTCCTGGGTTCCGACCGGCAACAATCTCTACGAGATTCGTGACCGCAAGACCGGCGCAGCCAGATTTACGGCGACCCGTGTCGACCTCGTGGTTGGCTCCAACTCCATCCTGCGCGCCTATGCGGAAGTGTATGCGCAGGACGATAGCAGGGAAAAATTCGTCCGCGACTTCATTGCCGCCTGGACGAAGGTGATGAACGCCGACCGTTTCGACCTCGTCTGAGCGGAAAGGCGAGTACTCGATAAGGCAAAACCTCCCCGAGCGATCGGGGAGGTTTTTTTGATCTTGTCAAAGCCATCCAGGCTCTGCGCTACCCAAGGGCGTTAACCCGTGATGACGCATGAAAGGGGATGCGTGACTTGCGGCTATCGAGATCAAAAGAAACTGTCAGCGGCGGTCGGATGATGAAACCGACCGGTCAGCGGCCGGTTTTTCGGCTTTCCCCGACGGCGCCTTGCCGCCTTTTTCATTTTCATGCGCATCCGGCCCGGCAACGATGACACCGTGGCCCTGTTCTTCGCGCTTCTTGTCGGCGAAATCGCCCGCTTCCTTCTTGCGATCCATGTTCATCTCCCGTGTTGAGGTCCTGTCATGGATTTAACGGGCGGTGCGGGCGGAGGTTCCAGAACTGCCGCGCAAGCGAATGTTTCTCTTTATAACGATCTTTGCTATTAACATGAATTGATAAGTCATGTTATTGGCGTAGGGGCGCGATGTCTGTTGCGGCATTCGCCGCTTCCCGCGTCCCCAACCTCGGCTCGACAACCGGACGGTAACCGCTTTGAGTTTCTGGCATTCCATGACCTGGCACACGGAAGGGATCAGCGTCACTGCGCCGGTCAAATGGCGCCAGTTCGACGGGCTGGTCAGCGCTTTCTGGGAGGCCGAAAGCCAGATGGGGGCGAAGGGTTATTATCTGGCCGCCGATCCCCGCATCATGATTTTCTTCAACGATGTCTCGTCGCGGATCCGGATTTCCAACCGCGATGGCGAGTTTTCGCAGCATTCGCGGCCGATGACGCGGGCGGTCTATGTGCCGGCCGGCGTGCCGATGTGGACGAGCAGCAATGCCACGCATCGCTTTTCCCATCTCAACCTGCATATCCACAAAGACCGGCTTTTGCGCTTCCTGTCGCCGGCGGTCGGCGGTTCTGCGGCCATGACGGCGCTGCGCCGTCCGGTCGAGATACAGGATATCGGTGCGGTGGAAACGCTGGCAGGCTTGCTTGTCGATGAGCTGGCCGAGCCTTCGAAACATCCGCTTTATGCCGAAAGCCTGATTGGCGGGATCGTCGCAGGATTGCTGGATATTCCCGGTCCAACGCCGGAGCAGGCCAATGGCAGGCTGACGCAGGCGCAGATGAACAGGCTGCTCGCCCGGGTCGAAAAACGCGGTGACGACCGCATGACGGTTGCCGAAATGGCCGATATCGTCGGGCTTTCCGAAAGCTGGTTCGCCACCGTGTTTCGCCAGACCACGGGCAAGACACCGCTGCAATGGCAGCTGGAGCGACGTATCAATGCCGCCCAGAAACTTCTGCTGGAAGGTGATCTGACCGTTGCCGATATCGCCGCGCAGCTTGGTTTTTCCGATCAGGCCCATCTGACCAAGGCCTTCCGCCACTCGGTGGGCAATACGCCGGCCGCCTGGCGGCGCATGCACAGGCTGCTTTGAACGGGCGCGCCTTGTCGTCTACGCGCAGCGGTTTTGCCGTTCCGTAAGCCTGGATCCGCTTCCTCCTCGTGCTTGTCCGGAGGATCTGCCAACTTCTAACATGACGAGACGGGATTGGATCCTCGGGACAAGCCCGAGGATGACGTTGAACATTAGGATAATGACGCAATATATTGAAAAATATTGCTAATTTCGACGTTCACCACGTCTTGCGCAGGGTGACGGAAAACGCCCGGCCGGGATTGTAGAAGTCAGCGCCGAAGCCACCATAAGCCACGTGTTTTTCGTTGAAGAGGTTGGAAACATTCACATCCAGAGAGGCGGTTTCCTGGATCTTGTAGCTGAATGCCGCATCCACGGTGACACTGCTGCCGGTTGAGACCTTGTTGGCATTGTCGAAATAATAGGCGCCGGTGTAGCGGCCACCGAGACCAAAGGTCATGTCGCCGAGGTGGTCGTTGCCCTCAAGCGTATAGTTGACCCACAGCGAGGCCTGATGTTCCGGCACGAATTGCGGCCGGTTGCCGACATTGCCGCCCGTGCCGTTTTCGGTGATTTCCGCGTCGAGATAGGAATAGGCGGCCGTCAGGCTGAGATTGTCGGTGACTTCCGCCTTGGCTTCCAGATCGAGACCGCGCACGCGCACTTCGCCGATCGTGGTCGGCAGGCTGGTGATCGGGCTGGTGACGGTGATGTTGTTTTTCTTCAGGTCGTAGATCGAGGCGGTGAACAGGGCGGGGAAAGCCTCCGGCCGGTATTTGATACCAAGCTCGATCTGCTCGCCGCGTTCCGGTTCAACGCTGAGGCCCGATGCCGGCACCACCGATTCGGCGTAGCTGATATAGGGCGCGATTTCATTGGTGACCTTGTAGGACACGCCGATGCGCTTGGTCAGTTCGCTGATGTCGCCGCTCGCCGTCGTGCCGTTCAGCCGGTTGGTCTGGTCGGTGTCGATCCAGTCATTGCGCAGGCCGGCGCTGACGATCAGCCTGTCGAAGAAGGTCAGGTCCTGCTGCAGGTAGATTGCCTTGGTCTTCTGGTCCGTCAGCGAGTTGGAGAAGAGCGGCACGGAGGTGGGGGCACCGGTATAGACGGGGTTCATCCAGTTGATGCTTGGGGCCGAGCCGAAGTAGTTTTTGCTGCCGGATGTGTAGTCGTTGTAGAAGACGCCGACGAGGCTGCGGCTTTCGACATTTTCAAACCGCGTATCGTATTGCAGGCGCGTGTCGATCAGGAAGTTTTCGGTCTCGGTGTCGTTGCCGAAATAGGACCGGTTGGCGATCGTCGAACCGTTGGTCGGCGTCGACGAGATATAGGCGTAACCGAAATCGGTATTGGTCTTGCTGTAGCGCGCATTGGAACTCAGCGTCAGGCCGGAGCCGAAATCGTGGTCGAACATCACGCTCAGCGAATTGCGGTTGGTGCCGCGATAGTTGTAGTCCGGCTCACCGAAGAAACGGCTGCGATCGAAATGCGAACCGACCGGATGGCCGCCACCGCCGGGAACGCCATCCTTGTTAAGGTGGTCGTAAACCACGGTCAGGCTGGTGACATCGGTCGGACGCCAGGTCAGGCCGCCCATGAAAAATTTCTCGTCATCGCGCGAATAGTCATATTCCGCATCGGCATTTCTGAGCTTGCCGGTCAGACGGTAGGACAATGTGTCGTCGCTGGTGATGTTGTCGCCGAAATCGAAGCCGGTCTCGGCGCGACTATAGGAACCGCCGGTGACATAGGCTTCGCCGAAACGGGCGCGTTTCGGCACCTTGGTGGAATAGTTGACAGAACCGCCGGGATCCGAGACGCCAAACGTGGTGGAGTTGCCGCCTTTCAGCACTTCCACGCGCTCATAGGCATAGGTCTCTTCGCGTGGCGCACCGAAGGGGCGGCCGAGCGTCAGGCCGTCGCGATAGGTATAGGCATCGAAGCCGCGAATCTTGAAATAGTCGAAACGATCGTCGGAGCCGTAGAAATCCGTGGTCACGCCGGCGGTATATTGCAGCGCTTCTTCCACGGTCTGCACACCGCGCTGCTGCATTTCCCTGGCGGTGATGACGGAAACGGAGGCAGGTGTGTCGAGAATATCGGTCGCCATCTTGCTGCCGCTCGTCGTGCGAGTGGCGACGATGGACTTCTGGTCATTGTCGCCGCTGTCGATGGTGATCCGTTCCAGAACCGTGCTGCCGCCCGTCGTGGCAGCTTCCTGCGCCAGCGATCGGCCGGGCAGGGCGACGACAAGCGCCGTGCAGGCAAGCAGGGCCGCTTGCCCGTAACGATGCGGCGCGGTTTTGCGGTTTCTGCCTTCGATTTCGATGTTCATTGGTGCGTTCCAGAAGTTGATGTCCCTATCGCCGCTTACACGGCCCACTCTCGAAGCGCCAATAACTTGAGAAAGTTTGTCCGGTATTGTAACTTTTTGCGGTTTTGTACAAAACCCCGGAAATTTCACCGCTGTTCGGGCCGCATATCTTCCTTAGGCTTGACGGGGGCATGTGAAGCTGAGAGTTCAAGTCCACTTTTGAACCTTTGAGAGCTTCGCCCATGCTTCGCCTGTTTAGCGGTCTCGTGCCGGCCGTTTTGCTTTTCCTGTCGATAATCGTGCCGACGACTGCCGCTGCAAACGAGACGACGAGCTATCCCATCGTCATCAAACATGCCTTCGGCACCACGACGATTGCCGGCAAACCGAAGCGCGTCGCCACCGTCGCCTGGGCAAACCATGAGGTACCGCTTGCTCTCGGCGTCGTGCCTGTCGGTTTCGCCGCCGCCAACTTTGGCGATGATGACGGCGATGGCCTGCTGCCCTGGGTGGCAAAGCGGCTTGCCGAACTCAAGGCGGATAAACCGGTTTTGTTTGACGAGGGCGACGGCATCGATTTCGAGGCGGTGGCGGCAACGCAGCCGGATGTCATTCTCGCGGCCTATTCCGGTCTCAGCCAGTCCGACTACGATACGCTGAGCCAGATTGCGCCCGTGGTCGCCTATCCCGTCTCTCCATGGGCGACGGACTGGCGGGACATGATCCGGCTGAACAGCGCCGGCCTTGGCATGGTTGCGGAAGGCGAAGCGCTGATCAAACGCATCGAGACGGAGATTGCCGAGGTGGTCGCCGGCCATCCGCAGCTGAAGGGCAAGTCGGCGATGTTCGTCACCCATCTCGATGCCACCAATCTCAGCGTCGTCAATTTTTACACCGCCAATGACAGCCGGGTGAAGTTTTTCGCCGATCTCGGGCTCGCCTCGCCAAAAAGCGTCGTGGAAGCAACGAAACCGGGACAGTTCGCCGCCGGCGTCAGCGCCGAGCGTGTCGATGCCTTCGACGATGTCGATATTGTCGTGACCTATGGCAGCAAGCCGCTGCTGAATGCCATGCGCGCCGATCCGCTTTTGGCCCGTATGCCGGCCGTTTCCCAGGATGCCATCGTCATGCTGGGGCGCGATCCGCTCGGAACAGCATCCAATCCCACACCGCTGTCGATTTCCTGGGTGCTGAAGGACTATGCCGACCTACTGGCAAAGGCCGCTGAGAAATCCACCGGGAAACCGCAATGACAATGCCTGGGACCGACGGCGCTCCCACCCTGCCATATGCCGGTCGCTCCAGCCGCAGGCGCGCACTCTGGCTTGGCATCGTGCTGGCGCTACTTGCGGTCCTTTGCGCGCTTTCGGTTGCCATCGGCACGCGTGACGTATCGCTGGCCGATATTACCGCAGCGCTTGCCGGCCGGGTTGAGACGGTTGCGGAAGCGGCCGTCGCGGTCCGCCTGCCGCGCACGGTACTTGCGCTTCTGGCCGGTGCGGCGCTCGGTCTGGCAGGAGCGATCATGCAAGGCGTCACTCGCAATCCGCTGGCCGATCCCGGCATTCTCGGCGTCAATATGGGTGCGTCGCTCGCCGTCGTCATCGCCATCGTCTGGTTCGGCATTGCCTCTTCGCAGGCTTTCATCATTGCCGCGATTGCTGGCGCAGGTATCTCTGCCGTTTTCGTTTATGTCGTTGGTTCGCTGGGACGCGGCGGGGCGACGCCGCTGAAACTGGCACTTGCCGGTGCCGCCACATCCGTTGCCTTCTCGTCACTGGTCATCGCCGTGGTGCTGCCGCGCAGCGATATTGCCGGTGGCATTCGCGCCTGGCAGATCGGCGGCGTCGGCGGCGCGACCTTCGAGCGCATCGAGACCGTGCTGCCGTTTCTCGCCGCCGGTTTTGCCATCAGCCTGCTTTCGGCGCGCAGGCTGAATTCGCTGGCGCTGGGAGACGAGCTTGCTGCCGGCCTTGGCGAAAATGTCGCTGTCGCCAGAGCCGTTGCCTCCTTCGGCGCCATTCTGCTCTGCGGTGCGGCCACAGCCATCTGCGGGCCTATCGGCTTTGTCGGGCTGGTGGTGCCGCATCTGTCCCGCCTGCTTGTTGGTGTCGACAATCGCTGGCTGCTGCCGTTTTCCGCGCTTGGCGGCGCCTGCCTGCTGCTTGCTGCCGATATTGTCGGCCGTATCGTCGCACGGCCGTCGGAACTCGATGTCGGCATCGTCACCGCGCTGGTCGGAGCGCCGTTCTTCATCTGGATCGTCAGACGCCAGCGGGTGCGTGAACTATGACCATGCACGCTGCCGTCATCGACACATTGGTCTTGAACCGCCAGACCCGCCACCGCCGGCGTCGCCTTGTCATCGCCATTCTGTCGGCCCTCGTGATTGCCGCATTCACCCTGACGCTGATGCTGGGGCAATCCTTTACGCCGCCCGGTGAGGTGATCCGCGTCTTGGCTGGCGAGGATATTGCCGGCGTCAGTTTCACCGTTGGGCAACTGCGCCTGCCGCGCGCGCTGCTCTCTGTGCTGGCCGGGCTGAGCTTCGGGCTGGGCGGTGTTGCCTTCCAGATCATGCTGCGCAATCCGCTCGCCAGCCCCGATATTATCGGCATCAGTTCCGGCGCGAGCGCTGCCGCCGTCTTCGCCATCGTCGTGCTGCAGTTGAACGGGCCGCTCGTCTCGGTCTTTGCCGTCATCGCCGGTCTTGGCATCGCGCTGCTGGTCTATCTCCTGTCCTTCCGCAACGGCGTGGCGGGAACACGGCTTATCCTTGTCGGCATCGGCGTTTCCGCCATGCTCGAGAGTTTCATCGCCTATATTCTCTCCGTCGCGCCCGCCTGGACGCTTCAGGAGGCGATGCGCTGGCTGACGGGCAGCGTCAATGGCGCCAAACTTGCCCAGACCTCGCCGCTCCTCATCGCGCTTATCCTGTTCGGCGGGCTGCTCATCAGCCGTGCGCGCGATCTTGAGGCGCTCCGCCTCGGTGATGATGCGGCCGCCGCGCTCGGTGTGCGGGTCGGGAAAACGCGCATCATCGTCATCATCGCCGCCGTGGGGATGATCGCTTTTGCCACGGCGGTCTCAGGCCCCATTGCCTTTGTCGCGTTCCTGTCGGGGCCGATCGCCGCGCGTATCGTCGGCAGCAACGGCTCGCTGCTCATTCCCGCAGCACTTGTCGGCGCGGTTCTGGTGCTGGTGGGGGATTATTGCGGCCAGTTCCTGCTGCCGGGCCGTTACCCGGTCGGCGTCGTTACCGGCGCGCTGGGCGCGCCCTATCTGATTTACCTTATCGTGCGGGTCAACCGCAGCGGAGGCTCGTTATGACCGGCCACTCCCTTTCCGTAAGCGGCCTTTCCGCCGGCTACGGTGAAACCCTTATTATCGAAGGGCTGGACCTTGTTGTTCCGCGCGGCAGGATCACGGTCATTGTCGGCGCCAACGCCTGCGGCAAGTCCACCCTGCTGCGCAGCATGTCTCGGCTCATCACGCCCCGCGCCGGTCAGGTCCTGCTTGATGGCAAGTCGATCCACCGGCTTCCTTCGAAAGAACTGGCGCAGCGCATGGGCCTGCTGCCGCAGTCGCCGATCGCGCCGGAGGGCATTGTCGTGGCTGATCTCGTCAGCCGTGGCCGGCATCCGCACCACGGCCTTTTCGCCCGCTGGTCGCGGCAGGACGACGAGGCGGTTGCGGCAGCCCTCGTCGCCACCGATACGGTGGAGCTTGCCGAACGGCCGGTGGATGAACTTTCGGGCGGCCAGCGGCAACGCGTCTGGATCGCCATGGCGCTTGCCCAGCAGACCGACATATTGCTGCTGGATGAACCGACCACCTTCCTCGATATCAGCCATCAGGTCGAAGTGCTGGACCTTCTGACTGACCTTAACCATGCCCGGCAGACCACCATCGTCATGGTGCTGCACGATCTCAATCTCGCGGCCCGTTATGCCGATCATCTCGTGGCCATGCGGGACGGAAAGCTGCATGTCTGCGGCACGCCGGAAGAGGTGTTGACGGAAGAGAATGTCCGCTACGTTTTCGGCATCGAAAGCCGGGTCATCGAAGATCCGACATCGGGCAAGCCGATGATGCTGCCGATCGGGCGGCACCGGAGTGGGGTCGCGCGGCTGCAAGATAGCAATATCTAGCCGCATGCGATTTATCCCCGGGGTAGACGTCTGTTAAGTCTTCACGGCTTGAAGAGATTGGCCGCCATATAATCTACGAATACCCGCACCTTGGGTGATAGATATCGGCTTGTGGGCCATAGCACCCGGAAGGCGCCTGTCGCCGCCAGGTAGTCATCAAGCACGGATACCAGTTTTCCTTCCGCGATTTCAGAGGCAGCTGCGAAGAATGGAAGACATGTGATGCCGAAGGAGTGCTGAGCGAGGTGGATCAACGGCTCGAGCGTGCTTGCCACGGTGGTTGCCGGAAGGTTCAGCTTGATTTCCTGCCCATCGCGAACGAGTGGCCAGGGTTCCAGCTTGCCGGAATTGGCAAAGCGGTGGTGCAGGCAGCGATGCAGGAGCAGATCTTCCGGCGTTTTGGGGTAACCGTGTGCGGCCAAGTATTCGGGCGACGCGACGATCACATGCCGGAATGTTCCGAGCTTTCGGCTCATCAGGCGTGTGTCCTTCAAATCGCCGGTGCGGATCACGGCGTCGAAACCCTCCTCGATGACATCGACGATGCGATCGGTGAAATCGAGATCGAGATTGATCTCTGGATAGGTGCTCATGAAAGCGGATATCGTCGGCATCAGCAGCATGCCCGCAAGCGGCAGGCTGACACGCAGCTGCCCGCGCGGGACGGCCTGTGATCGCGACAGTTTCGCCTGCGCTTCCTCATATTCCGACTGGATGCGCCGGCAGGTGTCCAGAAAATAGCTTCCCTCCTCCGTGAGGGCGATGCTGCGCGTCGAGCGATTGAAGAGACGAACACCCAGTTCGTCTTCCAGCCGGGCGACGGCTTTTCCAACCGCGGAACCGGATATTCCCAAACGGTGTCCCGCCGCGACGAAACTACCGGCTTCCGCCACCTGAATGAAGATGCCGAGCGTACCAAGCTTGTCCAAGACTGCTCCATTGCGGAAATATTTTCCGATATGTTGAGAGTTGCGGCCCGTTTATCCGCTATTTCCGAGGAGATATCCAGACCGTGCCACGCCGCTAAGGGCTGTGCGTATCAAACGGAGATATCAATGGAAACGACACCGATTGCCTACTTTTCAGGCGCGCCTGCTGCCACAACCTTCATCGTCAACGTCATCCACGTTCACCCGGGCAAGCAGGAAGAAGCCTTTGCCATCATCCAGGACGTTGTCCACTACGTTGCGGAACGGAAGGAAGGATTTCTCTGGAGCAACCTCGCGAAAAGCAAGGACGGCCTGACCGTCGTCAATATCGAAGCGATCCAGGATGCCGGCAATGTCGACGAGTTCTTTACCGACCCGGTTTTCGTTGAGAAATTCAGGCGACTGGATACGGTTTCGAAGAGCGAATTCCACGCCTATTCCGTCGATGATCTCGTCCTTCCAAAACGGATCGCGACCGAGTGAAGGTCTGGGGTGGTAGGTTTTTCTGACTGGAATAAAGCGCACCGGCAGGGACTCACCCTGCCGGTGCCGGCGTGGCGCTCTCACACCAGAACAGTCACGGCCATGCCGCATAGGATGGCGGCGGCACGTTTTGCATGCGCATCCCCATTCGCCGGAAACGGCCGGGTGAGGTGCCTTCGTTGCGGGTGAAGAAGCGATTGAAATAGCCGGGGTCCTGAAATCCCAATCGGAATGCGATTTCAGCGACTTGCAGTGAAGAATTCAGAAGAAGATCGCGCGCTTCGGATAGCAGTTCGCGATGAATATAGGCCTGCGGCGAAAGCCCCGTCGCCTTGCGCACCGCAAATCCAAGGCGTTCGCGGCTGACGCCGAGTTGCCTCGCATAGTCTTCCACACCCCATTGGTCGCGCTTGTGCTGGCTGACCAGCAGGACGAACCGTTCAGTAAGGCTGCCGGGCGTGGAGACGGCTGCGGCAATATCGGCGATGGCGTGCTGGCAGATGCGGATGAGCGTGACGGAGAGCAGGCTGGCGATGATCGTGTCCGAACCGGTTGTCGCGCGGACATTTTCGCTGGCGATGGTCTCTAGATAACCCGCAAGTTCCTGCCGGTCCTTTTCCGCCGGCACCTGCGTCAGAACACGCTGCAATATATTGCGTACGGCGCTCGCGCTCGTGCCTGTGGGCATCGCATGGGCAAGCCCGATTTCGCTCGTCCTCAGTAGCGATCCACGGCTTCCGGCATTCAGCCGCAGGCGGCCGGCGGGGCCGATGGGCAGCCAGATAAGCCCCGGCGCCGGGACAGGCAACGTCTTTTCGCCCTGTATGATCTCCGCTTCCCCGGCGGACAAGAGAAGCAGATGGGCGCTGTCTGATTCCAGCCGGAATTCGGATATGCGCAACGTCGAGGCGAGGGTGCGCGCCGTGATCTCCACGCGATTGCCGGCAATCTGGCTGTACAGCGGCATTCGGCCTCCAAAAGTACAATAATGCGCTACATTAGTGCATTTTATATGCCGCTGTCATTGCTAAACTTTGATCAGCGCAGGGGAAAGCCTTGAGGAGAACGGCAACCCCGATAAGGCGCTTTGGGAGGAAAATCATGAATAGTCTGAAGCGCAGAACGCTGTTCTGCCTGCTCTCCGGTGCTGCCCTGTCGGCGGCATCTTTCGGTCACGCCATTGCGCAGGACCGCACCTCGGTGAAGATCGGTTACGCCGTCTCAAAAAGCGGCGCCAATGCCACGGGTGCTGGCATCACCACCATTCCGAACTACAAATTATGGGTGAAGGAGGTCAACGATGCCGGTGGTCTCACTTTGCCGGATGGCAAGCGCCTGCCAGTGGAAGTGGTCGAATATGACGACCGCTCCTCGGCCGAGGATGCGGTGCGGTTCACCGAGCGTCTGGCCAGCCAGGACAAGGTCGATTTCATCCTGCCGCCCTGGGGCACGGGCTTCAATCTGGCCGTTGCGCCGCTTTACGACCGTTTCGGTTATCCACAGCTGGCTGTAACCGGCGTGACCGACAAGGCGCCGGATTTTGCGGCGCGCTGGAAAAAGAGCTTCTGGATGCTGGGCGGCGGTCATGATTATGCCAATGCGCTGGCCGACGTTTTGAAAGCTGCGCGCGATGCCGGCCAGATCAACGACAAGGTCGCGGTGATTTCCGTGGCTGACGGTTTCGGCATCGATCTCATCAAGGCCGCGCGGCCGGCGCTGAAGGAAGCGGGTTTCACGCTTGCCTATGACAAGACCTATCCGGTCGGCACTTCGGATTTCGCAGCACTTGTGAACGAGGCGGCGTCGAGCGGTGCGGACAGCTTCATCGCCTTTTCTTATCCGCCCGACAGTTTCGCGGTGACGAAACAGGCGCAGACGGCCCGGTTTAACCCGAAGGTTCTCTATGTTGGCGTCGGCGGCGCTTTCCCGATCTTCCCGAAGGTTTCCGATGGCAAGCAGGAGGGCGTGATCAGCATCGGCGGCGTCGATGGCAGCAGCGACAAGATCGAGGACTATTTCAAACGCCACGAAGCCTTCATCGGCACCAAGCCGGACAGCTGGGCAAGCGCCATCACCTATGCCAGCCTCGAAATGCTGGCCCAGTCGATCCAGCGCGTCGGCCTCGACAAGGCGGCGGTCGCGGGCGAGCTTTCGACTGGAAGCTTCGAGACCGTCATCGGTCCGGTCAAGCTTGAAGACAACCAGCTTCGCCAGCTCTGGTGGGCGGGGCAATGGCAGGGTGACCGTTTCGTGGCGATTGCGCCCGCAGACCGCGCAGGTGCGGCGAAGCCGGTCGTTCCGAAGCCGCAATGGTGAACCTTTGCCGGCCGGGGCCGTAAACCCCGGCCGGAGGGCTTCGGCCATGTTCCATACTGGAGACATTTCCTTGTTTTTATCCACCCTCATCTTCGGCTTGATGCTGGGAGGGACCTATGCGCTGATCGCGCTTGGACTTTCGCTGCAATATGGCATCGCCCGCATCATGAACCTTGCTTATGGCGAAGTGCTGATCGCGGCTGCCTTCATCACCTTCGTGCTGTTTTCCAGTTATGGCCTGTCGCCGCTCTGGTCGCTTTTCATCATCGTGCCGCTCGGTTACGGCCTGTCTTTCGTCATCTACCGGGTCATGATGCGGCCGCTGGTGCGCCGTTCGGGCGGCTCCGGCCGTCTGGAAGTCGATTCCATTCTGGCGACCTTCGGGCTGCTCTTCGTTATCCAGGGCATCATGCTCGTGGCGTTCGGCGGCAACTACCATTCCTATTCCTATCTCTCCGATGGCGTCGACATCTTCGGCACGACAGTGGCGCTGAACCGGCTCCTGTCCTTCGGCCTGTCGGTCGCAATCGGCGGCGGGCTTTATCTCGCGCTTACCCACAGCCGCTGGGGCCTTAACCTGCGGGCGGTGGCGCTTGCGCCCAAATCCGCGCCGCTGGTCGGCATTGATGTGAACCGCGTGGCCTCGATTGGCTTTGCTCTCGGCGGCGCACTCGCCGTGGCCGGCGGGGTGATGATCTCGATGTATCAGACCTTTTCCGCCTCCTATGGCGTGGTCTTCACCATGAAGGCGCTTGTCGTCGTCATCATGGGCGGTGTCGGCAATCTGCTCGGCGCGCTGGTGGCCGGCCTGCTGCTCGGCCTCGTGGAAACCTTCGTGCTTGTTTATGTCGATCCCGGCCTCACGCTTGCCGCCACCTATCTGCTCTTCCTCGTGGTGCTGCTCTGGCGTCCGGAAGGCATCTTCGCAAGGAGGGGCAAATGATCCCGCTTCTTATCGGCCTTGCCGCAGCCGCGCTGCTGGCGCTTTCCCCATTCTTTTTCGATGCCTATGGCGTCGGTGTCATCATCGGCCTTCTGGGTTATGCGACGCTCGCTTCCGCCTGGGCGATGTTCTCCGGCCCGACCCGCTATATTTCGCTCGCCACCGTCGCCTTCTTCGGTGTCGGGGCCTATACGGTCGCGGTGCTGAGCGAGGTTTTGCCCTGGCCGCTTGTGCTCCTGTGCGCGGCCCTTGTCGGTGCGGCGCTGGCGCTTGTCGTCGGGCTTTCCACGCTGCGCGTCGCCGGCATTTATTTCGTGATATTTTCCTTTGGCCTTGCCGAACTTATCCGCCAGCTCATCACCTGGTATGAGGTGAACGTGACCGGCACGCTGGGGCGTTACATCTTCCTGCCGCTGGAGCCGCAGCATGTGCTGTGGCAATTGCTGGCGCTGGCTGTCGTGACACTTCTGCTGGCGATCCTCATCGACCGCAGCAAGCTCGGACTGGCGCTGAAGGCAATCGGTGACGACGAGGTCGTGGCCGCCCATGCGGGCATTAATCTCGCCCGCACCAAGCTGACGCTCTTTGTGCTGTCGGCCACGCTCATCACACTGGTCGGCGCCATTCAGGCCCCGCGCTGGGTCTATATCGAGCCGGCCATCGTCTTTAATCCGCAGGTATCGTTCCTCACAGTCATCATGGCCCTGCTTGGCGGAGCCACACGCCGCTGGGGACCCATTCTCGGTGCGGTGCCGCTGTTCCTGCTGTTCGAGTGGCTGGGCGCGAACTTCCCCAACCATTTTTCCATCATTCTCGGCGCTCTCTTCATCCTCATCGTCTTTGTTCTGCCGGATGGCGTGCTGGCGGCGCTGGAGAAGTTGCGCAAAAAGGAGAAAGCCGCATGAGCGCCGTTCTCGAAATCACCGATATCCGCAAGACCTTCGGCGGGCTGAAGGCGGTGGATGGTCTTGGTCTCACCATCGAGGCCGGCGAGGTCGTCGGGCTGCTCGGGCCGAACGGTTCCGGCAAGACGACGCTGATGAACCTGATCTCCGGGGCGCTGAAGCCGACCGAAGGATCGATACGGCTGAAAGGGCAGGAGATTGCCGGCCGGCGGCCGGATGTGATTGCGCGCGCCGGCGTGGCACGCACCTTCCAGCTCGTGCGGCTTTTGCCGTCGCTTTCCCTGCTTGAAAACGTTGCCGTGTCTGCCATGTTCGGCCCGCAGCGGCTTTCACGTCCCGAGGCGGAGAAGGTCGCGCGTGCCTGCCTCGAGAGAATAGGCCTTGCCGGACGGGAGACCCTGCCTGCCGGCGATCTCACCTATATCGACCAGAAGCGGCTTGAACTGGCGCGTGCGCTGGCGGGCGAACCGAAGCTTCTGTTGCTGGATGAATGGCTTGCAGGCCTCAACCCCACCGAACTTCAGGAAGGAATAGCGCTGATCCGGCGGCTGGCATCCGAGGGAACGACGATCCTGCTGGTGGAACATATCATGGCCGCCGTGCGCGCGCTCTGCCCGCGCTCAGTGGTCATGGCGGCGGGTCGCAAGATCGCCGACGGGCCAACGGCAGTGGTGCTTGATGATCCTCAGGTCATTTCCGCCTATCTGGGAGCGGCACATGCTTGAAATAGATGCACTGACAATCCGCTACGGCAAACATCTCGCGGTTGATGGCATATCGCTCAATGTCGCCAAGGGCGAAACGGTGGTGCTGCTCGGTGCCAATGGTGCTGGCAAGTCTTCACTGCTGAAAGCGGTCGGCGGCATGGTGGCGCCGGCCTCCGGCGAGGTGCGCGTAAACGGTGCGTCGCTTGCCGCCGTTTCCGCCCATCAGATCGTGGAGCGGGGCGTGGCGCTGGTGCCGGAGGGGCGCGGAATTTTCGCGGCGCTGACGGTGGAGGACAATCTCCGTCTCGGCGCCAATCCCCGCCATGCCCGTTCAGCGGAAAGGGCGACAAGAGAGCATATTTTCTCGCTGTTTCCGCGCCTTGCCGAGCGGCGGCAGCAGCTTGCCGGCACCATGTCCGGCGGTGAACAGCAGATGGTCGCCATCGGACGGGCGCTGATGTCCGCACCCGATTATCTGCTGCTGGATGAGCCGAGCCTTGGCCTTGCGCCCATCGTTACGCAGGAACTTTTCGCCGCCCTGGCGGAGATCAAAAAGAGCGGCCTTTCCATTCTGCTCGTGGAGCAGAATGTGCGCGAAAGCCTCGCGCTTGCCGATCGCGGTTATTTGCTGGAAGCAGGACGGATTGTCGGGTCAGGCACGGCTGAGGCCCTGTCCGCCGATCCCGCCGTGCAACGGGCGTTTCTCGGCGGCACCACCGCCGCCATTGTCTGAATTCAGGAGGAAGACCATGCAGACTGTCAATCTTTTCATCGGCGGCGACCATTGCCCGGCCGCAAGCGGCAAGCGCTTCGAACGCAGCAACCCCATTACCGGCGACGTGGCGACGAGTGCTGCGGCGGCAACGGTGGAGGACGCCACCCGTGCGGCCGATGCCGCAGCGGCCGCTTTCCCGGTCTGGTCGGCAACGCCGCCCGGTGAACGTCGCCGCCTGCTTCTGGCTGCCGCGCAGGCGCTTCTCGCCGCCGGGCCTGATATTACCCAGGCGATGAAGGAAGAAATCGGCGCGACAGATGCCTGGGCCGGTTTTAACGTCAAACTGGCAAGCGACATGCTGGTGGAGGCGGCAAGCCTAACGACCCAGATCAAGGGCGAGATCATTCCCTCCAACCGTCCCGGAACCATGGCGATGGCACTGCGCCAGCCGGCGGGCGTCGTCCTGTCCATCGCACCGTGGAATGCGCCGGTTATTCTCGGCGTGCGCTCCATCGCCACGCCGCTTGCCTGCGGCAATACGGTTGTGATGAAGACCTCGGAACTCTGCCCGCGCACCCATGCGCTGATCATCGAGGCCGTCGCTTCGGCGGGTCTGCCGAAGGGCGTGCTCAACGCCGTCTCCAATGCGCCGGAAGATGCGGCAAAGATCGTCGATACGCTGATCGCACACCCCGCCGTCAGACGCGTGAATTTCACCGGCTCGACCCGTGTCGGCCGCGTGATTGCTGAAACGGCCGGTCGTTACCTGAAACCGGCGCTTCTGGAGCTTGGCGGCAAGGCGCCGTTCATCGTGCTCGACGATGCCGATATCGATGCGGCTGTCGCGGCTGCCGCCTTCGGCGCTTATATGAACCAGGGCCAGATCTGCATGTCGACGGAGCGCATCATCGTGCTCGACAGCGTCGCCGATGCATTTGTGGAGGCCTTCGCCAAAAAAGCTTCGAGCCTCACGGCCGGCGATCCGCGTGAGGGCAAAACACCGCTCGGCTCGCTGGTCAGCGCCGAAGCGACCGCCCGCATTCGGGCGCTGGTGGATGACGCCGTCTCCAAGGGTGCACGACAGGTCGCCGGTGGCGGCGGCAACGGTACGATGCTCGATGCGATTGCGGTCGATGGCGTCACTCCCGCCATGCGGCTCTATTCGGAGGAAAGTTTCGGTCCTGTCGTCTCCATCATCAGGGCCGGCAGCATCGATGAGGCGGTGAGCATCGCCAATGAAACCGAGTTCGGCCTCTCCGCCGCGATTTTCGGCAGGGATCAGGCACGGGCGCTTTCCATTGCCGCCCGCATCGAAAGCGGCATATGCCACATCAACGGCCCGACCGTTCACGATGAAGCGCAGATGCCCTTCGGCGGCGTCAAGGCCTCTGGATACGGCCGTTTCGGCGGCACGGCGGGCATTGCGGAATTCACCGAACTGCGTTGGGTCACGCTGCAGGACGGGCCGCTGCATTATCCCATCTGAACCGGAAACGGTACAGGCTGGCGGGCGGCGTCATCGCCGCTCGTCGATCAGCCAGCCGGTGAGTTTTCTCACTGCGCTGTCGCTGCTTTTCGGCCGCATCAGCCAGTAGCCGCGTCCCGGTGCGTCAAGGCTTGGGCCTGCCGTTACCAGCACGCCGGCCTCGAGCAACGGATCGACCAGCCCGGCCCAGCCGAGCGCGAAACCCTGTTCGCCGATGGTTGCCTGCACCACCATGGTGTAATTGTTGAAGCTGATATCGCCGCCATCATGCTCGGCACCGCGATGCACGCCAAAATGCTTGAAATAGGCAGCCCAGTCGAACCAATGCGCCTGCGAGGTGTTTTCGAGGTGGATGAGTTTGCGCCGTGAAAAATCAGCGACACCCGCCGGTGCCGGCGTTTCCGCCAGGAGCGCCGGCGAGCAGACCGGCGTGACCTTCTCCGAAAGTAGCAATACCGCTCCTTCGCCCGCCTCCTGCCGCGTGCCGAAAATCACCATCACATCACTGTCGTGTTTGCCCTGGCCGAGCGGATCCTGCGTGGCGACGATCTGGATGTTGATGTCGGGGTTGAGCGCGCGAAATCCGTGCATGCGCGGGATGAGCCACAGGGACGAGAAGGCATAGTCCGTGTGCAGACGGATGGTCTGCCGTTCCTCCGTCCGGCGAAGCTGCTGCGCCAGAAGATCGATGGCGTCGACATTGCGCGAGACGATCTCGAACAGCCTCTGACCCTCCGTCGTCAGTTCGATGCCGCGATGTCTGCGCTGCACGAGCGCCACGCCCAGTTCCTCCTCCAGCCGGCGAATCTGATAGCTGACCGCCGGCTGCGTCAGCCGCAGGGATGCCGCCGCCGCCGTCAGGCTGCCGCGGCGGGCAACCTCGGTGAAAATGCGCATCCATCCCAGATCGAGCGGCCGGTCTGACATTAAAATTCCTTATATCAACTATCGAAAAATACCCGCTTCACAGGCAAAAACAATGTGGTGTTCAATAAACTGGACTAATAAAAGGGGAGCCGCAATGAAAACCATTTCTCATCTGCATCGCATCGCCGCCGGTCTCATTCTGTCCGTGGCGGCCTTCTCCACCCCGCTTCAGGCGGCCGATGACGCGGCCTGCAAGACGATCCGTCTCAGCGATCCCGGCTGGACCGACATTACCGCCACCAATGGCGTCGCCTCCGTTCTGCTCGATGCGTTGGGTTATGAGGCCGACGTCAAGACACTGTCGGTGCCGATTGGCTATCAGGCGATGAAAAACGGCGAGATCGACGTTTTTCTCGGCAACTGGATGCCGGCCCAGAAATCCTTCGTCGATGACCTGAACGCGGCCAAGGCGGCCGAGGTGATGACGAAGAACCTTGAAGGCGCAAAGTTTACGCTGGCAGTGCCTTCTTACATGGCGGAAAAGGGCGTCAAGGATTTCGCCGACCTCGCCAAACATGCCGACGAGTTTGAAAGCAAGATTTATGGCATCGAGCCGGGTGCACCGGCCAACCAGAATATCCAGAAGATCATCGATGCCAATGATTTCGGCCTGAAGGGCTGGCAGCTCGTCGAATCCGGTGAGCAGGCCATGCTGGCGCAGGTGGAACGGGCGGGCAGGGACAAGAAGGCCGTGGTCTTCCTCGCCTGGGCGCCGCATCCGATGAATGAGAAGATCGATATCGCCTACCTCTCCGGCGGTGACGCCTATTTCGGCCCGAATTTCGGCGGCGCGGAAGTCCATACGCTCGCCCGCACCGGCTGGCCGCAGCAATGCCCGAATGCGGCGACGCTGTTCAAGAACCTGAAATTCGATATCGGCATGGAAAACACCCTGATGGGCTCTATTCTCGGTGGCGAGGATTCGAAGGCTGCGGCAACGGCCTGGCTGAAGGCAAATCCGCAGGCGCTGGATGGCTGGCTGCAGGGCGTTACCACGCTGGATGGCAAGCCGGGTGCGGATGCCGTCAAGGGTAAGCTGGGCCTCTAAAATCGGAAAGTGGAAATGCCGCGTCCCAATATTCTGATCCTGATGGCCGACCAGTTTAACGGGACGTTTTTTCCCGATGGCCCGGCCGATTTTCTCCATGCGCCACATCTGAAAGCCTTGGCGGAGCGGTCTGTCCGCTTCGCCAACACCTATACCGCAAGCCCGCTCTGCGCACCGGCCCGCGCCTCCTTCATGTCCGGGCAATTGCCCAGTCGCACGCGGGTTTACGACAATGCCGCCGAATTTGCTTCCGATATTCCGACCTATGCCCATCATCTGCGGGCGGCGGGTTATTACACCGGCCTTTCGGGCAAGATGCATTTTGTCGGGCCCGACCAGCTGCATGGCTTCGAGGAACGCCTGACGACGGATATCTATCCGGCGGATTTCGGCTGGACACCCGACTATACCAAGCCCGGTGAGCGGATCGACTGGTGGTATCACAATCTCGGTTCGGTGACTGGCGCAGGTGTCGCGGAAATCACCAACCAGATGGAATATGACGACGAGGTGGCCTATCACGCCACCCGCAAGCTCTACGACCTGTCGCGCCGGCTCGATGATCGCCCGTGGTGCCTGACGGTCAGCTTCACCCACCCGCACGACCCCTATGTGGCGCGGCGCAAATTCTGGGACCTCTACGAGGATTGCCCGGCGCTCGACCCGCAGACGCCGGCGATTGCCTTCGAGGAGCAGGACCCGCATTCGAAGCGGTTGCTGGAGGCCTGCGATCACGAAGCTTTCGATATTTCGGCAGAGCAGATGCGCCGGGCACGGCGCGGTTATTTCGCCAATATCTCCTATATCGACGAGAAGATCGGCGAAATCCTCGACGTCCTGAAGGCGACGCGGATGGAGGAGGACACGATCATCCTCTTCCTGTCGGACCATGGCGATATGCTGGGCGAGCGCGGCCTGTGGTTCAAGATGTGTTTCTTCGAGGGTTCCGCCCGCGTGCCCTTGATGATCGCCGCACCCGGCTGGCAGCCGGCTTTGATCGATGCACCGGTCTCGACGCTGGATGTCACGCCGACGCTGTGCGGATTGGCGGGGCTCGATATCACTTCACTCAAACGCTGGACGGATGGCGAAGATCTGACGGCGCTGGCTGCGGGAACTGGCGAGCGCGGCCCGGTGCCGATGGAATATGCCGCCGAAGGCTCCATCGCGCCGCTCGTCGCCATCAGGGACGGCCGCTACAAGCTGTCGGTCTGCGAGGCCGATCCGCCGCTGCTCTACGATCTCGAAGCTGACCCGGAAGAGCGCATCGATCTTGCCGGCGATCCCGCTTTCAGCGATGTGCTCTCATTGCTTTCCGCCGAGATTGGCCGGCGTTGGCAATTGCCGGGGTTCGACGCTGCCGTTCGCGAAAGTCAGGCGCGGCGCTGGGTGGTCTATAAGGCGCTGCGCAACGGCGCCTATTATCCGTGGGATTACCAGCCCTTGCAAAAGGCCTCGGAACGCTACATGCGCAACCACATGGACCTCAACGTGCTGGAGGAAAACCAGCGCTTTCCGCGCGGGGAATGAGGCGGGCAGGGCGTGTCACGCGGCGGTCGCCCTTGGCGCGCCGCCCGCCGCCTGCACCGCAAGGCTGCCCGCCGCAACACCCGCCTTGAGGCATTGTTCGTCGCCCAGCCGATGAAGCCATGCGTCAAGAAAGCCTGCATTAAAGGCGTCACCTGCGCCCGTCGTGTCGATGACAGGGACTTTTTGAGCCGCGGCATGCCGAAGTCCGGCTGAAGAGGATACCCATGCGCCCTGCGCACCGCCTTTGAGGGCGACGAGGGGAAAAGCCTCTGCCAGTGCCTTAATGGCCGCTTCCGGCACTGAATGACCCGTGATCGCTTCGGCTTCCTCAAGATTGGGCAAAAAGACGTCGACCCCCGCACAGGCCTTGAGCAGTCCCTTGTCATATATCAGTGACGCGTCCCAGCTCGGATCGAGCGAGACGGAGAGGCCGTTTGCCTTGGCGCGGGAAACGAGATCTGGGATTTCGTGCAGCGTGGCGAATTCGGCAATATGCAGATGGCATGCCGCGTTCCATGCAAAGGCGGCATCAAGGGTTGAAGGGCGAACGGTGCCGGCGCGGCGCGTCAGAAACGCCCGGTCCTGCCCGACCACGCTTGCCACCGTGACCTGCGGTCCCGCATCCGCCGAATGCTCCAGAAATTGCAGGTCGACGCCGCTTTGCTGCATCTTCTCGCCGATCGCGCGCGAAAGCGTGTCTGTGCCGAGCCTTGCGAGCAGCGCGGCCGGGCGGCCGATATGGGCGAAATGCGCGGCGGCAATGAAGGCCCCGCCGCCGGCGGCAATTTCCATGTCGCGGGCAAAGAGTTCCCGGCCGAGAACGGGTAATTTGTCAAGCCCGGTGAAAATAAGGTCGCAATAGATCCGGCCGATGCTGAGGACGGCTGTTTTTTCTGTTGTCATCATGCGCGACCCAGAAGCTTTTCCGTTTTCGCATCGAAAAGATAAAGCGCGCCTGCTTCCGCCTGGCATTGCAACCGGCTGCCGACAGCGGGAATGGATTTGCCTCTGGCCGTCGCAATCACCGAAGTGGTGTCGGTATCCAGATGAACAAGCGTCTCCGGCCCGAGCGGCTCGACTGCCGTTACCGTTCCCTCAAGCGTAAATGTTCCCTGTGCAGCACCGTTCTCGCCGACCAGCAGATCATGTGGCCGCACGCCGATCAAAAGCTCACCCGTGGCGGAGGGCGTAACGCTGCTGGATTTTTTGGTGCCGCGCAGCAGGTTCATCGAGGGGCTGCCGATGAAGCGCGCCGTGAAGATATCCACCGGCGTCTCGTAAAGTTCCGTCGGCGTGCCGACCTGCAGGATATGGCCGTCCTTCATCACCACGATACGGTCCGCCATGGTCATGGCTTCCACCTGATCATGGGTGACGTAGACGGTCGTCGTCTTAAGACGTTGGTGCAAGCGCTTGATTTCAATACGCATCTGCGATCTCAGCTGCGCGTCGAGATTGGAGAGAGGCTCGTCGAACAGAAAGGCGGCAGGATCGCGCACCATGGCGCGGCCGATGGCGACGCGCTGCCGCTGGCCGCCCGACAGGGCCGCGGGACGGCGGTCGAGCAGGGCTTCAAGCCCCAGCACCCGGCCGGCCTCTTCAATGCGCCGGTTCTTTTCCGCCTTGTCGAGCTTCGATGTATAAAGCCCGAAGCCGATATTCTGGCGAACCGTCATATGCGGGTAGATCGCATAGTTCTGGAAGACCATGGCGATGTTGCGCTGTTTCGGCTCTTTCTCGTTGACGACATTTCCGGCGATTTTCAGCGTGCCGTCGGAAATCTCTTCCAGCCCGGCGATCATTCTGAGCGTGGTGGATTTGCCGCAGCCGGAAGGGCCGACAAAAACGACGAATTCGCCGTCTTCAATGGCCAGGTCTATGCCTTTGACCGCTTCGACCTTGCCGTAGCGCTTCACGAGTTGATTGAGTTCGATTGTCGCCATTATCGCGCTCCCGTCAGGGCGGTAAATTTCTCTGTCAGTTCGGTGGCCTTCGCCGCTTCGTGGTCGGCGGATCGCTGTGCTTCCGCTGCCAACGCACCCAACTTGTCTCGATAGGCCGCGATGGCCTCCCGCATCGGTTCGGGGGCAGGGCCGCCGAAGCGGCTGCGAACCGCGACGAAGTGCTCCGGCGAGACGATCTGCCTGAATTTTTTCTCGTCAATGCCGGTCTCGCGTCCTGTCAGCTCATTGAAGGCCTTGAGGAACGGCTGATAGCCGTCATTCGGTAGATCGCCCTTCAGCGCGACGACGCTTCTGGCGACGGTCGCGGCAATTTCATGCGCTTGGCGGAAAGACAGGTCTTCGATACGGACAAGCGAATCCGCCAGTTCCGTGATGGTGATGCAGGAACGGCGGATGTTCTGGTCGACCCTTTCAGGATCGATGCTGATCTGGCCAACGAGGCTGGCGAGAAGATCGAGAACCCGGCCGGCGGAAGAGAAGGCCTCGTAACCCATGCCCTGGGTTTCGCCCTCGCTGTCGTTAATGTCGGTGAAGGGCGTATTGTGCATCACATCAAGCACGGTACGCGCCCGGCCGAATGTCTGGCTGGCGAGGTGGCGCAGATGTTCGATCGGCACCGGGTTGCGCTTCTGCGGCATGATGGAGGAAATCTGCACCAGCGAATTCGGCACGTAGATCTGCCCGACTTCGAAGCTCGTCCAGAACTGGAAGTCCTGAATGAGCCGACCGAGATGCAGGAACATCAGCTCGATCGCGCCGTAGGTTGCCGTCGTATAATCGACGGCGGCGATGCAAGAATAGGAATTGCGCAGCGGCGCGGCAAAGCCCAGCAATTCGGCAACGCGTGCACGGTCGATTGGAAAGCCCGAGGTGGTGATGGCGGCAGCGCCCATCGGCGAAAGGTCAACGATGCGGCGCGCCTCCGCGAAGCGGTCAATATCCCTTATCAACACCTCGATGGCGGCGGAAAGGTAATGGCCGAAGGTCGTGGGCTGGGCGGGCTGCCCATGCGTATAGGCCACAATCAGCGTGGACTGATTGCGCTCGGCGGCATCGATCAGCGCTTTCAGCAGAACGCGTGCCTTGGCGGTGAGCGTGTCGATCTTGTCCTTGAGGCCGATCTTGAACAGCGTGTGATCGATATCGTTGCGCGAACGGGCCGTGTGCAGGCGACCTGCCACATCGACGCCGATGCGGGCTTTCAGTTCCTTTTCGATCAGGAAGAAGAAATCCTCGACCTCGCCGGTATAGACAAGTTCCGATGGCTCGATGGTCCTGTCGATATCCTCAAGCGCGCCGGCGATTTTGGCCGCCGTTTCGGCGTCGAGAATGCCGGTTTCCCGAAGCATGACGAGATGGGCGCGGTCGATGCGGCGGAAGCCGTCGACATGGTGGTTCTTGGCACCGTCGAAAAGCGGGCGCAGCACTGTTTCCTTGTAGACAGGGTCGGGGAACTTGCTGGTATCCGATTGGCGCGGGTTGATATCGGCCATGATATTATCCTTTCAGACCCGCCAGCATCACACCGCGCACGATGTAGCGTTGCAGGACGATGAAGACGATGAGGGTGGGGATGGTCGCAATGGCTGCGCCCGTCATGATCATTTCCCACTGGATCTGCTGCTCCACGGCAAAGCTCGAGAGGCCGACCGGCAGGGTATAGAGTTCCTTGCTTGTCGTGACGATCAGCGGCCAGAAAAAGGCTGTCCAGTTGCCAAGGAAGGTGAAGATCGCGAGTGCGGAGAGTGCCGGCGTCACCAGTGGCAGGGCGACTTTCCACCAGATCTGGAATTCGTTCAGCCCGTCGACGCGCGCGGCCTCGATGAAATCGTTAGGAACCGTCTCGAAGAACTGCTTCATCAGGAAGGTGCCGAAGGCCGTCATCATGCCCGGAAACATGATGCCCCAGTAGCTGTCGAGCCAGCCCAGCTGGCTGGACATCAGATACCATGGAATAACAAGCATTTCGGTCGGTATCATCAGCGTCGAGAGGATTGCGAGGAAGATGAAGTATCGACCACGGAACTCGAACTTCGCCAGCGTATAACCGACCAGACTGTCGAAGAAACAGTTGGAAATGGTGACGACAACGGCGACCAGCATCGAGTTGAAAAACCAGCGCAGGAAACGGCCGTCGGCCATGACGGTGATGTAGTTTGCGATTGTCGGCGCAGCCGGGATGAGCCTGAGATCATAGACTTGATCCGCCGTCTTGAACGATGTCGAGAACATGAACAGCAGCGGCGAAACCATGATCAGGCCACCGATGAACAGCAGCGTCCAGGCGAGAATGCGGCCGGGGCGGATGCGGGCGTGGGAGAGTGGCGAGGCTTCGCTCATTTCTTTTCCCTCAGGACCCAGAGCTGGATCAGCGATACGACGAGAAGAATGGTGAACAGGACAACCGTCTGCGCGGCGGCATAGCCCATCGCATAGGAGTTGAACGCGGTCTGGTAGATCATCAGCACCAGCGGTTTGGTGGAACCGAGCGGCCCGCCCGGATCATTGGTGGTCATGTTATAGACCTGGTCGAAAATGCGCAGGAAGCCGATGGATGAAAACACCACGAGGAAAACGGTGGTGGGTTTCAGAAGCGGCAAGGTTATCTTGCGCAGGATCGCCCATTCACCCAGCCCGTCGATACGGGCGGCTTCGTAGAATGTCGTCGGAATGGCGCGCAGGCCCGCCATGAAGATGATGATCTGGAAACCGAGGCCCGCCCAGATGGCGGTTACCATCACCGAATAAAGCGCCTGATCGGTGGAGCGAATAAATGGCTGCTGGGGAATGCCGATGAGGCCGAGCACGTCGTTGATGATGCCGATGGGCGGCGGCTGATAGAACCAGCGCCAGACCCAGGCCATGGCGGCAGCCGTGGTCAGGTAGGGGAGGAAATAAAGCGCGCGGATAAAGCCGTGCAGAATGCGCACCCGGTCCAGATAAAAAGCGATGACGAAAGCCAGAACAAGGCTGATCGGCGTACCGACGATAAGATAGGCAAAGGTGTTCTTGAACACCTTCCAGAATTGCGGGTCCTTGAACAGCTTGACGTAGTTGGCGATGCCGATGAACTTTGCCGGTCGCAGCAGGTCCCAGTTGGTGAAGGATAGATAGAAGGCCTGCAGCGTCGGGTAAAAACGGATGACGCTGTAAAAGAGGATCGGGATTGCCAGAAAGCTCCAGATCCACAAAAGCCGTTTGGTGCGCATGGAAAGGCGATCTCCGAAGGAGCCGCCGGGGCGGCCGGATGCCGCCCCCTGTTGATCGATCGCTGTCATTGTTGGACCTGCGGTTTTCAGGGTTTCGCCGCGTCGATGATTTCCTGCTCGGCCTCGGCGGCCTGCTTGATGGAATCTTCGACCGACTGACCTTCGAGCAGGACCCGGTTGGTCATGTCGATGGCGTTCTGCCGCTGGGCGGCTTCATCCATGAACAGTGTTGTATGGGCATATTCCAGACCCTTCAGGAACGGCGCGTAGATCGGGTCCTTCAGGTTTTCTTCTGTCAGTGCCGCAGAGCGCCGCGCCGGCAACTCGCCCACCGTCTTCAGCCAGATCGCCATGGCTTCCGGGGAGGAGATATAGGCGAGGAACTTCTTCGACGCCTCAAGCTCTTCACCCGTCGTCTTGGCGCTGATGCCGTTGGCGAAGTAGCTCGCATAGTTGGAGCGGATATTCTTGTCGTTGGTGGGAAGTTCGGTCACGCCCCATTCGAAATCCTTGATGGTGCGGAACGAGCCCAGCCGGAAGGTGCCGTCGATGGTCATGCCGGCCTTGCCGGCGCGGAAGGCGGCCTGGCCTTCATCCATGAAGCCGGCCTGACCGATCTTCTTTTCAAGCTGCAGGCTGGTGTAGAATTTCAGTGCCTGAACGCCCGCCTCGCTGTTATAGGCGACCTTCTGGTCATTGTCGGTATAGGGTTCGCCACCATATTGGCGAATGAGAATCTCACGCCACCACTGGTGATCCTGGCCGCCCATGTCGAGCGTGGAGCCGGCGACCGTCAGGTTTCCGGCGGCGTCGTGCTTGGCGATCTTTTCCGCGGCTGCCACGAATTCGTCGAGCGTCTTCGGCGGATTGGCGGCGTCGAGACCTGCTTCGGTGAAGAGCTTCTTGTTGTAGAAGAGCGCCAGCGAACGAACCGCTGTCGGCAGGCCGTAATAATCGTCGCCGCGTTTCATGGCGCTGACGATCGGGAAGAATTCGCTTTCGATCTTGTCATGCGGGAAGGCGTCGGTCGGCAGTGGCTGCAGGATGCCGCCGGCCGCGAACTTGTCCAGCCAGCCATAGAAGAGCTGCATCACGTCCGGGCCCTTGCCGGAAAGATTGGCGGCGATGACGCGCGTCTGGTAATCGGCGTATGGAAAGGTCACCTGCTTGACGGTGATGTCAGGATTGGCCTTCTGGAATTCCGCGATCAGCTCATCCATGGCCTTTACGCGTGTGTCGAAGACATATTGCCAATATTCGATTTCAACCGCCTGCGCGGCGTTGAATGCAAATGTGCTGAAACCGGCGACCAAGCCGGCGAACAGAGTTGCCCTGCGCATGTAACCCTCCATTTCCTCCGTCCGGTCTTCCGGATGCGGAGTGATCGTTCCCTTTATCCGCGCTTTCGCGCGTGCTCATTCACTCGTCCGGCAACGGGAATTTTCGTGTCCCATCCCCATGCGAGCCTGACCCCCGGTCGTTCTCTACGGTTCTCCGAACACGGGCATTTGTCAATAAGATAATTTACTTGAATTATTATATTGCGCTTATCGTCATTTGGACGTTATGAATTTTCTAAGGGACGGGGAAATTGAAGAGATGACGGTGCACACGGTGGATGCCTATCCCGTAGCAATCGGAAAAAATCCTGAGCGGAGCCGCGAGCATAACAGGCGAGTCGTCCTCGACCTCGTCAGGCGTCACGGATCGCTCGGTCGCGCCCAGATCGCCAAGATCACCCATCTGACAGCACAGGCAGTCGCCAACATCGTCGATGAGCTGGTGGGTGAAGAATTGCTGAAGGAACTCGGCCGTCGCCGCACCGGCAGGGGGCAGCCGCCGATCCAGTTCGCTGTCAATCCGGATGGCGGCGCGACGATCGGCGTGGAAATCGCCGCCGACCATATGGTCACCGTCGGCCTCGATCTCGCCGGCGTGCTGCGCACCCATCGCGTCACGCCGCTGACGGACACCACTCCGGAGGCCATATTCAAGACCTTTGCCGCCGAGCATGCGGCTGTTGCGAAAAATCTCGGTTGCAGGCTGCTCGGCACCGGCGTCGTCATGCCCGGTCCCTTCGAGATTGATGGCATGACCTCGGTCGGGCCAACGACCCTTTCCGGCTGGGGCGGCATCGATGCCCGCCAGATGCTGAGCGACGCCTGCGGCCAGCCGGTTGTGGTGGAAAATGACGCGACAGCCGCTGCCGTCGGGGAGCGCCTGTTCGGCGCGGGGTTGGCGATCCCCAATTTCTGCATGATCTATTTCGGCGTAGGTATCGGTCTTGGCATCATTCAGGATGGCTCGCCCTATCGCGGTGCATTCGGAAACGCCGGCGAAATCGGCCACGTCACCGTATCGCCGCGGGGCAGGGCCTGCCCGTCCTGCGGGCAAAAAGGCTGCCTGGAAGCCTATGCTTCCGTTTACGTGCTGAAGGAAAAGCTCAGCCATGCCGGTATCGCCGATACCGAACTTGGCGATCTTGAAGCTCTGTTTAAAGCCGGCGATCCTGTCGTGACAGAGTGGATCGACGATGCCTCGGCCCATCTCGCGCCGATGATTGCCATGCTGGAGAACATTCTCGATCCGCAGACCGTCATCCTCGGTGGCGCGCTGCCGGAGGTCATCATCAGCGAAATCATTCAGCGCATGGGGGATTTGCCGACCTCGGTCGCAAGCCGGCGGCAGCGGGAACTGCCGCGCGTCATGCACGGCAAATCCGGGCAGTTGACCGCCGCCCTTGGCGCTGCGGCACTGCCGCTGTTCGATATCGTCACACCAAAACTGGAGACATCCCCGGGAGCCGCAGCACAGGCGCCGGGCTGAATATTGGAGGAGACCGCCCATGCTTACCCCCCGCGAACGCATCGAACGGCAGATGGCCGATCCATGGCTCGTTCGCCTGCACCGCAAGCTGAGCGCGCTGAAATCCACCGCCACCGTCATGCATACCGGCGCGCATCCGGATGATGAGCAGAACGGCCTTCTCGCCTATTTCCGCATGGACCTGGGCATGCGGATCATCATTGCCTGTTCGACACGCGGCGAGGGCGGGCAGAACGCGCTGGGGCCGGAAAGACTGGGCGCGCTTGGTGTCATTCGCTCGCGGGAACTCGAAGAGGCCGCCCGTATCATCGATGCCGATATAAGCTGGCTTGGCCACGGACCGGCGGATATGATCCACGATTTCGGCTTCTCCAAGGATGGCGACCAGACCTTCGGCCGCTGGGGGCAGCAGCGCATCGTCGAAAGATTGGTGCGGGCCTATCGCAAGGAGCGTCCCGATATCGTCATCCCGACATTTCTCGATGTGCCGGGCCAGCACGGGCACCACCGCGCCATGACACGGGCTGCAAGAAGCGCGATTGCGCTTGCGGCCGATCCTTCTGCTTACCCTGAACATTTCTCCGAGGGGCTGAAGCCCTGGAAGGTGGCGAAGTTCTACCTTCCGGCATGGTCGGGCGGTGGCGATACCTATGATGACGAAGTGCCGCCGCCGGAAACGACGTTGACGATCAATGCGGCTGGCAGGGAGCAGGCGACCGGTGCGGAATATGACCGTATCGGCGAATGGTCACGTTATTACCATGCCTCGCAGGGAATGGGGCATTGGCCGAAGCGTGCGCAGGAACTCTGGCCGCTTCATCTCGAACTCTCTGACGCCGCCAATCGAGAAGAAGGATCGATCCTCGACAACCTGCCATCGACGCTTGCCGCCCTTGCCGGCGTTGCGGGGCTGGATGCCGAATCCCAGAAAGCACTGGTCGAGGCCGAAAAGGCCATCAACCGGGCGATTGCGGCTTTTCCCGACACGCGGGAAATCACCAGATCGCTACTTGATGCGGCGGCCCTTCTGCAAAAGGTGGATGAAGCCGCGGCAAGTGAATTCACGGACTTGCACGGCCACAGGATCACGCGCAAACGGGCTGAAGTCGATGCTGCCATTCTGACCGCGCTTAATCTTTTTGAGCGGGCCTATGCCGAGCCGGCAGAGATCGTTCCGGGTGGGGAAACGTCGCTTTCTGTGGAGCTTTCCGACCGGGCGGCCGAATTCGATATCAAGGTAACACCGGTTCTTCCGAGTGGAGTGTCGTCGTCCATCAGGTCGTTGGGACAGACAGTTGTCTTTTCCCTTGCTGCCGATCAAACCACGGCTGTCTCAGGTCTCTATCAGCCGGACTGGAAGGCGGCAGGCGGCAACGGCCATGGTTTCGTACGTGTGGCTGCAACACTTGAAGGGCGGGAGGTTTCCGCTCTCTTCGATCTGGAAGAACCGTTTTTCGTTACGCCGGCGCAGTCGCTCACGCTTTCGCCGGATGCATTTCTCGTTCCGCTGGAGCAAGGCCGGGACACACATGTGTTTCAGGCCCTTGTGAAAGGCGCGGATACACCGATTTCATTCAGGGGCGCTGGCGGCTGGAATGTGAACCGATCGGGAGACGGCTGGGTTGCCGAACGCACGGGCGAGGGCGCTGCGGGGCTTTCACAGCTTGAGGCGATCTCCGGTTCGCAGCCGGCTTTCCAGGTCACCCCTATCGCCTATCCGCATATTGGCAGGGCGCGGTTTCTGGCCCCGTCCGTCATGAAAATCCTGTCGCTGGACCTGAAGCTGCCCAAGGGCGCGCGGATCGGTTATGTCGGCGGCGGTGCGGACCGGGTCGGTTCATGGCTGTCGCGTATGGGTCTCGATGTCACCGAACTCGACGCGCAGGCGCTCGGCGGCGATCTCTCGTCTTTCACGACAATTGTCGTCGGCATATTCGCCTTCGGCATCCGCAGGGATCTCACTGCTGCGACGGAGAAGCTTCATCGCTTTGTCGAAAACGGCGGCCATCTGGTCACGCTCTATCACCGGCCGACCGACGGGTGGAACCCGGAGACAACGCCGGTCCGGCGACTTGAAATCGGCAAGCCGTCCCTGCGCTGGCGGGTAACGGACCCGAAGGCGGAGGTGACGGTGCTGTTGCCCGATCATCCGCTGCTTGCCGGCCCCAACATCATCGGCGCTGCCGACTGGGCGGGCTGGGACAAGGAGCGCGGGCTTTATTTCGCCTCGCGCTGGGATGACGTGTACGAGCCATTGCTTGCCATGCACGATGTCGATGAGCAGCCTCTCAAGGGCGCGCTGGTCTCGGGCGTCATCAGCAAGGGCCGTCACACCCATACCAGCCTCGTGCTGCATCACCAGATGGACAAGCTTGTGCCGGGGGCGTTCCGCCTCATGGCAAACCTTGTGCAACCGGCGTGAATGCCCACGGACAAAGTGAGAAACAGGAAAACCCGCGCGAAACCGATACGCGCGCGGGTATCGGCTGGCTGTTGCTGGACATGACTCTTGTTGCGGGAGGAATGACAGCGCTGGTCAAGGCGCAGGGTGTTACCTATCCCGCCTTCCAGCTCGTCTTCATCCGGGCGATGATCGGCCTTATCTTCATCCTGCCTTTGATCTGGCGGCATCGGATGGAGATGCTGCGCGTCAAATATCCCTGGCGCAACCTCTTGCGCATCTGCTGCAACGCCATTGCGCTCACGAGCAATTTCATTGCCATCACCCTCCTGCCGCTTGCCACTGTCAACGCCGTCGGCTTCTCCCGACCATTGGTGACGATGGCGATGGCCGTTGCTTTTCTCGGTGAAAGAGTGAGTCGGTATCGCTGGGCCGGAGCCTGCCTCGCATTTGCCGGCGTGCTTGTTGTCATCGGGCCGGGTGGGGCGGAGTTTAACGGGGGCGTGCTTGTCGTCCTCGTATCTGTGGTGTTCGGCGCACTTGCAGTGATCCAGACCCGGGCGTTGCGGCAGGAAAACACTACGGTCATGATGGTATTTTATACCGTTGGCCTTGCCGTCATCACTGCCGTTCCGGCGATCTGGACATGGAAGCCGGTTGCGCCGCTCGACTGGGGGCCGCTGCTGGCCATCGGGCTTCTGGCGCAGATGGGGCAATATTGCTTCCTGCGGGCCTATCGTATCGCCGATGCCAGCGTCCTCGCACCCGTCAGCTATCTCTCGATCCTGTTCGTCACGGCTGTCGGATATTTCCTGTTTGACGAGGTGCCCGAAACCCGTGTCGTGCTCGGCATCGCCATTATCCTCGTTTCGTTGCAGTCCACCGCACTTGTGGAATATGTTTTAAAGACACTTCGCCGCCGGAAGTAACGGAAACGCCCCTACCTCTGAAATTCCAAGACCCTGAGCCGGATCCAGTTCAAGGTTGCGAGTTTGGCGCGATCGTAAAATGAACGGGCGAAGCGCACATAGCGCATGATCCAGGCGAGCCAGGCATAGGTGAGGAGCTTTTCCTTCCCCGCGTGATAGATGCGTTCGACGATCAGGAAGGTTGCCAGATGGGCGAGGATCGTGACACCGATCCCTGTCTTGATTGCACCATGGGCAATCAGGAGAAGGCCGACGATCTTCATGGGTTCGGCAATAGCGAAGGGCACGGCAAGACAGAGAAGAATGGCGAGACGCGGCAAGTCGGCGATCCGGTTTTCCAGTCGCCTGATGAATGTTATGCCGGATATGGCCCTGATGACAGGCCGATAAAGCGGCCGGAAAATTCCGTCGAGGATCAGTGCAAATACGATGATTGCCCTGATTGGAAAAACGAGGATCGTGCGGACTTTGCTGTTCACCTCAGCCGGTCTCCAAGGAGGTTGTTCCGTCCATTCTTAGCCGCCTGAAACGTGGCAAAACGAAGTTGTTTTTTCAGGTTCCGTCCTGCCGAACGCTCGCATACATGCCGGTGGTGCGAAATTCGCTGGGATTGGTGCCGTAAAGACGGCGGAAGACCTTGGAGAAATAGTTCGGATCCTCGAACCCACACAGCACGGAAACCTCCTTGATCGGGATGTTTGCGGCCGTGGTGAGAAGCTTGGCCGCCCGCCTCAATCGGCGTTGCAGCACGAATTCAGCGGGCGGCATGCCTTCGCTTGCCGTGAAGATGCGGGAAAAATGCGCGCGGCTGAGGCCGGCGACGCCCGCGAGGTCGCTGACGGATAGACGCTCGCCGAGATGGCTGTCTATGTGGCTCAGCACCTGTTGCAGGGTGCGATATTCGCCGCCGAAAGAAGGGTGCGAACCGAAGACATCATCATAAAGCGTCATAGCTGCCTCATAGGCCACGGCGGAGGCCGCCCCCGGCGTTTCCGCGCCATTGACCAGGCGCGAACAGCATTCGGCAAGGTGATCGACGGTTTCGGACTGGAGCTTGAGGATCGGGCCGGTGACGGCGAGGATGTTGCGGTGAATGCGCAGGGCTTCCTCGCCATTCATGGAAATCCAGAAGAATTCCCACTCCTTGCCCTCTTCCAGCCAGTAGCGGTGATTGTGGGGGATGAGCAGCAGCAGGGTTTCGCCCGGCTTCACCACATAGTGGCGGTTCTCGTAACGCAGGTTGCCCTGTCCGCTGATACAATATTGCAGCACCGTGAAGGGCGTCTGGCCGCGCTTGCGTCCGTCCCAGTCGTAATTGCCGCCGCGGCGGATTTCATAACCGCTGCTGGTCGGCATGGTGTGCAGCGTCTGGCGGCCGCGCGGCAGCGAGACGGTGCGCATGCCCGGTCCCTGATCGATCAAATCGCGCAGCACAAAATTACCCATGAAAGCATAATCCTTCTCTGGTCCTCACCCTCATTATACGCATAATCCCGATCCGAGGAGACAGCCAACGGGATATTGTTGCTGAAAAATTGGGAGGAAGGCCGGTTTTCCGGGATTCTTACGGGTATTTTTCTACAGCGCCATTTCATGACCCTTCGGCCCGTTTCACCCGTTCGATTTGCAACAGAGGTGGCGTTATGAGTTTCAAAATCGCTATTATTGGCGCAGGCAGCGTCGGTTTCACGAAAAAACTGTTCACCGATCTCCTGTGCGTGCCGGAGTTTCGCGACATTGAAGTCGCGTTGACGGATATCAGCCAGCACAATCTCGATATGATCAAGGCGATCCTCGAAAAGATCGTCGAGGCCAATGGTTTTCCGGTGAAGGTGACAGCCGATACCGACCGCCGCAGGGCGCTGGAGGGTGCCAAATACATCATCAGCTGCGTGCGGGTCGGCGGTCTGGAAGCCTATGCCGACGATATCCGCATTCCGTTGAAATATGGCATCGATCAGTGCGTCGGCGATACGATCTGCGCCGGCGGCATTCTCTATGGCCAGCGCAACATTCCGGTCATCCTGGATTTCTGCAAGGATATCCGCGAGGTCGCGGCACCCGGCGCAAAATTCCTGAACTATGCCAACCCCATGGCGATGAACACGTGGGCGGCCATCGAATATGGCAAGGTAGATACGGTTGGTCTCTGCCATGGCGTGCAGCACGGTGCCGAACAGATCGCCGAAATTCTCGGTGCGAAAAGCGTGTCCGAACTGGATTACATCTGCTCGGGCATCAACCACCAGACATGGTTCATCGATCTGAGACTGAACGGCCGCAAGATCGAAAAGGACGAGTTGATCGCCGCCTTCGAAGCGCATCCAGTCTTCTCGCAGCAGGAGAAGCTGCGCATCGATGTGCTGAAGCGTTTCGGCGTCTATTCGACGGAAAGCAACGGCCATCTCTCCGAATATCTGCCGTGGTATCGCAAGCGGCCGGAGGAAATCGCCCGCTGGATCGACATGTCCGACTGGATTCACGGCGAAACCGGCGGGTATCTCCGCCATTCCACCGAAACGCGCAACTGGTTCGAAACGGAGTTTCCGCAGTTCTTGGCATCCGCCGCCAAGCCCATCGACCCGGCGAAGCGCTCCAATGAACATGCGAGCCACATTCTGGAAGCGCTGGAAACCGGGCGCGTCTATCGCGGCCATTTCAACGTCAAGAACAATGGCGTCATCAGCAACCTGCCTGCGGATGCGATCATCGAATCGCCCGGCTTCGTTGATCGTTTCGGCATCAACATGGTCTCGGGCGTGGCGTTGCCGGAAGCTTGTGCTGCCACCTGCATGGCCTCCATCAACGTCCAGCGCATGTCTGTGCATGCGGCGGTGAGTGGCGATATTGATCTTCTGAAACTTGCGGTGCTGCATGACCCGCTGGTCGGTGCTGTCGCCACGCCGGAGGAGGTTTGGCAGATGGTCGATGAGATGGTCGTCGCGCAGGCGCGCTGGCTGCCGCAATACGCCGATGCCGTGCCGGCCGCCAAGGAGCGGCTTGCGAAATCCAGCGTCAAGACCCGTGACTGGGCGGGAGCTGCGCGCCGCAACGTGCGCTCCATCGAGGAATTGCGGGCCGAAAAATCGGCATTGAAAAAGGCCGTTTGAGGAAAAGTGAGGAAACAGGCCGGCGGCAAAAGGGAGTTTGCCGCCCGGTCAGAACGATCAAAGAGGGTGGGCGGTCGAAGAGCTGCCATTTGGGAGGAATGACGATGTTACTTCAATGCAAGATTGGTATCATCTCGGCACTGGGTCTCGGTGTTTCGATGATCGCACTCAATGCGAATGCCTTCGAGACCACCACGCCGCCGGAGCCGCCGCAATTTCCGGCCGAAGGCAAGATCAATTATGTCGCACGCGACTCGATCCTCGAATTCAAGGCGCTGCCGAATTACAGCGAACCTGACTGGGTCAGTGAAAAATTCGAAAAGACCGGCAAATTGCCGCCCTTGAAAGAGCGCCTGCCGGAAGAACCGCTGGTCTACAAGACCGGCAATATGCCCGACGGTATGGGCGTTTACGGCGACACGATGCGCCATGTGGTCGGCGGCAGGCCCGAAGGCTGGAACTATATTGCCGGCCAGAGCCAGGGCTGGGGTGGCATCGATATTGCGCTTTCCGAATGCCTGACGCGCACCGCACCGCTCTTCCAGGTGGATGCCAAGGACACCGAACCGCTGCCCAATCTGGCGAAAAGCTGGGAATGGTCCGAAGACGGCCACAGGCTGACGATGCATCTCGTCAAGGGCGCCAAGTGGTCAGACGGCGAAGCCTTCAACGCCGATGACGTGATGTTCTACTGGGAAGATGCCGTCGTCGATCCAAATGTGTCACCGCTTGGCGGCGGCGCATCGCCCGAAGCCTTCGGCGAGGGAACGACGCTCAAGAAGATCGATGATTACACCGTGGAGTGGACCTTCAAGGCCGCTTTTCCCAAGCAGTATCTCTACACCATGGCCTATCCGAGCTTCTGCCCCGGACCGTCGCATATACTGAAACCGCAGCATCCGAAATATTCCAAGAACACCTATAACCAGTTCAAGAACGCTTTCCCGCCGGAATATATGAACATGCCGGTCATGGGTGCTTGGGTGCCGGTCGCCTATCGGCCCGATGATATCATCGTGCTCAGGCGCAACCCCTATTACTGGAAGGTGGATGAAAAGGGCCAGCAGCTGCCCTATCTCAACGAGGTCCATTACAAGCTTTCCACCTGGGCCGACCGTGACGTGCAGGCCGTGGCGGGATCGGGCGATTTCTCCAATCTCGAGCAGCCGGAGAACTTCGTTGCCTCGCTGAAACGCGCCGCCGATCCCAATGCGCCGGCCCGCCTTGCCTTCGGGCCGCGGCTTATCGGTTATAATCTGCAGATGAATTTTTCCGCCAATGGCTGGGGCAATCCGGACGCGCGTGGACAGGCCATTCGCGAGCTGAACCGCAACGAGGTGTTCCGCCAGGCCGTGACATCGGCCCTCGACCGCAAGGCGATCGGTGACTCGCTGGTGAAGGGGCCTTTCACGGCGATCTATCCGGGCGGCATTTCATCGGGCACCAGCTTTTATGATCGCGCCTCCACGGTCTATTACCCCTTCAACCTCGAGGCCGCCAAGGCGGCGCTCGCCTCGATTGGCCTGAAGGATACCGATGGCGATGGTTTCCTGAATTTCCCCAAGGAAACGCTTGATGGTCGCAATGTCGAAATTACCCTTCTCGTCAATAATGGCTATGCGACGGACAAGAGCCTTGCGGAAGGTCTCGTCGGCCAGATGGCAAAACTCGGCCTGCGCGTCGTCATCAACAGCCTCGATTCCAACCAGCGCGATGCGGCCCATTATGGTGGGCAGTTCGACTGGCTGGTGCGGCGCAACTCCACCGAGCTTTCATCGGTGGTGCAGAATACCGAGCAGCTTGCTCCTGTTGGCCCGCGCACCAGCTGGAACCACCGCTCTCCCGAAGGCAAGGAGCTCGATCTGATGCCGTTCGAGAAGGAGATGGCCGATCTGGTGCGGAAATTCATCTCCTCGCAGGACAATGCCGAACGGGCGGACCTGATGAAGCAATATCAGAAGGTCTACACGCAGAACCTCTATACGATTGGTCTCACCGAATATCCCGGCGCGCTGATCGTCAACAAGCGGTTCTCGAATGTGCCGCAGGGCACGCCGATCTTCATGTTCAACTGGGCTGAAGACGCCATCATCCGCGAACGCCTGTGGGTCGCGGCCGACAAGCAGGGCAAATACGAACTTTTCCCGCAGCAACTTCCCGGCAAGCCGGGTGAGGGCGGGCCGATTAACTAAAGCATTTCCAGGAAAAGTGCGTAGCGGTTTTACGTCCGGAAAATGCGTAGAAACAAATAGCTAGCGCATTTCAAGGAAAAGGGACCCCGGTTTTCCGTCCGGAAATGCCAATACCTTAAAGTACTCCTCCCGGAGAACACCCGGTACCGGTCGCGCGTGAAGCGCGGCCGGAGACACACGGCCCACCCAAACCGAGGAGACCGTCGATGCTGCGATTTTTGACGATACGCGTTGCATCCGCCATTCCGGTGCTGCTGATCCTGAGCGTGGTGACCTTCGCCATCATTCAGGCGCCGCCCGGCGATTATGCCGATTACATCCGCTCGCAGCTGATGAACCAGGGCGGCGCCTCCTTCGAACAGGCGGAAGCGCAGGCGCAGGCCTATCGTGTCGAACACGGTCTCGATCAGCCGCTCGTGGTGCAATATTTCAACTGGATCGGCGGCATCGTGACGCGCGGCGATTTCGGCTACAGCTTTTATTACAACAAGCCGGTCGCCGATGTGGTTGGCGAACGCCTGCCGCGCACCATTGCGCTGGCGCTGGTCTGCCACATCTTCGCATCCGTTCTCGGTATCGGTTTCGGCATCTGGGCGGCCACACGGCAATATTCCTGGGTCGACAATCTGCTCTCCACCATCGCTTTTCTCGGCATGACGATCCCGCGTTTCCTGATGGCGCTGATCCTCGTCTATCTCATGGTGTTTCATTTCGACGTTTCCGAGATCGGCAGCTTCTTCTCGCCGCAATATGGCGGTGCGCCGTGGTCGTGGGGCAAATTCGTCGATCTGGTCAGTCATGTCTGGCCGGTGGTCGCCATCGCCGTCTTCGGCGGGCTGGCCTATAATATGCGGGTGATGCGCGGCAATTTGCTCGATACGCTGAATGCGCAATATGTCGAGACCGCGCGCGCCAAGGGGCTTTCGGAAGGCGCCGTCATCATGCGCCATGCGGTGCCGAATGCCGTGCACCCGCTCGTCATGTATCAGGGGGTGGTGCTGCCCTACATGCTGAGCGGCGAGATCGAAACCGCGATCATCTTCGCGCTGCCGACCGTCGGTCCCGCCATCGTCGGCTCCATGGCAGTGGGCGATGTCTATGTCACTGCGACCTTCATGATGGTGCTGGCCGCCACGCTCATCATCGGCAACATCATCGCCGATATGCTTCTGGCCATGCTCGACCCGCGCGTGCGCGAATTCGGGAGGGCCTGAGATGATGGCGTTTGACGAGATGAAGAACGAAACCGCCGTTGCAGCAAAACCCGACCGTTCCGCCCATGGCAATGAGAGCTATCTCGCGCTTGTCTGGCGGCGTCTGCGGCGCTCGTTCACCGGCATGATCGGGCTGGTGCTGGTGGTGCTGCTGATCCTCATTGCCATCTTCGCGGATTTTTTCGCGCCGATGAACCCGCTCGAAACCCATGGCAGCTTTTCGCCGCCGCAGGTGGTACGCTTCAGCGACAAGGACGGCAATGTCAGCCTATTGCCACGGGTCTATGCCATCGCCGAGACCGAAGAGCTCGATCCGATCACCTTCCAGCCCATTGTCGGGCCGGACTATGACAATCCGGTTTATCTCGGCTTTTTCGTCAAGGGCGCAGAATACAAGCTTTTGGGTCTCCTCCCGATGAGCCGGCATTTCTTCGGCTCGACGGATGGCCAGCCGGTGCATTTTCTCGGAACCGATAAATTCGGACGCGACGTGCTGTCGCGCGCCATCTATGGCTCGCGCATCTCGCTTGCCATCGCGCTCAGCGTCGTCGCCATCGTCACCGTCATCGGCACCAGCGTCGGGCTTATCTCCGGATATTTCGGCGGGCCTCTGGATGCCTGGATACAGCGTTTCGTGGAAGTGGTGCTCGCTTTCCCGCAATTGCCGCTTTATCTCGCGCTGACCTCACTCATTCCTGTCACCGCGCCGACGACCCTTTTCCTCGTCTTCGTCGTCGGTGTCATGTCGGCGCTCGGCTGGGCGCAGATGTCCCGCGAAGTGCGGGGCAAGACGCTGGCGCTGGCGCGTATCGATTATGTCCGGGCGGCGATTGCCGTCGGGGCCACTGACCGGCGCATTATTTTCCAGCATATCCTGCCGAATGTGATGAGCCATGTGATCGTCGCCGTCACCCTGCATATTCCAAGCGTCGTGCTGCTCGAATCCTTCCTCGGTTTCCTCGGCTTTGCGGTGAAGCCGCCGCTCATCTCCTGGGGGCTGATGTTGCAGGATACCGCGACCTATTCCGTCATCGGTTCCTATCCATGGATATTGGCCCCGGTCGGTTTCGTGCTGGTCACAGTCTTCGCCTTCAACGCGCTGGGCGATGGCCTGCGCGATGCCGTCGATCCCTATTGAGAGGAGTGTGTCATGGTTGCTGCCCAGAACAACGCCTACGCCCCTGCGATCCGCCTCGATGCCGATGACCGTCAGGACGATGCCATTATCGACGCGCGCAATATTGCCGTGACCTTCAGGGTGGAACACGGCACCGTGGAGGCGGTGAAGGATATTTCCTTCCAGCTCTATCGCGGAGAGACGATCGCCATCGTCGGCGAATCCGGTTCGGGAAAATCGGTGACGGCGCGCACCGTCATGGGCCTTCTGACGAAGCGGGCTTCCGTTTCGAAATCCGCGACCGTGCGGTTCAATGGCGACGACATCCTGAAGTTCTCCAGCCGCCAGCGCAGGGCGTTGCGTGGCAACCGCATCTCGATGATCTTTCAGGAACCGATGAGTTCATTGAACCCGATCTATACGATCGGTAGCCAGATCGTCGAGGCGATCCGTGTTCATTCGAAACTCAGTCGGAAAGAGGCGGAGGCGAGGGCGCTCGATCTGCTGCGGCAGGTGCAGATACCGGAGCCGGAAGCGCGGCTGAAGCAATATCCGCACCAGCTTTCCGGCGGTCAGCGGCAGCGTGTGATGATCGCCATGGCGCTTTCCAACGATCCTGACGTGCTGATTGCCGACGAACCCACCACCGCGCTTGATGTGACGGTGCAGGCGCAGATCCTCAACCTCATCCGCGATCTTCAGAAGAAGCGCGGCATGGCCGTGGTGCTCATCACCCATGACCTGACGATCGTGAAGCAGTTTTCCGATTACGTCTATGTCATGCAGCATGGCGAGATGCGTGAGCACAACACCACGGAAAAGCTCTTCGAAGCGCCGCAGCACTCCTACACGAAGAAGCTGCTCGGCTCCGAACCGCATGGCACGGCAAAGCCGCTGCCGGAAAATTCCGGCGTGCTGCTGACGGCAAGCGGTGTGCGCGTTTCCTTCATGATGCGCTACGGTGGGCTGTTCAAACCGGAACTGAAAGAACTGATCGCCGTCGACAGTCTCGGCCTGACCCTGAGGCGGCACGAGACGCTGGGGCTCGTCGGTGAATCCGGTTCCGGCAAGACCACGTTCGGCCAATCCCTGCTGCGGCTGAACGAGCCGGTGGCCGGGGAAGTGATCTTCGACGGTGAGAGGGTCGATGGCCGCTCGCGTGCGGAAATGCGGCCCTTGCGCTCGCGTATGCAGATCGTCTTTCAGGATCCTTTTGCCTCGCTCAACCCGCGCATGACCATCGGCCAGATCATCGAGGAAGGCCTCATCATCAACGGTCTTGGCAAAACCAAGGCCGAAAGACTGGAGCGGGTGCGCGACGCGCTGGAGGCGGCGGGCATGCCCGGCAACATCCTCTCGCGTTTCCCGCACGAATTTTCCGGCGGCCAGCGCCAGCGTATCGCCATTGCCCGTGCAGTGGCGCTGGAGCCCGAATTCATCCTGCTCGATGAGCCGACCTCGGCGCTCGATCTCTCCGTACAGGCGCAGATCATCGATTTGCTCCGCAAGCTGCAGGATGAGCGGGGCCTGAGCTACCTGTTCATCTCGCATGACCTGAAGGTGGTGCGCGCACTCTGCCACCGCGTCATCGTCATGCAAAGTGGGCGCATTGTTGAGGAAGGCCCCGTCGAGGACGTTCTCACTCACCCAAAAACCGAATATACTCAGCGGCTTGTAAGAGCCGCCTTCGAAATCGCTTGAATGCCAAATGCCGGAGGTAGAAATGGCAAGAGATCCCAAGATCACATTTATCGGCGCAGGTTCCACTGTTTTCATGAAGAACATCATCGGTGATGTGCTGCAGCGTCCGGCGCTTTCCGGCGCCACCATCGCGCTGATGGACATCAACCGTGAAAGGCTGGAAGAAAGCGCCATCGTCGTCAACAAGCTGATCTCGACATTGGGGGCAAAGGCGAAGGCCGAGACCTATACCGACCAGAAGAAGGCGCTCACCGGTGCGGATTTCGTCGTCGTCGCCTTCCAGATTGGCGGATACGAGCCCTGCACGGTCACCGATTTCGAGGTGCCGCGCAAATATGGCCTACGCCAGACGATTGCCGATACGCTCGGCGTCGGTGGCATCATGCGCGGCCTGCGCACCGTGCCGCACCTCTGGAAGATTTGTGAGGACATCCTTGCCGTCTGCCCCAATGCGATCATGCTGCAATATGTCAACCCGATGGCGATCAACACCTGGGCGATTGCGGAAAAATACCCGACGATCCGGCAGGTCGGCCTTTGCCATTCCGTACAGGGCACGGCCATGGAACTCGCCCATGATCTCGATATTCCCTACGAGGAAATTCGCTATCGTTCGGCCGGCATCAACCACATGGCGTTTTTCCTCGAATTCGAGCATCGCCAGCCCGACGGTAGCTACAAGAACCTTTATCCCGACCTCGTGCGCGGCTACCGCGAAGGCCGTGCACCAAAACCCGGCTGGAACCCGCGCTGCCCCAACAAGGTCCGCTACGAGATGCTGACAAGGCTCGGTTATTTCGTCACCGAAAGCTCGGAGCATTTCGCCGAATACACGCCCTATTTCATCAAGGAGGGGCGAGAGGACCTGATTGAGAAATTCGGCATTCCGCTCGATGAATATCCGAAGCGCTGCATCGAGCAGATTGAACGCTGGAAAGGCCAGGCGGCTGCCTATCGTTCGGCCGAGAAGATCGAGGTCAAGCAGTCCAAGGAATATGCCTCCTCGATCATCAACTCGGTCTGGACCGGCGAACCCTCTGTCATCTATGGCAACCAGCGCAACAATGGCTGCATCACCTCACTGCCGTCAGATTGTGCGGCGGAAGTGCCCTGCCTCGTTGACCATAACGGCGTGCAGCCCACCTTCATCGGCGAATTGCCGCCGCAGCTGACGGCGCTGATGCGCACCAACATCAATGTGCAGGAGCTGACGGTGCGGGCGCTGATGACCGAAAACCGCGAGCACATCTTCCACGCGGCGATGATGGACCCGCATACGGCGGCGGAACTCGACCTCGACCAGATCTGGTCGCTGGTGGACGATCTTCTTGTGGCCCATCGCGACTGGTTGCCTGAGTGGACGCAGGTGGAGGTGAAGCGGGCGCGGGCGGTGTGAGGCTGAGCTCCGCCTTTGCGTAGTAGACTGAAGGCGGCTGCGGAAACGCACCTGCCTTCGGACTTCCGGTAGAGGCCCTAAAACCCCTCCGTCGTCATCCTCGGGCTTGACCCGAGGATCCATCGTCGCGCCGAGTTGTGGATCCTCGGGTCAAGCCCGAGGATGACGGCGAGTGTGGTGTCAGCAACCTCTGGCCAGTCGCGACGACAGCAGCAAAACCTCTGACGAGCGGAATTTGCATCCTCCCAGCCTCCCGTCCGAAACATCCTTGGGTCATTTGACTTGTGTCAAGGTCACGAAACACCACGACACCTAAACAGCCAATACCCCGGCCCATTTCCTCAAACAGAAGAAATGCCGGGTGCAAATTCTAAACGCGATGGTGGCTGGCATCTTCGGTTTTTACGTATTACGGTTGAAACCTGAAGGGTTCATGGGGAAGACGGATGTCTAAAAAAGGCTTGCTCATTGGTCTGGTGGTTCTGGTTATTGCCGGTGTCGCCTATTTCTCCTGGTCAAAACTGAAGGGGGAGGGACTTCCCGCCGGATTTGTGGCCAGTAACGGCCGGATCGAGGCTGTCGAGATTGACATTTCCACGAAAACCGCCGGCCGCCTTCAGGATATCATGGCGCGCGAGGGCGACTTCGTGAAGGCCGGGCAAGTGCTTGCACAGATGGACACGGCCCAGCTGGAAGCCAAGAAACGTCAGGCGGAAGCGCAGCTTCGCCGTGCGAAAATTGCGATCGATACAGCCAACAGCCTCGTTGCCCAGCGTGAAGCGGAAAAAACCTCCGCTCAGGCGGTGGTGGAACAGCGCAAGGCCCAACTCGATTCCGCATCCAAGACCTATACGCGCTCAAAACAGCTGCTGACCGGCAACGCCGTCTCCCAGCAGATCGTTGACGACAGCGAAGCCGCCGAGCAATCCGCCCGCGCCACACTTGCCTCGGCGCAGGCCTCTCTCGCTGCTTCGGATGCTGCAATCAGCGCCGCCAAGGCACAGATCGTTGATGCCGAAGCGGCTGTCGATGCTGCGCAGGCCGATATAGAGAGCATTGAAACGGATATAGAAGATGCGACGCTGAAATCGCCCCGCGACGGTCGCGTGCAATATCGTATCGCCCAGCCGGGAGAGGTGCTCTCCGCCGGCGGCCGCGTTCTCAATCTTGTCGATCTCGGCGACGTCTATATGACGTTTTTTCTGCCGACGGCCGAGGCCGGCCGCACTTCCATGGGCTCCGATGTCCGCCTGATCCTCGACGCGGCGCCGCAATACACCATTCCCGCCAAGGTCTCCTTCGTCGCCGATGTCGCGCAATTCACTCCAAAAACGGTTGAGACCGAAGAAGAGCGCCAGAAACTGACGTTCCGGGTGCGGGCGCAAATTCCGCAGGCGCTGCTGCAGAAATATATTCAATATGTCAAAACCGGTCTGCCCGGCATGGCCTATGTCCGGCTTGATCCGCAGGCGGCCTGGCCTGAAAACCTCGAACGCAATCTCGTCAAGTGACGGTGGCCGCCATGGTCGCGTCTCCCCAAACGAACGACAAGAACGCACCGGTCGCGCGATTGACCGATGTGCGGCTGGCCTTCGGAAGCACTATTGCGCTGGCCGATATATCGGTGGAGATCCCCGCCGGCCGGATGATTGGCCTGATCGGGCCTGATGGCGTCGGCAAATCCAGCCTGCTGTCGCTCGTCTCCGGTGCGCGCGCCATCCAGAAGGGCAAAGTGGAGGTTCTGGGCGGCGATATGTCCGATCCACGCCACCGCGAGGATACCTGCCCGCGTATCGCCTATATGCCTCAGGGTCTTGGCAAGAATCTTTATCCCACCCTGTCCGTCTTCGAGAATATCGACTTTTTCGGCAGGCTGTTCGGGCAGGGCGGCAGGGAGCGGCAGGCGCGCATTGCCGAATTACTCAAGAGCACCGGCCTCGAGCCATTCGCCGACCGCCCCGCAATGAAACTTTCTGGCGGCATGAAGCAGAAGCTCGGGCTCTGCTGTGCCCTCATCCACGATCCGGACCTGCTCATTCTCGATGAACCGACCACGGGCGTCGACCCGCTGTCGCGCCGGCAGTTCTGGGAACTGATCGATTCCATCCGAGCCGGGCGTCCGGGCATGAGTGTGATCGTCGCCACGGCCTATATGGAAGAGGCAGCCGGTTTCGACTGGCTGGTCGCCATGGATGGCGGCAAAATCCTCGCCACCGGCTCACCCGCCGAACTTCTCGAACGCACTTCGACCGCCAATCTCGATGCCGCCTTCATCGCGCTTCTTCCGGAAGAAAAACGCAAGGATTATCATGAGGTGCATATCGCGCCACGCAAGGTGACGGATGATGGTGACTATGCCATTGAGGCGTCGCATCTCAGCATGCGCTTCGGTGATTTCACCGCCGTCGACAATGTCAGCTTCAAGATTCCGCGCGGCGAGATTTTCGGCTTTCTCGGCTCGAACGGTTGCGGAAAATCCACGACCATGAAGATGCTGACCGGGCTTCTGGCCGCCAGCGAAGGCGAAGCGAAGCTCTTCGGGCACAAGGTGGATGCCAGTGACATGGCGATCCGCCACCGCGTCGGTTACATGAGCCAGGCGTTCTCGCTCTATTCCGAGCTGACGGTGCGCCAGAACCTCGATCTGCACGCGCGGCTGTTCAAGCTGCCGGAAGAAACCATTCAGCCGCGTATCGCCGCGATGGCGGAGCGTTTCGATCTCGGCGCCGTTATGGAAACCATGCCTGACGACCTGCCGCTCGGCATCCGCCAAAGGCTGTCGCTGGCGGTGGCGATGATCCATTCGCCTGATATTCTCATCCTTGATGAGCCGACCTCGGGTGTCGATCCGGTGGCGCGGGACGGCTTCTGGCAAATCCTCGCCGATCTCTCGCGTAACGATAATGTCACCATCTTCATCTCCACCCATTTCATGAACGAAGCGGAGCGCTGCGACCGGATTTCGCTGATGCATGCCGGCAAGGTGCTGATCAGCGATATGCCAGACGCGATCACCAGAAGTCGCAATGCCGCAACGCTGGAAGAGGCCTTTGTCGCCTATCTCGAAGATGCGTCCGGTGTAAAGAAGACGCAGGCCGCCGCCGTTCCTGCTCCGGCAGTGGCCGTGCCCGCGACGCCGCATGCAGCGCCCGCCCGCAAACGGTTTTTCGATGTCAGGCGCATGTTCAGCTATACGCGGCGCGAGGCGCTGGAACTGCAGCGAGACCCCATTCGCGGCACGCTGGCGGTGCTTGGCAGCGTCATCCTGATGTTCGTGATCGGATATGGTATCAATCTCGATGTCGAGGATCTGACCTTCGCGGTGCTGGACCGTGACGATTCCACCATCAGCCGCGATTACGTGCTCGACATAGCCGGCTCGCGTTATTTCATCGAGAAAGAACCTATCCGCGATTATGCCGATATGGACAGGCGCATGCGTGACGGCGAACTCAGCCTTGCCATTGAAATCCCGCCCGGTTTCGGCCGCGATGTCTTGCGCGGAAAGACGGTGGAGGTCGGCGCATGGATCGACGGTGCCATGCCGCAGCGGGCCGAGACGGTGCGTGGTTACGTGCAGGGCATGCACCAGACATGGCTGGCCCGCAAGGCGAGTGAAATCTACGGAAGTGCGGCGACGCAGAGTGGCTTCAGCATCGAGACGCGCTATCGTTACAATCCCGATGTCAAAAGTCTCGTCGCCATGGTGCCGGCGGTCATTCCGCTGTTGCTGATGCTCATACCGGCCATGCTGGCGGCGCTCAGCGTCGTCCGGGAAAAGGAGCTTGGCTCCATCGTCAATCTTTACGTGACGCCGACCACGCGGCTGGAGTTCCTGATCGGCAAGCAGCTTCCCTATGTCGCTCTCGGCATGCTCAATTTCCTGCTGTTGACGGCATTCGCCATCTTCATCTTTCAGGTACCCTTCACGGGAAGTTATCTCGCTTACGCAACGGGAGCGCTGCTCTTTGTCATCATCGCCACATCCATCGGTCTCGTCATGTCGTCTTTCATGAAGAGCCAGATCGCGGCGATCTTCGGCACGGCCCTGTTGACGCTTATTCCGGCCACGCAATATTCGGGCATGATCGATCCCGTTTCGTCGCTGCAGGGGGCGGGGGCCTTTATCGGCAACATCTATCCCGCCACCTATTTCATGACCATTTCGCGCGGCACCTTCTCCAAGGGACTGGATTTCGCCGGCCTTTCCGGCTCGTTCCTGCCGCTCATCATCGCCATTCCGCTGCTGCTCATCGCCGGTGCCGCGCTTTTGAGGAAACAGGCGTCATGAGGTTGTTTTCGTCCAACATCTTCCAGCTCGGCATCAAGGAACTGCGCGGGCTTGCGCGTGATGGCATGCTGCTGCTCCTGATTGTCTACGCTTTCACGCTGCAGATCTACACCGGCTCCAGCGCATTGCCGGAGACGCTGAACAATGCCGCCATCGCGATTGTCGATGAGGATCAGTCGCCGCTTTCCGGGCGCATCAGCACGGCTTTTTACCCGCCCTATTTCGCGCCGCCGAAGCAGATTTCCATCGCCGAGATGGACAAGCGCATGGATGCTGGGCTCGATACTTTCGCCCTCAATATTCCACCGGATTTCCAGCGCCGGCTGATGGCCGGGCAACAGCCCGCCATCCAGCTCAATATCGACGCCACCCGCATGAGTCAGGCTTTCAGCGGCGGCGGTTATGTTCAGACCATCGTGACGAGCGAAGTTCAGGAATATATCAACCGCTATCGCGGCGTGACTTCGGTGCCGGTAGATCTGACACTGCGCTCTCGCTTCAACCCGGAACTGGACAAATCCTGGTTCGGCTCGATCAACAACATCATCACCGCCATCACCATGCTGTCGATCGTGCTGACCGGGGCGGCGCTCATTCGCGAGCGTGAGCATGGCACGGTGGAGCATCTGCTGGTCATGCCGGTCACGCCGCTGGAGATCATGCTCAGCAAGGTCTGGTCCATGGGCCTTGTCGTGCTGGTGGCTTCGGCATTTTCCCTCTTCGTCGTCGTCCGGGGTCTGCTTGCCATTCCCATAGAAGGCTCGCTCTTGCTCTTTCTGCTTGGAACCGCCCTGCAGCTCTTCGCCATGACGTCGATGGGCATATTCCTCGCAACGGTTGCCGGGTCCATGCCGCAATTCGGCATGCTGCTGATCCTGTTCCTGCTGCCGTTGCAGGTGCTTTCCGGCGCCATGACGCCACGTGAAAGCATGCCTGATATCATCCAGTATCTCATGCTTCTCGCACCCAACACTCATTTCGTCATCCTGGCGCAATCGGTGCTTTTCAGGGGCGCCGGGCTGGATGTGGTGTGGCCGCAACTGCTGGCGCTGCTGGCTATCGGCTCGGCGCTCTTCGTTTTTGCGCTTCGCCGCTTCCGGCGTTTCCTGCGCTGAGGTGAGGGGAACCCGCCATTTTTAGGCCATTTCCGGACAAGTTGAATTAATTGTGTTCGGTAACGGTATGTTCGCCTTCCGGGAATATGCCTATGAGGACGGCTGGGTAAAAGCGGGCTTTGTTCAGGAGTAGCATAATGAATATTGCAGCACGTCTGTCTTTGACGGCCATGATCGCACTGGCTGCGACATCATCTTTCGCCTCTGAGGATATGACTTCGGAGACGAGCGAGGCGATATTCGGTTTCGCTGGCGCCATGACGAAAGAAGACATGCTGAAAAGTGCTGCGCTCATTCCAGTGGAATATGAAAGAAACGCCACTATCGGCGGCGGCTACCAGTTTTATCCCTACCGTATCGGCAATGTAAAACTGGGCGGCGAGATTGGCATAGCCGCCAGATTTGGCAAAGGTTTTACCGGCGAAGTCTGGGCCGGCCCGGTCGCACGTTATGAGCAGATCAGGCTTGGCGAACGGCTGTTTATCACGCCGAGCTTCACCGCCGGCCTCAGCCTTGTCACGGATGCGCAGCCGGGCCGTGAGCGCGAGCAGGAAATCAAGGACGACGGCAATGCCAATGTCCTGTTTTATCTGGGGCCGGAAATCAATGTCTCCTTCAGCGAGGATTCATCGACGGAATTCTTCTGGCGCCTTCACCACCGTTCCGGCGGTGGCAAAACTTTGGGCAATATGAAGGGCGCTACAAACGCCAATGTATTCGGTGTCCGCTACAAGTTTTGAGATGACAGCGCCGAGTAAAGCCTCGCGAACCGGCTGAATTTCAGTCACGTTTCTTTTTCGTTGCAAACCGTCACGAGGTACCCTTGCGTCTGGCGCATGGGTGTATTGCCTTATTCTGCCTGTTCATTGGGCATGAGAAAGCGCATATAGAGGGCATCAAAGGACGCCGGAACGAAAACGTTGCTGACGTCACCTAAACCTCAAGAAAGGGTCATGTCATGAACGTAGCACGCAGCTTTAACAATTGGCGCAAATATCGTCAGACCATCAACGAACTGGGCCGCATGAGCACCCGTGAACTGCACGATCTCGGTCTCGACCGCAGCCAGATCACCAGCGTTGCCCGCGCCGCAATCGGCAAATAATCAAGACGATATTGTCGTGTCTGAATGCCCAAACGCCCGCTTCGCGGGCGTTTTTGTTTTGGCGCATCATTCAATTTCTTCGTTGCCTTTTGGCGCTTGTAACGAAGTTTTGCCCGGCTGCGTGAAATAGGCAGTCTGCGGTTTTTGCAGACGATGCGACAAGACGTGAAGCTGTGGCATCGATATCCCGCAGCGTGAAATTCGCCATGCACCAAATGCATATCTGTACTGCAAGCTTATGCCTGTGAAATGCGCAGGAAAATGCTATCTTCAAATCATCGAAACGGATGTACCTCCTCCCACATCCTTTTGGTAATGCGGGCGATCCTACTCCTCCTCCCAAGGATTGCCCCAGGGACAGCGGTTTCCTCCTCCCATATCGCTGTTCATCTTTTCAGAAGCCTGCCGCACCTCCTCCCGCGGCAGGCTTTTCTATTTTCAGCCTTATCTTCAGGTCAGCTTAATTTTAAGGAAGTGCCTCAGTCGAAAGCCATCATGCCGATGGGCGTCACCGCATGCGTGCCGGCCCGTTTGGCAAGCGCGTAGGACAGGCATTGTCCCACTGCGTCCTGCGGCACGGGCTTGGCAATCACTCCGGCGCCAATGCCCAGATTGACGACCACTTCCGGGTTTGCCGTCATGAAAATCACCACCACGCCATGATCCTGGGAAAGACGGCGGCCGATCTCCGGGCCAGTCTGGCCATCGGCAAGGTTGACGTCGACGAAGGCGATGTCGGCGCGGCTGCCGAGCGCAACGGCCTCATCCAGCCGGTTGGCGATGCCGATGACATCTGCCTCTTCATCCGCCTGGAGAATGGAATCCTCTATGTCCATGGCGATGAGGAACTCATCTTCGACGATCAGCACCCGCGGCTGTTCCATGCGGAAACCCGGTTCGCTTTGCAAGACGTCTGCCAACATATGCCTGCCTCCATTCTGTGCGCCAAGCGCGGTCGGCAAGCAAACACTTGTCGGCACAACTCGTTCCAAACTGAGATAAACATAGTGAATGGAGTGTAAACGGCGTGCCTTTTCGGCTATCACCATTCAATAGCGAAGCAGTTGATTCGGTTTGGTTTTCATCCGGGGGAAGGGTGGGAGAACGTTGCCGTAGCGCATCTTTCGCCGCTGGAGCACAAGTCTTTTGGCCGCAATCGGCCGATAGCTTATATGCAATTCAACGCGTTAAAGCCTCCTTCGTGCGCCAGGAAGGAAGTGCCGGAACGCCGCCGATCATTCGCGTGCCGCGGCCAAAACGGCGCGGGACACTATGAGTTTAGAAAGAGAATAACACGATGACCCAGTCTCCGCGCGCTTCGATTGCCCGCAACACTCCCAATATCGCTGTCGTCGGCGTTGGTGGCGGTGGCGGAAATGCGATCAACAACATGATCTCCGAGGGCATTAGCGGGGTCGATTTCATCGCCGCCAATACGGACGCGCAGGCGCTGAAGAAAACCAATGCACCGCGGATGGTGCAGCTCAGTTCCGAGCTGACCGGTGGACTTGGTGCAGGGGCCGATCCGGAGGTCGGTCGGCAGGCGGCGATCGATTCACTCGATGAGATCATGGATCACTTGAGCGGTTACGACATGTGTTTCATCACCGCCGGCATGGGCGGCGGCACCGGCACGGGTGCGGCCCCGGTAATTGCGGAAGCCTGCCGGGCAAAGAACATCCTCACCGTCGGCGTTGTTACGCTTCCCTTCAGCTTTGAAGGTGCGCGCCGCATGCGGGCTGCCGAATACGGCTTTGCCAACCTGCTCAATACCGCCGATACCGTCATCGTCATTCCCAACCAGAACCTGTTGCGCATCGCCGACGCTGGCACCACCTTCGAGAATGCGCTGAAGACGGCCGACAAGGTCCTGTCGCTCGGCGTGCGTTGCGTCACCGATCTCATTCTGCGCGAGGGTCTCGTCAATCTCGATTTCGCCGATGTGCGCTACGTCATGAAAAATGGTGGCCGGGCGCTTATGGGCACGGCGCAGGCCAAGGGTGAAAAGCGCGCCTCCGAAGCGGCGGCCGCCGCCATCGCCAACCCGCTGCTCGGCGAACCGTCGCTGAAAGAAGCGCGCGGTGCGCTGGTGGCCATCTCCGGTGGCAACGATCTGACGCTTTATGAGATCGATGAGGCGATGACGCTGGTGCGCGAGGCTGTCAGCGAGGAGACGGATGTGGTGATGGGCGCTTCTTTCGATCCGACGCTGGACGGGGCTTTCAAGATCTCCGTCGTGGCCACCGGCCTGCGGAACTGAGGCGCAGCTACAGCGACAGGGAGTTACGGGGGGAGCACGAGGGTGCGGCTCGTTTCTTCTCCCCGCCGGGGAGAAGGTGGCCCGAAGGGTCGGATGAGGGGGCAACGTTGCCGAATATCTCTACCCTTGCCCCCTCATCCCGCTGCCGCGACCTTCTCCCCGAAGGGGGAGAAGAAACAGGCGGCGTGCTCCCCGTTCCCCGATAAACTAAGCGGCGACATTTTATAAACAGCGTACACGCCACAAACTGAACAATTAAAAGCCGTCGCGAGTAATTTTCGCGACGGCTTTTTGTTGTTTTTGAACAATTATTCCGCCATTCGGGGAGGCGGGGCTGCAACGCGTCGTTGATAACGAAAAAAGATAATAGTACTCTTTATGTCGACAAGAAGGATTTGGCTATGACGGATATAATTGCTTCTGCCGAGCGCAAGCGCGGCTCCGGCGTGAAGATGGTCTATGATCTGCTGCGCGACGAGATTCTCGATCTGGTCCTGCCGCCGGGAAGCCCCATTGACGAGGTGCAGCTTGCCGAACGGTTCAAGATGTCGCGCACGCCCATACGCGAGGCGTTGGTGCGGCTTTCGGGTGAGGGGCTGATCGATACGTTGCCGAACCGCTCGACCATGGTGTCGAATATCGATTTCCTCAACATGCACACCTATTTCGATGCGCTGGTGCTGATGTACCGGGTCACCACCCAGCTTGCGGCGCAATATCACCGCCCCGAGGATCTTGCGGGAATCCGTGCCCATAATGCGGAATTCGCCATTGCGGTGGAAGAGCAGAATGCGCTGGCAATGATTTCCACCAACGCCGCACTTCATCTTTCCATCGCCGAGGCAGGCCGAAACCCCTATTTCACCAGCCTGTTCAAGCGCCTGCTGGATGAGGGGCGGCGCATTCTGAGACTTTATTACCAGTCCTATGAGGACCGTCTGCCGAAGCGTTTCGTCGATGACCATGACGCAATGATCGCCGCCATCGCCGCGCGGGATATCGCCCTTTCCGAAAAACTGGCGCGTGAACATGCGGAACAGATCGTGCAGCAGGTGCAGAAATTGCTGGTGCGAAATGAGCGGCTGGAAATAAATCTATAGCTTGTCGATTTCTTGTCGACAAATAAAATACAAGATAGTAATGTCCTTGTTGAAAGGGTGGCGCATCGCTGCGTCCATTCCTGAGAACCATGTGCCTTAGGAGCTAATAATGACGGCCAGCATTTTTTCCGGCGTGATTCCCGCCTTGATGACCCCCTGCAAGGAAGATCGCACCCCTGATTTTGATGCGCTTGTGCGCAAGGGCAAGGAACTGATTGCCGATGGCATGTCGGCCGTCGTTTATTGCGGTTCCATGGGCGACTGGCCGCTTCTCACCGATGAGCAGCGCATGGAAGGCGTGGAGCGCCTGGTCAAGGCTGGCATCCCCGTTATCGTCGGCACCGGTGCGGTCAACACGGCGTCCGCCGTGGCGCATGCCGCCCACGCCCAGAAGGTTGGCGCCAAGGGCCTGATGGTTATTCCCCGCGTCCTGTCTCGCGGTTCCGTCATCGCGGCCCAGAAGGCGCACTTCAAGGCCATTCTTTCGGCCGCTCCTGAAATCCCGGCGGTTATCTACAACAGCCCCTATTACGGTTTTGCCACCCGCGCAGATCTCTTCTTCGCGTTGCGTGCCGAACACAAGAACCTTATCGGCTTCAAGGAGTTCGGCGGTCCGGCTGATATGCGTTACGCAGCTGAAAACATCACCAGCCGTGATGATGAAGTGACCCTGATGATCGGCGTCGATACCGCCGTTTTCCACGGCTTCGTCAACTGCGGTGCAACCGGCGCCATCACCGGCATCGGCAATGTTCTGCCGAAGGAAGTGATTCACCTGTGCAAGCTGTCGCAGGCCGCTGCCAAGGGTGATGCGGATGCCCGCACCCGCGCGCTGGAGCTGGAGCAGGCGCTGGCCGTACTCTCCTCCTTTGATGAAGGTCCGGATCTGGTTCTGTATTTCAAGCACATGATGGTGCTGAAGGGCGACAAGGAATACACGCTGCATTTCAACGAAACCGACGCCCTGACGGACAGCCAGCGCGGTTATGTAGAGGCGCAGTTCAAGCTGTTCAACAGCTGGTATGCCGACTGGAGCAAGCTTCCCGGTGCCGTTCAGACCTGTAAGGCTGCCTGAGCAGTCGCTGACGTGAAAACAAAAGGCCCGCAAATGCGGGCCTTTTTTGCATGTTATGAGGTTTGATCGTTCCCCGGCTTCGACGTCATCCTCGGGCGTGTCCCGAGGGTCTGCCAACGTATAGTCAAATCAATCGGTTGCAGATGCTCGGGACGGGCCCGAGCATGACGGAGGAGAGGTTTGCGGTCTTCGCCATCACGTCAGGCCCGCGCCCTCAGCCTTTTGTATATCGCTCCGCAACGCGGTCAGGAGACCGCGTCCAGACCCTTCTCCAGCAATCGGTCGAGCCCGGCCATTTCTGCTGCGGTCAGCGTGATACCCTCGCTTTCGGACTTGGCGCGTGCGACGAAGCGGCGGCCGGAGGGCAGGCGGGCGCCCTGGCCGATGATGGCGTCGAACAGCACTTCCGCGCGCTGGAACGGGTCGCCGGGGCGGCCCTTGGCGAAGGCTTCGGGAGAGAAGGCGACAATCAGCTCGCCGTGGGTGGGGGCGAGCGCCGTGCTGCCGAGAAAGTCGAGGGCTTCGGGGCTGGTCAGGTCGCCGATCATGATACCGGCGAGAAGTTCGATCATGGTGCCGATTGCCGATCCCTTGTGCCCGCCGAAAGGCAGCATGGAACCGGCAAGCGCGGCTTCCGGGTCGGTCGTCGGCTTGCCTTCAGCGTCCAGCGCCCATCCTTCCGGCAGGGATTTGCCTGCGCGACGGTGCAGTTCGATTTCGCCGCGCGCCGCAACAGAAGTGGCGAAATCGAAGACGTAGGGTGATGTATCCTTACGGGGCCAGCCGAAAGCGAAGGGGTTGGTGCCGAGAAGCGGTTTGCTGCCGCCGGTGGGGGCAACGGCGGAATAGCTGGGGCACATCACCAGCCCGGCAAGGCCGTTCTCGGTCAGCCCCTCGATTTCCGGCCAGAGCGCCGAGAAATGCGTGCAGTCATTGATGACGAGTGCGGCGATGCCCGAACGTTTCGCCCGCTCCACCAGAACCGGCAGGCCCAGTTCGAAAGCTGGGTTGGCAAAGCCGCCATTGGCGTTGACCTTCACGATTGCCGTGCCGTCATCTTCGGCCACATCAGGGATCGCGTCAGGCTTCACCTTGCCGGCCTTGACGGTGCGCAGCGCGCCCTCGATGCGGTAGATGCCGTGCGATTTGCAGGCGTCGCGCTCGCCGGCGGTGATGACGCGGGCAAGCGCTCCCGACTGCACGTCATTCAGCCCCGCCTTGCGGAAAATTTCTTCAACCCGCTTTGAAAGCGCATCAATGGTCAGGGTGGTGGCGTCGCTCATCATGATCCTCCGATATCTGCTCGCACATCTTGAATACATAAAGTATACAAAGGCGGGTCTATTGCAACTCGTCTTTTCGGTGAAGTGCCATGAAAGCGTAAATCGGCATCGAAGATACAGAGTTTTCAGTTTTTGTGACGGTTTCCTCTTTCCTCGCATTCCCGGGCGGCCCGCGGCATTCGCGTCGGCTCAAGTCCTTGGGCTGAAAAGAGTCTTTTCTTCACACCCCCACACAACCACCCATGCGGCAAATCCCGATTATTCGATGCTGCAAAATTCTTTTTGTATACTAGTTGTATTTTTATGTTGATTTATCGGCCCCATAGGGAAATAGTGACCGGGCCTTCAAAGGCAGACCAATTGTGGGAGCAAATAAAGAATGAAAAAATCGGTCATCATCGCCGGCCTTCTGGCCACCACTTCCGTTATCACGCCGGCCAAGGCCGACAAACTTGACGACATCATTTCCGCCGGTACGCTGCGCTGCGCCGTCGTGCTCGATTTCCCGCCCATGGGTTCGCGTGACGACGCAAACAACCCTGTTGGCTTCGACGTCGATTATTGCAACGATCTCGCCAAGGCGCTCGGCGTCACGGCTGAAATCGTCGAAACGCCTTTCCCCGAGCGCATTCCCGCCCTGATGTCGGGCCGCGTCGATGTCGGCGTTGCGTCGACCTCCGATACGCTGGAGCGCGCCAAGACGGTCGGCATGACCGTGCCTTATTTCGCCTTCGAAATGGCCGTTACCGCCAATGACAAGTCGGGTATCAAGTCCTTCGAGGACATGAAGGGCAAGACGGTTGGCGCAACCGCCGGCACGTTCGAAGCCATCGCGCTCGAAAAGTCGGTCAAGGAATGGGGAACCGGCGAGTTCCGTCCTTACCAGACGCAGGCCGATGTCTTCCTCGCTCTGAGCCAGGGCCAGATCGACGCCACCGTTTCCACCTCCACGGTTGCGCAGTCCAACGTCAAGGGCGGCAAGTTCGCCGGCATCTCGGTGGTCGGCAAGGCGCCTTACGACATCGACTATGTCGCGCTCTTCACCAACCGTGACGAATACGGTCTCATCAACTACCTGAACCTCTTCATCAACCAGCAGGTTCGTACCGGCCGTTACGCCGAACTCTACGAAAAATGGGTTGGCGGCGAGGTTCCATCGCTCACCGTCAACGGCGTTTATCGCTGATCAGGACTTTTCGTAAACGGCGCGGTCGAAATGATCGCGCCGTTGATCGTTTCTGAAAAGGCGGGACGCTTAATGTTCAACTATACATTCCACTGGAATCAGGCGCTGAAGGCTTTGCCGCAGCTTCTGGACGGTGCGGTGGTAACGCTGCAGATCGCCCTTTTGTCGATGGTGATCGGTCTTACCTTCGCCATCCTGCTGACGCTGTTCCGGCTCTCCGGCAACCGCGTTCTCGGCGCTTTGGCCTCCGTCTGGGTGGAGGTTGCCCGCAACACGCCGGCACTTTTCCAGATTTACATGGCCCATTTCGGGCTTGGTAATTTCGGCATCCACCTCAGCCCCTATACCGCGCTTCTGGTCGGTATCGCGTTTAACAATGCCGGTTATCTGGCCGAGAACTTCCGCGGTGCGCTGAAAGCAATCCCGGATACGCAGACGCGGTCGGGCCGTTCGCTTGGCATGACCTCGATGCAGACCTTCCGGCTGATCATCCTGCCGCAGATGCTGCGCGTGGCTTTCCTGCCGGCCACCAACCAGATGGTCTGGGCGATCCTCATGACCTCGCTCGGTGTCACGGTCGGCATGAATACGGATCTGGCCGGCGTCACGCAGGCGCTCAATGCCCGCTCGTTCCGCACCTTTGAATTCTTCGCGCTCGCCGCGGTCATCTATTACGTGATCGCCAAAATCGTCACGCTCGCCGCCAGAATGCTGGCCTGGCGTCTGTTCCGTTACTGAGAGAGGTGAGCCATGTTTGAAACCGCTCTCAGCTGGAGTGATCTCGCCTTCCTGGCCAAGGGTGCCGGCATGACGCTTGCCGTCACCGCCGTCGCCGTCACGGCGGGCACCCTTATGGGAATCATCTTCGGTATCATCCGTTTCCAGTTCGGCCCTTACTGGTCGCTGCCGCTGACCTTCGTGCTGGATATTTTCCGCTCTGTGCCGCTGCTCATCCAGCTGGTTCTCGGCAACGCCTTCCAGTCGATCGCCAAGCTCGGCTGGCCGCCATTTACCACCTCCTGCGTGGTGCTGTCGCTTTATACGGCAGCCTATTGCACCGAGATCGTGCGCGGCGGCATCGACGCCGTACCGTCCAATACGCGCCGCGCCTGCCGCTCGCTCGGCATGACGTGGTCGCAGGACATGCGCTACATCGTGCTGCCGCTTGCTACCCGCGTGTCGCTGCCTTCCTGGATCGGGCTGACGCTCGGTGTCATGAAGGATTCGGCACTGGTGCTGTGGCTTGGCCTCATCGAGCTTCTGCGCGCCTCGCAGATCCTCGTCACCCGCCTGCAGGAACCGCTGACCATCCTGATGATCTGCGGCGCCATCTACTTCCTTATCAGCTTCCCCATCGCCCGTTTCGGCGGGTATCTCGAAAGACGGTGGTCCCCCAATGATTGAGATCGAAAACGTCCGCAAATCCTTCGGCCCGCTGGAGGTTCTGAAAGGGATCAACCTCACCGTCAACAAGGGCGAGGTCGTCACCATCATCGGCGGTTCGGGTTCCGGCAAGTCGACCCTGCTGACCTGCATCAACGGCCTCGAGCCTATCGACAGCGGCAAGATCGTTATCGACGGCACGGAAGTGCATGCAAAGTCCACGGACCTCAACAAGCTGCGCCGCAAGGTCGGCATCGTCTTCCAGCAATGGAACGCCTTCCCGCATCTGACGGTGCTTGAAAACGTCATGCTGGCGCCGCGCAAGGTGCTCGGTATTTCCAAGGAACAGGCCGAGGAAATCGCCGTCAAGCAGCTGACCCATGTGGGCCTTGCCGAAAAGCTGAAGGTCTATCCCAACCGCATGTCGGGCGGCCAGCAGCAGCGCATGGCGATTGCTCGCGCGCTCGCCATGTCGCCGGAATATATGCTGTTCGACGAAGTCACGTCAGCGCTCGACCCGATGCTGGTGGGCGAAGTGCTCGATACGCTGAAGATGCTGGCGGATGAGGGCATGACGATGATCTGCGTCACCCATGAAATGGCCTTCGCCCGCGATGTCTCGAACCGCGTCGCCTTCTTCCATCAGGGCGTGATGGCGGAAATCGGTACGCCTGACCAGCTGTTCGGCGCACCGCAGCATGCTGAAACCCAGAAGTTCCTGGCGAGCGTGCGGTAATGCCAGCCAATGATGTCATCGTCATAGGGGCCGGCGTCGTCGGCCTCTCGGCGGCAATTGCCGCGCAGGGCCGTGGTCTTTCGGTCACCGTCATCGATCGCGAGGGACCGGCGGCGGGCGCTTCGGCCGGCAATGCCGGCGCCTTCGCCTTCACCGATATCCTGCCGCTCGCATCGCCGGGCATTCTCTGGAAAGCGCCGAAATGGCTCATCGATCCGCTCGGTCCGCTCAGCGTGCCGCCGGCCTATGCGCTGAAGATCGCGCCGTGGATGTTCCGCTTCTGGCGGGCCTGCGCGGCATCGAAAGTCGAGCATTCCACGGCCGCCCAGACGGCGCTGATGGATCTTTCCAAAGCAGAGCTGGAGCCGTTTCTCAGAAAGACGGACACCATTGCCATGCTGCGCAAGGAGGGCAACCTTCAGGTCTATGAAAGCGAGGCGGAATTCGAAGCCTCGCTTCCCGGCTGGAAGGCGCGCGAACGCCATGGCATCGAGTTCCGGCATCTGAACGCCGAACAGATGGCCGAGATACAGCCCGGCATCGCGCCGCGTTTTACCTGTGGCACGTTTACGCCCGGCTGGTATTCCATTGCCGATCCCAAGCTTTACACGCTGGCGCTGGCCGACCATTTCCGCACCATTGGCGGTCGCATCGAATGCCTTGATGTCGCCTCGCTCCGGCCGCTGGAAGACGGTGTCGAGGTGGTGAGCCATGATGGCCGCACCCGCAAGGCCGGTAAGGTGGTGCTGGCGGCCGGGGCTTTCTCGCACCGCATCGCCCGCTCGCTTGGTGAAAAAATTCCGCTGGAAACGGAACGGGGTTATAATACCACCCTGCCTTCGGGTGCTTTCGATCTGCGCACGCAGGTCACCTTCGGCGGCCATGGTTTCGTCGTTACCCGCCTTTCCTCCGGTATCCGCGTTGGCGGTGCTGTGGAACTCGGCGGGCTGGAGCTTCCGGCCAATTTCGCCCGTTCGGAGGCGCTTTTGACCAAAGCGAAGAGCTTCCTGCCGGGCCTGAAAACCGAAGGCGGCAAGCAGTGGATGGGCTTTCGCCCGTCGCTGCCGGACAGCCTGCCGGCCATCGGTGAAGCGCGGCACACGGCACGGGTGGTTTATGCTTTCGGCCACGGGCATCTGGGGCTGACGCAATCGGCGGGCACGGCCCGCATCGTCGCTGATCTTCTGACGGGGCAAAAACCCGCCATCGATACAAGGGCATTTTCGCCGCAACGTTTCTAGAGAGTTTTGGCTTTTCCCCAAAACGCAAAAATTCTCTAGCTCTTTTTTTCACGCATTTTCCGGGCGTAAAACCGCTACGCAATTTTGACGGAAATGCTTTAGGGAGATTTTCGATGTCTTCTGCCGTTTCGCCAATCACCGCTCCCGAGGCGCGCAGCATTCTGGCTGGCGCCGCCGAAGGCAAGGTTATCGCCACGACCGAGGCGCTGAGCTTCTGGGGCGGGGTCGATCCCGCCACCGGCAAGGTGATCGACGTGCATCACCCGCTGCATGGCGCCTGTCTCACCGGCGGTGTGCTGTTCATGCCGACCAGCCGCGGCTCCTGCACCGGTTCCGGCGTGCTGCTCGATCTCATCCTCACCGGCCGTGCGCCCTCGGCGCTGGTTTTCTGCGAGGCTGAAGACGTTCTGACACTCGGCGCTCTCGTCGCGGCGGAAATGTTCGACAAGGCTCTGCCGGTCGTCCGTCTGGATGCGGATAATTTCGCCCGCTTCTCGCGTGCTGCGCATGTCAGCATCAATGAGAACACCATTGAGGCTGACGGTATCTCGCTTGCCATCGCGCCGCCGGCGACGGCCCATCTCGACCTGAAGGACGATGATGGGGCAATGCTCGAGGGGCGAGACGGCATCGCCGTGCGGCAGGCCATGCGCATCATCGTCGCCATGGCCGCGCAGCAGGGCGCTTCGGCGCTTGTCGATGTGACGCAGGGCCATATCGATGGCTGTATCTATGCCAGCCCCGCCAACCTCACCTTTGCCGAAAAAATGGCTGACATGGGTGGCAAGGTGCGGGTACCGACCACCATGAACGCCATTTCGGTGGACAAGGCGCACTGGCGGGCGCAGGGCGTGCCGGAGGATTTCGGCGATCCGGCCGCAAGACTGGCGGATGCCTATGTGCGCATGGGCTGTCGCCCCACCTTCACCTGTTCGCCTTACCTGCTGGACAGTGCCCCAAGTGCCGGTGAATCGATCGGCTGGGCCGAATCGAATGCGGTGATCTTCGCCAATACGGTGCTCGGTGCCCGCACCGCAAAGCACCCGGATTTTCTCGACCTCTGCATTGCGATGACGGGCAGGGCGCCGCTTTCGGGGGTCTATCTCAAGGAAAACCGCAGGCCGCAGCGCATCGTCGATGTGGCGTTGCCAGCTGGTATCGATGATGCCTTCTGGCCGCTCGTTGGCTATCTCGCCGGCAAGGCCGCGCCGGATTGTATTCCGTTGCTGCGTGGTCTCGGGGCCGCAAAGCCGTCGCGGGACGATCTCAAGGCGCTGTGTGCCGCCTTCGGCACCACCTCCGCCTCGCCCATGCTGCATATCGAGGGGGTGACGCCGGAAGCGGAACTAGCGCCGCTCGAAACCGCCGACACCGTCACCATTTCGCTCGCCGATATGGCCGCCGGCTGGTCGCTTCTGAACGAGGGTCCGGAAGAGGTGCAGCTTGTCGCCATCGGCAGCCCGCATGCCTCGCTGGAGGAATGCCGCCCCCTTGTCACCGTGTTCAATGGCCGCAAACGCCATGCGGATGTCGCCGTCATCGTCACCGCCGGCCAGCAGGTCATCGATGCGGCTGTGCAGGACGGCACGTTGCAGAGTTTGAAGGACAGCGGCGTGCAGGTGCTGCCGGATCTCTGCTGGTGTTCGATTTCCGAGCCGGTCTTCCCGACGAAGACGCGCGCACTCATGACCAATTCCGGCAAATACGCCCATTACGGTCCTGGTCTCAGCGGCCGCGCTGTGCGCTTCGGCAGCCTTGCCGATTGCGTCGAAAGCGCGCTGACCGGCCGTGCCGTATCCCGCCTTCCTGTCTGGCTTTCCTGAGGAGAACTGAATGCGCAGTATCAAGACAGTTCATGTAATTTCCGCCCATGCGGAAGGTGAAGTGGGGGATGTTATCGTTGGCGGGGTGAAGCCGCCGCCGGGGGAGACGATCTGGGAACAGAGCCGTTTCATCGCCCGCGATGAGACCCTGCGCAACTTCGTGCTCAACGAGCCGCGCGGCGGCGTGTTCCGCCACGTCAATCTGCTGGTGCCGCCGAAACATCCGGATGCGGATGCCGCCTTCATCATCATGGAGCCGGAAGATACACCGCCCATGTCCGGCTCCAATTCCATCTGCGTTTCCACCGTGCTTCTGGATGGTGGTATCGTGCCGATGCAGGAACCGGAAACCCATATGCTGCTGGAAGCTCCCGGCGGACTGGTGAAGGTGCGCGCCGAATGCCGCAACGGCAAGGCCGAGCGCATTTTCGTGCAGAACCTGCCGAGCTTTGCCGCAAAACTCGACGCGGAACTCGAGGTCGAAGGTCTCGGTACGCTGAAGGTCGATACCGCCTATGGTGGCGACAGCTTCGTCATCGTTGATGCCGAGGCGATGGGCTTCAGCCTGAAGCCGGAAGAGGCGCATGAGATCGCCCGCCTCGGTGTGCGCATCACCAATGCCGCCAACAGGGCTTTGGGCTTCGACCATCCCGAAAACCCGGACTGGCGGCATTTTTCCTTCTGCCTTTTCGCCGGCAAGGTGGAGCGCACGGCGGAAGGTCTCAGGGCAGGGGCGGCCGTCGCCATCCAGCCGGGCAAGGTGGACCGCTCGCCGACCGGCACGGCACTTTCGGCCCGCATGGCCGTTCTGCATGCGCGCGGCGAAATGAAGGAAGGCGAAACGCTGACGGCGGTATCGCTGATCGGCTCGACCTTCACCGGCCGCATCCTCGGAACCACAACAGTCGGCGACCGCCCGGCCATCCTGCCGGAAATCTCCGGCCGCGGCTGGGTTACCGGCATCCATCAGCATATGCTCGATCCGTCGGATCCATGGCCGGAAGGGTATCGGCTGACGGATACCTGGGGTGCGAGGTAGGGGCTCTGCGGGTCACTGAGATGGAATGTTGAGTACGCCACAGCGGTGCCGCGTATTTCTTCTCCCCGCCGGGGAGAAGGTGGCCCGAAGGGTCGGATGAGGGGGCGACGTTGCCGGATTTCGGAGAGCTTGCCCCCTCATCCCGCTGCCGCGGACTTCTCCCCCTCGGGGAGAAGAAACAAGCGGTTCCCGCTCGTTCCAATAGGGCTAGGCGCTCACCGGCTCAACCGCTTCGTTGTTTCCCGCACGATCAACTCAAAGCCCACATCCACCCGCGCCCCTTCGGGAACAGCGGCATCCTTTTCCGGCTCCAATATCGAAAGCAGCAATTCGCCCGCCTTGCGGCCGATCATCTGGGCATCGACGCGGATCGTTGAAATCGCGGGGTAACATTGGCGGCTGATATCGAAATCGCCGAAACCGAGAATCGATACCTGATCCGGCACGGGAATGCCTCGGCGATGACATTCCATCAGTGCGCCTACGGCGGAAATATCGGAGACCGCGAAAATGCCTTCGACATCGGGCGCCTTCGCAAGCAACGAGCCGAGCGTCTTTGCCCCGTGATCGTAGGAGACAGGCGCGCTGCCTTCCCGGATGATCAGATCGTCGGGAATGCCGGCTTCGCGCAGTGCCGCCGCAAACCCGACAAGGCGGCTTTCGCCGCGCCAGTCGTTCACGGCGCCATCAGCCCGGGAGCCGAGTGCGCCTATGCGCTTTAAACCAAGCGATATCAGATATTTGGCGGCGTTTCTTCCTACTTCGTAGTTGGAGAAACCAACCGCGTGGTCGATCGGATGTTCCGGAACATCCCAGATTTCCACGATCGGAATGCCGGCGCGCATCAGAACTTCGCTCGCCATCTTGGTATGTACGGTGCCGGCAACGACAATCGCGTCGGGACGCCTCTCCATCATGGTGCGGATCACGCGCTCCTCTTCCTGCAGATCATACATCGTATAACCGATCAGCAACTGGTAATCGGCCGCGCGCAGCGCCTTGGCGAGTCCCTGGGCGCTGTCGGCGAAGTTGGAGTTGGTGAGCGTCGGCAGGATGGCGGTGATGAAATTGGTGCGCCGGGAAGAGAGCGAACCGGCGATCCGGTCTGGCACATAACCAAGCTTCTCTATCGCCTTCATCACCTTCTGGCGTGTGTCTTCCGACACCAGGGCAGGATCGGCCAGCACCCGCGAAACGGTCATCTTGGAGACGCCCGCGAGTTTCGAGACGTCGCTCATGGTTGCTTTTTTTGACGTGACTAACGCTGCGGCCAAGGGCGTGCGCTCCACCAAAGCATGTCTCCCTAAATTCGAACCGGTTCAGGACAAGACATACACGAAGATATCAAGGGAAAGCACGCCGTATGATTGCAGATCGATACGGCGTGCACCGGATTTATGCGACGCGGCTATAGACCAGATGGTAAAAACGGCCGTCGCACATGCTCATCATCTCGTCCGTCAGCACCCGGCCTTCCAGCCGAACCGGCGAGACCAGTGCTTCCTCCACGGCTTCCATCGAAGGATAGTCGATTTCCTGCACCATGATGATCGCAGCCGCGTCCGGATCGGTGCGCTCGGTGCGCATCACCCGCACGGCCTGCGCATTTGGCATGCGTTTCCAGACGGGCAGCAATTTCTCCTCGACGATGCGGAAAAACTCCTCCTCCCGGCCGGGGTGAATCCTGCCTTCGAAAATTGCCGAGCGTGTGTACATGTTTCCCTCCCGAATGAATGCCGACCAAAACAGTTCTGTAGATCGGACTTGCAATGATACCGATAACATGCATTATTGATCCTGCCAAGAACGTGAAATGGTGTCGAACAGAGGAAAATCGATAACCAGCCGAAAACATTGAATTTCATTGGAAATTCCAGCTGTTTTTGATCTTCGCGTCCCCTTGGGAGGAGTTTTTAGTCAATCGCGACAGAATGTTATCGAGAACATTTTGTCCTTTGCGCAAGGCCGCTGTTCCTGTCGAACAGCCACTATAAGGTTGGAGGAGAAACCATGAGCATTTCAAGATTTCTGAAAAACATGACCGTTGCCGTCGGTGTTGCAGCCGCTTCGCTTGCTGCCACGACGTCCGCCCATGCCGTCTCGCTCAGCGAGATCACGGCGCGCGGCAAGGTCAAGATCGGTGTTCTCACCGGCGCTCCGCCAATGGGCATGGTGGATGAGAAGGGCAATCCTTCCGGTTACGACGTGGATGTCGCCAATCTTATCGGTTCTTACCTGTCGCTGCCGGTGGAGCTGGTGCCGCTGACGCCGCCCGCCCGCATTCCGGCACTTCAGACCGGCAAGGTCGATTTCCTTGTTGCGACGCTCGCACCGACCGGTGAACGCGCCAAGACCGTGATGTTCACGCAGCCCTACAGCGCCTTCAACATGGACATCATCTCCGGCAAGGACCAGAAGTTCGAAAATCTCGACAGCCTCAAGGGCAAGCGCGTTTCGGTCAATCGCGGTTCCTCGCAGGAAACCGCGCTGCGCAAGGCCAATGTCGAAGGTCTCGAAATCGTCGTTTACGAAGACGATTCCACCAGCGCTCAGGCTCTGCTTGCCGGTCAGGTGGATGCCGTCGCACTGCCGTCCACGGTTGGCGAAGCGATCATCAAGCAGCGCCCGGAGGCTGGTCTGCAGGTTGGTTTCACCTTCTTCCAGCAGGGCAATTCCATGGCGACGAAGCTTGAGGATTTCGAGCTGCGCCAGTGGCTGAACACCTCCATCTACCTCATGAAGATGTCGGGCGATCTCGACCGTATCTCGGTGAAGTGGACCGGCCGTCCGCTGCCGCAATTGCCAAGCTTCTGATTGAGCCTTTCAACGCGTCCGCCGGAGGAAAATTCCGGCGGACCGGGAAATGTCAACGGAGTGACGCATGTCCTATACTTTTCAATTCGGCGCGCTCGCCCAATATCAGAATGAAATTCTGAACGGCATATGGCTGACGATCAAGCTGTCTGTCCTGTCCATCGTGCTCGGCTGCGCTTTCGGCATTCTTTTGGCCTCGCTGCGGTCCATCAATGGCGGCATCGTCCGCATCATCGTGGACGCCTATGTGGAGGTGATCCGCAATACGCCGTTTCTCGTGCAGCTGTTCATCGTCTATTTCGGCCTGCCGGGCCTCGGCTTCAGGGTAGGGGCGGATACGGCGGCGCTGATCGGCATGACGATCAATCTTGCGGCCTATTCGACGGAAATCATCCGCGCCGGCATCGAGGCGGTGCACAAGTCGCAGATCGAGGCAGGCGAGGCGCTTGGTTTCACCAGATACCAGATCTATCGCCACGTCATCATCGTGCCTGCCATCGCCAAGGTCTATCCCTCGCTTTGCAGCCAGTTCGTGCTGATGATGCTGGCATCGAGCATATGCTCGGCCATTTCCACCCATGAGCTTGCGGCCGCCGCAGCCTTCGTGGAATCGCAGACCTATCGCTCCTTCGAAGTCTATATCGTCGTCACGCTCATCTATCTTGCGCTGGCGCTCAGCCTGCGGCTCATCCTTGCCCTTATCGGCATGTGGCTGTTTGGCCGCCGCGTGGCTCGCAAGACGATGACCGCCATGCCGGAGGTGCAGTCATGACTCTTCGAACTTTCGGCTGGAACGAATTCGGTTTCCTGCTGACCGCCCTGCAATGGACCGTGCTTTTGACGATCATTGCGCTTATCGGCGGTGGCATCGTCGGCTTTTTCATCGCTCTTGCCCGCACCTCGGATAACAAGCTGCTGCGCATTGCCGCCGGCACCTATATCCAGGTCATTCAGGGCATTCCGGTGCTGATGATCCTGTTCCTGTCCTATTACGGCCTCAGCCTTGCCGGACTGGAACTGCCGCCTTTGATCGCCGCCGGCGCGTCGATGACCATCTATACATCAGGTTATCTTGCCGAAATCTGGCGCGGCTGCATCCAGGCGGTGCCGAAGCAGCAATGGGAAGCATCGGAATCGCTGGCGCTGACCCGCGCCCAGCAATATCGCTACGTCATCCTGCCGCAGGCGATCCGCATTTCCCTGCCGCCGACCGTCGGTTTCGCCGTTCAGGTCGTCAAGAATACGTCCATCGCATCGATCATCGGTTTCGTCGAACTGGCGAGAGCGGGGCAGCTCATCAACAATGCCACGTTCCAGCCGTTCCGCGTCTTTGTCGCGGTGGCCGTGCTTTATTTCATCGTCTGCTACCCGTTGTCCCAGCTGTCGCGTTGGCTGGAAAGGAGGCTTCATGCCGGAAGTAATCGTTGAAAACGTTCACAAGAGCTTTGGCGCTCTGGAAGTCCTGAAAGGCGTTTCGCTTTCGGTCGGCCGTGGTGAAGTCTTCGCCCTCATCGGCCGCTCGGGCTCGGGCAAGAGCACGCTGTTGCGCTGCATGAATGGGTTGGAGAAGATCAATTCGGGCCGCATCGAAATTGCCGGTCATGCCATTGGCGAAGATGCCAAGGCGCTGCGCAAGCTGCGCACCGATGTCGGCATCGTGTTCCAGAGCTACAATCTCTTCCCGCACTTGACGGTCGGCGAAAACATCATGCTCGCGCCGCGCATCGTCAAGGATGTGGCGAAATCGGAAACAAAGGATATCGCCCGCGAGGTCCTGCAACTCGTCGGCCTGTCGGAGAAATTCGATTCCTATCCCGACCAGCTGTCCGGCGGCCAGCAGCAGCGCGTGGCAATTGCCCGCTCGCTCGCCATGCGACCGAAGGTGATGCTGTTCGACGAGGTGACCTCGGCGCTCGACCCCGAATTGACCGAGGAAGTGCTGACCGTCATGGAAAACCTCGCCAAAGGCGGCATGACCATGATCCTCGTTACCCATGAAATGGCCTTTGCGCGCCGCGTGGCGACTGAAACCATCTTCATGCACAAGGGCAAGATCTGGGAGCAGGGCCGTTCTTCGGAACTTTTCGCCAATCCGCAAACGCCGGAACTCCGGCAATTCGTCAAGGCCGATGTGAAGTAATTCACCGGCGCAAAGGAAAGTCCATGACCACTGAAATCGTGCAACTGTGCCCGCTCATTCCGGCACTGGAAGAAGAACTCGCGCAGCGTTTCACCGTGCATCGCCTGTTCGAAGCTTCCGACAAGGCGGCGTTTCTTGCTGAAAAGGGCGCCGCGATCCGCGGCGTCGTCACCGGCGGCCATATCGGCCTGCCGGCGGATATCGGCGCCGCACTCCCCAATCTTGAAATCGTCGCCATCAACGGTGTCGGTTTCGACAAGGTCGATCTGACTGACGCGAAACAACGCGGTTTCCGCGTCTCCAACACGCCTGACGTGCTGACGGCCGATGTCGCCGATCTTGCGCTTGGCCTCGTTCTGGCGCAGGCGCGCAAGCTGCCGCAGGCGGACCAGCATGTGCGTACCGGTCAATGGCTGAAGGGCGATATGGGGCTTTCCACCCGTGTGGCTGGCCGTCGTTACGGCATTTTCGGCCTCGGCCGCATCGGTCAGGCAATCGCAAAGAGGCTCGAAGGTTTTGATGCGCGGATTTCCTATACCGCCAGAAACCGTCGCGACGTCGCCTATGACTATCACGACAGCATAGAGGCGCTGGCCGCCAATTGCGACGTGCTGATCATCGCCGCCGCTGCCACCGCCGAAACGCGCCATATCGTCAATGCCGATGTGCTGAAGGCACTTGGGCCGCAGGGCGTGCTTGTCAACGTTGCGCGCGGTTCGCTGGTGGATGAAAAGGCGCTGGTCGAGGCGCTTTCAAACGGCACGATCGGTGGTGCGGCCCTCGACGTCTTCGAGGATGAGCCGCGTGTGCCGGAAGCGCTTTTCGCCTTCGACACCGTCACGCTTGCCCCGCATGTCGGCAGCGGCACGCACCAGACGCGACGCGCCATGGCCGATCTCGTTCTTGCCAATCTCGACGCACATTTTGCGGGCAAGGAACTGCCGACCCCGGTGGTGTGACGGGCAGCGAATTGCCGCCTGGGTTTGACGGCGCAGCTTCGGTTGCGCCGTTTTGATTCAGGCGGGCAGGGCTCCATAGAGTCCGCTGTAAAAGGCGGGAATTCGCGGCAATCTCCGCCAGCCGTTCATATTTATATAATACGTATAATCCTACTATTCTGCTTCTTTATAAGATGATGAGGCGGAGAGGTGCGTTCCAAAGGCCCGAAGACACCCGTGCAGAACCGGATGTCGCGAACCAAGCGCGGCGTAGCGCCATCTGCCTCTCCTGCAACGACTGAAAACCCCAATACCTCCGACCGGCATGTGCTTCTGGAAGCGATGATCAATCATGTGCCGGATTTCATCTATGCCAAGGATCTGGAGGGTCGTTTTCTTTTTGCCAACCGCGCCATCGTTACGGAAAACGGATTTGAAAGTGTCGAAGAACTGATCGGGCTCACCGACGGCGACATTCACGGAGATGCGGCGCAGCGGGCCGGCATTCCCGATACCGAAGCGCGGGTGATGCGCACCGGAGAGCCTGATCTTGGCTATGAGGAACCCGCCATGCGCGGCGATATCGACCGTTGGTTGATGATGTCGCGTGTGCCCTTGAAGGATGAGGCCGGCAAGATCATTGGTGTGGTTGGCGCTTCCAGGGACATAACCCAGAAAAAGGCCTCGGAAAGACTGCTTCAGGCACAGGCGCGTATTCTGGAAATGATTGTCGCGGCGGCGCGGATCGAAGATTTTCTCGACGAATTCGTCAAGGCCATTGAAAATCTTGCCACCGGGCTTGCCTGCGCTGTCAGGGTGTTCGAGGCGGCGGCGGGCGAACCTTCCGTTTATGTCTCTCCGGCGCTGATGCCGCATGAGGGTCTGACGGCGCGCATTTCCACCGTCAACGATCCCGGGAGCCTTACCTATCCGGCCGACAGCACGGCTTTCAGTTTCGATATTCCCGCCAGCGAGGGCAAGGCGCATGGTTTTGTCTGGTGCGTGCTGGCGGGCCGCCAGCCGGATGCGGCGCTGGTAGAGTTCATCGGGGCCGCCGCCCGCATGGCGGGGCTGGCGATCGACCGGAAACGTGCCGCGGAGCATATAGCCTTTCTGGCCGATCACGACATGTTGACCCGGCTACCTAATCGCCGTTTTCTCGATACGCGGCTACCGGAAATATTGGCGGTGGCGGCAAAGGCAAAACGGAAGGTCGGCATCGGTTTTCTCGATCTCGATAATTTCAAGCAGATCAATGATACGCTTGGTCACAGCGTTGGCGACGCGCTGCTTTCGAAAACGGCGGAGCGCATCGCTCATAGCCTCGGCCGAAACGATCTCGTGCTGCGGGTGGGCGGCGACGAATTCGTCGTCATTCTGGAAAAGCAGAAAGACAGTTTCGAAAACCGTCTGCAGCTTATTCAGGCGGCGGTTTCGCAGCCGCTGCGCATCGGCAATTACGATATCAAGGTCACCTGCAGCATCGGCATGGCGTTTTTTCCCGAGCACGGGGAGACCACGGCGGAAATCGTCGCTGCCGCCGATCTTGCCATGTATGAGGCCAAACATAATGGCCGGAATGGCATCGCCACTTTCACACCGCGCATGGCGGACGATCTGAGAAAGAAGTTCACCCGCATCGAGGAATTGCGCAAGGCTGTGGAGCGGGATGAGTTTGTTCTGCATTTCCAGCCGCAGGTTGATCTTCTCACCGGCCGCATCAGCGGGGTGGAGGCGCTGGTGCGCTGGCAGCATCCGGTGGAAGGTCTGCTGGCTCCGTCGGAATTCATCGGTCTTGCCGAGGAAACCGGCCTCATTGTGGAGCTTGGGGAAAGCATTCTGAAAAAGGCGTGCCAGCAGGCGCAGGCTTGGATCGTAGCCGGCCTGTCGCCCATCAAAATGGCGGTCAATATCTCACCCCGGCAGTTTCAGGGCGGACTTGTGGAGCAAATCCAGTCGGTGCTGAAGGAAACCGGTCTTTCGCCCTCGCTGCTCGAAATCGAAATCACCGAGACGCTTATCATTCAGGATGTCGAAACATCGGTGCGGATCATGCGCTCCATCAAGCAGATGGGCGTCAGCCTCTCGCTGGACGATTTCGGCATCGGTTATTCCTGCCTCGGCATGCTCAAGACCTTTCCCCTGTCCTGCATGAAGATAGACCGCTCGTTCCTCACCCACCTGCCGGAAAAAACCAAGGACAGCGCCATCGTCTCGATCATGATTCAGCTTGCTGGATCTCTGGATATCGATGTCATTGCCGAGGGAGTGGAGACCGGCGAACAGGCGGCGTTTTTGCGCGTCGCCGGCTGCCCCTACGGGCAGGGCTATTATTTCAGTCGCCCGGTGCAGGCGGACGTGATTGAAGACATGCTGGCGAAGATGACGACATTCCCCACAGGCCCTGCCGGCGATCTGCAATAGACCCGCTATGATGGCCCTGTTTTGACGGGCCTGATCTGAGTGACGCCGGAATTGTTCCGGCCGGTTGCCCGCGCCTTTTATTACAACAACCTTAAACGTCTCTATGATTGTTTAGGGTCAGGGTGCCGGGTAACTGCCCTTCGCGGTTATGTAGATTTATATATTATAATAAATAAAATTATTATAATCGACTATTTTTGTTA
>NZ_KQ414513.1:0-114768 GCF_001263295.1 Agrobacterium sp. SUL3
TCCGGGCTAACCGCTTCAATCCAAACAACTTCAAATTCCCTTAGCGTGTATTAATGTAGAAATGCCCACGGAGCCCCCTTTTCAACGTCATCACTGGACAGCCGGTCCACACCCGCGCGCATTCGATGCTTCGAGCGGCTCGCAGTGCGACCGCGTGATTGGCTGACTGGTTGACGATGACGTCGTGGTCGCACGCCGGCTGCGGAGCTATCTGCCCTGCTGAGAACGCGTGCACGGATGATGGAAGGTCCTCGGTGGCGGCGAACTGACCACAAGGCTAGAGGCGTTGAGGATGAAAATAGCTGCGGAAGGTCCGGATGAAGATCTGATCAGACGTTGTCTGCTACCGTCTCTGGTCTTGCAAGCGGAGGCTTAACCATGAGCTGGATGCGAAAGAAGGCGAGCGCACTGATCACCCCAACCGCAGCCACGAGCTACTGCGACGAGCCGACACGGGCCTTTGTGGCACCCGTAAGGACCGCAGCGTGAACGTCATGCCCACCTACGGGCTAGAACTTTGGCCTCACCGCCTGGTAGAGTGTGCTAGCGCCGTACTTGCTAATGGACATGACGTCGTACGAAGCGCTGGGGCTTTCTCCCATTCCCAACGACCCTGAAGGCATGCCCGGCACGGCGAGGCCCGCGATATCAGGCTTCTCCGCGAGCAGTCTCATCACCGCCTCCAGCGGAACGTGGCCCTCCAAGTAGTATCCGGCAACGACTGCGGTGTGGCAGCCCCGCAGGTCGCCAGGGACTTTAAAGCGTTCCTTCACGACAGCGGTGTCGGACACGTTTTCGGTCTTCACCGAAAACCCGGCATTCTTCATAGCGTCGGCCCAAGCATGGCAACAACCGCAGTTGGGGTCCTTGTATACGAGCATGTTTTCGCCTGTCGCCTGCGCCGATCCGGCGACGGGAAGCGCTCCTATGGCGGCCAGGGTGCAGAGGAATTCTCTTCTTTTCATCAAATTTCTCCTTCTCAAATCGATTGTCCGGCAAAGGACTCGGTGACACGTGTCTCCTCGTGCGCCGCCTTCAATCCGATGCCTTTGGCCAGTCCGTAGACGGCGGGGATCACGACCAATGTCAGCAGCGTCGATGATACCATGCCGCCAATCATTGGTACTGCGATCCGTTGCATAATCTCCGACCCCGCACCCGTACTCCAGAGGATCGGCACCAAGCCCGCCATGATCGCTACGACTGTCATCATCTTGGGACGCACCCGCTCGACAGCTCCGAACATGATGGCCCTGTTGAGGTCTTCCCGTCCGAATATCCTGCCTTCGGCCTCGCACTTTGCCTGCTCGTCCCTGAGCGCGTGGTCAAGATAGATGAGCATGATCACCCCGGTCTCGGTCGCCACTCCCGCGAGCGCGATGAAACCAACGGCGACGGCGACCGACGCGTTGAATTCAAGCCACCACATCATCCAGATGCCACCGACCAGAGCGAACGGTAACGACAGCATCACGATGAAGGTCTCGGTCAACGCCTTGAAGTTCAGATAGAGCAGCAGAAAGATCAAGGCGAGCGTCAGCGGGACGACGATCATCAGCCGAGCCTTCGCCCGTTCGAGATACTCGAATTGCCCGCTCCAAGCGACGGAATAGCCAGCGGGCATCTCGACGCTTGCCGCTACGGCAGCCTGGGCTTCTGCCACGTAACCACCGAGGTCGCGGTTGGCGATATCGACGAAGATGTAGACGGCGAGCTGGCCGTTCTCCGTCCGGATGGTCGTGGCACCGCGGGTGAGCTTGATCTCCGCGACCTCGCCGAGCGGGACCGTGCCACCTCCCGGCAATGACACCTGGACATCGCGGGCAATGGATTGCGGATCGCTTCTGAACGCTCGTGGGTAACGGATGGCGACCCCGTAGCGCTCCCTACCCTCTACCGTTGACGTCACCACCTCCGAGCCTAGAGCCATCCCGATCACGTCCTGGACGTCGTCGATGGAAAGCCCGTAGCGTCCGAGAGCCATGCGATCGGGAATGATGTCGAGGTAATATCCGCCGATGACCCGTTCGGCATAGGCGCTCGACGTTCCAGGCACCGCCTTGAGGACGGTCTCGATGTCACGCGCGACCTTTTCCACATCGTTGAGGTCGGTGCCATAGACCTTGACGCCGACGGGCGTCCTGATCCCGGTCGAGAGCATGTCGATACGGGCGCGGATGGGCATGGTCCAGGCGTTGGAGACACCGGGGAACTGCAGGGCGGCGTCCATTTCCTGCTTCAGGCTGTCAGACGTGACCCCCGCCCGCCATTCGGATTTCGGCTTCAACGTGATGATGGTCTCGAACATTTCGGTCGGAGCCGGATCGGTTGCCGTCAGCGCCCTGCCCGCTTTGCCGAATACCGTTTCGACTTCCGGGAACGATTTGATAATCCGGTCCTGCATCTGCATCAGCTCGGCGGCCTTCGTCACAGACAGGCCAGGCAGCGTTGTCGGCATGTACATCAGCGTGCCCTCGTCGAGGCTAGGCATGAATTCGCTCCCAATGTGCTGGACAGGCCACATGGTCACACCAAGGATCACGATGGCTGCCAGGATCGTCAGGCTCTTGGCCTTCAAGACGCCGGTGATGACCGGACGGTATATCCAGATCAGCAGTCGGTTGAGTGGGTTCTTGTGTTCCGGAACGATCCGGCCCCGCACGAACAGGATCATCAGCGCCGGAACAAGCGTGATCGACAGCAGCGCGGCCGCGGCCATCGCGAATGTCTTGGTGAAGGCGAGCGGCCCGAACAGGCGGCCTTCCTGTGATTCCAGGGTGAAGATCGGCAGGAACGACACGGTGATGATCAGCAGGCTGAAGAACAGCGCCGGACCGACCTCGCTTGCCGCTTCGATCAGGACTTCGGTTCGAGGTTTGTCCGGAGGCGCGCGTTCCAGGTGCTTGTGGGCGTTTTCGATCATGACGATGGCCGCGTCGATCATCGCGCCGATGGCGATGGCAATACCGCCTAGGCTCATGATGTTGGAGCCGAGGCCCAACGCCCGCATCGCCATGAATGCCATTAGGATACCGATTGGCAGCATGATGATGGCCACAAGCGCGCTGCGGACATGCAGAAGGAAGGCGATGGTCACCAGCGCGACGACGATCGATTCCTCGATCAGCGTCGTTTTAAGGGTCTCGATCGCCGCTTCGATAAGTTTTGAACGATCATAGACGGGCAGGATTTCGGTGCCAGCCGGGAGACTGCTTTGAACAGCCGCCAGGCTTTCCTTGGCGTTCTCGATGACGGTGAGCGCGTTGGCTCCGTCGCGCTGAAGGACGATCCCGCTGGCGACCTCGCCCTCGCCGTTCAGTTCGGTAATCCCGCGGCGTTCGTCCGGCACCAGTTCGACCCTTGCGACGTCCGAGAGACGCAGAGGGACGCCAGCATTCGTTTTCAGGACGATGTTCTCGATGTCCTTGATGCTCTGCAGGTAGCCTTTGCCCCGAACCATGAACTCGAACTCGGCAAGCTCGATTGTGCGGCCGCCGACGTCGCGGTTGCTGGACCGGACTGCGTCGGCGATATCCGACAGCGAAACGTTCTGCGCCTTCAGGCGGGCCGGATCGACGACAATAGAATACTGTTTTACGAAGCCACCGACGCTGGCCACCTCGGCCACGCCTTCGGACTTGGAGACGGCGAAGCGCACCACCCAGTCCTGAAGCGACCGAAGTTCAGCCAGCGACAGTTCCTTGGCGACGACGGCATACTGGTAGACCCAGCCCACGCCTGTAGCATCTGGGCCAAGACTCGGCGACACGCCGTCTGGCAGGCGGCTTGCGGCCGCGTTCAGATATTCGAGCACGCGGCTGCGCGCCCAGTAGGGATCGGTCCCGTCCTCGAAGATTACATAGACGAACGACACGCCGAAGAACGAGAAGCCACGCACGACCTTCGACTTCGGCACGGTCAGCATGGAGGTCGTCAGCGGATAGGTGACCTGGTCCTCGACGACCTGCGGAGCCTGTCCAGGATAGTCAGTGAACACGATGACCTGAACGTCGGAGAGATCGGGGATCGCATCAAGGGGCAGCGTACGAAGTGCATAGATTCCACCCGCGATGGACAGCGCCGCACCGACAAAGATCAGGACAAGGTTACGGGCCGACCAGGCGATGACGTTGGCAATCATGGTTTGACCTCGCCCGCCATCAGAGCGCTCAAGGCAGCATTCAGGTTGCTTTCGGCATCCAGAAGGAAGTTGGCGGAAACAACCACGCGATCTCCCGCAGCGATACCTTGTGTAATCTCCGTCATGTCTTCGCCTCGCACGCCCAGCCCGACATCCAATGGCTCAAACCTGCCCTCGCCCTTGTCGAGAAACACAATCTGGCGGTCGCCTGTATCGATCACAGAACTGTTGGGGACGGCGACGACCGGATTTCCCGCTCCTGCTTCGATCTCGACCTCTGCGTACATGTTGGACAGTAGCTGCCCGTCCGGGTTCGGAAGCTCTATCCTGACCTTTGTGGTCCGTGTCTTCATCTGGACCTCCGGATAAATGAGGTCGACCGTTCCGTTGAACATCGTGCCGGGCATATTGCGAACGGTGACGGAGACAGCGGCTCCCATACGGACGGCGCCAAGCTCGTATTCGGGGACGTCGGCGATCACCCAGACCTTCGAGATGTCGGCGATGCGGAAGAGAATGTCGCCAGCCTCGGCCATCATGCCGCTCACGGCCATGCGCTCCAATACGACACCGTCGCGCGGCGATGTGTAGGCGATACTTTGGGGTACTTTTCGGTCAATCGCGATGCTGGTGATCGTTGCCGTGGGCACACCCAGATTTTTCAAACGAAGTGCCGCGCCGGAGTCAGGGGTGGACTTTGTCCCATTGCGCATCTCCGCTGCATATTCCGCTCCGGCGGTGGCGATCTCCTTCGAATAAAAGTGGAAGAGGTCCTCGCCCTTGATGATCCTGTCGCCCGTCGTGACGTCCGCGACCTCTTCGACGAATGCGTCTGCCCGCATCGAGACGATACTGACCATGCGCTCGTCGAGCGTGACGGTTCCAGGCACCCTTATTTTCCGGCTGACAGTTGTATTTTCGGCCAGCGCGGTCTTCACTCCCGTCCGCTGAAGTTTACCGAGAGGGACCTTCACCGTTGAACTATCGCTGACGTCGCCGTCGTAGACGGGGAGATAGTCCATCCCCATTGAATCCTTCTTCGGAACCTTGGAGGTGTCGGGAAGACCCATGGGGTTGCGGTAGTACAAGACTTTACGTTTGAGTGAGACGGATGCCATGTCAGGCGCGACCGCGCCGGTCGCGCCGAAGCTGATATCTTCGCTTGCCCGGACGGGCGCGAACGGCCGCCCGTCGTCGGTGTTTTTCAGCTTGGCGGAATACTCAGCCAACCCGTCCGGGTGTCGGTAATAAATCACCGCTCCCGTTCCTTCGCGCCACGGCTCCGTCTTTATGGCCATACCGTGGGGATCGACGAAACGCCGCAGGAGTGCACCGACATCGTTTTTCCCGGCCCAATAGCCTCCCCCGCCGACAACTGCGGCGAGGGAGAGCGTGGCAATGATGCGTGAGACGCTCACGGGATTGCCTTCAGGACGACTTCGCCTTTGACCGTTTCAGGCTCACCTTGAACCTTGGCGGCGACCTGGAAACGCCATCCGCCTTCCATGGAAAGGTTCGTCGTGAAAGCGTATACGCCCGGCTCCTCGGAAGTAATTGACTCCACCGTCGTGGTCATCGTCTCCATGCCATCGGGAGCCATGTCCATCCGCGTCGTGAAGATGACGGCGTCGGGGACAGTCTTGCCCGTTCGCTTATCGACCAGCCGTATCGACACGGTCGAACCCGGCCCCTGCTTGATCGCGGTCTGGACGGCCTGGAATTCGTAGTCCTGCGCTCCGGCGAAGGAAGCCGTGGCGGTGCTGAACAGCAGTGCGCTGGCGAGGAGCGCGATCCTCGCGTCCAAGGTGATCTGTTTCATGGTTCAATGTCTCATCCGGACGGGTTCATCACCGCGTCCTCAGTCAAAATGGATCGCTGTCAGCTTCGCATTGACGCAGAACTGCGCTCTTGCGGAAACGACGACGTGCTTCGATGACTTGGGATCAGGCTTTGGGAGGTCGCGCCGGAGGATCGACCAGCAAGGATGCCAGTTCGGCATGAGGTGGGATCAGAAACCTATGGGCTACCCAGCCAGGGTTGAGGGACCATCCGTATTGGGGTGCCGATTGGCCGACGATGACCGTCGTGCACACCAGGGTTAGAGGACATGACTTGCTGCCGCAGTCGGGCTTGATCGGTGTTTCGTCGGGACAGCATGGCATGTCGCCTGACATGTCCATGCCGGACATCTCGTCCATTGCAGCAGGTCCCGAAGACGCCATGACGCTGTCAGCCGCCCCGATGCTGATGGGACCGACGATGATCCCGAGCATGGCGGTCACGACCAGCAGCCGATGGATGACCTTTATGAAACTCATGATATCAGTTTGGCATGCCACCGCCGTGCAGGAAAGAGGTCTCACGAAAATATGCGATCATGCCTTATCCGAGCGATCGCTTGAAAAGCGGTGCGATGGGGTCCAATCAGTAACCCGCTGTTTCCAATCATGATGTTCTACGATCCGGCAAAAGGTTACATCGGCGATGGAGGGACCGGAATTTTATACTCCACCGACAATCCTGCGTCTAACCATTCCGGAAAACCATCCTCGAGGCGGCGGACGCGATATCCCTTTTCCCGAAGCGTCGCCACGGCCTCGAAGGAAAGAACGCAGTATGGCCCACGGCAGTAGGCGACAATCTCAGTTTCGAGGGGTAGTTCGCTCAGGCGTTTCTCAATCTCGTCAAGGGGGACGTTGACCGCGCCGGGAATGCGTCCGAGGTCAAACTCCTCCTTAGGTCGGACATCCAGAACAGTGATGTTGTCTTCACGCAACCTGGCAACAAGGTCTTCGCGGGAGATCGGTTCCAGCCGATCCAGACGATGCAAGTAGTCGGAGACGATGTCACGTACTGCCGCTCGACTGTGCTCGGCGTAATGCCTGAGGGCGGTCAACAACGGAACCACTGGACCATCGCCGAGGCGGTAGAGAACGCGCTTCCCGTCTCTGCGCGACTGGACAAACCCCGAGCGCCGGAGGTGCTTGAGATGTTGGGACGTGTTGGCCATCGACTGTCCGATCAACACCGACAATCGCTCCACCGACCGCTCCCCTTGCGAAACTTGCTCGATCAACTCTAGGCGAAGGGGATGCCCGATTGTACCGGCTATCTCTGCCAGTTCCGCGAATATCAGGCTCTTTGCAGACGCCATTGACAACACTCCGGCTTCATTTAAACATTCAATGAAATAATTGAATAAATAATCGCGATTGTCAAGAAGGGGTGGAATTGGATGACTGACAGGAACATGCATCGGCAGGTCCTCATCCTTGCAAGCGCGCAGGCGCTATTCCAGACCGCGTCTGTCCTCGTCATGACCGTCGGCGGTCTAGCAGGGGGCCAGATCGCTTCGTCGCCTGAATATGCCACGATGCCGATCGCGGCCATGTTCCTCGGTACGGCAGCCGCCACGTTCCCCGCCTCGATCTGGATGTCGAAGGTTGGGCGGCGCGTCGGGTTCGTTGCTGGTGCATTGGCTGGAGCGGCAGGAGGACTGGTTGCTGCACTGGGCATTTGGCACGGCTCCTTGTTGATCCTCTGCATGGGGACGTTCCTGGTTGGCGCATATCAGGCCTTCGCCCAGTTCTACAGGTTCGCGGCGAGCGAGGTTGCCTCTGACGCCTTCCGCCCAAGGGCGATCTCGCTTGTGCTCGGCGGCGGCATTGTCGCGGCGCTGGCAGGCCCGATGCTCGGCCGTTTCGGTGGGCCGCTGCTGGAGCCGCTTTACGTCGGATCGTTCCTTCTGCTCGCCGTCGTTTCACTCATCGGCGCGAGCGTCTTGCTGGGGCTGCGGATGCCGCAGTCCCGACCGAGCATATCCGAACAGGAAGATGCCAGACCTTGGCGGACGATCGTCTCACAGCCTGCATATTTGGTGGCTTTGTTCGGCGCAGCGACGGGCTACGGCATCATGATCCTTGCAATGACGGCCACGCCTATCGCCATGGTGCATCACAATCACGGCTTGGCTGCGGCAGCGACGGTTATCCAGCTCCATGTCCTCGGCATGTTTCTGCCGTCCTTTTTCACGGGGTCGCTCATCGCGCGTTTCGGTGTCGTCCGCATCATGTTCGCGGGTGTCGGACTGTTTGTGGCGCATGTGGTGATGACGTTGACAGGTACGGGCTTCGGGTCGTTCGCGGGTGCGCTCGTTTTCCTGGGGATCGGTTGGAACTTCCTCTACATCGGCGGAACGACCCTGCTCACATCCACCTATGGCCCCGCTGAAAAGGGGCGCGCCCAGGCGACCAATGACATGACGATCTTCGCAGTCGGACTGGCCTGCTCCCTGGGTGCGGGCGCGCTGTTGCAATCGTTCGGATGGCAAACGCTGAACCTGCTTCTTCTGCCTTGGCTTGCGGTTGCGGCGGGCACAATCGCCTGGTTCGGCGTCCATCGGCAGCGTTCGCAGGCAGCCGTGACAAAGTAGAGTTCGCACTCACGGACTGCAAACCGGTACGCCGATAAAAACGGCAATCGCACACTTGACCCTCCCATCGTTGGAAGCCCCATATCAAGGCAACCACCTCGAAAGGAGACATCAAGATGTATGAGTTCGAAATCCAGAACATGACCTGCGGCCACTGCAAAGGCACCGTCGAAAAGGCCATCATGGCCGCCGATCCGGCTGCTGTTGCGACCGTTGACCTTGCTTCCAGGAAGGCGACCGTCGAAACGACGCTGGACCCGGCCGTCATCGGCCGGGCGATCGAGCACGCCGGATATCCGGTGTCTTACGCCAGACGTTAACATGCCATAACGGCCGCCGCTGCTTCCTTCGGGGCGGCCGTTATTTGGCCTCTTTATAGCCGCGCAACCTGTTGTAGGTGTCGATCTGGGGCACAGTCAAAATGTCGAGCAGCATCAGATGCGCCGACAGGTGGACAAATCGCAGCCGTGCGCGACTTTCCTCGATCTCGGCGAGGTCCGCGTTCAGTTCTCTCGCCGAGACGTCTCGTTTGCGGAACCTCGCTTCAAGGTCTTCTTCTAACGAAATGTAGCGCGCACCTTCCACGATCGCTTTGCGCTGCATGTCTTCGAATACGATGCGAACGCGGCTTTTCTGATCGTCGTCGAGTACTATTTGTTCCGCCATTTTCAAGACATGAGAGGGGCCCGGCATTCCATTGAGTTCGGCAGCCTTAGCAAAGCCCCAACCACCTCCGCGGCGTAGTTCAGAGATGTCCTCGTCGGACAGGCTCTTGATCGGCCTTGCCTCTTCCCCTGCATAGGCGGACTTGTGGTCGTGATGGGCGTCTTGTGCGCCAACGGCTGTCGACAGCAGGATGCTCAATGCGAGCAATACAGGCAGTTTCATTGGCTGATCTCCCAGACAGTTGCCGGAAAAACGTTGAACCTTCTCGCCGAGACGTGACATGATAGCGATCATGTCTGATCTCATTTATCGGCTCGCTTCGATCTCGATGTCCGAAAAGACCATCGATGCAGGCGCGTTTCTCTTCCTACAGGGAGACCCTGTGCACGTGCTGCACATCGTCAGGGCGGGGACGGTTCATCTTGTTCGCCATCAGCCCGACGGAGCAACGGCAGTGCTTCAAAGAGCCACCGAGGATAAAATTCTCGCCGAGGCATCGGTCTATTCGGACACCTACCATTGCGACGGCTTGGCGGTGTCGCCCACAACGGTATTCCTGGTTCCCGTTGTCCATGTCAAAAGGCTGCTTGAGGCCGACAGGTCTTTCGTCATCGTCTGGGCTGCCTACCTCGCACGCGAGCTTCAGGCGACCCGAAAGCGCGCAGAAATCATGTCGTTGAAGACCGTCAAGGCAAAGCTGGAGGCATGGCTCGTCTGGAACGACGGCGCTCTTCCTGCAAAAGGCGCGTGGAAACAATTGGCCGATGATATCGGGGCATCGCCAGAGGCTTTATACCGGGAGGTCGCTCGGCGGCGCAACGAGGTCAACACAAACGTAGGACGGAAATTTCCTTAGAACCGCCCTTGACCTTCCCATCATTGGAAGGACTACCTATATGAGCAGTTAAGCGAAAGGATCGCCCAATGACTGCCATGCCGAAGATCGAAACTTCCAAATCCCTGCCCGTTCCGACCGATTTCGGAATTGAAGGCATGAGCTGCGCGTCCTGCGTGGTGCGGGTCGAAGCGGCCATCGCAGCTGTTCCGGGAGTCGCATCAGCCACCGTCAACCTCGCCACTGAGCGCGCAACCATCACGTACAATGAGGTGGTGACAACCGAAGCCGTCCTCCAGGCTATCGAGAAGGCTGGCTACGAACCCAAACTTGAAACCCGCGAATTCGGCATCGAGGGAATGACCTGTGCCTCGTGCGTGTCCCGCGTCGAAAAGGCCCTGAACTCTGTTCCGGGTGTGAGGCAAGCAACGGTCAATCTGGCGACCGAGATGGTGACCGTCCGCATTGTATCCGGAACGCCGACCTCCGCTCTGGAGAACTCCGTGCTTGCCGCAGGCTATGGGGTGCGCCGTATCGCAGCAGACAGCCCCACAGACGATAACGAGTCTCGCCGTAACCGCGAGGCTAAGGGCTTGAAGATGTCCCTCGCCTTGTCGGCCGCGCTGACGCTCCCTCTGTTCGTCCTTGAGATGGGATCGCATTTCATCCCGGTCGTTCATGACTGGATCATGGCGAACATCGGTATGGAAAACAACCTTGTCATCCAGTTCGTGCTCGCCACCGTTGTCCTGTTCGGACCTGGCCTCCGCTTTTTTAGAAAGGGTATTCCAAACCTGCTCCGCTGGACACCCGACATGAATTCGCTGGTCGTGCTCGGCACCTCGGCCGCCTGGGGCTATTCGGTAGTCGCTACGTTTCTCCCGACGGTCCTGCCCTCCGGCACCGCCAACGTCTACTACGAGGCGGCCGCCGTTATCGTCACGCTGATCCTGCTCGGCCGCTACCTTGAGGCGCGCGCCAAAGGCAAGACCAGTCAGGCGATCAAGCACCTCATCGGCCTTCAGGCGAAGACCGTGCATGTCAAGCGAGGCGAAGATTTCGTCGAGATCGAAATCGGAGACGTGGTCCTGGGCGACATCGTGCGCATCCGCCCCGGCGAGAAAGTCCCGGTCGATGGTCGCGTCACCGAAGGCGGTTCTTACGTGGACGAGTCCATGATCACCGGCGAACCGGTTCCGGTGAAGAAGTCCGCTGGCGACGATGTCGTTGGCGGCACGGTCAACAAAACGGGGTCCTTCACGTTCGAGGCGACGAAGATCGGTGCGGATACGCTTCTCGCCCAAATCGTAAAGATGGTCGAGGCCGCGCAGGGCTCAAAGCTGCCGATCCAGGCGCTCGTCGACCGGATTACGGGATGGTTTGTCCCGGCTGTCATTGCTGCCGCTGCCCTCACTTTCCTGGCTTGGCTACTGTTTGGCCCCTCACCGGCACTCACCTTTGCTCTGATCAACGCCGTCGCCGTGCTGATCATCGCCTGCCCTTGCGCCATGGGCCTTGCGACTCCGACGTCCATCATGGTGGGAACTGGGCGCGCGGCCGAACTCGGTATCCTCTTTCGCAAGGGCGAAGCACTTCAGACCCTGCGCGACGTCGTCGTCGTAGCATTGGACAAGACTGGCACATTGACGAAGGGCAAACCGGAATTGACAGACTTCGTTGTCAGCGATGGCTTCGACCGCGCCGAAACGCTGCGGCTCGTGGCCAGCCTGGAGACGCAGTCCGAACACCCGATCGCCGAAGCCATCGTCGCAGCAGCGAAGGCCGACGGCCTTTCACTCTCCGACATTACCGATTTCGAGGCTTCTCCCGGCTACGGTGTAAACGGTCGGATCGACGGCCGGACAGTGCTGGTCGGCGCCGACCGATCCATGACCAAGAACGGAATCGATGTCTCGTCTTTCACCGACCAAGCAGCCAACTTGGGCGATGCCGGCAAGTCACCGCTCTATGCCGCCATTGATGGCAGACTGGCCGCGATCATCGCGGTGGCCGACCCATTAAAGGACACGACGCCACAAGCCATCAAGACCCTGCATGGCCTCGGTCTCAAAGTCGCGATGATTACGGGCGACAATAAGCGCACGGCCCAGGCCATCGCCCGCCAGCTCGGCATCGACGAGGTCATCGCCGAAGTGCTGCCGGACGGCAAAGTCGAGGCGGTTCGCAAACTGCGGAGTGGCGGGCGCAAGGTGGCGTTCATTGGTGACGGCATCAATGACGCGCCTGCCCTAACGGAAGCTGACATCGGTCTTGCTGTGGGAACCGGAACCGACATCGCCATCGAGAGCGCCGATGTCGTGTTAATGTCGGGTGATCTTAATGGGGTGCCGCGGGCGATCGCCATCAGCAAGGCAACAATCCGCAACATCCGGCAGAACCTGTTCTGGGCCTTCGCCTACAACGTCAGCCTCGTTCCGGTAGCCGCGGGCGTGCTTTATCCGGTCTACGGCACGCTTCTTTCACCGATCCTCGCCGCTGGCGCGATGGGGCTATCGAGCGTCTTCGTGCTGGCCAACGCGCTGCGTCTGCGGCGCTTCAAAACCGTTTGATGGAAGGAAACCACGATGAACATCGGTGAAGCATCCAGGGCTTCGGGCGTATCGACGAAAATGATCCGCTACTACGAGCAGATCAAATTGATCACGCCTGCGCATCGGACCGAGTCGAGCTACCGAACCTATGGCGAGAAAGACGTCCACACACTGCAATTCATCCGCCGTGCCCGTGATCTCGGGTTTTCCGTCGAGCAGATGAAGACGCTGCTGGCCCTATGGCGGGACCGTTCGCGCGCAAGTTCCGACGTCAAGGCGATCGCGCTTGAACACATCGCGGAACTCGAGCGCAAGGCTGCGGCGATTGCCGCGATGACAAAGACGTTGAAGCATCTGGCCAGCCATTGCCACGGCGATGAGCGTCCGGACTGCCCGATCATCGAAGGATTCGCTGAAACGCTTGGTAATGGTCCAGGCGTGCCGTCCAAGTTCGGCTTGGCAAACGTTGTCTGATTAGTCCGCCTCAACACGAAACCGAGCATGGCACGATGTGCACGTTTGAAGCATCAGATGAAATGAATGCTCGGCGGGGATCGATTCCACTTCTCGCGCGGCATCGATCATCTTGGCCAGGGGTCCGCCCATCATGGCCTCACCTCCCTGCATCCGCGTTTCGGGCCCGAGAGTATGCGGATTTCGATCAGCGGCCACAGACAGCGCGGATGCATAGATGCGAAGATCGTCTGCCAACTTGTCAAACTGTTGGCGCTCGGTCTCGATGCTCGGGCTGGCTTTTGAGCCAGCCTTGGTGACGGGACCGTCGAACAGCGCGGACATGGCAGCTCCCGAGTGGCCGCGAATGGTCTCTGCGGCCGCTTTGAACGTTTTGGCCTCGTAGGGAGACGTAGCCTTGAACATGGCGTTGATGGTCTTGGCGGCATTTGCCATCGCCTTCATGCCTTCCTGTCTCTGGATAACGCTTTCGGACGCGGCGGTTTGGACCGCGGCTATAGGCAGCACGATGGCGAATACGGCTATCGGAAGCATAACAGCTGCAAGTTTCGCCACGCTCGCACTCATCCTCATGCTACACTCCAGTTTCTGCAAGGCTGTGCCTCCCGGTTTTGACCGTCCAGCAGATTGGACCGGACCCCGGGTAAAACGTCCGCGTTTGATTGAGGTCAACGCACCGACTGCAATCGCACCGCACTTTGCAAGAATACGATAAATGGGTCCAAGCGAAACATGATCGCCTTAAACCGAACCATTGGGAGACACGCGAGAGAATTGCTGGCCGTTTTGGTCGCAATTATGGTCCTCGTCGCTCCGATGGCCAAGGCCGCTCCGGAAACATGCGATAGTCACTTGCGTCAAGTCGCACATGTCAAAGCGTCCATGGACGACGTAGCTGGGCGAGGTGATCGCCATGGTATCGAGCAGACGCCCTGTTGCAAAACCGAATGTAGCCTGTGCAACGCCATTCTTCCGGCTTCGAGCCCTGCCAATTTTCGCCTGGATTCAGGCGCTCAGCGATACCTTGATCCTCAGCGATCTGTTAGTAGCCTCAGCTTTCGGCCTCGCCTCGGTCCTCCCTGATCGATCTTTTGACCAATTCCGCTCGACGATGGGGTGAATTTTGGTTGCCTGCGATACCCGCACGGAGACCATTTTCGTGGCGCGTGCCGACAGCGCCGTACCGCATTCCTTTCGAAGTCTTGGGCGAGCCTGGGACCCCCCCCGGGCTAAACGAACCAACACGGAGTTCAATTCAATGGACGATCAAAAGGACCATAGAGGTCACCACCACCATCCTCACGAGCACGATGCTCAGACCTCGCTGAAAGCTGAAAAAATCCGGTCGACGATCAGACGGAGGGCGTGATTTACACATGTCCTATGCATCCGCAGGTAAGGCAGATAGGACCCGGGAACTGCCCAATCTGCGGGATGACACTGGAACCGGAAGTGGTTACAGCAGAAACCGGGCCAAGCGCCGAATATCTCGATATGAGACGCCGCTTCTGGATCGGGCTCGTACTGTCCGTGCCTGTGTTCATGCTGGAGATGGGTGGCCACCTCACCAATCTCCACATGGTGCTTGGTGCCCAGTATTCGAACTGGATTCAGCTTGTTCTTGCTACGCCTGTCGTCCTGTGGGCAGGCTTTCCATTCTTCGAGCGAGCATGGAAGTCTCTCGTCACGATGCGCCTCAACATGTTCACGTTGATCGCGATGGGGACGGGTGTTTCATGGACTTACAGCGTCGTTGCAACCCTTGCATCTGGTCTGTTTCCCACCACGTTCCGATCCGCAGACGGGTCAGTCGCCATTTATTTCGAAGCTGCAGCCGTCATCACGGTACTGGTACTACTTGGACAAGTGCTGGAGCTGCAAGCCCGTGAACAGACCGGTGGTGCCATTCGTGCACTTCTTGACCTTGCGCCTAAGATAGCACGCCGCATCCGCGATGGTGTCGATGAGGACATTGGCCTGGAAATGGTTGTCGTCGGGGATCGGCTTCGGGTTCGCCCCGGTGAAAAGGTACCGGTCGATGGCAGCCTTATCGAAGGTCGCAGTTCGGTCGATGAATCGATGATCACAGGCGAATCGATGCCCGTCACCAAAGAGGTCGGTGCAAAGCTGATCGGCGGCACGATGAACCAGACCGGTGGCTTCGTCATGGAGGCGGGAAAAGTCGGTCACGACACCATGCTGGCCCAGATCGTCCGCATGGTTGCGGACGCCCAGCGCTCGCGGGCGCCCATTCAGCGCCTGGCTGACCAAGTATCCGGTTGGTTCGTTCCCGTGGTGATCGGGATTGCCATCGCGGCGTTTGCAGTATGGATGATATGGGGTCCAGAACCGCGCTTTGCTCACGGTCTTGTAGCTGCCGTCGCGGTGCTCATCATCGCATGTCCCTGCGCATTGGGCCTTGCGACCCCAATGTCAATCATGGTTGGCGTCGGCCGGGGTGCAGGTCTTGGTGTCCTGATCAAGAATGCCGAAGCCTTGGAGCGTTTCGAGAAAGTCGACACGTTGGTGGTCGACAAGACCGGAACCCTGACCGAGGGTAAACCCAAGGTAACATCGATGGCCGCGATAAACGGGTTCACAGAATCCGAACTGCTGCGCCTGGCGGCAACACTGGAGCGGGCGAGCGAGCATCCACTGGCAACTGCCATTGTTAACGCGGCGACAGAACGGAAGCTGGTTCTCGGGGTCGCGGAAGACTTCGATAGCCCGGTTGGCAAAGGGGTCACGGGAAGTGTCGATGGACGAGGGCTCATTATTGGCAGCCACCGTATCATGGAGGAAAATCATATCGATGTCTCTGCCCTTACCAGCCAGGCGGAAATAATGAGGGGCGAAGGCGCAACAGTTATCTTCGTCGCAGTAGACGGCCGTGTTGGAGGCCTTCTGGCGATCTCAGACCCGATTAAAGGAACAACTCCGGATGCGGTTCAAGCTTTGCTAAAAGCAGGCGTGCGGGTTGTCATGCTGACCGGCGATAACAAGACGACGGCCAACGCGGTCGCGCAAAAACTCGGGATCACGGAGGTCGAGGCCGAAATCTTGCCGGAAGACAAGAGCAAGATCGTCAAGCGTTTGCGGGAAGAAGGACGGATCGTCGCCATGGCCGGAGATGGGGTAAACGACGCCCCCGCCCTGGCTGCTGCAGATGTCGGAATTGCTATGGGAACCGGCACGGATGTTGCGATTGAGAGTGCGGGCGTCACACTGCTGAAGGGCGACCTTCAGGGAATTGTGCGGGCTCGCGAACTTAGCCACGCGACCATGAGCAATATCAGGCAGAACCTCTTTTTCGCCTTCATATACAACGCGGCCGGCGTACCCATTGCCGCGGGCGTTCTGTATCCGTCATTCGGGCTTTTGCTGTCGCCCATCATAGCAGCGTCAGCCATGGGACTTTCGTCAGTCAGCGTCATTGGCAACGCGCTTAGACTGAAGCGCGTTCGACTATGAAATGGGATTATTCCTGAACTCTTACGCGCCACGCGTTTTAGCACATACACACTGTCTCAGTCGCTTGAAGCCTTCAATTCGTTCATTGCGCCTTGGACTATAATCTCGAGGACAATGAGATAATTTCAGCATAATAGGTGGCCGCGTGCTGTCTACATTTGATCCGACAAGAACTGGGAGTCTGGGGGGAGTGACGTTGAGCCAATCCCCCCAGACACTATGTAGCGCGTTTGTTAAACACTTCTATACCGTCGACACGTGCGCAATCCTTTGCATACAGGCTACGGAAAAGGCCGGTTTGCGGCGGAGATACAAGGTATCGCGTTCCTACTTCGCTTCCTTGTCGAGCCATTCGGTCATCTCCGCAATTTCCTTGGTCTGCGCATCGATGATCTTCTGAGCGGTCATTTTGGCCCATTCGTTGTCACCATATTTCAGCTCGACCTCAGACATATTGATCGCGCCCATGTGATGGGCGATCATCCCGCAGACGAATGCGACGTCGGCGTCCTTTTGCATCATGCCCTGCATCATGTTCATGTGCATCGACTTCATGCCTTCCATTGACGCCTTCTGCTCGTCCGTCATCATGTCTCCCATGCCCATATCGCCAGACATCATGCCCATTTTTGACATGTCCATCCCTGACTTGCATTTATCCGGATAGGCCATCTCCGCAAAAGAGGTGGCTGGCATTATCGTGAGCAATGACAACGCGCCTGCAGCGGCGAGCGAAATTCGTACGAAAGTTTTCATTTACAGATCTCCTGATTGGATTCGTTTTCGTAGATCGTCCACTCAGTCCAGGAGCTTTGGAGGGGGATAGTCCGGCTGCAGAGAGAGGGACTTGCCTGGTTGTTCGACAGCAACCGACACCGCAATCTTCGGTCTATCCGGAGCGACAAACACGTCGCCCAGCGTTGCGATGGGACAGCAAGCCATGCTGGAACAGCAAGCGCGTCCTATAGAACCTTCGGAATAGCGATTGGAAGACGATGAAGTAATCGTGGGGCAGGGATCGGCAGATGAGCGGGCCGCTACCGCCATTCCATGGATATTGGACAGCATGAGAATTATCGCAAGAACTCGACACGTTACGTCTATTACGTTGCGACCGCACATTGATAAGTTTCCCCTGGGCTTACGATTGAAACCGACTCTGATGCCCGGTGTATGACCTCGTGTAACACCCGAGCTCTGAATAGGTTCCCCGTCACGATCCATGCGGCAACGGCCAGATATAATGTCCGAGCAATCGCTGCGGCCCTTGACCTTACAAGCGTTGGAACCCTTAAAGTTAAATCAGGTAAAAATCATCGCCACATAAACGACGTGAATTTCCTGACATATTTGTTCTATTGAACTTTTGCTCCGCAAAAGGTAGCTGTTGAAAAATGGGCGCGATGTATCGAATCACATGCAAGAAATTGCTGATTCTGATCAGACTGGTGATCGTTGTATCACTGGCCGGGTACTCTCTGTCGACTGCCACAGCAGCCATGCACGGCCAGGCACTCACTGCTACGACGGTTATGGCGGAGAGCATGGACCATACCGACGCTCAAATGGGCGAGTACGATCATCACGGTAAAGTTTCTGCCGATGACGCTGCATCAAAAGTCGTAAAGCAGGACTGTTGTAGCGACTTCTGTGTAAGTTTCGCAATTGTCGGAAACACGGACACGCTAAACGGCCCTGTGGTTTCGTTTGTCCACGAATTCATTGACGATCGGCACTCGTTCGGCGAAATCCCGACCCTTCATCGCCCACCGAACATCTGAATAGGCTCAACCCGTCCTTGCGGGTTTGAACGTGCGTCTACGAGCATGATTGGCTCGTTGCGCCGATGACACCTCCTATTCGGATTACACCATGAACCTCAAAATTCTGGTGGCTGCCTTGCCGCTTTTCGCGAGCGGTTGTGCTGCCACGTTGCCTCCTGAAGTCATTGCTTCGGGCGACCTTGCCGACCTCCCGGTCGATGTTCGCCCCGTCCACTATCATAGCCCTGTTGCGGGCTACACACACCGCGTCCCGGTCGATCCCAAACCGTGGCGCAATCAAAATGACGCGCAGGCTCCGGACGGAGGTGCGTCATGAGGTTTTTCACTCTCAAATGTGCCGTGACTGTCGCACTTCCTCTCGTTCTCGGGGGATGCGTATCCTCTGTGGAATACTCCGCGGCGACCGCCGGGTTTTCCAATGTTGCGAACAAGACAGCCGAGGCAACAGGGAAAGAAACTGTCTGGGTGCAGAACCTCCAAGACGCGCAGATAGTCTCCAGCCGGGTAAAGACGCTCCTCACCAAAAAGAACGTCGACGTCGAGACGGCGGTGCAGATAGCCCTCCTCAATAACAAGGGTCTGCAGGCGGCCTATGCCGATCTCGGAGACTCCTCGGCCGAGGCGTGGCAGTCCACCATGATGGTTAACCCGACCGTCGGTATCGGGCTAACTGGAATCGGTACGCCCGGTCTCGAAGCCTACAAAGCCATAGAAGGCGCGATCGTCGCTAACATCGTGGCACTCGCTACCCGCAAGCGGAATATTGAGATCGCCGACGCCGGATTCCGAAAGGCACAGCTCGCGGCGGCCGTCCGGACACTTCAGCTGGCGACGGAAACCCGGCGCGCTTGGATTACCGCCGTCTCCTCCTGGGAAACGGTTACCCAGCTCAACCAGGCACAAGCCGCCGCAGACGCAGCCTCGGAATTGGCCAAGAAGCTTGGCGAAACAGGCTCCATGACGAAGGGCGGCCAGGCTCGTGAATATGTTTTCTATGCTGAACTGGCAGGCCAGACCGCTAAGGCAAGACTCGAAGCTCGCCTGGCAAAGGAAGAATTGACGCGCCTCATGGGACTTTGGGGCTCGGACATCGACTACCAGATCCCGAACCGTCTACCCCAGCTTCCCAAGGGCCTTGTCAAACGAGACCTCATCGAAGCCGAGGCTTTGCAACGTCGGGTCGATCTTCAAATGGCTAAGCTTGACCTCGCCACCACCGCGAAATCCTACAAGTTGACGGAAGCGACACGGTACGTGACCGATCTCAATCTTTTGTCTGGATTTGAGAGCGAGCGCACCAGTGAAGGTGACAAAATCGATTCCGAAGTCACAGGAAAGGTCGATCTGGAATTCGTGATCCCCATCTTCGACAGCGGCAAGGCACGAATGCGAAAGGGCGAGTTGGCCTACATGCGGGCGGCAAACCTTCTTGCAGAAAAAGCAGTTAACATCCGTTCGGAAGCCCGCTCTGCCTATCAGGCCTACCGCGCGAACTACGACATTGCACGTCACTATCGCAACAGCGTCGTTCCGCTGCGCACCAAGATCGAGGAGGAATCCTTGCTCACATATAACGGCATGATCACCAACACGTTCGAACTGCTCGCCGACAGCCGGGAAAAGGTCAATTCGACCCTTCTTGCCGTCAATGCAAAACGCGATTTCTGGTTGGCCGAAGCCAATCTCGCGCCTGCCATCTACGGCGGCGGCGCGGGGGCAGCGGGTGCGGGAACGGAAGTCGCAGCTGCTGCCGAAAGCGGCGGCGGCGGTCACTGAGAAAGGACAAAGATATGTTCAACAGAAGACAGATGCTAGGCGCAGGCGCAGCCCTCGTTTCAACGGCCGCCTGGGCGAAGACCTCCAACATGGGCCTTCCTGAAGCGGCTATCATGGAAACCGCCGAAACACAGACGCCAGTTCGTCCATCGTCTGGGCCGGACTACACCCCGGTCGTCACCCTCAACGGCTGGACCCTTCCCCATCGCATGAACAACGGCGTCAAGGAATTCCATCTTGTCGCCGAGCCCGTGGAACGCGAGATGGCCGAAGGCATGACAGCCCATCTCTGGGGCTACAACGGCCAGTCGCCAGGACCAACCATCGAGGCGGTCGAAGGCGACCGGGTCCGCATTTTCGTCACGAACAAGCTGCCGGAGCACACCACCGTCCACTGGCACGGCATGATCCTGCCGTCCGGCATGGACGGCGTCGGCGGGCTGTCGCAACCGCACATCCCCGTCGGCAAGACCTTCGTCTACGAGTTCGATCTCGTGAAGTCCGGCACCTTTATGTACCACCCGCATTCGGACGAGATGGTGCAAATGGCGATGGGCATGATGGGCTTCTTCGTCATCCATCCCAAGGACGAAAAGTTCATGCCGGTCGACCGGGACTTCGTGTTTCTGCTCAGCGGCTACGACATCGATCCGGGCACCTATGTCCCGCGCGTCATGGAGATGACGGACTTCAATCTCTGGGCCTGGAACAGCCGCATCTTTCCGGGGATCAGTCCGCTGGTCGTCTCAAAGGACGACAGGGTGCGGGTCCGTGTCGGCAATCTGACGATGACCAACCATCCGATCCACATGCACGGCTACGACTTCGAGGTCACGTGTACAGACGGCGGCTGGGTGCGGCCCGAAGCCCGCTGGCCGGAGGTCAGTATCGACATACCCGTCGGCGCGATGCGCGCCTATGAATTCGACGCCAAATATCCGGGCGACTGGGCGATCCATTGCCACAAGTCGCACCACACGATGAACGCTATGGGCCACGACGTGCCCACCTTCATTGGCGTCGACAAAAAATCCGTCACCGAAAAGATCAGGAAAATCCAACCCGAATACATGCCGATGGGCACCGCTGGCATGGCAGACATGGGTGAGATGGAAATGGAAATTCCGGAGAATACCGTTCCGATGATGACCGGATGGGGGCCGCACGGTCCCATCGAGATGGGCGGCATGTTCTCCGTCGTGAAGGTTCGCGAGGGCATGGCGGCCGACGATTACACCGATCCCGGCTGGTACGACAACCCACCCGGCACGCAGGCCTGGGAGTGGACGGGCGAGCTGCCCGACACAACCAAGGCCAAGGATGCCAAAACCCAGATCACGCCAAAACCAGTGAAGAACGGCTGATCTACTCTCCCAACCAAACAAAGGAATACATCATGAAAACTGCAATGATCGCACTGTTTCTCGTGGCGCTCGCAACTCCCGCCTTTGCCGCAGGCTCCCACGAAGGCGGCCATGACGCTGCCATGGCTGTCGGTGAACCTGGCAAGAAGGCCCAGGCCACCCAGACCATTCGCATCTCCATGAAGGAGACCGACGACGGCAAGATGATCTTTACGCCGAACACCTTCAAGGTTCGCAAGGGCCAGACGGTTGTATTCGCCATCAAGAACGCTGGAGAACTCGACCACGAGTTTGTTCTCGACCAGGAGGACAAGGTCATGGAGCACAAGGCCGTGATGGAGAAGTTCCCTGAGATGGAACATGACGACCCGAACGCTGTCCGTCTGGAACCCGGCAAGTCCGGCGAGATCATCTGGAAGTTCACCAACGACGGCACCTTCAAGATCGCCTGCCTCGTACCGGGTCACTATGACGCCGGAATGCATGGCGACGTGACCGTGGCCAAGAAATAATCCAACGCAAGGAGACATGACATGAAATCCATCATCAAATTCGCCTCGATAGCCCTTCTCGCAGTCGCTCTCGCCTCCGGTGCGTTCGCCGCCGAATTCACCAAGGGCACCGTCAAGAAGATCGACGCCAAGGCGAAAAAGGTCACTCTCATCCACGAGGAACTCAAATCCCTCGAGATGCCCGCCATGACCATGGTATTCCGCGTCAAGGACGACGCCATGCTCGAAAAACTGAAGCAGGGCGCAAATATCGAGTTCGTCGCCGAGCGCGTTGAAGGCAAACTGACCGTCACGGAAATTAAATAAAGCGATCGGGCCGAGCCTTCCAGACGCTCGGCCCGTCCGACCTCACTCTCCGGATCGAAACTCTCGATCGGGCAGGCTTGGATTAATGAAACAAAAATCGTCGCCCTTTGGCAACAGTGTGGCCACTCTGGAAATACGATCGGCCTCGCTGCGGTTCGTGGTGCTTTCGATCCTATTCGCCAACCTCGTGTTCGGTGACGGGTTCGCCAGCTTTACGACCCATGTCATCGTCAGCTCGGTCTATCTGATCATCAGCTTGGCATCTGTCGCGGCGGCAGTCTATTTCTCTAAGCAAAAGTACCTCGGCCCAATGTTCGTGATGCTCGACGCAGCTTTGGTCGTGGTCGTTCTCTATGAACACATTCTGGCAAATCCCATTACCGAGGATCACAACCTTACGACATCAAGCCTGGTCGTGTCGTTCATTCTTCTAAACCACGTAGCCTTGAAGCTTGATCGCTGTTTGATCGTCGTATTTTCGACGATCGTGGTGTCGGCATGGGTGCTTATGCTTGCCATCATGGCGTTCCGTCATCACGCCAGCACGCCCGGAACATGGCTCACAAACTTCTTTAACCAGGACCTCGGCCTTACGATGAGTTTCGCGTTTACCGCGCTGGCCGTGTATCTGCTGGCGCGCGATCACGACCGCACCGTCAGGCAGGCGTTGAGGATCGAGGAAAAGCGCATGAACCTGTCACGCTTCTTCTCGCCAACGGTCGTCGCCGATCTTCAGACTGCCAGTGCCAGCCTTGACCTCGAGCGGCGTGACGCGGCGATCATGTTTGTCGATATCCGCGACTTCACATCATACGCGGAAACCGCTTCCGCACGCGAACTTGCACGTGTCCTCGGTGAGTATCGGCACATCGTCGCCGGCACTGTGTTCGCCTATGGCGGGACGGTTGACAAGTTCATCGGCGATGGCGTGATGGCGGTATTCGGGCAGCCAAAGCCGAAGGCGGACGATGCCCAGCGGGCATTGGCCTGCGCATTGTCTTTGACTGCGGCACTCGACGAGTGGCGCAACGACAACATTGGCAGGGGCGGCCCTTGTCTGGACGCGGGGATCGGCCTTCACTATGGCACTGTTCTGGGCGGGGTCATTGAAAGCGGTTTCCATGACGAGTTCACCGTGATCGGTGACGCAGTCAATGTCGCCCAACGCCTCGAGTCTTTGGCGAGCCTTTTAAAATCGCCGCTGGTTGTTTCAGAGCAGATGATCGAAGAGGTCCCGAACATGTTCGGGGCGAATGATTGGGTGTACGCAAACAGTGTCAGCATCCCAGGCAGGAAAGCATCGCTCAACATCGCCTACATTCGTCGCGCTCCCGATTTAGCTTCGCCTGCCGGCTACGAGACCGGTAACATGCAGACCGATTTCAAAAGGTCCTCTTTCCAGTCGCTTACGGCAACACCCTTCGTTGGAACATAAACCGCACCACCGACGAAAACCTTGCCGGGACTGTCACATTTTACGCGGACGTCGTGGCTTCCCTGGTCGATGTACCTGATCGAACCCGCGCTATCGAATTCCATAAGGCCAATGGTCACATCGAAGTCGTAGTCCTGCACGGGTGATGTCTGTAGCGAGGTCACGGTCAGATTGACGGTAACGTCGTCCTGGAAATGCGAGATATGAAATGGCAGCCGTTCTGCCGACTGGGCCTGAATGACCGAAGCGGTTATTGCGAACGGAAGTATCAAGATCGTGCGGCTCCACATTGACCCCTCCCAAGGCAAGCGAGATCCCGATCATACCACCAAGACACCGATTTTTACATCGAAAGTTATTTGCATAACCAGAGCAACCGGTCACCGTTTTCAAGTCACAGCGGAGCGAGGAACACGGCCTGGCCTGCAGCTGTCAATTTTTGCGTACCGGTCAAGCCCTCGAGGTATATCCTCTCGCCAGCTTTCGTGGAGCTCTCTTGAACGGGTACTGTAGCAAACCTAAGGGGATGAACGATCTCCTCTGACAAAATTGAAACCAGGAGGACTGGTCCCTTGCCATCCACGTCTATACCACTCCTCCATCCCCGAAGAACCAAACGTAAGTTCGGTGACGAAGCAACGTGAACCATGGAGAGCACCGACGGCCGGCCTTCATGAAAAAATGGCAAAACCGGGACCTGAACTGCTAACGGATTCGCCGTCAAAAAGTTTGACGCGGTACTCAAATTCAATGGTACGGCATCGACCCAGCCGCCAACAAGGAGGCGCTGGCGCAAGTCGTCGACTGTGCCCGCCCACTGGATCAGGAACGGCTCCTCTTCTTCGCCTTCGAAATCGGTGCGATATAAGGGTAGTGCCGCCCAGCCATCAGCCAACCAAGCTGCGCGCGCAATAGAGCGATTCGAGGAAGGCGGTACAGCGTAGGCGGCAAGTCCCCGCGCATGGGTCGTAACGGCATGCCAAGTTCCAAATGTAATGATTACCGTTGCTGCAATAGCCAAAAGCCTGATCGGCTGAACCGTGGCCAATTGCGCTCGCCTGAACACCAGACCGAAAGCAGCTGCAATTCCGAAGCCGAAGAGCAAACCGCCAGCGACGTCTGACGGCCAATGGGCGGCTAGGTAAATTCGCGAAACCGCGATCATTCCGACCAATGCGCCCAAGCCGCCAAGAATCCACGGTCTCCACGGCGCGCGAACGGACATAGCCGTCATCCATCCGATTGCGCCGTAAAGCGCAGCCGACATGGTGGCATGGCCACTTGGAAAGCTGAATACCTGAACACCTTCGTAAAGCGCTATGGGCCTTGGCACACCCATCCATCCCTTCAGGAGCGACGAGAATGCACTCGCAAGTAACAGTGTCAGCGCCAGACCGCCGGCAAGCGCCCATGCACGCCGCCAGGACAGCCAGCAGAGAACGGTGAGCGCGACTGCCGTGATCATGACTGTGTCACCCAAAGACGTGATCACAACCATGATATGATCGCCCCACCCTGTCCTTAGTCCCTGGATGAAATGGCTGATCGCCGCATCGGACAGCGCAAGTGATCCACGGTCGGCAACGGCTGCAACGAGCGTCACGAACGTCACAACGGCAAGCGCGAGAAAGATGCCTAAAGGAAGAATGTTGCGGATATGCGGGGATGGCGACAAAATTTCGAGGAGCAACTTACGGGTTACTGTCGGCGGTCGAGGCTCGAGCAACATGACGGCTCGCAAACGCAGGCCGTCAATGAAGGGCAGAAGGCGAAGCAATACAAATCTCGCCAGCCAACCGATTGCCACGGCGCCCAACAGCAGGAGAATGATCGCAATCGCAAGCCGGCTGCTGATGCGATTGAGAAAGCCCAGCGATGCGCCAACGAGTGCACCCGGTAGAATATGTGCGGGCGCCCAGGCAAGCGCCGAGGCGATATTCACGATGTAAAAGCGTTTCGCCGGCATTCCGAGGGCGCCAGCGATCATCGGTATAATGGATCGCAAGACAGGCACAAAACGGCCAATCGCGACGCTTTTGCCTCCATGTCGCGAAAAGAATGCCTCCCCTTTCGCTAGCGTTTCCGGGCTGCGGGAGAATGGCCAAACCTCGTGCAATCGCCCGCGGTAGTGTCCCCCAAGCCAGTAGGAAAAGCTATCTCCTGCAATCGCTCCGAGTGTGGCCCATACGAGAATGGGCCACAATCCAAGGTGACCGAGCCCAACAACCGCTCCGACACCAATCAGAATAGCCGTTCCGGGAATGATGGCGCCGATCACGGCTATTGATTCCGATGCAGCGATCAAAAAAACAAGGACGCCGGCCAGGTTGGGATTCTGGGCGATGAGAGACGTAATCGACTGGATGTAACCACTCATTCTTGTTTTCCCTGGAATGTCATCTCGATCGTCAATCCCGGCTGATTGTCGCTAAGGTGAATATCGATGTCATGCAACTGGGCGATAGCAGCGACAAGCGCCAAACCCAGTCCGTGACCGGAAGTGCTGCGGCTATTGTCCATGCGATAGAAGCGTCGAAATACGGCATCTCGAGCTTCAGGCGGAATGCCCATCCCATTGTCGCTGACGCGTATCGATGGATATTCCCCTTGATTGCTTTTCAAATCGATTGTGATGACAGTCTGCACTGGTGTGTGCCTCAAGGCGTTTTCAACCACATTGGCCAGCATCTGCGTTAACAGTTCACTGTCGCCATCGATCCATATCTCTGGCGTAATTGTAGCAACGATGCGACGTCCACCGTCTTCGGCAACCGCTGTATAAATGTCGGAAATGTTTTCGCAAAGGCTGGACAGGTCCACTCTGGCGAATGCAGCGCGCCGTGTGCCAGCTTCAATTTGGGCGATCCGCAACAGCGCCGCAAATGTTGCAAGAATATCGTCGGTTTCAGAAATAGCCCGATCGACGGCAGCTTGCAACGCCGGGGCATTTGCGGGCTTTCGACGAGCGAGATCGAGCCCGTGTCGCAGACGCGAAAGCGGCGTGCGAAGATCGTGCGCGACGTCGTTCGACACTTGTCGCATGGACTCCATCAAGGCCTCGATCTGAGCCAGCATTTCGTTGATGTTGGTCGCGAGGCGGTCGAATTCGTCGTTTGAGCCGCGCAGCGGAACACGCTCATTGAGATGTCCCTGCGCGAAGCGCGATGTTGCTGTCGCGAAGGTTTCGACGCGACGCAAAAATGATCTGCTGACGATGAGCCCCCCCAGAAGAGATAGGACCACCGTAATTGCAGCAGCCCATGCGAATGCTGCAAGGATAGCCGCTTTGAGCTCGTCCTCCTCGCCGGAAGGGAAAGCCACCAAGATTGCGCCTTTGCCTGGAATGGCGGTGCGCTTAGCCAGAAGGGCCTCTCCATCCTCCAATGGTTGCTGAATGCTCTGCCAGTCCGGACCATCCGCAATGAAGGCCAGACCACCAGCGAGCGAGCGCCCGCTCTCGTCGAGGATCCCATAAACCGGATCGCGGTCTCCGGGAAGCGGCCGTGATCGAACAAAAGCGACGGCAGCAGGCAGGCCCGCCGATTGAACGATCTGGATCAGCCGTGCTGATTCCACGTCTATAACGCTGCGGATCTGGCTATTGGCGTAATCCGCAAGGAGAAAAAAAACGAATGCGAAGAGAACTGCGGTCAGAAGTGTAAAAAGAGCCGACACCAGGAGCGCAAAGCGGAATGCGGTGGTTTGAAAGAGCCTAAACTGGATCACGAAGACAATATCCCGCACCGCGCACCGTTTGGATGAGGCTATTGTCGCAATCCTTATCGATCTTCGTCCGCAGCCGGCTAATGTGTGTCTCTACGATATTGGTTTTCGGATCAAAGTGGAAGTCCCAGACATTCTCAAGAAGCATGGTTCTCGTGACGATTTGCCCCGCGTGGCGCATGAGATATTCCAATAACTTGAATTCGCGCGGCTGAAGCGTGATCGGGCTCAATCCCCGTCGAACGGACCTTTTGATCAGGTCCATCTCCAAATCGGAAACCGACAGCACAGTATCGATCACAGCGATCGGCGGGCGGCGGCAAAGAGCTTCCATGCGTGCGACGAGTTCAGCAAACGCAAACGGTTTTACGAGATAGTCATCGCCACCGGCCTTCAGCCCGTCTACACGATCATCGATACCGCCAAGGGTCGTCAGAAAAATCGCCGGTGTCATGACGCCTGCTCCGCGTAAAGTTTTCAAGATCCCGATGCCATCCAGGCCCGGCAGCATTCGATCCACCACGAGACAATCGTAGTTGCCGTCGGCGGCGAGAAACAATCCGTTTCGTCCAGTATCGGCGTGATCGACGACCCAGCCGGACTCCGCAAGGCCGCCTACGATATAGGCGGCCGTTTCGGCGTCATCCTCGATCAACAGCACTTTCATGGGGATTCCCTGCGTCTTTTGTTGCGGCCCGTTAGCCGGTGGTTGCCCCGCCGCATGTGCGGCGGGGCAACCCTTATGTTTAGTTGGCGCCTTCGGCACCTTCATTCGTTTCCTGCGTCTCGCCAGCTTCCTTGTTTTCGCCGGCGGCATCGTCACCTTGGTCTTCGCCGTCGGCTTCCTTGGCCATGGCCATAGCCTTGCCGGTCATCGCGTCTACCGAGATCTTCCGCTCGCCATTGGGGCTGAGAAGTTCGATTTCGTAGGCGAGCGAGCCGTTCTCGTCATCGAGCCCGGCATCCGCCGCCTTGCCACCGAACTCCTTCTCGGCGGTTGCGATCGCGTCAGCAAGCGACACTTTCGCGCCATCGACAAGCGCAAGCTCCGAGGCATCGGTCTGTCCGGCTGTCGTTGCCTGCGCGTTCGCAGTCTGGGTGAAAACCGTACCCAAAGCGCCAGCGGCAAGCAAGGCAGCGAGAGCAGCGGGAATGAGTTTGGACTTCGTCATGTCAGTCTCCGGTGTTAGACGCAACTGCACGATGCAGGGCGTTGAAGTGACCATAGCGACCCGTCCATTGGGGCTGTATTTCCTGAACTATACGGATTTGTCGTATTCAGCCCCGTTGGCTCAACAGACGATCGTCCTTGCCCCGCAACAAAACAGGCCGAACCGGGAACACCGGTCCGGCCTGTTGCGGCATTGAACCTCAGAATGGGCGACGATACAAATCGTTGATCAATCGGCGAGTTCGGCTCCGCCTGCATCTTTCTTGAACGTGATCGAAACAGGTGCTTCACCGTTGGTAGAGAGCTGCAGCTGCAGGGTCTTCGGCGACGGAGTTGTGTAGAGCATCGAGTTTTCGTTCGCGCGAAAATGAGTCTGCACGGTCGCCCAGTCGGCGACACCTTCCAGGTCAAAATGCAGCGCCGTGGTTTTTCCCGCCGCCATGGTGAACCCTGACAGGTCACGGTAGATGCTCTCCATCTTGGCGTTCGTGTCATCGGTCAGCGTCAGATACATTTTCAGACCTTTGAGATCGGTCTTGCCGTCGTTCGAGATGGCTATTTCGAGATGATCTGAAACGTCCTTCTTTGTCGACGGATCGAAGTTGTCCTCGACTTTGGCGGAGAGAATGCGGATCGTCGCTGGCCCTCCTGTCTGGACGATCGGGTTATCGAGTTCCGTTGGTTTGGCGTCGGCCTTGTCGTTCTGGCCGTCGCCGTCCGTATCCGCGATCAGCGGATCTGTCCCAAGCAGCTTCTCGGCAAGATCGGGGATGCCGTCATTGTCGGTATCGACCGAAGCCGAAACGGCAGGTGCAGCAAAGGCCGTCAGACCGAGGAGAAGGAAGCTCGATACGAAAAGGTTGGTGTGTTTGACGTGTGTCATGGTCAGTCCTTTTTAAGATTGGTGATGTTGAAGGGAAGCGTAAACAGGCCGGCGAGAAGGGCTGTGAACAGCCCGATAAGCCAAGCGGCGTCGCTCCAGCGATCCCGCATGACGGTGACAAGGGGTTGGCCAAGGTAAATTTCCTTGATGCCGAGAGCTGCAAAGCTCCAGCGTTCAAGATGTTTGGCGGGAGACAACTGTTCGATGCCGTCACGGACCGTTTCGTAGGTCGCAAAAGACGTCATGATCTGCTTTTCCTGCGGTTTGGCGATGCCCAGTGTACGAAACACGCCGGCGCCAACCTGATTATCGGGATCCAGCGTATCTCCGATCTGCGGCGCGATTAGAACCAGACTGAGCCAGATGGCGAAGGCGGCCATGATGGCATGGGCCGGCCGGCGCATGTGGAGGGCCAGAATCAAACCGAGCAGGAAGAACGATCCGACGTAGAGGGCGGCGGCTGTAAATGTGACCAGGATTCTCGCCGTATCGGCGACCGTAAGCCCAACTCCGCCGATCAGGGTTATTCCGGCCGCACCGACGATGAAGACGACGGCCAGGATGACCACCAGCGCGGCAATGTTTCCTAGGATTTTTCCGGCGAGTAGAACCCGGAGCGACAACGGACGGGTCAGGAGGAGACCGAGCGTATTGCGACCACGCTCGGAGGCCGCCGTGCGGTGCCCGAGGATGATGCCGAGGATAGCGCCGATGATCTCCAGATACTCGATAAAGCCGCGTAAAAGCGCCAACGGCTTGAAGGACGGTGGCGCCAACGCATCCACGGCTTTTCCGAGAGAGAGCAGCAGATCACGGGAAGCAGTATAATCAGCGACCTCCGCATTCATCGCCACAGCGCCAACGATAAGAGCAGTTGCACCGCAGGCGATGAGGAGCAGACTGACGAGAGCAAAGAGTTTTCCCCGCACGGCGTCGCGGATTTCCTTTGTCGCGATGGTGGTCAGTTGAAACATGGTTTCACTCATCCGTTTGGCTCCGCGTGGGATCAAGGCGCAGCACACCGAAGCAGGCGGCGGCGGCCAATGAAAAATTGGCAATGATCAAGCTCGACAGCCCAGCAGCAGTCCCGAGCGCTGCGCTATCGGCCGGTGCGAAGCCAAGGAGGGATGCGGCAATGTCCCGGTATGTCGAAGTCAACGAAACCGGTGCCAAGGCCGGCCCTGTGAGGGCGAAGAACCAGCCCCCTGGCGGTGGCACCATCGCTTTCACCGGGTTCAACGCCGCCATCGGGTTGATGTTTGAGGTGATTTGCGGAAGAACGAAAGTGAGTGTCAGCCAGAGGGTCACTGGAACGAGCAGCCCCATGGTCTCGGAGCGAAACAGACTGGCAGTCGACATGGCAAGCCATCCAAACACCATCAGGAACAGGCCCGACAACGCGTAGAATAACAAAAAGGCGATCCAGTCCTCGGTCGTGGGAGGTAGCGCCGGCAGAAGTAAAAGCGTTATAGCGTTGGTTACCGCTGCAATGAGCAGGAGACTTGTCAGCATCACCACTAGCGCAATCATCTTGCCGAGTGCATAGGTCACGCGCGATATCGGTCGACTGGCTAGAAGCGGAAACACGCCGGTTTTCCGGTCCTCGATGATGATCTGATGACCAAGAACGATGGCAACCAGTGCACCAAGCAACGAGACATAGGTAGTCATGTTTCGCAGCAGGGCCAGCGGCGACGTTTCGTTGACGGGATTGGGTGGGACCGCCAATCCATCAGCCTGAAGCGCAAGGCTTGCCTTGGTATAGATCTGATTGATCGTATCGGTCACCGACCAACCGAGATAGGCCGAGAGCAGCACCATTGCCATGAACATCAGGGCAAGCCATACGACGGTTCGGTCGCGGATAGCGTTGCGGATCGTTGCCGTCGCGATTGTCTTCGTCGCGACGGACGGCACAATAAAAGCGCTCGAGCTCATGCCGCGATCTCACTTTGAGGTGTCAAGGACAGATAGATGTTTTCCAATGCAGCGTCGTCGCCGAAGCGCTCGGTCACAGCCGCAATAGTGTCGTGTAAAACGAGTTGTCCATTGCTGAGAACGCCGATCGAGGTGCAGGTGCGCGAAACCTCGCTGATCAGGTGCGTATTCATGAAGATCGTGGTGCCCTGCTCCCGATTGAGCCTGATGATCAGGTCGCGCAAAGTCTTGATCCCTAGTGGATCAAGACCGGAGGTCGGCTCATCGAGGAAGAGTACCTTGGGGCGATGCAGCACCGCCTGGGCCAGGCCAATGCGTTGTCGCTGCCCCTTCGACATGCTGCCGACGCGCTTTGGCCCGAGGTCAACGCAATCCAGAAACGCCAACGTCTCGCGGATGCGCGGATCCGGGTCGCGCAAGCCCGACAGGCGCCCCAGAAATCGGAGATTGTCGATCGCGCTGAGCGCGCCATAGAGCTGCACATTTTCCGGCACATAGCCGATATGGCGACGGGCGCCTATCGGGTTGGCGACGACATCGATGCCGGATACGAAAGCCCGCCCCGATGTGGGCTTCAGGAGTGTTGTCAGGATGTTGAGCGTCGTGGTCTTTCCTGCGCCGTTGTGGCCGAGGAAGCCAAAAACACTTCCCTGCTCGACGGTGAGAGAGATGGATTTCAGGGCTTCGTAGTTGTCATAGCGTTTTGACAGCCTGTCGATGGTGATAGCAGGGATCATTGTTGTTCTCCTTTGGCAGCGGGGACGAGCATCGTTCTCAGAAGGCCGTCCTTGAGCCAGAATTGGTGAAAGAGCGCTGCGCCCGCATGGAGGGCGATCAGTCCAATGAACACCGGCTTGGCCCAGGCATGGATGTCGCCAAAAGGTCCGTCGGTGTAGAACCCGAGAAGGCCGGTCACGGGAACGGCAACGAGCAGGGCGTAGAAAAACCAGTGGGTGATGCGCGAAGCCACTGCCATCCAACCAGGAATGCCGTCCGGGCTCACAGGTGCGCCATGCGTCAGGCGGACGAACAATCGCAGGACGACGAGCGCAAGGATGGAAATGCCAAACCAGTAGTGAAGGTTGGCAACAGCCTGATCAAACGTTGATGCAGTTCCGCCTTCGGCCATCGCATCGACGCTTGCGGTCATGCTTTCGCCAAAGATCAGCTGAAATGCGACAAGCGCGGCAATCAGCCAGTGAAGCGCTATTTGAATGCCGGAATATCCGCGTCCGGCCGCATTCGCGTTCTTGCTTGAATAGGTCATCTGTTCCTGGTTTCTCATTTAAGGCCGCGCTTCAGAATTGATCGCGTCCGCACCGCACCTCGCCGGACGGGCGCGATCCTGTTCGGGATCAGGCCTTGAGACCACTCACGTGGTCCGCACTCCGGCGGCTGAAGGTCATGTAGACGACGATGATGACGATGGCGGCGAGGAACAGTCCGCTGGTGATGATGGTGCCAAAGCCCATTCCGCCGTATTCGAACGGCTGCGAGAGCAGGTCGCCGAAGGACGCACCCAATGGGCGGGTGAGAATATAGGCGAGCCAGAACGACAGGACTGCATCGACCTTCAGGGCAAAATGGGCAAAGGCGATGGCGGCGATCACAGCGGCAAAGATCACACCGGTGGTGAGATAGCCAAGATCGAAGTGCTCGGCGACGAGATCACCGGCCGCGGTTCCAAGCGCGAAGGTGAACAGGATGGCAAGCCAGTAAAAGGCCTCGCGACGGGTTGTGAAGACCGCATGGATCGACAGTGTGCGTTCCGAGGCGTACCAGACTATGAATGTCGCCAGCAATGCTGCGCTGAAGGCGATGGTTGTGGTGGCCAGGGGAACTGCGAAATTATCGACAAGATTGTCGGTGATCAGCGTACCGACGATACTGATGAGCACGACGGTTAGCCAGTAAGCCCAGGGCACATACTTCTTTTGTGAAAACTGAAGCACAAGAGCCACAACCAGAATACCGCTCATGATGATGGACGTAGCGGTGAGACCGAGCCCAAGATTGACGGCGAGATAGTCGGCAGCAGTTTCACCCATGGTAACTGCCATCAGTTTGATCAACCAGAAATCGACAGTGACCTCCGGAACCCGGTTTTGAGGTAGTGTCTTGGAAGTATTCGCTGCCTGCAGCATGGCGCAGTCTCCTGTTGCCTCATTGGTCATGAAGGCGCGCCCGATCGGGCGCGCTGGACGGTTTTGACGTTCAGGACTTTATTTGCCGAGCAACTTCATCGCGTCCGCGAAGAACACGTCTGCGCGTTTGTCGTCGTCGGCGTTGCACCGCTCAACACCCTTGGCTTCAAGGTCGGCCACAGCCTTGGCGTCGGCAGCATTCAATGTTGAGGCGGATGTTGCTGTGCGCAGTTCCTTCAACATGTCTTCGCAGGGCACAGGCGCTGCATAAGCCGATGACACAAAACCGGTGATCGTTGCGATCGCGGCAGCAAGAAGAATCTTTTCCATTGGATAATCCCATCAGGTTCAGACGGCGCACCGACCCGGCACGTCAAGCCTGATGAACCTTTAAGGCCTCAGACTTAGGACTGAATTAGGGGATCAATGCTGTTAGGCGGGCGCGTGTCCGTGCATTCGGGAACGTAAGTATAGCGATCAGCCCGGATCGATCCCGTCGGTTTGAGATCTGTAAATGGACGCTGTAGCGATCGGCCACTGTTCTAGCGATCGCCAGACCAAGGCCGCTGCCTTCCACTCCCGTATCTATCAAGCGATAAAAGCGATCGAAAACACGGTCCTTGAGCGCATCTGGAATGCCAGGCCCGGTGTCTGTGATCGTCAGCAGCGCAGTTTCACCGTCAAAGGACACGGAAACATCGATTTCACCGCCAGGCTGAGTATATTTAATCGCGTTGTCCACCAGGCATTCTATCATCACACGAAAATCGTTGGCGTAGCCTGCCACATTGACGGCATCCACGCGAACAAAACCCAGATCGACGCCCTTGGCGTCTGCAACGGGTGACAAAGCCCCAGCAACTTCGAGCGCCAACGTATCGAGCGCGACCCCATCGTCGTGTGCCGGGCGTTCTTCTGCCTCCTGGCGTGCAAGGCGCAGCAGCTGGTCCGTTACCATCACAGCGCGGCGAACACCGCGCTCCAGCTCACCAACGCGGTCCGCAGCTCCCCGGTCGGTCATGTGCGCCTTCAGGTTTCCTACTTGCAGGGTAACCGCCGCAAGCGGTGTCCGCAGCTCATGGGCGGCATCGGAAAGAAAAGCCCGTTGCTGGTCAAGGACGCTGCGAAGACGGGTTAGCGCACCGTTCATGGCTTCGACAAGCGGCCTTGCCTCTGTGGGAACACGCACCAGGCTGATCGGCGTCGTATCGGTCGGTGACCGGTCCTCTACTTGACGTGTGACCTCTGTCAGCCGGCGAATGACCAACCCGACCAGCCAATACACCAGCCACCAGGAAAAAGGGATTGCGACAAGGAACGGAACGGCCGCACCAAGGGCAGCATTTGTGGCCAGTTCATCACGCACGACAGTCTGCTGCGCGACTTTCGTAACATAGTCAGCACCGGCGAGCGTCAACAACCGCCAGCGCGTGTTGCCGGTATCAAATTCGCTGAAGCCCTCGGGTGAAGGGTCGGGGATGGCGATAGCTGTCGATGATCGACGTACGTCGCGCCCGTCCGCATAAACGACTTCGATGATGTAATCTTCGTCTGTCTCATGGTCCGGCAATGCCGTCTCGCTAACACTGAGCGAACTGCCGTCGCCCACGAACCGGGCAATCTGGTGCTGTTGCAGATCGAGTAGGCCCCATGTTTCCACCTGTGCCGACCAAAATGCAAAACCGGCGGCCAGAAAGCCGATCAGGGTTAATAGCAACGAAAATGCTAGAATGAGCGAGCGGCTGAGCGACATCAGATTTCTTTCCGCACCATCCATCCGGCGCCGCGCACGTTGCGGATAACATCCTTGTCGAACTTCTTCCGGACGTAGTGGATCAAAACATCGATTGCGTTACTCTCAACTTCTTGGCCCCATCCATACAAACGCTCCTCAAGTTGCGCCTTCGACAGGATCGTGCCTGGGCGTTCTGTCAGGGCTTGGAGCAGTGCGAATTCGCGCGCGGGCAGCGCTTCCGTGATCCCACGGTAAATGACGGTATGGCTCGCCAGGTCGAGCGTAATTTCACCGGCGCGTAGGGACGACTGCGACTGGCCCACATGCCGTCGCTGCACAGCGCGGATCCGCGCAAGCAGCTCACCGATTTCAAAGGGCTTGACGACGTAGTCGTCGGCGCCGATGTCGAGGCCGGCGATCCGGCTATCGAGGCTATCTCGGGCTGTAATAATGATGATGGGGGTCTGTTTCCCGGCTTTGCGCGCGCGTTCAAGCACTTTGGTGCCATCCAGTTTAGGGAGGCCAAGGTCGAGCAGAATTAATGCATGACCGCCGACGGCAATCGCCTCTGCTCCACTTTCACCGTCCCTCACCCAATCGACAGTCATGCCCGCATCAGTTAGCGCCTGGAGCAAACTTTTGCCGATCATTACATCATCTTCTATCAACAGCATCCGCATTGAGAGCCCCTCCTGATCTCCATATCGCAAATTCTTGGCTGGACGTAGTTTGACGATTGCCAGGCGGTAAGCACCTCTGGTCACCGGTGCCACTTCAGCGGCTTTAATCGACGGATATCCAGGCAGCAGTTACATCACCTGTCACGGGATCAAAATACGCGTCAGCTTCAAGACCGAGAGCCGTCAATGCTGTCACCTTGTAGCACGAGCCTTCAAGAGAGATAGCCTTGATGACAGGGTATCCAGAAGCATGCGCTATTCGCGAGATTGCTACTCCGCTCATCCAATGGTTGCGGGGGACTTTTGTGCAATCCATTCTTGCCTGTGCGATCACCGCTGTCGCCAGAAGGAACACTCCGGCAGCACAGATCGTATGCACGGCAGCCCGCAATTTCCGTGTTGTGATGGATCTTTTCATAGCTCCTTATGAGGTTCGGGAGCTGTCGGAATTCCGTCGGGTGAGAAAGATGAAGGATCGTCGCGTATTCAAGAGACCACATTATTCCGGCAAGGTAATCCGGGCTTCGAAGCCTGTCGCTCGCCCCGCGGCAGGTGAGTAGAGCTGCAAGACACCACCCATTTGTCTAACGATCCTGTCGGCGATGGGCAAACCTAGCCCGGACCCACTGGCACCGGTCTTTCCCCGTTGAAATCTCGTCTTCAACCTATCCAGGTCGCGGCTTTCGACGACCGCGCTTTCATTCAGCACGCGGATCACCCCGTCATTATCGATGAGCACCATAACGGGTTTTGATGGGTCTCCATGCACAAGAGCATTTTCTATGAGATTACGCATGACGATACCGAACGCATCGACATCCATTGCGCGCAGCAGCGGCGCTTCCGCTTCGTCGATGTAGCGTACCCGCCCCTTGATTTCGAAGCCACGTTCGTGGTCGCGGACAATCATGCTCAGGAGAGCGCGTATATCGACCCTGGCTGTCTGTGTACCGATACCTGAATCCGCACGCGCCAACTGCAAGAGTTTTTCCGCGAGATGAACCAGATTGAGCAATGCGCCCTCGATGTTTCTCGCCCGTTGCTTCCACCCGCCGGACGGCAACTCCTCCAGAAGCCGTTGGGTCTGGGCGAGTGCGCCTGCCAGCGGCGTGCGCAGTTCATGCGCACTGTTCGCGGTGAACTCTCTTTCCGCATCGAGGGCTGCCCGCAACCTCTGAAGCAGCAGATTAACGGAATGCGTGATCGGCTTTAGCTCCTTTGGCAGTCTACCGCTCTCCAGAGGTGCGAGGTTACCGCCGTCTTTCTGCGATATCGATTCTCTCAGCTGGTCGATAGGCCGCAAGGCACGGCCGACGACCAACCAGATCGCGAGAACACTCACCGGAACGAGCACTGCCAAGGGTATCAGCATCGTGACGGCACTTTCGCGCACCGCCTCCCGTCTGTTGCTGAAACGATCGGCGGCTTGAAGGTAAAGCAGGCCATCCGCACTGACGGCAGTATAGATCCGCCGGGTTTCAGCATCATGGAACCCGGCGTTCAGAGGGACATCGAAAGGCGCGCTGGGAGCATCTTTCGAACGAAGCAGTATCGTACCGCTGGCCAGGCGAACCTGATACGTCAGATATTCACGGCCACCAGAGCTCTCTGAAATCGTGATGCTCCCCTCGTCTTCTTTTGTTCGTAGCTCCATATCGTCGGTTACGAGCGCCAGAAGGCGCTCCGCTGTTTCCTGCAACGCACTATCAAAGACTTCATCCAGTTCATGACGCATAACGACAATGCTGAGGCCAATCGCCCCCAGCCAGAAAAGGATGATCGCGCCGGTCAGAGCGAGCATGAGGGGTCGGACGAGACTGGGTTCGCGCTTCATTCCCGCTCCATCGAATATCCAAGGCCGCGCACTGTTGTGATCCTGCCCTTGCCGATTTTTTTACGCAGCCGGCTCACATACACCTCCACAGTGTTGCTCTCGATCTCGGCACCAAAGGCATAAAGCGCTTCTTCTATTCGATCCTTCGGAACGATCGTGCCAGGTCGCGCGATCAGGAGATCGAGCACAGCCCACTCACGGCTAGTCAGGCCGACTTTTTCTCCCGCCACAGTGATCCGGTGTTCAGGTCGATCGATTTCGATATCGGCAAACCGGACCAGTGGCTGCGGTTTGCCATCATAGCGCCTGCCGACGGCTGCGATGCGGGCTTGCAGTTCGCCGAGGTTGAATGGCTTTACCAGATAGTCGTCCGCACCGGCATTGAGACCCTCGATACGATCCGAAATCTGATCACGTGCGGTCAGAATGATGACCGGCGTGCTGTCTTCCTGCGCGCGCAGACGCTGGAGGAATTCAATGCCGCTGCCATCGGGCAGTTGGAGGTCAAGGAGGATCAATCCATAGTGTACGGGACCAACTGCGGCGTAAGCGTCTGCAATACACAGAACCCAATCGACCGCCTGGTTGGATGCCGCGACGTGATCCTTCACGGCCTCGCCGATCATTTTGTCGTCCTCAATCAGCAATATTCGCACTTAAAGCATCTCCGCGCAGTCCTCTTATCCGATTCTATATCATGCCTGCCTGCGATGTCTGACAGTCTGCGGAAGGGGTCCACATGAGCGATGCTCAACGCAAGTCATTGTATTGAGGGTCGCAAGATTCTGCAGCTCCGTTCAGGTAGCTGTCAGCCTCGGAGTACAAATCGCGGTCGGAGTGGATCTCTGGCAGGACCTGAGATCATTGGCGTTCAATGGCTGTTGTCCAAGGTGATGCAAAACGATGATCAAGCGAACTATACGGCGGGTGCGAAACACAGGGCTGGCTTTGATCGTAACCGCCCTCAGTCTTGGTACGTATCTTGCGTTTCTCCAACTCAGCGGAAACTTTCACACGGTCATTCCTGGCGAATTCTATCGATCCGCGCAGCCCTCGGCTTCCCAGCTTGAGAACTATGCCGATCGATTCGGCATAAAGACTGTTATTAACCTTCGCGGGAAAGACGACAAAGCGGCATGGTATAACGAAGAGATCGCCGCTGCGAAACGCCTCGGTATCCAGCATGTAGACTTCAAGATGTCTGCTTCGACAATGGTGACACATGACGTGGCTCAACAACTTGTTGAGGTGATGAAGTCCGCTCCCAAACCGATCCTGATCCACTGCAAGGCGGGCGCTGACCGCAGCGGCATAGTCTCGGCCATTTACAGTCATCAAATAGCGGGTTTTGATCAAGACAAGGCAGAGAGGCAATTGTCGATTTTCTTCGGTCACATCGGGATTCCCTACCTCTCATCAACGTTTGCGATGGACGAAAGCTGGGAAAAGCTCGAGGGTCATTTCGACGCGAAGGGGTGAACCGATACAACGATATCGCGCGTCGCTCGGATGACACGCACGTTCGAGGATGGAATTGACATGGACTTTGCGATCAAAACATTCACCGACACGACGCGCGAAGTGGCAGACCCCGGTTTCAAGACGCTTCAGCGTCGGCCGGAGAACACCACGAAGCTCAATTTTCTCCGGCTCAATCGCGCTAAGGAGACGGCTGAGCGGCTGCAAACCTCCGAGAGACCACTGGAAAGTGGTGCCCAAGGTGTCTTCGCTCCCGTTCGCGAGTATTGTTAACGTGGCCGATCAACCCCAAAGTTCAAAGGGAGAGCGGAACGTCGTCAATGGCTTGCTTGGACGCCGGTCCGGAATACCGACAGGCATTTGGGTACTTGGTTTTGTTTCAATGCTTATGGATATCTCCTCCGAGATGATCCATGCCTTACTGCCGCTGTACATGGTGACAGTGCTCGGAACCTCCGCTCTAAGCGTGGGTATTATCGAGGGCATAGCAGAGGCAACGGCATCGATAACCAAGGTGTTTTCCGGCGCCCTTAGCGATTGGCTCGGCAAACGAAAATTTCTGGCAGCACTGGGATATGGTCTTGCCGCCTTCACCAAGCCGATATTCCCCTTGGCAGCATCGCTCGAATGGCTCATCGCTGCGCGATTTATCGACCGCATCGGAAAGGGAATTCGCGGGGCTCCGCGCGACGCGCTCGTTGCTGACATCGCTCCACCGCATCTTCGGGGCGCCAGCTTCGGCTTGCGACAATCTCTCGACACGATCGGCGCATTCATCGGGCCGCTTCTCGCTATAGGACTGATGTGGCTGACAATTGACAATTTTCAAGCTGTCTTTTGGTTCGCTGTCATTCCGGCATTCCTGTCGTTCGCGCTGATCGTAATCGCGGTCAAGGAACCGGACCGGCCGAGGGGAAACACTCCGCTCCGCTTCCCGTTGCATCGCGATGCACTGCGAGGGCTTGGATCAACCTTTTGGTGGGTGGTGGCCGTTGGAGCGGTCTTCACGCTGGCGCGCTTCAGCGAAGCGTTTCTGATCCTGCGGGCACAAACAATCGGCATCTCGGTCATGATGATCCCAGGGGTCTTGGTTGTCATGAGCCTCGCCTACTCCCTGTCCGCTTATCCTGTCGGCGTCCTGTCGGATCGCGTCAATCGTACGACCCTTTTGGCCATAGGTCTTGTTCTTCTCTTCGGGGCCGATCTCGCGTTGGCCTTCGCAGACAGTATCCTCTGGCTTGGATTTGGCGTCGTGCTCTGGGGGCTGCATATGGGTTTCACTCAAGGTCTGCTGGCAACGCTGATTGCTGAGAGCGCGCCTGCCGACCTGCGCGGAACCGCCTTTGGCGTGTTCAACCTGGTGGCCGGGATCGCACTCCTCGCAGCGAGCATCGTCGCTGGCGCTCTGTGGGACATGAAAGGGCCGCTGGGCACATTTCTGGCGGGTGCCGGTTTCACGGTGATCACTCTTACCGGATTATTCGTCGTGCGCACCCGGCTTCGAAATTGAGACAAACGAGTATCCACTGCAAACCGCGTAGCACGCTGCTCGAGCCGATCAGGACACTGCGATGTATGAAATCGACGCCGCTTTAACGCATGCGATCAACGGACTGGCGGGGCAGAGTTCTACGATCGATCTTTTGATGATCTGGTTCTCAAACGTCGGTGTCTACCTGATGGTTCTGGCCGTTGTCACCCAATGGTGGCGAGGGCCCGACAGAGCGCACATACGCCATAGAGTGGTCGCGGCAGGCTTCTCGTTTCTATTGGGGCTGGGGCTCAACCAACTCATTCTTCTCGTCGTTCATCGCGTTCGGCCGTATGAAGGCGGGGTAACTAACCTGCTGATCGAACCAAGTGCCGACTTTTCTTTCCCCTCCGACCATGCGACGGCGGCCTTCGCCATTGCGGCGGCCTTTCTGCTCCACGCCTCGCGACGCGCCGGATTTGCATTCCTGGTCGCGGCATGCCTGATCGCCTTCTCCCGCATCTATATCGGTACTCACTATGCCAGCGACGTCCTCGGCGGCGCGTTAACCGGCGTCGTGGCGGCGCTTATGGTCCGAGCAACATACAAAGAAGGCACGAAACCCGACCGCCTGATCACCAGCATCCTTTGAGAGAAGTAAAATGCCTTCATGCGATTGGAGAAAGCGTTTTTTCCTGAAATGGGCTCCCCACCACACGCAGTAGGATGGCAGGGACAGACACATCCGGGGAGACGCACATGCGTAGTCTTCCCGGGCTGTCTCAAACATACACGACTTCGGACATCATACCGGCGGCCATGTGGTAGAGATTATGGCAGTGGTAGAGCCAGCGGCCCGGATTGTCGGCGTCAAAGGCCACGGTTACCCTTCCCATTGCGGGGACCATCACCGTGTCGCGCACTGCACCGGTCACCGTCTGGCCGCCGATCCCGACAACCTGGAAATGATGTCCGTGCAGATGCATCGGATGGGCCATCATCGTGTGGTTCATAAATTCCAGTTCCACACGCTGCCCTCGCTTGACCTCGATCTTCCGCCGCGTCTGCCAAGGCTGGTTGTCAATCGTCCACAGATAGGGCGACATCGACCCGGTCAGCATGACGGAATGCCGGATGTCGACCGGCTTTGCAGTTAGGCCGGACAACGCGATAAGGCGCATTTCCAGCGACATATCGAAGGGCGCAGCGGGCTTAGCCGCGAGTGATCCTAATCGGGGAACCGCGGAGCCTGGCGCCGCCAGCACGATCCCGGTCCTTGCATTGTCGCCTTCGCGTACCGCAAAGACCGGCACCACTGCTCCCGCAGGCACCTCGACGATCAGATCGATGCGTTGGGCGATAGCAAGCGGGAAGCGCGTTCCGGCTACAGGCTGGACCGGATTGCCATCGACCGCAACAACGCTTGCGGTAACACCACCAAAGTCCAGCCAGAAGGCCGTGGAAGCACCACCATTTATGATCCGTAACCGGACGCGGCCGCCGCGTTCGGTCCGGATAACCTCCGGATCGTCAAGGGTCCGGTCGTTGGCCAGGAAGGCATCGTACTGGACATCGTTCAGGTCCATGCTGCCCATTGTCATAGCGGAACTATCCATGTTCATACCGGCCATCGGCTCCGTCGATGCCATGCCGCCGTGATTCATGCCAGTCCCGCCGCCCAGACCTTGCAGGATCTCATCGGGCGAGCGGAAGGAAAAGTCGTGCAGCAGCACGACCACTTCCTGCAGATCAGCCGAGACATCTTCCCTTGTGCGCACGATAAGCGGCGCGGCCATCAGGGTCTGCTCCTGCAGCCCCTGATGGGAATGCATCCAATGGGTGCCGGGGCGCGGCATGAAGTCATAGCTTGCAGCGCCGCCGTCCTCGATCGGAGGCACATAACCGGTTTCGGTAACCCCGTCCATTTCCGGCGGTGGAACTTGTCCATGCCAGTGGATGATGGTGGGAACACCCGATTGGTTCTCAAGCGTCAGATCAAAGCGTTCGTCGGGCCCAAGAATCAGGCCAGGTTGGCCGTTCTCGTCGGTAATCCTAAAGACTGAGGCCGAGCGACCATTTACGTTGATGCTGCGTGTTCCCGCAGTCAAGCGGCGCGTATTTTGGGCAATTGCTTGCCGCGTTGGCAGGATCAGGCTGGCACCCGCAAAGGCCGCAGAGCAGGCGAGGAAACTACGGCGATTGAGGGTGTTCTGCATGATCGAAGCCTTCGGTGGGTTTGTATTTTGGTTGCATTTTCTACGCTGTGGAGAACGAGAGCAATTGGAGGCCCATGGCGGTGCGTGGCTATGCCAAGGCTCAGGAAAATCGTGGATGTTAGCCCGGACAATGGATCTTTGAGAATTTTCATCAAACGGCACAGCGAATGCGCTCGGAGAGAAAGTCAAGATCGAAGGGCTTGACCAAGAAGTCGGTTGCGCCGCACTGCATGGCTTCAAGCCGATCGGACATCTGGTCAAAAGCGGTCATGACAATGACCGGTAATTGACTGCTACGCCTAACATGGCGGAGTAGTGTGAGGCCATTTCCGTCGGGCAGCCGCAGATCAAGCAGGATCATGTCGAAAGTATAGGCCATGGTAGCGCTCACCGACTCGATGAGGCCTTTCCGCCACTCCGTATCGTGCCCCATCGCTTCGAGGTGATCGCGGAGCGCTTCTCCAAGAACCCGATTGTCCTCAACCAGCAAAATTCGCATGCCGCCTCACAAACTTCTGACGCGCCACTAGGGGCAGAGGCACTTGCGATTGTTCGAAAATAGTCCCGAGGTGGCGCGGACTCATATCAGTGCCCTGCCCACGACATAAAGCAGCAGAAGCGAGTTGGCGACGATGACGCAAAATACGGCAAGGGAACCGAGGTCCTTGGCATGCCGGCCCGTTTGGGAAATCTCTGGAGAAATGCGGTCGACGATTTCCTCAACGGCGGTGTTGAGGGCTTCCACTGCAATCAGCAGAAGAAATAGAATCGTGGCTGTGAGAGCCGTTGCGAGATCGACACCCACCCAGAAGTACACCAGAGCTAAACCGCACCCGGCAGCGACCTCCTGACGGAATGCCGCTTCCTTCCATGCCCGGGAAAGTCCCCCGGCCGAGTAGGTGGCGGCGGCCAAGAAATGCGAAACTCCGGTGAGTTTTTTATATTCGGGTGCCAGGCTCATGACGATTTCCCCCCTTTGCAATTGGAGAAGATATCGAGCTTCGGATCGTAGACACTCGTAGTGACGTTCATCATGCTCAGTACGCTGTGGAACAGGTTATCGTGTGAGCGCGGCGAACCCGCATCTTTCACAAGGCAAGACTTGTCCACGCCCATTGATCGCTGAAACTCAGAATCCATCCATAGAACAAACGGCACCTTTGTTTGGACGTCAGGCGCCAGCATGTACGGGGCACCGTGAAGATAAAGACCGTTTTCGCCAAGAGACTCCCCATGGTCCGACATATAGATCAAGCTGCCTTGTAGCCGAGCGGAGCTCGCCTTGAGCTTGTCGATGACGGACGAAAGGATGAAATCGGTATAAAAGATTGTATTGTCGTATGCGTTGACGATTTCGCTATCTTTGCAACTACCGAGCTCTGCCGTCTTACATTCGGGCTGGAAGCGTCTGAAAGCATAAGGATAGCGCAGATAATAGGCCGGTCCGTGGCTACCCATTTGATGCAAAACAAGCACGCTGTCTTTTTTCACGCTGTTCAACCAGGTATCGAGCTTGTCGAGAAAAACGCCGTCCTGACATTCGTTCATCTTGCAATAGCGGGCGTCTGATGACGATGCGAGGCTCACGAACTTAACCCTGTCAGCAACACCCTTACTGCCGGTGCTATTGTCCCACCATTCAACGTCGGCACCAGCAGTTGCAATCACATCCAGCAGCGTCTCGTTTGCCAAGCCCTTTGCATGCGAATAGTCGGAACGCGTGAACCTGGAGAACATGCACGGTAGAGACGTGGCGGTCGCTGTTCCACAGCTCGATGTGTTGGGGAAATAGATAATGTCTTGTTTCGATAGGGCCGGATTGGTATCGCGACCGTAGCCACCAAGCGCGAAGTTCTGGGCGCGGGCCGTTTCACCTGCAACGATAATTGTTACGCGCGGCATTGTTGAACCATCGACTGTGGGGGTGATTTTTGCGTCCCGGCCGACAGGCTGGATGACAATCTGTGCTTCGGCGCCGGTATCCATCAAGAATTTAATGGTACCAGCCAGTGGCGTTACGGGATTGAGCGATTTGACGATGTCCTTATGTTCTCGAATTGCTGCAGTATAAACGGCGGAATAGGAGAAGCCGGCAAAGACGAACAGCGCCAGACTTGGAAAAACAACGGCGCTGTTCCAGATGATTTTTTGAAGAAGCGGACGATGAGTGACCCGGACCCAAAGAATGACGGCTATCGGGAGCACCGCGAACAGGATTAGATGAAATGCGAAAGCTGGCGTGATCAAATGCTGCGCTTCGGCAGGGGTTGTCTCGTAAGCATTCCGGATCATGTCACTATCGACGACAACGCCGAACCGATCCGTGAACCAGGATGCCACAGCCGCAGTCAGGATAAGCAGAATAAAGAGCGGCTTCGTGAGGTACTTGACCGAGAAAGCGGTTATGGCTGCGATAAACAGGACGGTCACGGCAACATAAAGGGCTGCGACTGCTCCGGGATTACTCCCCATATTGGTATGAACCTTGGACCAGAAAGTCTGGTTGGTACCCAATACCAGGAACAGCGCGACCAGGACGCTCAGCGCAATACTGCTGATTTCGGGCCGGTAGAAGGACCGACTAACCTTGTTCTTTTCTCTAAAATTCACTCGCTGCCCCGTCATCCGCTAAAGGTTGCAAGCTTTCACGATCGAGGGGCGGTCTTCAGGGCGTTGCGCGCAACGCTACTGCATCCTGTCGTCGTTAGACTTGCAGGCTACCCATGGGGCGGATTACTGACAGTAAGCTGAAGGGTGGAGAATCTAGCGAGGACGATTTTCCTCCAGCAGCGCCCCTTCGAAATGCCGATTAGCAGGAAGGCGGAGCGGTGAATGGGGTCAGGCGCGAGGTGTTTTACAACGATCGAAGTCTGCGAGTGTACAGCCGCATGCCGTCTATACCTCTGATACCTGGCGACGAACTCGCAGATTACAAATATGTATAGTGGCCGAAATATAAATTCGAACTCAGCATCGTAAGATCAGTCTTCGTGAAGATCGAATCCACGATTGAAATGACGAAAGGGGACTAAGGTGGAAAACATTGGATAATGAGATTCTGGCGCGCCCCTATCCGTTAAGACGGAACTACAACCTATTCGTACTCCCGATTTTCTTCCTGACTATTTCCGGCCTACTTATTGCCGTCTCAAACGCTCTGTCTGTTAGTGTCGAGCGTGCCTATAGTGCTCAGACGGCTTCGCTCCATGCCGCGCTGTTTGCCCCGATCTTGGGGAACGCCAGACACTCGGAGATCGGAAGTGGAGGAAAAGTCAGCGCCGCTGACCAGACAAGACAGGCTATCGAAACGGAAGCGAAGGAGCTTGACTTGCTCTGCGCGGTTGCTTTTACCGAAGACGGCAAGATACTGGCGGCAACCAACGACACATCGTGTATGGCCTCAACGATAAGTCGCATCCCCGAAATATCTGACGGACAGACAGTCTTTCTCGAAGAAGATGGGCCCCCTGTGCATTGGACCGTGCTCAGCAGGGCTCCAGGCATGACAGGGCCTCTGTCGGTCTACATCGCCACTTCCGAAAAGGCATCCGCCCGCGAAAAACTTCTCGACAACGATACGATCATTTGGATCGTTATCCTTGGCGTGCCTCTAATAGGAGCACTTTGCCTCTCCACCTATTTCGTCTCACGGGCACAAAATGAAATCGACACACGCACAAGCGCCCTGAATGAGGCGCGAAAGTAGCTCGCACATTTTGTCTCCGACAGCACAGAGAAGCGCGTTAGTTCCGGGCGCTCGACCGCCGAGCGCCTGGCTGCGTCCATCCTGGTCCTCGATATCAGAGACTTTTCCAGTTTTGTCGAACAGGCGAGCGCCGAAGAAGCCGCTGCCCTCGTGTCTGAGGTTGCAAGCTACAGCTTTGCGGCCATCCTCGAACACGGGGGCGATATCGATCGCCTTGTTGGTGACGGGCTTGTCGCCTGGTTCGAAGGATCAGAAAGAAAGGCAAACGCCCTCAGGGCGTCGGAGGCAATTCTGACAAGTGTCTCACGGGCAAAATTGCCAAGAGGGATCGGCATAGGACTGCACGACGGCACTGTGATTGAGGCCGTGATCGGCACCGAAACTCGCAAGGATGCAACGATCCTCGGTTCGCCTGTCAACGTTACCGCGCGACTGTGTGCTGCGGCACTACCAGGTGAAATCGTGGCCTCCAGTGAATTTTTCGAGGTGGCGGCAGGGCACGAGTTCAACGTTTCGGCTAGAGGCTCACTTTTGCTGAAGGGTATTGCCAATCCTATCGAGACGATTCGGCTTTCGCTGATGAACCGACACGTGCTTGTCTAACCTGGCAGTGGCTCAAGTTCGGTTCCGTCATCTTCAACGCCTAGTTTTTCCCGCAGTTCCGGCGTTTCATTCGGGCCTATTTGCTCCTCGCTATTCGAGCCGCTTACGGATGTTAAGGCGGGCATCGTATGCTTGCCTTGTCAACGGCGACCGTATCGACCACCAACGTCCTCAGATGCTCGCGATCGCCTGTTCAAGCAAAGACCGCACCTGCGCCGCGACCGTCTTCAGTTGCTGGTTTTCGATAGCCTGCATCGACGCCACGGGGTCGATGGCGCTGACCATGATGGCGCCCCCCTCCAGCGATCGTACGATCACGTTGCAAGGCAGCATCGCGCCGACCTTCGGCTCGATCTTCATCGCCTCGAGGGCCATCTTCGGGTTGCACGCACCCAGGATGAGATAGTCCGGTATATCGACGTCGAGTTTCTTATTCATGGTCGCTCGTACGTCGATTTCAGTGAGGACACCGAACCCGTTGCTCGCGAGAGCCGCCTTCGTGGCTGCGACCACCTGATCAAATGGTATTCCGTTGGTCGTCTTATCGAGAGTGTAGGTCATGTTCTTCCTCCATATTAATCGGCTCCTGCCGATCAATCCGCCGGTGTGAGGACCACACCGTAACACTTGATCAATATTCCGCACACCTAGACGGCTGTTCCCACCAAGGCGCCTATGCCTGCTGTCAGCGCCATCGCAAAGGCGCCCCAGAAGGTTACGCGTGCCGTGGCCCTCAGCACATTTGCACCGCCTGCCTTGGCACCAATCGCGCCGAGCAGGGCGAGGAACAAAAGCGAGGCCGCAGATACCAGCATCACCAGCTGGTTCGGTGGCGCCACCCATACCATTGCGAGTGGCATCATCGCGCCAACCGCGAACGTCAGAGCCGACGTCAGCGCGGCAACGATCGGTCGGGCGGTAGTGATTTCGGAGATGCCAAGTTCTTCGCGGGCATGCGCCTCAAGCGCATCCTTCTGCATTAGTTGCACTGCTACCTGTCGGGCCAGATCGATCTCGACGCCGCGCCTGGTGTAAAGCTGTGCGAGTTCCTCGCGCTCAAGATCGGGCTGGCCGTCAAGCTCAAGCCGTTCGCGGGCGAGATCAGCCTGTTCGGTATCCGCCTGCGAGCTGACCGAGACACATTCTCCAGCCGCCATCGACATCGCACCAGCCACGAGGCCGGCGACGCCGGCGATAAAGATCTCCGAGCTGCCCGCCGCGGAGGCTGCAACGCCGACGATTAAGCTCGCAGTGGATACGATACCGTCATTTGCACCGAGAACGGCGGCTCGCAGCCACCCGATCCGGGAAACGAGATGCGTTTCGCGATGAAGGCCCCTCATGACTTCCTCCGGATTACACCATCTAAGCGGGCTGCAAGAGCGACGGTGTTGGAGATTGTGCCGTATTTGCGGACATTCCTGTGTAAAAGCTCGAGCCGTTGGTCAGTCTCATCGGTATCGACCACAAGCTGGTAATTGACCGACACAATAAGCGGCGGATCATCCTGTCGAACGGCGTGAAGGACCACCTCGACACCATCAAGAGAGAAAGCGAGGGGAGGAATGACGCGCTCAATGCCCTTGATCATACAGGCAGCGATGGACGCGAGCAGAAGTTCAGCCGGATTGAAGGCATCGGCAGCGCCGGACAGTCCCGTGGCAAGCCTGACCTCGGCAGTCTTGGTGCGTGCCACACTCTCCCTAGGATCTATCCGTTGAGCCGAGACCTTGTATTCGAGCATCACTCGTCCTCCATGGCGCAGCCATGTGTAGGAGACCACAAGCCCCACACTATGCTTTGATCACAAACAAAAATTGATCGACATCAATCGAAAAGATCAATGATGGACGTCCGCGTTCGGCTGGTTTGCGCAATAACCGGCCTTTGTTAGTTGTAAAATTCTACAAGCAAGCGGATGCGGTCGCAGCGCCGTCCTCGCCATCCTTTAATCGCTTCATGCGGCGTTTCAATTCAGTCGACAAATTTGTCCGGTGATAGGGCGACATTTTGCGCCACGCCTTGATTTCATCCGCCGTCCGGCCGCAGCCCAAGCACCATTTATTGCGCGGATCGAAGCGGCACAGATCGGTGCAAGGCGACTTATTATTCATCATGAACCTTATTTGAGATAAGCGCGAATGACATCGATCAGTTCGGCCGCGCCTTCTTCACGCTCTTTCTGACTCAGACTTTCGGCGGCCAAGTGCATGCGGATATGATCTTCGATGACTTCGCCCATTAGACCGTTGATGGCACCACGCGCACCCGCGATCGTTTGCATGACTTCGACGCACCCCTTTTCCTCCTCAAGCATCCGCTCGACACCTTCCATCTGCCCGCGAATACGACGTACGCGGTTGATCAGCTTTTGCTTTTCGCGGATGGTATGGCTCATAGGAATGCTCCTTCGGTATAGACGTTTTTGTCAAGCCGCGCGGGTTTCGACCTCCACCGTCACATGCGACAGATCGTGAATGGCCGCAAGCTTTGCGCGGTAGTAGGACGGCGCATGCGGATCATTGACGACGATAGAAACGATGGCTCCGTGGTGGCCAGGCCCGAGTTGCCAGATGTGGAGATCGGCGATTTCCGCGCCTTCCTTGACGAGGATTTCCTGTATTTCCTCGGGGAGGTCTTCGCCTTCAGGAACGTAGTCGAGCAGGACGCCGCCCGTATCTCGGATTAATCCCCAGGACCAGCGAGCGATCACAATAGCGCCGACGATACCAATAGCTGGATCAAGCCAGAGCCAGTCGTAGAGGCTTCCGAGAACCAGCGCGCCGATCGCCAGAACGGAGGTCAGCGCATCAGCCAGTACGTGGATATAGGCGGCGCGAAGGTTCTGATCCTGGCCTGCATTGTGCCCGTGTCCGTGAGCATGGCCATGATCGTTTCCGTGATGGTGATCGTCCTTGAGGAGCCATGCGCAGACAAGGTTTACGATCAATCCGACCACCGCCACGATGATGGCTTCCCTGAAATTGATCGCTACAGGCGACTGGAAGCGCAGAAAACTTTCCCAGCCGATAAGCACCGCGATTAGCGCCAGGATCACGGCGCTGGCGAATCCTGCAAGGTCGCCGAGCTTGCCAGTGCCGAATGAGAAGCGGCGGTTGCTGGCGTGCTTGCGAGCATAGAGATAGGCCAATGCCGCGATGAGCATGGCCGCAGCGTGCGTGGACATATGCCAGCCATCTGCCGTCAAAGCCATAGACCCGAACATGTTTCCGGCGACGATCTCCACCACCATCATGGTGGCGGTGATACCAATCACTAGCCACGTGCGGCGTTCGTTCCGCAGGTGGTTGTCGCCAAGGAAGAAATGTTCATGGGCGGCGTTGAGCGCACGACCATGGCTGTGATCGTGCGGATGGGGATGGTCGTGCGCATGCCCTTGAGATGAACTCATAGCCTAAACTCCATTTCATATATTATAGGGGGGTATACTATTTGTAAGACGAATACAAACGTTCTGAAATCGGCGGAGTGTTTGTTCTTACAAAGTAGATGACGTCATCAATGACTGCATGGGCGGAATCCAGACACCGCCGATTCGGCGTTGGGAAGACGCTTGACGCCAACACGCGGATTAGAGAACCGCCGGCAAAAATCCGGAAACCGCGACCGATAGCATCCAGCGCTGCCGCTGCTCATCGGCGTGTTTCGGTATGCGGCAATCGAAGCTGTTATTCTCAACAAGGCAATGAGCCTCGTTGTCGTTGCATTCGCTTTGCCGTTCCGGGCAGCGACAGTTCCACTGGATCAGATCGTCGCGCACTGGACTATTGTCGTCAACCTGTTGGCAGGAAGTCTTCTTGGTGCTTGGTTTGGCGCGGGCTGGGCGACCCGCCTCAGATCTGAAAATCTGTACAAGGTGATCGCCGTTCTGCTGGTCGTCATCGCAGTGGTCCTGTTGTTCGGCCACGATGCAACCGCCGGAGCCGGCCTCCTGACTGGCACGACGCAGATTGTCGCTGGCATTTTGGCAGGTCTGGTAATCGGTGTCGTCGCCTCGCTCCTGGGCGTTGCCGGCGGCGAACTTCTCATCCCAACGCTCGTGCTGCTGTTCGGTGCAGATATTAAACTGGCAGGCAGCCTCTCCCTCGCTGTCAGCCTGCCGACGATGCTGGTCGGCTTTACGCGCTACAGCCGGGACCAGAGCTTCTCTGTCGTCGCCCGCAACAAGACATTCCTCATCGTCATGGCGCTCGGCTCGATCGCTGGCGCCTTCATTGGAGGCCAGTTGCTCGGTGTCGTGCCGACGGCGATACTCCTTCCGGCGCTTGCCGCCATTCTGCTGATCTCTGCCGTGAAGGTGTGGCGGCATGCGTGAACCTGCAATTCATGCGTCTGCAGCTTTCGCCTTTGGCATACCCATCGACAATCGCTTCAAGCCGCAGCGGCGTGTTCCTTCCGAGCGGCTTGCCAGACCTCGCGGGCGGCATCCATGTTCATTCCGGCAATCGCCAGGCCAACGATAAGGTCTGGCCAGGCGGAATGCCAAGCGTAGGCCGTGACGATACCGGCCACGATGATTGCTATATTGGCAAACGCGTCATTGCGCGCCGAAAGGAACGCGGCCCTCGTCAGGCTACCGTTCTCGTGGCGGAAAGCTGTCAGCAGAAATGCACAGGAAAGGTTGACTGCAAGCGCCCCCGTGCCTGTGACTGTCAACAGGAACGGCTGGGGCGGAACGGGCGCCATAAGGCTCTGATAGGCAGTCCACAACGTCGCGATTCCGGGAACAAGCAAGATCAGAGCCAGAGCCATGCCAACGCGCGCGCGGTTGCGAAGCGACCATCCAAGAGCAAGCAGGATCAACAGGTTCACGGAGGCATCCTCAAGGAAATCCACACTATCGGCAAAAAGCGAAACGGATCCGATCTTGAGTGCCACCGCAAATTCGATTCCAAAGTATCCGAGGTTCAGCAAGGCGACGAGAGCAACAATTCTGCGCAGTGGCGTATCGAGGTATCGGTTCAACATGAAAGTCTCCGTATCGGTTGACATGTAACCATCGTTACATTATGAATACTCCAATGGCTACAGAAACTTGGTTCCTTCTCACATATAAAGTTCCCGCAGAGCCCAATCGGCGGCGCGTCGCACTCTGGCGCAAGCTGAAGGGTCTGGGCGCGGTCTATCTTCAGAACGGGGTTTGCCTTCTGCCGAAAACCGACGATCACCGGCGAGCACTGAAGGTCATAGAAAACGAGATCGCCGATATGACGGGCGAGTCCGTGCTGCTCGAAACAGTGGCCCTCGACAAGGCTCAGGGCGACAAGGTCGTTGCCCGCTTCCGCGCCGATCGCGACGAGGAATACAAAGAATTGCTCGGTCGATGTGATGACTTCGAGGCAGAAGTCGCCAAAGAGACGGCCGCGGATCACTTCACCTATGCCGAAATCGAGGAAAATGACGAAGACCTGAAAAAACTCAAGTCCTGGTTCGACAAAATTCGCAGGCTGGATTTTTACGGCGCCACGCTGGCAACGGAAGCTGAAGCGCGCATCGCAAAGTGCGAGTCCCTGCTTGATGGATACGCCAACCAGGTATTCGCACTGCAGGAGGAGAACCGTGGCTCCTCCGGAGAGGAGTAGATCGATGCGTGTTCTGTCCTACAATACTCTGTTCGGCGGTCTGGATGGTATAGACGATCGCCGCTATCAGGCTCAGATCGAAATCATCCAAAGCCTGTCTCCGGATATCCTCCTGTTGCAGGAAGCGAAATCCTTCACTGCTGACGGCGCAAAACGGCTCTATGAAACGGAGCGACGCCTGACGATGCGCGGTTTTGTTGCCGAAGCGCCGGCGACAGGACAGCACACTGCGATCTTCGCTCGTCCGGAATTCCGGCCAATGGCGTTCATCCCGGACAGCCAGCATTTTCATCACGCGACAGCAACACTGAAGGTGGCGCTGCCTGGGGAGGACCGTGCCCTGACGGTGGTGAGTGTTCACCTCTGTCCAAATAGCCCGCATGTGCGGGCAAGAGAGGCGAGCTACCTCTATAATCTCGCTGATCCTGAGGAACTGACCCTGATTGGCGGCGACTTCAATTCCGTCGCGCCCGATGATCCTGAGCCTGACGATCTGGCATTGCTGCCTGCACGATATCGTATGCGCTACACCCGTGAGGACGGCACAGCGGACAGGACCACGATAGCCGGGTTGTTGCGGGCCGGTTTCGTGGACGTCGGTAACAGCCTTGAAGCCACTCCGACGCCGACTGTCCCGGCACGCGGTTTCACGAATACGGAGTTCATGACTTTCCGTTCCGACTACCTGTTTGCCAGCAAGCGCCTTGCTGACTGCGCTGTGGGATACGCAGTCGCCAGCAATGACGCAACCGACGTCGCTTCCGACCACTACCCGATTTGGGCGGACTTTGCGTTGGGGCCATGAAATGCAGCTCATCACGATAGCCGGCCTGTTCACAGTCCCGGTGATCGCCGCAGTCTGTCTTGCCCTATCGGCACGGGATCACTCCGATGAGCCGGATGAGGGACCTTGACTTTAGTTACTTTCCAACGGTATTTAACCTCAACGGTAATGGATTCTGCCGGGCATTACGCCGAACCGCTTCCTCGATGAAGCTGATGACTCCTACTCAACGCGCATAACGCGAAGGAGTAGAGTCGTGTCTGGAATTCATTTTCTGTGTTTTCTCATATCTGCTGACAGTTTTGGTGGAGCGTCTTTCGCATGACGCTCGCATCAATATTCGGCCTTCGTTTTCAGCAAATTCGCAGTCTCGCAAAGTGGATCGCCATTGTCATTCCGATGGCAATAGCCGTCGGATCGCTCGTTGCTCTGTTCCTCTGGAGCCTTGATCGGGCGACAGAACTACGGTTCGAGTTGCCTTGGCTGATCTTCTGCATGCCAGTGGCTGGCTTTGCTATGGTGTGGGCCTACGGAAAGTTTGGCAAGTCCGCCGAGGGCGGCAACAATCTGATCGTCGATCAAATCCACGAGCCGGGTGGCGGCGTGCCACTGCGCATGGCTCCATTCATCCTCGTCACAACCGTGCTGACCCATCTGGTCGGCGGTTCAGCTGGACGCGAGGGAACCGCCGTGCAGCTAGGCGGCAGCCTTGCGAGCGCCTTCGGTAAGGTCTTTAAACTGACATCCGCCGACATTCGTATCCTGTTGATGGCAGGCATTGCGGCCGGGTTTGGTGCAGTCTTCGGCACGCCTATTGCCGGCGCGGTCTTTGCCCTGGAAGTCCTGACAATCGGCCGGATGCAATACGAGGCATTGCTTCCTGCCTTGTTGGCCGCCATTGTCGCAGACTGGACCTGCCACGCTTGGAGCATTGGGCATACACATTATGCCATCGCCTATCTGAGCGGCGCGGGTGAAGGCATCGGCTTTCACCTCGACGCCGTGCTGATGCTGAAGGTTGTGATTGCCTCCGTGGCCTTTGGACTGGCAGCGCACTTCTTCGCGGAACTTTCTCACCTGGCATCGTCCGCCTACAAGGCAATCCTGCCCTATGCCCCGCTGCGTCCGGTTCTCGCAAGCCTGATCCTGCTTGGCTTGGTCTACGCCCTTGGAACACGAGAATATCTGGGGCTTGGGGTATGGTCCCCCAATCCCGAGGATGCAACGATCCTCGGCTTCTTCCGCCCAGATCACATCGATTACTGGAGTTGGGCCTGGAAGGGTCTGTTCACGATCATCACTCTAAGCGCTGGCTTCAAGGGTGGTGAGGTGACGCCGCTATTCTTCGTCGGTGCGGCTCTCGGCAGTGCTGTCGCGGGCGTTCTCGGTGCGCCACCGGACCTATTTGCCGCTCTCGGTTTCGTCGCCGTCTTCGCGGGCGCGACCAACACGCCGCTCGCTTGCATGATCATGGGCATCGAGCTTTTCGGGGCGACCCACTCCGTCTACATCGCGGTCGCCTGCTTCGTTGCCTACCTCTGCAGCGGCCATTCCAGCATTTATCTTTCGCAGCGCGTCGGCGTGCCGAAGACAGCTGCAGCCAACGACATTCCTCCTGACATCTCGGTTCGCCATATGCGCGACATGAACGCCAATGCGCTCGGCGACTTTGTCGGCAAGGTCCGGCTCCGGTCCCTTGCTACCACCGCAACCCTCACCGAAAGGCCCATCATCGTGACGCAACACAGGCTGCATTCCACCGAAATCGGCATGGTCCGTATCTATATGAAACCGCGGGAGAAAACCTCAGGCAAGAGTGGCTGGTTTGGTGCCAAGCCGCTCTATCGAGAACTGGTCCTGCAGGCGAAGTCCGCAGGAATTATGAATGCCGTCGCTCACCATACACATTTCGGATATTCGAACAGCGGCAAGCTTCAGGACGAGGGTTTCGAAATCCCCAATCCGGATCTGACCATGTGCGTCGAGATGATTGCGTCGCGCGACCAGCTTGAGGAATTCTGCCGGACTCATGGCGCGCTCCTGAAAAACAAGGTGATCGTCTACAAGCACCTGGAACAGTGGGACGTCGTCCATCACGACGTGGCGGCGGCAGAAGCACTCAAAGTCACGACATCCTGAAGGAGACGATCTTGGTCTATCTGATCGTTTTCCTTGGAGCGGGTTTGGGTGGTGTTTTTCGGCACGCCGTCAATATTGCTGCCGCACGCTTGCTTGGCTTCGGCTTTCCCTTCGGCACACTCACCGTGAATGTCGTTGGTTCGATCGTCATGGGGCTGCTCACTGAATTTTTCGTTTTTCGATCAGGCCTGCCGCAAGAGCTGCGTCTGTTCCTGACCACTGGCTTGCTCGGCGGGTTTACGACCTTTTCCACCTTCTCGCTTGATGCCGTGACGCTGTGGGAGCGCGGACAATGGGGTATCGCTGCCGGCTATATCACCCTGTCGCTGGTGCTTTCGATGGCTGGACTGTTTGCTGGCCTCACGTTGATACGGCTCATTGGGCAAGGACAAGCGACATGAAAAGCCTACTTACCAGCTGGCCCCTGTGGGCTCTCATGTCAGCAGGCTTTGCAGCGCTGACAGCGATCTTCGCCAAGATCGGCGTCGAGAATGTCAACTCTGACTTCGCTACCTTCATTCGTACCATCGTCATTCTGCTCGCCGCTGGCATGATGGTCTATATCACCGGCAACTGGCAGGAGCCGTCGTCGGTCTCCAGCAGGAGCTGGTTATTCCTGGTGCTTTCAGGCCTCGCCACCGGCGCATCCTGGATTTGCTATTTTCGGGCGCTGAAGCTTGGCGACGCGGCCCGCGTCGCGCCGATCGACAAGTTGTCGGTTGTCTTCGTTTCCATCTTTGCCGTCCTGTTCCTCGGCGAACGCCTCACACTTCCGAACTGGCTCGGTGTCGTGATGATCGCGGGAGGAGCCGTGCTCGTCGCGTACAGGGCTTAAGACCGAGAGATAGCAATTGGGAGGATTGGGCCATGGTGAAGGAACAATGCTTGTGGCGCGAGTGGTACGCCTGGTTTCCAGTTATACCAATTGATGATCACGTGTTCTGGCTGGAGGAGGTATGGCGACGACGAGACCCTCAAACAGGTCGGTGGGAGTACCGGTCGTTTCGATCAGATCGGGAAAAAGAAATCGAAGATGCCAATCGCCCGATCTAAGCGCGTTATAATTGCCCCAAAAAACAGCGCCGTTCCGGCAGCAGGAGCAAGTCCATGAGAGCCTTCATCGAAAACATCGCCGCCCTGGAGATCCTCGATTCGCGGGGAAATCCGACCCTTCGCGTCAGCGTTCATCTCGACAATGGCATGGTCGGCACCTCGTCCGTTCCCTCCGGCGCCTCCACTGGCGCCAACGAGGCCGTGGAATTGCGCGACGGTGACGCCAGCCGCTATGGTGGCAAGGGCGTTCGTAAAGCCGTCGACAATGTCAATCAGCGGATCGCTCCTCTTCTGAAGGGACGGGATCCTTCACATCAAGCGGCGCTCGACGCGGCAATGATCGAACTCGACGGCTCGCCGAACAAATCCGAGCTTGGGGCCAATGCCATCCTTGGGGTTTCCCAGGCGCTCTGCCGGGCCGCCGCCGCAAGCCACGACCTGCCTCTTTACGCCTATCTGGGTGGCGTTGGGGCCGTCCATCTGCCCATCCCCATGATGAACGTGCTCAATGGCGGCAAGCACGCCGATTCCGGAATGGATTTCCAGGAATTCATGCTCTACCCGCATGGTGCGCCGACATTTGCTGAAGCCCTCCGTTATGGGGCCGAGACGTTTCATGCCCTGAAATCTATCCTGTCGAAGCGCGGTCTCAGCACCAGTGTCGGCGACGAAGGTGGATTTGCACCGAAGCTCCGAAGCAACGAGGAGGCCTGCGAGGTCATTGTGGAAGCGATCGAGGCCGCAGGCTACCGGCCAGGCGACGATATCGCTATCGCGCTCGATCCGGCCGCCAGTTCGTTCTTTGAGGACGGGCTCTATCGCCTGACGCGCAGCGGGCAAGGCAACAAGACGTCCGAGGAGATGGTCAGCCTGTTCGAGACCTGGGTCGAAAAATTCCCGATCGTCTCGATCGAGGACAGCCATGATGAGAACGATTGGGACGGCTACAAGGCCATCACCAAGGCTCTCGGCGACCGGATTCAGATCGTCGGCGACGACAACCTCGTCACCAATACCCACTTCATTGCACAGGGCATCGAGGAGAAGGCCTGCAATGCGGCACTGATCAAGCTCAACCAGATCGGCACGGTGACAGAGACGATCAGCGCGATCCAGCTCTGCCGTAAGGCCGGCTGGAACTATGTCATTTCGCACCGCTCGGGCGAGACGGAAGACAGCTTCATCGCCGATTTCGCTGTCGCCATGGGTGGCGGTCAGATCAAGACGGGTTCAGCCTCGCGCTCTGACCGGATTGCGAAATACAATCGGCTGCTGGAGATCGAGGCAGAACTTGGTGGTGCTGCACGGTTCGGGAAATGATGGGAGCACTAACATGAGAATTCTGGCTGTACTGACAAAAGGCGATACAGTCGCGGGAACGATGGATGCTGCAGTTATGGCGGCAGCATCCGTGACCTGCTCGTCGATCGAAGCGTTGAATGTCATCGTCGATCCTGCACATCTCGTCTGCCCTCCCGAGGAAATCGACATGCAGGAGCTTCGCACCCATGACGAAGGCTCGCTGCAACAGCGTGCGGACGCTATCAAATCCGCGTTCGGCGAATGGAATATAGTTTTGCGACCCGAAGCGCCTTCGATAGAATTGCGCACGATTACCGGGCCGGAGGCGCAGACCGTTTTACGGGAGACGACCGCGGATATCGCCCTCGTCGTCTTGTCGCATAATAGAAACATGGATGCCGCCGATGCTTTCCACGCTGAGATCTTCACGGCGCACCGGCCGGTTCTGCTGGTTCCGCCCGGTTGGAAAGCAGGAGCGCGCGCAAGGTTTTCGCATGTCGCCGTGGGCCTCACAGACAGCGATCTAGCTCGCCGCGCAATAGAGACTGCCGGACCATGGCTCGAAGCCGCAGAACGTGTCAGCGCACTTCGCGTAACGGATGAAAGCAACGCCGATAGGACGCTAAATACTGTGATGCAAGGCTCAGGCGTCACACCAGAAGTTCATATTCTGCCCCGTTCCGACAAAACGATCGGCGCGCAGCTCGTCCGTGAAGCGGATGCCCTGAAAGCGGACGTTCTGGTCACCGGGGCTTTTAGTCATAGCGAGTGGCTGGAATGGCTCATGGGTCACGAAACGCGGGAAGTTTTGGCTGCAGCCGATCTTCCGCTGCTTCTGGTCCACTGACGGGCAAAACACTTCTTGACGTAGCCGCAACTAACTCATAATTTCAATATTAGTTGAAATATGAAAACAAGTGGGGTGTGAAATACGATCATCCCCCGCAGGTGCCGAAGCCTTGTATATCCTGGCACCTTAGAACGCTTGTACGAGGATTGGATTTTATGAACGAGCGGCAGGTCCTGGATGCGTTTCGCGCACTGTCACAGCAGACCCGACTGCAGGTCATTCGCAAGCTCGTCGTCGCCGGTCCGGGCGGATTGGCGGCGGGTATAATTGCCGAAGCTGTGAACGTCTCGCCTTCCAACATTTCCTTTCATCTCAAAGAACTGGAACATGCTGGTCTGATTAGTGCTCAGCGGGAGTCACGCTCCATCGTCTACAGCGCGAGCTTCGAGACCCTCAACGGCCTCGCTCATTTCCTGATGGAGAACTGTTGTTCGGGTCAATCTGACGGCGGTGACGTGCCCCCAGAACTTGCCGGATCAGATTCATAACGGCCCCGGAATACAAACGCCTAAATCCTACAATACGGAGTAGCCCCAATGGCCGATCTGCCAGCCGCCTCGCTTGATCTCATTTCCCAGCCCGACCTTGACGCGCTTCGCCCGGCTTATTCGCAGCACAAGCCACGGATCCTCATCCTCTACGGATCGCTGCGAAAGATTTCGTTCAGCCGTCTTTTGGCGGAAGAAGCTGCACGGCTTCTCGAGCACCTCGGATGCGAGGTAAAGATCTTCAATCCCGAGGGTCTGCCCCTTCCCGATGGAGCGCCGGATACAGACCCAAAGGTTCAGGAACTGCGCGAGCTTTCTCTGTGGTCGGAAGGCCATGTCTGGGTCAGCCCCGAGCGGCACGGCGCGATGACCGGCATCATCAAGGCCCAGATCGACTGGATCCCCCTCACGACCGGTTCGGTGCGACCGACACAGGGAAAGACGCTGGCCGTCATGCAGGTCTCCGGTGGCTCGCAGTCGTTCAACGCCGTCAATCAGTTGCGGATACTGGGCCGTTGGATGCGGATGATCACCATTCCGAACCAGTCGTCGGTCGCCAAGGCCTGGCAGGAGTTCGACACGGAGGGTCGCATGAAACCCTCTGCCTATTATGATCGCGTCGTCGATGTCTGCGAGGAACTGGTGAAGTTCACACTGCTGACCCGCGATGCCTCCGACTACCTGACCGACCGCTATAGCGAGAGGAAGGAAGAGGCCGCAAAGCTCGAACAGCGCGTGGATCTGAAATCAATATGAGCGAGCGCCCGCCGGTCGGCACTATCCTTGCCCTGGGCCTCACCCAGATCATTGGCTATGGAACCCTCTACTACAGTTTCAGCATCCTTGCACCCGATATGGCGCGAGACCTGAACTGGTCTACGGAGTGGATTTTCGCCGCACTTTCCGCGGCACTTCTTCTAGGCGGCTTGACTGCGCCCTACCTTGGCCGGGCCATTGATCATTTCGGCGCAGGACAGGTGATGACGGCCGGCTCCGCGATTGCCGCAGCCGCGCTGATCGTCTGTGCCTATGCGCCGGGCAAGAGCGGCTTCGTCGCCGCCCTGATCGTGGTCGAAATCGCCGCCAATCTCGTGCAATATGGCGCCGCCTTCGCGCTGCTGGTGCAGGCAAGCCCCCGCACCGCCCAGCGCAGCATCACCTATTTGACCCTGATCGCCGGCTTCGCCTCAACGATCTTCTGGCCCATCACAACGGCTCTGCACGCCCATCTCTCCTGGCAGAATGTCTACCTGGTGTTCGCCGCGCTCAACTTGCTCGTCTGCCTGCCGCTCCACGCCTGGCTGTCTTACGGCCTTGCCAAGGGTAGAGCACAGAAACAAGCCGGCACGGCGCAGATCGTGGAGGGAAGTCTCAGCCCGGACGTCCGGCAGTTCGGGTTCAAGCTGATGGTGGTGGGGTTCTCGCTGCAATCTCTCGTCAGTGCGGCGATCCTGGTGCATATGGTGCCGCTGCTGTCGGGGCTTGGCCTTGGGGCCACCGCCGCCATTGTCGGCACGCTGTTTGGTCCGTCGCAGGTGCTGAGCCGGTTTGCCAACATGGTGCTCGGCGGCAATCTGCCGCCGCTCGCTTTGGCAACGATTGCCGCCACATTGATCCCCGGGGGCGTACTCATCCTGACCCTCACCGCTCCGTCGGTAGCAGGAGCCATGGCTTTTGCCGTTGTCTTCGGTTTGGGCAGCGGTCTTTTCAGCATCGTCACCGGTACCTTGCCGCTGATGCTGTTTGGCAGCGATGGCTACGGCAGGCTGCAAGGCAAGGTCATGGCCGCACGGTTGATCCTGTCGGCCACCGCACCCTTTGCGCTAGCGTTTGCCATGGCCCATATCGGCACGCTGTGGTCGCTCGTCATTACCACCACGCTGGGTGCAAGTGCAATTGTCGCATTCATCGGGATTGCGCGCCTACAGCGCCGCGACAAGTCTCGGGATCATCTCGCGGGCCGTCCGGCCTGACCCCAGAAGCGTCGCCGAGGCAGCCCCGGTCCAATTCCCATACCCGGCAAGCCAAAGGCGTGGCTGCTTAATCGAGCGCCCCTCATCCACATCAACCCTGCCATCGTCCGTGATCGAGCGCTGGCCGAAACCCGGTGCACCAGATGACGGCGTCAAGATCGCTTCTAGTATCGTCCTGCCAGACGACGCCATCCCGATCAAAGTTTGAGAATGGCCGCACCGAACCCAGCACGCCGCGATCCCGTGCGTCCCGGACCGGGGGAACCATGACAATATCACCAAGGCTGCCAACTGCTGGGCCACTCTCCCCGCCAAGCACCCGTGCGGTAGCGCGCTGAAACAGCACGTGTCCATCGACTTCATCGGGCAAAAACACCGGTTCCTGAGGCGTGACCCAGATGGTTTCGGCGACCCTTGATACTTCGGCAAGTATCTGCGCCCCGGAATTTCCGCCGCCAACGATGGCGACCCGCTGGCCCACAAAGGGATCAGCCGAGACATAATCCGCCGAATGAATCTGCACGCCCTTGAAGCCAGAGGCACCGGCATAGTCCGGAACGAAAGGATGTCGCCAAGTGCCGGTCGTGCTCAGAACGGCACGCGCTCGCCACTGTCTGCTATCGGCGACGACCTCCAGAGCGCCTTCGACGTTGCGGACCGACGTCACTGCGACCGGGCGTTCTATGGGAAAATGATACCGCTCCTCGTAGCGCGCCAGATAATCGACCACCTCATTCCTTGACGGATAGGCCGCCTCGGTCTTCGCCGGCATCATCCATCCCGGCAGCGAGCTAAAGGATGCCGGTGAAAACAGATGGAGTGAATTCCACGCATGTCGCCATGCACCACCGGGCCCTTCTTCAGCATCAAGGATCACGAATCTGACGTCGGCACGCCGCAGATAGTAAGCCGATGCGAGGCCAGCCTGGCCCGCACCGATCACGACGACATCGAAAATGTCCGAAGACATTGCGCTTCCTTACTTTTTACGCAGCCGGGTTTCCGGCCGACTTTGTAAAATACTTGCGGCCCATCCAGAGTGCCAGTTGCACCAGCAAGATCAGCACCGGAACTTCGACCAAGGGGCCAATCACCGCGGCAAATGCGACCGGCGAGGCCAAACCAAAAGCAGCAATGGCAACCGCAATGGCAAGCTCGAAGTTGTTGCCGGCCGCCGTAAAGGCAACGGCTGTCGTGCGCGGATAATCCGTGCCGACGGACTTCGCCATCCAGAAGCTGACAAGAAACATGATGAGAAAGTAGATCGTCAGCGGAATGGCGATCATCACCACATCGCCCGGCAGGCGGACCACATCCCCACCCTTCAGGCTGAACATGGCGACGATCGTGAACAGAAGGGCTGCCAGCGTCATCGGGCTGATCTTCGGCAGGAAGACGTTCTCGTACCAATCCCTGCTCTTTTTCGCAGTCAGCAAGCGGCGCGTGAGGTAACCGGCGAGGAACGGAATACCGAGATAGATCAGCACCGCTTCCGCAATCGTCCAGAACGAGACGTCGATCACACTGCCTTCAAGGCCAAACAGCGGAGGCAGGAAGGACAGGAAGAACCACGCATAGACGCTGAAAAACAGGATCTGGAAGATCGAATTGAAGGCAACGAGGCCCGCGACATACTGGTTGTCGCCCCTTGCAAGCTGGTTCCAGACGAGAACCATGGCAATGCAGCGGGCGAGACCGATCAGGATCAAACCGGTCATATATTCCGGATAGTCCCGCAGAAAAATCACCGCCAGTGCAAACATCAGCACCGGACCGATTATCCAGTTCTGCAGGAGAGAAATCGCCAGAACCCGCTTGTCGGCAAACACCTGCGGCAATTCCTCGAAGCGCACTTTCGCCAGAGGCGGATACATCATCAGGATGAGGCCGATGGCAATCGGAATATTGGTGGTGCCGACGGAAAGGCTGTCGAGCGCTGCAGGCAGGCCGGTAAAGACGGTACCGAGCAGCACACCCAGTGCCATGGCGGCAAAAATCCAGACGGTCAGATAGCGGTCGAGAAACGACAGGCGCAGTGTTGGTTCTTCGGGACGCATTGGCGCTCTCCTTGGCAGATAAACATCGTCCGCAGCCTTGCAACGAAGACTGCGGTCACACGCGTTCAGCTTGAATTGACTTACGTTAGACCACGCGACGACCGGTCTGGTCGACGACGACTTCGCCATCTTCCTTGGTAAACGCAGCCTGCTGATCGGCTGGAAGGATATCCAGCACCACTTCCGATGGTCGGCACAGCTTGACACCGGCAGGCGTGACGACGATCGGGCGGTTGATGAGGATGGGATGTTCCATCATTGCATCAACCAGTTGCTCATCCGACAAGGATGTGTCGCCCAGACCGAGTTCGGAAAACGGTGTTCCCTTTTCGCGAAGAAGGTCACGCGCAGAAATTCCCATCCGGTCGATCAACTGCTCCAGCAGCGCGCGCGAAGGCGGGGTCTTGAGATACTCGACCACATGGGGTTCGATGCCGGCGTTGCGGATCATCGCAAGCGTGTTGCGCGAAGTTCCGCAGTCCGGGTTGTGGTAGATGACGATATCGACGGGGTTGGTCATGCGACGTCGGGCCTTTTGTTTGACTGGAGAGAAAGTATGGAGGTCGAGGGCCGACGAATTAACGGCGCGCGTTTCTTCACTTCGGCCGAATCCGTCATCTGGCTTTAATTGGTCGCTTCCCGAACACCGGTCGTTCCTTCCATCGTTCCGATCTGCCGTAGCCGTGTTTCGAGGGCCAGGCGATCAATGGATTCGAGCGGAAGGCTCAGGAATGCCGTGATACGATTTTTCAGAAACCGCGCCGCCTGCGCGAATGCCCGCTGAATTTCGACTTCGGTTCCGTTGACAGATGCAGGATCCTCGACGCCCCAATGGGCTGTCATCGGGTGACCGATCCATACCGGGCAAGCTTCACCCGCTGCACTGTCACAAACGGTGAAGATGAAATCCATCTGTGGCGCACCCGGCTCGGCAAACACATCCCAGCTCTTGGACGAGAAGCCTGTTGAGGCGTAACCGAGCGCCGCGAGTTCCTTGAGCGCGTGCGGATTGACTTCGCCCTTCGGCTGACTGCCAGCGGAGTAAGCCTTGAAGCGACCGCCGCCTTCCTTGTTGAGGATGGCTTCGGCAAGAATGGAGCGTGCGGAATTGCCCGTGCACAGGAAGAGCACGTTATAGGTCTTTTCGGTCATGTCTGTGATCCGTGTGTTAAGTTAGTGGTCGGGTAGATTTCATGATCGTCGCCGATGATGGGCAGAGAGGACAGCTGCCGTGTGGCAAGCACTGCGGCTGGCAGATTTTCCCGTCAAACTTCGATGAACACGAGGCAGGCAAAAAGCGGCGATGCCCTCTTGGTAGCAAGGAACATGTCGCTGCCTGATTCGAGATCGCTCCCGTCTAATCGTTCTACCCTGAGCGCACTCATGCGAGACTTTCCTGCGGGGTCGGGACACAGCACGGTGTCAGTTCAGCGATGAGTGGCGCACACAATTCAGCGGATCCACCACAGCAGTCCTTCAGAAGGAATAGCGTCATATCGCGAAGCTGTTCGAGCTCAGCGCGGTACATGATGATCCTGCTGTGCCGTTGCGAGGTTACGAGCCCGGCCCGCGACAGAATGTTCAAATGCGCCGACATGGTATTTTGCGGCACCACGAGCGCACGCGCTATATCGCCAGCCGGCAGCCCCTCCGGCGCGTGTTTTATGAGCAACCGAAAAGTCTCAAGACGGGTTGGTTGCGCGAGCGCTGCAAGAGCGAGAATTGCTTGTTCCTGTTCCATATATCCAGATTACTGGAATTATGGACGAAGTCAACACGTTTGTTCAGCAGCGCCTGCCCTCGACTTTGAATAAGAACGCACGAACTTAGACTGCAACACTGCAGACGGCCTTGCCCGGGACCCGAAAGCCTTGACGTTAAACAGGCTCACACGAGCGCCTTGCGTACAGCTGCCGAGACCCACTCGGCCAGGATAACCGTGGCCAGAATGACGATGAAGATCGTCGTTACCTGGGGCCAGGCCAACATGTTCAAAGAGGACTGAAGCTTGAGGCCGAGCCCGCCTGCACCGACGAGGCCGAGGATCGCCGATTCCCTGATGTTGATGTCCCAGCGGAACACGGTAATTCCCAGAAACGAAGGCAGGACCTGCGGCACAATCGCGTAGTCGATAACCTGTATGCGACTTGCCCCGGTGGATGAGATAGCTTCAACCTGCTTCTGGTCGATCTCCTCAATCGTTTCGTAAAGGAGCTTTCCGACGAAGCCAATTGACCGAAGGGCGATCGCAATGATGCCGGCAAGCAGTCCAGGTCCCAGGATCGAGACGAGAAGCAATGCCCAGATCAGCGAGTTGATGGACCGTGATGCAACGATCAGGAAAAGTGCGATCGGCCGAAGGACAAGCAGGCTGGGCGTGGTGTTGCGAGCGGCAAGGAAAGCAATAGGCACCGCCAGCACAGTGCCAAAAAGCGTCCCAAGCGTCGCCATGTTGAGCGTGTCCCAAAGCGGAGTGATGAGCTCGCTTACATAAAACAGGCGAGGTGGAAAGGCGCGGCTAAGAATGTCGCCGCCTTGCCGGGGCGCATCGTAAATAAACGCCCAGATCGTATCTTTTGTCATGATCTGCCAGCAGAACATGAAGAAGGCGACGAGTAGCAGCCAACCGATCCACTGAATGAGCTCGCGGCTCGGCGTGAGCTTGCGCCATGTCTTGCTGCCATCAAGGGAATGTGAAACTGGCATTATTGAACCCGCTTGCGAATTAAGCTCGAACCGTATTCGGCGAGCATGACGATGACGATAATGAGGATCAGCACAGCACCGGCGCTATCGTACTCGTATCGGTCAATCGACGTGTTGAGCGTTGCACCGATACCTCCTGCCCCGACGATGCCGATGACGGCCGATTCACGGAAATTGATGTCAAACCGGTAGAGCGAAAGCCCTATCAGTCGCGGCATTACCTGTGGTTGGACCGCATAGTTGACGAGTTGCAGCCAAGACGCGCCGGTGGCACGGATGGCCTCTGCCTGCTTTTCATCGATTTCTTCGATAGCGTCAGCGAGGAGCTTGGCGATAAAGCCAATCGTTGCGAAGGTGAGCGTCAGGAAACCCGCGAACGGGCCGAAACCGAACATTGCAACGAGCAGGATCGCAATGATGATCTCCTGGAAGGCACGCGAAATGGCAATGATTGAGCGGCACACGTAGTAGACGGGCGCTGGCGCAAGATTGCGCGCCCCTCCGATGCCAATCGGGATGGAAACGAGGATACCGACGATAGTCGAAGTCAACGTCATCGTCAGGCTCTCTTCAAGTCCCTGTGCGATATCACGCCAGCGCGTGGTAAAGTTTGGGACCAGAAAGCCTTGAAGGAAACGCCAGCCGCGATCGAGCCCTTCGTAGGCACGCGCCCAGTTTACATCGATGGTCGCAACGGCAACGATGATATAAATCAGCGCGCCCCCATAGATCAGCCAGCGCAAAACCGCCGACCTGATGAACAGTGGTGGCCGCCGCCACACCGAAGGATAGCTCGTCGAGAGTACATGGGCCATCACAAGGCTCCTGCCAAGCGCTCTTCCGCCCGTTCTCGTTCAATAACTGCAAGGAGCTCTTCTTCGGCATCATCCTGGGCTTGCTTCTGCATGGCAACCCAGTCCTCTTCGCCATAGATGCGGGTGAGTGCAGCTGTGTCGAGTTGGTCAGGCGTGCCGTCGAAGACTACCTCGCCAGCACGCAGGCCGATAATCCGTTGAACGAAAGCCTGCGCCAACAGGACGTCATGGATATTGATGACCGCCGGCAGGTTTCGTTCTTTGCAGATCTCGACGATCAGCCTCATGATTTGCCGTGAGGTTTTAGGGTCGAGCGAAGCGGTCGGCTCATCAACCAGAAGCAGTTCAGGGTCTTGCTCCAGCGCGCGTGCGATACCGACGCGCTGTCGCTGACCGCCTGAGAGAGCATCGGCGCGTTTGTCGGCATGGGCCGTCAAACCAACGCGCTCCAGAAGTGCGAATGCGTTCTGCACGTAGCCTGCGGGGTAGCGGCGTAAAAAACTGCGCCAGAAAGGCACGTAGCCGAGCCGACCGGAGAGCACGTTTTCCATTACGGTCAACCGCTCGACCAGAGCATATTCCTGGAAGATCATGCCGATACGGCGGCGCGCGACCCTGAGATCGGACCGAGACAACGCGGTCACGTCTCGCTCGCCTAGAAAGATCTTGCCTGACGTGGGTTCGGTCAGTCGATTTACGCAACGGATGAGACTGGATTTGCCGGCTCCCGAAGGACCGATCAAACCTACCACCTGGCCGGCAGGGATTTCCAATGTGATCCCGTTCAGCGCCTTGTCGCCGGTTTTGTAGGTTTTGGTGAGCCCCGTGATCCTGAGCATTCTCGTTCCCCGCCTTTAAAACATGAGTAAGCGCCGGGTCGCGTACGACCCGGCGCTTATTGGTCAAACGTGCTTATTTGCACGCGTAGGTGACGCCGTTGGCTTCATCGATCTGGCGAACGACAGACCAGTTTTCCTTGAAGGAGATCGGGATGAAACTTTCCTGCGGCGGCTCCGATGTCTGGAATTCCTTCAGGAGCGCCGAGCCTTCCCAGTTGTAGGAGAAGAAGGCACCTTTGATCTTTTCCTGCAGTTCCGGGGTCAGATTGTGGGCCACGCCATAACCTGTGGTCGGGAACGTCTGCGACTTGAAGATTGTGACAATCTGGTCCGCCTTGACGACATCACGGGCGATCATGCGCTTCATGACGGAATTGGCGACAGCCGCAGCCGGGTAGTCCTTGTTGGCAACGCCGAGGACCGAATTGTCATGTTTGCCCGAGAAAACCGGCTCAAAATCCTTGCCCGCCTCGAGCTTGTACTCGGACTTCAGCAATGCCGATGGAGCCTTGAAACCGGAGTTGGATGTCTCGGCGGTGAAGGCGAGCTTCTTGCCCTTGAGATCCTCGATCTTCTCGACCCCGGAACCTGGATAAGTAATGATTTCCATCTCGTAGCCGAAGGCGCCGTCCTTGGAGGCCATCATTGCAAACGGCCGGAAGCCGGCACAGGCGACAGCGATCGGATTGGAACCGGTATTAAAGCCGGACACGTGCAGCCGACCGGCCCGCATGGCTTCGATCTGAGCGGCGTTTTCCTGCACCGGGAAAAACTGAACCTTCTTGCCGGTCTTTTCCGCGAGGTGATCGAGAAAGCCTTTCCAGACATCGGCGTAAACAGCCGGATCTTCGACCGGTGTATAGGCGAACACCAGCGTATCAGGGTCTGCGAGCTGGCTGGCATCCGTCGGAATGTCGGCGACCATGTCACCGTCCGCATCCGTGTAGCGGGCGTCGAGTTTGAATTCTGCCTGAGCAGGCATTGCAAATGCTACGGTTATCGCCAGTGCGGCCACGAGCTTTTTCATCAGGTTCTCCATCGATCCAAAACAGACACCCGCTTATTCGGCACTTGCGCTACAGGAATATGACAGAACTGCACATTTCCAGAAATACGGATTTATTGTCGCCCGCCAAGGGAACGCAACTTGCTCAACTAAACGAAAATCTATATATCCAGACTTATGGAAAAATCGGCTATCGTAGAGGCATTTGCTGCAATCGCGCAAACCACCCGACTTGATGCACTGCGTCTTCTCCTGGATCATTCGCCGGAGGGATTGCCCTCAGGCGACATAGGAAGACTGCTCGATGTGCCTCAAAATACGATGTCGTCTCATCTTAACGTGTTGAAGCGTGCTGGACTGGTCCAGACCCAACGCGTTGGCACCACGATAATTTATCGGCCGAACACCGAACTTGTCTGGAGGCTGGTCGAGTTTTTGGCGACGGACTTTACCCCCATGGCTGGCAAAACCTCGTCGACCAGAACCAAGCCAGACCAACAGGTACCACGCATTTTCAATGTGCTTTTCCTATGCCGCGCAAATTCTGCCAGATCGATCATGGCGGAGGCCATTCTGCGCAAGATGGCGCCGATGCGGTTTGCGGCGTTCTCTGCAGGAAATCTTCCCGCAAGCGAGGTGCATCCGATGACACTCGCAACACTTCAGAAGATGGACTGTCCAATCGAGAACCTCAGGCCCAAGAGCTGGGACGAGTTCAAAGGTCTCAACCGTGTCGCTATGGATTTCGTCTTCACCGTTTGCGATACACTGACGGGGGAGCAATGCCCCTCCTGGCCCGGTCAGCCTTTTACAGCGCACTGGGCTATCGACGATCCCACGCTTGTTGAGGGAAGTGAACTGCAAAGGCTCGCCGCCTTTCGACGGGCGGCAGACGCTATCGCCAACAGGCTCTCCGTCTTCACCGCGCTTCCGATCGAGTCGATCGACAGGATGTCCCTTCAAACGCAGTTGAGGGCAATCGGAAACAGTCTACCCTGATCGCTATTACTGCAGGCCGTAACCGCAGCCGCGCACAGTACGAATTGCGTCTTCCTTGCTTCCGATGTTCAAGGACTTCCGCAATCGCTTGATGCTGACATCAACGATGCGTTCATCCCGGCTGGTGTCGTTCCACACCATCTCAAGAATCTCGCGACGCGCAAACAGTCGCGACGGTTCTGTCAGCATCGTCTGCAGGAGACGATATTCCGTCGGACCAAGGTGGATCTCCCGTCCCTTCCGCGAAACCCTGTGCGTTTCGACGTTCAGGGATATCTCGCGATGGTTCAATATCCTGGTCGTCTTCGAGCATGAACGCTCAAGGAGCGCATTGCTGCGAGCGAGAAGTTCCTGAACGGAAAAGGGGCGCGGCAAGTAATCGTCAGCTCCGGCATCAAAAAGGGGCTTGGGCAGCGCCTCTCCGCCCAAGACGATGATCGCCAACTGCCTTCTGCGCACATGGGCTCGCATTTTCATAAACGACTGACGGAGATTGGTCGCACGGCTCACTGAATCGACAACAACCAGATCTGGTTGCCTTTCTGCTACCATACGTTCGCACTGCTCGGCCAGTCCACATACCCCGGCGATATAACCTTCCTCGCGGAAGCTTGCTTCCAGGATCGAGCCAACGCCAATATCTTCCTGTACGATAACGACGCTCGGCATGAAGTCTACTCCATCGCAACGACAGTTTCGGCGCGAGGGCGATCAGTCGAAACATCATCGCCCGTCACGATGTACTCGACGGTCTCAGCAAGATTGGTAGCATGATCTCCGACCCGCTCCAGGTTCTTGGCGCAAAAAAGGAGGTGAGCGCACAATGTGATCGAGCGCTGGTCTTCCATCATGTATGTCAGGAGTTCTCGAAAGAGGCCGTTATAGAGTACATCGATGTGCTCGTCCTGGAGTCGGACTTGAGATGCCGCCTTCGCGTCGTTGTTCTGGAAAGCATCGAGCGCGCCAGCCAGCTGCGTTTTGGCGGCTTCGGCCAATGTGCTGAACCCTGCAGAGACAACACCCCTGTTAAGTGAAGCATCCATGATTGCAGCGCGCTTGGCGATGTTCTTGGCGAGATCGCCCACACGCTCCAGGTTTGAAACCATGCGCATCGCCCCGACGATCCGTCGCAGGTCGTTCGCGACGGGCTGTCTGCGAGCAATGATCTGCACAGCCGCCGTTTCGGCGGTTCTCTGCATGGCATCGAGTTGAAGGTCGGCCCTTACGACCTCATCTGCCAGTGTCTTGTCGTTGCCGATGAGAGCATTGACGGACTTGTCGAGGAGCGCTGCAGCGATTCGCCCCATATCGGATACTTGTCCGGTCAGGTCCTGCAGTTCCTCGTCGAAAGCTCGAATAGTGTGATCCATCGTCATGTTTCCCCCTTAACCGAAGCGACCGGTGATGTAGTGCTGCGTTTTTTCGTTCTGCGGATTCGTGAAGAACTCGTTCGTTGCGTTGTACTCGGTCATCTCGCCCAGGTGCATGTAGGCGGTGTATGTCGATATCCGCGCTGCCTGCTGCATGTTGTGCGTGACGATGACGATCGTGTACTGGTCTCGCAACTCCGCGATGAGCTCCTCGATTTTCGCGGTGGCGATCGGGTCCAGAGCCGATGTGGGTTCATCGAAAAGAATGATTTCGGGATTGGGGGCCAGCGTACGGGCGATGCACAAACGCTGTTGCTGCCCTCCCGAAAGGCCATAGGCTGACTGATGGAGGCGGTCCTTCACCTCATTCCAGAGTGCCGCGCCCTGAAGAGCCTGCTCAACTCGCTCATCAAGAAGGCTCTTCTTGGTGATGCCACGGATTTTCAGGCCGGCTGCAACGTTTTCATAAATCGATTTCGGAAACGGGTTTGGCTTCTGAAACACCATCCCGATGCTCAAGCGGATCAGGATCGGATCCATGCCCTGAGCCACTAAATTTTTCTTTTCCGGCAGCAGTTCAATCGCGCCCTCGTACCGGTTGCCAGGGTAAAGATCGTGCATACGGTTGAACGATCGCAAGAGCGTGCTCTTGCCGCAGCCTGACGGGCCGATCAAAGCAGTAACCTGCTTTTCCGCAACGGGAAGGTTGACCTTCTTGAGCGCGTGGAATTCTCCGTACCAGAAATCGAGATCCCTCACTTCAGCGCGCAGGCGTTCGGGATGGATCAGAATGTTGCGCGCTGAACCTGTTTGCTGGCCCACTCTGGCAGGTTTACTGACGGTCGAAGTGTCGTTCATTTTTGGTCCGATCTCAGTTAGAGGCCAAGATTGCGTCGAAGCCTGAAGCGTATCCAGATGGCGACGGCATTCATGCCCAACGTCATGAACATCAGGACAACACCAGTCGCGGCGGCATTGATGTGAAACGCTGCCTGCGGCCGTGATATCCAGTTGAACATCTGGATGGGCATCACGGTGAACGGCGCATTCAGCCAATCAAAGTTGATAAAGGGAAAGCTCGCATCCACAGGCGCAGGAGGAAGGAATGCGATGAAGGTCAGAGCGCCGATCGTGATGATCGGGGCGGTTTCCCCGATGGCTCGGGACAAGCCGACGATCGCACCGGTAAGGATACCAGGCCGCGCAGCCGGAAGAATGTAATGCCACATGGTCTGCCATTTGTCCGCACCGAGACCGAAGGCGCCTTCGCGGATTGTCTGCGGTATCGCCCTTATAGCCTCTCTCGTCGCAACGATGACGATCGGCAGGATCAGCAGCGCAAGCACCATGCCCGCGACCAGAACCGTCCGGCCAAGATCGGCGAGATAGACAAAGAAGCCGAGCGCGAGCAAACCATAGATAATCGACGGTACACCAGCGAGATTGGTGACGTTGATTTCAATGACGTCGGTCATCCAGTTCTTTCTCGCATACTCTTCGAGGTAAAGACCCGCACCGACACCAAGCGGAATGGCCAGCAAAGCCGTGACGAACATAACCAGGCAGGTTCCGACCCAGGCCGAAAGGATGCCGGCATCTGCGGGTCGCCGTGACGGAAACTCGGTCAGGAAGGCGTAATCGATCCGGCCCAGTCCGTCGTAGAAAAGGTCGGCTATCAACGCGACCAAGAAAGCCATAACCACGAACAAGATGGTGAGACCCAAGCCGGCGAATATGAAGTCGTTGCGTCGTGCTCGATTGACGAGCGAGGTCTGGGAATCGATGTCGAGAGCCACGATTGGGCTGTCTGCTGTGATAGCCATCAGTAAGCCTCCCGGAAGCGGCGGCGAAGAAAGAAGCCGATGATGTTGAAAACAAGGGTCAGCACGAAAAGTGCGAGGCCTGCAGCGAAAATCGTTTGATATGCCAGCGAGCCATGGGGCAGATCACCGAGGCTCATCTGTACGATATAGGACGTAATCGTTGCAGCGCCTTCGCGAGGATCTGCGGTGAGATTAGGGTTCTGTCCTGCGGCAATTGCAAGCACCATGGTCTCGCCTACGGCCCGTGACATTCCGAGAAGATACGCTGCGGTGATGCCCGAGAACGCACCCGGAATGATGACCCTGAACGACGTCTGCAGCCTCGTCATGCCAAGAGCGTAAGCGCCTTCCCTCAATGAGGCCGGCACGGCACGCATCGCGTCTTCGCTGATGGAGACGATGTAGGGCATGATCATGATGCCGAGCACGATACCGGGAGCCAGAAGGTTGAAGCCGGTCAGGCCGGGAATGAACGTCTGAAGCAGTGGAGTGATAAACAGGAGAGCGAAATAACCAAAGACGACGGTCGGCACGCCGCCGAGCAATTCGAGCACCGGTTTGACGGTTTCGCGGACGGCCGGGCGCGCATACTCACTGAGGTAGACGGCGAGGCTTGTTCCCAAGGGGATTGCGATCAAAATCGCGATCCCGGCGGCCCAGAGGGTTGCTGTAAGAAGTGGCAGAATGCCGTAGCGAGGCTGCGCAAAGACCGGCGTCCACTCGGTATCGGTCAGGAACGTCCAAAGGGAAACCTCGGTGAAGAAATTCCACGACTCGCTTACAAGCACGTAAACGATGGCAGCGGTGACAAGCACCGAGAGAGCGGCGGACAAGAAAAGCAACACGCGCATCGACAGGTCGATGATACGTCGCCGTTTCAGAAAAGCGTCGCTTGGAATATAGGCGTCGAGCGTTGTTGGCATCTTGAGCTCCACTGACGGCAGCCGCGAGTACTCGCGACTGCCGGGAGGGTTGGGATGTTAGTTGGCTGCGTCGGCGACCAGGTCGGTGACCGTCACGCCGACCTTGGAACCGCCTTCGAAGTGGCTCCCGGTGACACGCTTTTCGAACTTCTTCAGAGCAAGGCCAGCGGCTTCGGCAGGCAGGGCGACATAGCCGACCTCGCTGACGAGTTCTTCCTGGTTCTTGGCATCGAAAAGGAACTCCGCGAAGGCACGCACATGTTCCTTTTCTTCGGCTGACTTCTTGGAAGCGTAATAGAAAAGCGGACGGGTGAGCGGCTGGTAAGTTCCGTCGGTGGCTGTCTCGATGGACGGCGCCACGCACGATCCATCGGCCTGCTTGATTTCGACAGCCTTCACCTTGCCAGCATTCTCGGTCAGATAGGCGAGACCCAGGAAGCCGATCGCATTCTTGTCGCCGCCGACGCCCTGGATCGTGATGTTGTCGTCCTCGGTCGCGGTATAGTCGCCGCGGCTGGCATGCTCTTTGCCGTTAATGGCGAACGTGTAGTAGTCGTAGGTTCCGGAATCCGTGCCGGCACCAAAGAGGCCGAGCTTGGCGTCAGGGAATTCGCCGCGGACCTGGTTCCAGTTCGTGACCTTCCCCTGTGCTTCAGGCTCCCAAATCTTCTTCAGTTCCTCGACGGTCATGCACGTCGCCCAGTCGTTCGCCGGGTTTACGATCGTTGCGAGAGCATCGATTGCGACAGGCAGCTCGATGAATTCAACGCCGTTCTGCTTGCACAGTTCGATCTCGTCGGACTTGATCGGTCGGGAAGCGCCGGTGATGTCGGTTTCGCCGCGGCAGAACTTCTTGAAGCCACCGCCCGTGCCAGAAGAACCGACGGTCACCAGGGTTTTGCCGGCTTGAGCCTTCTGGAACTCTTCAGCCATGGCTTCGGAAATGGGGAATACGGTGCTCGAGCCGTCGATCAGCACTGTCGGTGCCTGCTGCGCAAAAGAAGGGGCAACGAGGAGGCCGAGAGTAACGATCGAAGCTGCGGAAGAGGCGAAGGCGGCGCGCGCCGGGCGAAAGGTTTTCGTGTTGTGTGTCATGACGACCCTCTGTGAATTCAGAAAAGCTGAACGCGACATCCGCGAACGCAGGGCGGTCATAGTATTGTTGGATGACAGTTTTATGTCAACCAAGTATAGTATGGTATATCTAGATAGATTGATATTTGAGTTGGAAGTTTTTTACTTGCTTAATACATGATTTGACGAAAATATTATCCGGAATTTAACCGTAGAGATGCGTCGCTCACGATGCACCCACGATGGCGAGAGGTTTGCAGGATATCCCAAAATCCTCACGATGACAATCATATTTCCAGATTTCTAGATATTTCGCGTTTGTCACAAAACTGAAGTGTCACTGTAATAAATCGCCTGACAGCCGCGAAACTAAGGAGCGAAGCTGATGTCCCCAAAGGTCATGATCGTCGAAGACGAGGAAGCGCTGAGTGTTCTGCTCCGCTACAACCTCGAGGCCGAAGGATACCTTGTCGAGACAATCGGCCACGGCGAAGAGGCTGACATAGTTCTGCAGGAAAGCGTGCCGGATCTGCTAATTCTGGATTGGATGCTTCCCGGTGTATCCGGAATCGAACTTTGCCGCCGTCTACGCGCCAGACCAAACACGGAGCGGCTCCCCGTCATTATGCTGACGGCACGGGGGGAGGAGACAGAGCGTGTGCGGGGATTGGCGACAGGTGCGGATGACTATCTGGTGAAGCCATTCTCGACTCCGGAACTTATGGCCAGGGTGAGAGCTCTGCTGAGGCGTTCCAAACCAGCATTGATCTCGTCCATTTTGCGCTATGCTGACATCGAGCTTGACCGGGAAAGCCATCGTGTCCATCGCGAGCGCCGTGAAGTCAGGCTCGGTCCGACCGAGTTCCGTCTCCTCGATTTTCTCATGGCGTCGCCGGGGCGCGTCTTCTCCCGAGCACAGCTCCTTGACGGCGTTTGGGGTCACGATCTCTATGTAGACGAAAGAACGGTCGACGTTCATGTCGGCCGGCTCAGAAAAGCCCTTAACTTTGCCAACAAGCCAGACCTGATCCGGACCGTTAGAGGCGCCGGTTATTCAATGGATACAGGTTTGAAGTAAAATTTCACCGCTCCCGGTCTGTGTCTTCACCCGTCCCGGATAGTTGCAAAAAGGTGGTAGCGGGCGAAATCCTGAGATCCATGCAACCAGCACCTCAATCCCGGAGGAGCGGTTGGACAATCTGTCTGAAGACAGTACAATTGATTTAGGCTCTGGAGGAGAGCTGAGGGAGGTCGTCGGTGTCAAATCGAGACCACACGCGCGGTCGGCACGCCGACAAGTGTCGTATATCGCGCCGGATGGCGATAGGCGGAGCTTTGTCCGCGATATGCTTCGCCGGATCGCCTGCGGGAAGCGAGTTGCTGTCCGTGCCGCCGCGACCTGGCGTGATTCGGTTTGGGTTGACACCCGTCTTTCTATCGAATGACCTGGAAGTGCTGGACGAACTACAGGCCTACCTAGTCCGCGCTATTGGTCAAGAAGTACAACTTGTCACACAGCGTACCTACCAGGAAGTCACTGCCCTCCTGGTCTCGGGGAATCTTGAGGCCGCCTGGATTTGCGGCTACCCGTTCATGAAGTTCCGGGACGAGCTGGAGCTGGTTGCCACGCCATTGTGGCGTGATAAGCCGCTTTACCAATCCTACCTCATCGTCGGTCAACATCGTGACATCCAGGCCTTTGATGACTGTCGGGGGGATATCCATGCGTTCTCCGACCCCGATTCCAATTCCGGCTACCTCGTCACGAAAACCTATCTGGCCGAACGCGGCGTCTCCGAGGAAGGCTTCTTTCGCAAGTCATTTTTTACCTACGGCCACCGCAATGTGATCCGGGCAGTGGCTTCCGGCCTTGCCGATTCCGGGAGCGTTGATGGGTACGTCTGGGAAGTCATGAAACAGACCGAACCGGAACTGCTCTCGAAAACGAGGGTACTGGTGAAGTCTGACTGGCACGGCTTCCCGCCCATCGCAGCCGCCGCACGACAGCGCGAAAGCCAGCCGGTTGCCAGAATAAGAAACGCGCTCCTGCAAATGCACAGCGACGAGCTGGGCCGAACGGTGCTTGAGCGCCTCCAGCTTGACGGGTTCACTCAGGTTCCACCCGAAAGCTACGAAAGTATCGCGGTCAACATGGAACGGGTTCGGAGGCTGGGGTGAGCCTCATCGAGCGCGTTCGCGGCATTCCCTTGACGGTTCGGGTCCCGGTAATGGTGGCATCCCTGATGATCGTCGTCAGCCTCATCATCTCCGAACGCGTATTGGCTCGCCTTCATGACATGCAGGAACAGCATCTGAACGGCGTCGTGGGAACCTATTTCGATGGCTTGTCCACCGCTCTTATCCCGGCTGTTTTGCGGCAGGATGTATGGGAAACCTATGACCTGCTCGACCGCACCCGTACGATGTTTGCGGCCGTGTCTCCGATCGAGACGGTTGTGACTGGACGTGATGGCATGGTACTGGCTTCCAGCGATCCGCACGCTATCCCGGTACTTTCCGAACTTCCCCCGGCCTTCGCTGACCGAGGCAAAGACGATGAAATCCGCATCGAATGGCAGTCGAACACCGGGTTCGGGATCAGGCAGCTCCTTTATCAGGGAAAGTCGATCGGGACCGTACACGCCTCTTTCGACATCACCCATCTTGTCGCGGAAAGGCGCCAGGTTCTCCAGACGCTTCTTGCGACGAATGCTGTCTTGGCATTCGTGTTTGCCGCAGTTGGATACGTCTTGACCAGACGTATGGTCAGGCCGGTGGCGACATTGGCACAACACATGCGCTCTGGTGCGGCCGGACAGCCCTACACCATTCCCGCTGAAGAATTTCCGTATCGCGCGGGTGAACTCGCTGATCTGTTTCATGGCTTCAACGCTTTGGTACAAGCCGAGCAGCAGCGCAGCGCACTCACGCGTCGATTGGCCGAGGAAGAGAAGCTTGCCAGTTTAGGACGGCTCGCATCCAGCATGGCCCACGAGATCAATAATCCGCTCGGAGGACTGTTCAACTCCATCGACACGTTGAAGCGACATGGGGCAAACGAAGGCGTACGGAGCACCAGTGTGTCCCTTCTGGAACGTGGTCTCGGCGGTATTCGCGATGTTGTACAGGCAGCACTGGCAACATACCGGCCGGACCGCTCCGGAAAGCCTCTCGTCCTACAGGATCTGGAAGATGTGCGCCTACTGGCCGGCCCCGTCATTATAAGCCGCAGACAAACGATGCACTGGGTGAGCAGCCCATCCAATCTCACCATATCTGCCCTGCCCGGCTCTACTGTGCGGCAAGCACTTTTGAACCTCGTGCTAAACGCAAGCGCCGCTGCGGGCGATGACGGCACGATTTTTGTGGAGACATGCCTCGAGGAAGACGGCTCGACGTTAATCCTCTCGGTTGCCGATACGGGGCCGGGCCTGCCGAAGGCCGCAACTAATGTCCTTACATCGCCAGATCCATGGCCGGCCGCTCAGTCAGCTGGAGGGCTTGGCCTGTGGATGGTCCGGAAGCTGGTGGATGAGGCCGGTGGACATATCCGTTTGTCAAGGACCGAAGCCGGCCTGACCGTCATTGAATTGCACTTGCCGATATTGATTCCTGGGGAGGAAACTAGCCATGCAGCGTGAAACAGGGCGCATCGCCATACTCGAGGACGATCCCATCATGGGAGAGTCGCTCATCCAGCGACTTTCGCTTGAGGGCCACAAGGTGAAATGGTGGACGAAGGGAGAGCAGGCCATGCGCGAGCTCGCCAGCGGATCAGAACCGTTCGACCTCGTCGTTTGCGATATCCGCCTTCCAGACATGAATGGTGAAGAGGTTTTCCGCCAGGCCAGCCGCGATACCGCAACACCCTTTTTATTCATGTCTGGCTACGCCGATATAGACCAGGCGGTGCGTCTGATGCGCAGTGGTGCGGTCGACTTCATCACCAAACCGTTCGACATGACGGCTTTCCTCGATCGCGTCTCATCAAGCTTAAGGAGCAAGCGGCAGGATGAGCTCAATAGCTCCCTCGGCATCTCCCGCGCCATGCGCGACGCCGAACAGATGTTGCGGCGTTATGCCTCTCATCCCCTCCCCGTTCTCATTCAGGGAGAGACCGGCACTGGCAAGGAAGTCAGCGCCAGGTTTCTGCATCAGTTATCAAAGCGTGCGCTCGCCCCTTTCATCGCCGTAAACTGCGCAGCCATTCCAGCCGAACTGCTGGAAAGCGAGCTTTTCGGCCACGAGAAAGGAGCATTTACGGGTGCTCACCAACTTCATCGCGGCTACGCGGAACGTGCCGGCGAAGGTATTCTCTTTCTCGACGAGATCGGTGATATGCCGCCTGTTCTGCAGGCGAAACTTCTTCGTCTCATCGAGGATGGTTGGTTTCATCGGGTCGGCAGCGAAACATCCATCCCGTTCAAGGCACGCATTGTCTGTGCCACCCATCAGGAGATTGGCAGCGACGCCAGTTCCTTTCGAAAGGACTTGTTCTTTCGTCTTTCCGCCCTTCCAGTCATGCTTGCACCGCTGCGTGAACGACAGGAAGACATCCTGTGGCTCGCTCAGCGCTTTCTCGAGGAGATCATGCAGATCAGGGAGACTCGCGTTCGGGGCATCAGTACGCTTGCCGAGGACGCAATGCTTGAACACTGTTGGCCCGGGAATGCCCGCGAGCTCCGCAATCGGCTGGAACGCGCCGCTGCTCTGTCGGAAAATCTGCTCGTGATGCCGGCGGATCTATTCCCCGACGTCGCCAAAGTATCTGATACGCCGCGGATCGGAACACTCTCCGATGCGCGGGACGCCGCGGAGCGCCGACAGATCCTGCGGGCGCTAAGCGCAACCGGCGGACAGATTTCTCAGGCCGCAGGACATCTCGGCATTTCTCGTACGACCCTTTGGGAGAAAATGACGCGTTTCGGAATAGAAGCTAGTGAACGTTCGGCCAACTGAACAACGGTGGTTACTGGCCGTTCGGAAATCCGAACCCACACACGGAAGATTCGCGAAAAAGGCGCGATAAATCAGCCCTCTACCTGTTGGCACAGCTATTGCAATTCGACCTTCGACATTCAATGGAGGAGGATCGCATGTCACGCTGTCGAAACATGGTCGATATCGGTCGACGCCAGTTCCTACGCGGAGGGGCATTGGCCGCCGCGGGCGCTAGTGTCGTCGTCACGGGCGTCGGCGCGCCACAGGCAAGAGCCGCTACCGCTGCGGCCGGCGTGGACTATCCCGCCAATCGTCTCGCCAACATCTCGGAACTCACCCTCAACGAACCTCTCGACGTCGCCTATCCCGATGAAGATGCCTCGGGCGTTCTTCTCAAACTCGGGACGCGCGTGGAAGGCGGCGTCGGTCCCGATGGCGACATCGTCGGCTTTTCTACCATCTGCCCCCACAAGGGTTTTCCGCTGAGCTATACCGCCGACAACAAGACGTTCAACTGTCCCGGCCACTTCTCGGTGTTCGATGCTGAAAAGGGAGGCCAGCAGGTCTGGGGACAGTCCACGCAGAACCTGCCTCAATACGTGCTCCGCGTCGCAGATAACGGTGACATCTTCGCCGAAGGCGTCGATGAGCTCATCTACGGCCGCCTGTCCAACGTTCTATAAGGGAAGAAGATCATGGCCTTCAAACGTCACATCGACCGTCTGCCGATCATTCCCGCGGACGCAAAGAAGCACAACGTCACCTGCCACTTCTGCATCGTCGGCTGCGGCTATCACGCCTACACCTGGCCAATCAACAAACAGGGCGGCACGGACCCGCAGAAAAACGTGTTCGGCGTCGATCTGTCCGAGCAGCAACAGGCGGAAACTGACGCCTGGTATTCGCCATCCATGTACAATGTCGTCAAACAGGATGGCCGCGACGTTCATGTCGTCATCAAGCCGGACCACGAATGCGTGGTGAACACCGGTCTCGGTTCAGTTCGCGGAGCCAGGATGGCCGAAACGAGCTTTTCCGAAGCCCGCAACACCCAGCAACAGCGCCTGACGGATCCCCTCGTCTGGCGCTATGGACAGATGCAGCCGACGAGCTGGGACGATGCGCTTGATCTTGTCGCCCGCGTGACGGCGAAGATCATCAAGGAGAAGGGTGAGGACGCTCTGATCGTTTCGGCCTTCGACCATGGCGGCGCCGGAGGCGGCTACGAAAACACCTGGGGCACGGGCAAGCTCTATTTCGAGGCCATGAAGGTCAAGAACATCCGTATCCACAACCGCCCGGCCTATAATTCGGAAGTCCACGGTACCCGCGACATGTGCGTCGGCGAGTTGAACAACTGCTATGAGGATGCCGAACTGGCCGACACGATCGTCGCGGTCGGCACCAATGCGCTGGAGACCCAGACAAACTATTTCCTCAATCACTGGATCCCGAACCTGCGCGGCGAAAGTCTCGAGAAGAAAAAGCAGATCATGCCAGACGAGCCGCATGAAGCGGGCCGGATTATCATTGTCGATCCGCGCCGCACGGTGACCGTCAATGCGAGCGAGGAAACGGCTGGCAAGGACAACGTCCTGCATCTCGCGATCAATTCCGGCAGCGACCTAGCTCTATTCAATGCGCTGTTTACATACATCGCTGATAAGGGCTGGGTTGACCGCGAATTCATCGACAAATCGACCTTGCGGGAAGGTGTAGCACGGCCGCCGCTCTATCCCGCGCGTGGCGGATCGGACAGCAAGCCTGGACATTTGTCCAATTTCGAGGATGCCGTCGAAGGGTGCCGCGTATCCATCGAGGAAGCCGCGAAAATAACGGGGCTAGACCAATCCCAGATCATCAAAGCCGCCGAATGGATTGCCATGCCGAAGGAAGGCGGCAAGCGTCGACGCGTCATGTTCGGCTACGAGAAGGGCCTGATCTGGGGCAACGACAATTACCGCACCAACGGCGCGCTGGTGAATCTGGCCCTCGCCACCGGCAATATCGGTCGTCCTGGCGGTGGCGTCGTTCGCCTCGGCGGTCACCAGGAAGGTTATGTGCGCCCGTCCGACGCCCATGTCGGCCGGCCGGCGGCCTATGTCGACCAGTTGCTGATCGGCGGCCAAGGGGGCGTGCACCACATTTGGGGCTGCGACCACTACAAGACCACCCTCAACGCCCACGAGTTCAAGCGCGTCTACAAGAAGCGCACCGACATGGTGAAGGATGCGATGAGCGTCGCTCCCTATGGCGACCGCGAGGCCATGGTGAACGCCATCGTCGCTGCGATCAACCAGGGTGGTCTGTTCGCCGTCAATATAGACATCATCCCGACAAAGATCGGCGAGGCCTGTCACGTCATCCTGCCTGCGGCCACGTCGGGCGAGATGAACCTCACTTCGATGAACGGCGAACGCCGGATGCGGTTGACCGAGCGCTACATGGACCCGCCCGGCCAATCCATGCCGGACTGCCTGATCGCCGCCCGGCTAGCCAATACCATGGAACGGGTGCTGACCGAGATGGGCGACGCTGCCTATGCCGGCAAGTTCAAGGGCTTCGACTGGCAGACCGAGGAAGACGCCTTCATGGACGGTTACAACAGACACGCTCATGGCGGTGAATTCGTCACCTATGAGCGCCTGAGCGCCATGGGCACCAACGGATTCCAGGAGCCGGCGACGGGTTTTGCCGACGGCAAGATCGCCGGCACCCAGCGGCTCTATACCGACGGCGTGTTCTCGACCGACGATGGCAAGGCGCGCTTCATGGACGCACCGTGGCGCGGACTGCAGGCACCGGGCAAGCAACAGCAGAAGGACAACCACAAATATCTGATCAACAACGGGCGCGCCAATGTGGTCTGGCAATCCGCTTATCTTGACCAGGAAAACGACTTCGTCATGGACCGGTTCCCCTATCCGTTCATCGAAATGAACCCGGAGGACATGGTGGAAGCGGGGCTCAAGGAGGGGGACCTCGTCGAGATTTACAATGATGCCGGCGCGACCCAGGCCATGGCCTATCCGACACCGACCGCACGCCGCGGCGAAACCTTCATGTTGTTCGGTTTCCCGACTGGCGTGCAGGGCAATGTGACCAGCGCCGGCACGAACGAGTTGATCATCCCAAACTACAAGCAGACCTGGGGCAATATCCGCAAGATTTCGGATGCGCCTAAAAACGTGGCTCATCTGACCTTCAAGTCGAAAGAATACCGGTCGGCTTGAGGACACAGCGAGTGGCCCCTGCCACTCTTCCCTCCAGACGTGGGCGGCCAGTAGCGCCGCCCACTCCTTCAAACATATGGACAATACAAATGCGGAAACTGTTTTCGATAGTCTCACTGTGCCTGATTGCAACATCCCCCGCCATGGCCGAGGGCGACGCGGAAAAAGGCGCGGTCGTTTTCAAGAAATGCACCGCCTGCCATGCCGTCGGCGAGGGTGCGGCCAACAAGGTCGGTCCTGAACTGAATGCCATCATCGGCCGGAAGGTCGCAGGCGTCGAGGGCTTCAACTACTCGCCCGCCTTCAAGGCAAAGGCCGAAGAGGGCTGGACCTGGGACGAAGCCCACTTGACCGAGTATCTCGCCAATCCCAAGGCCTATATCAAGGGAACCAAGATGGCCTTCGCCGGCCTGAAGAAGCCCGAGGATGTGGCCGACGTCATCGCTTACCTGAAAACAATCAGCACCCCGTGAAGCGCTGGTGTCGCGACCTCACAGAGGAGGTCGCGATCTCCACACCTGTCCCTTTAATCGTGGTTGGGAGGCCTTGATGAATTACATGCCAGCGGACCGTGCCGCGTTGTTCGACCGCGCTGCTCTCGACTGCGGGCGAGCCTTAGCTGCTCGCCCCATGTTGTCGGTTGCCGATGCGGTGGCCCGCGCCATCGGCCTGTGCCGGCCCGTGACCGCTACCGAAGACCTCGATCTGTTTTCTGCAGGCGGCCGCGTGGTGGCCGCCGACATCCGCTCGCCCTGTGCCTTGCCGCGCTTCGATCATTCGGCGATGGACGGGTTTGCGGTTCGCACGGCGGGTTTTTCCGGCAGTGGTCCCTGGACCTTTCTGGTCGCAGACAGAGTGGCAGCCGGAGATCAGGCCAGCAGCAGCAGTTTCGAAAATGCTGAGGCCGTGGAAATCTTCACCGGCGCGATGATCCCGGCCGGTTTCGACGCCGTGATCATCCGTGAAAAATGTTCGCGGCATGATCGCCAGTTCACCACCGCCTACCGTCCCCGCCCAGGCGAGAACATCCGCAGGGCGGGCGAAGATGTCGACCAAAACTCTTTGCTGTTCAAGGCCGGGACGGTTCTGACAGCACACCGGATTGCGCTGCTCGCGGCCGCAGGCTTGTCTCGGATTTCCATCGTTCGAAAGATCCGACTCGGGTTCATTACGACAGGCTCTGAACTGAAAGAGCCGGGTGAGCACTTGGCGGCTGGCCAGATCTATAATTCCAATCGCTACCTTTTCGCCTCCATGCTGTCGCATCCCTGGCTCGAAGTCCGCGATCTCGGGGCGACGCCGGACACGATTGAGGCGACCACCAATATCATTCACAGCGCTGCTACGGAGCACGATATCGTCGTGACGTCTGGCGGGATGTCCAGGGGTGGCGAGGATCATGTGCGGGACGCGCTCACACGCTGCGGCGGGTCGCTCGGCGTGCTTGATGTCGCCATGCGACCGGGCAAGCCGGTTTCCTTCGGCACGCTAGGGTCGGCGCTCTTTATCGGCTTGCCTGGGAATCCCATGGCCTCCGCCGTGACACTCGACAAGATTGCGCTGCCGGCGATCAGGGCTGTGGCCGGGATCGAGCATTTGGATCCCGTCTGGATGCCGGCGATCTCCGACTTTGGGTTGCGCAAGAAGGAGGGCCGAACGGAATTCGTCCCCGTTCGACTTCAGAGTCGCGACGCTTCTGGCACTCCCGTGCTGGCAATGCTGGGCCGCGGATCGTCGGGAAGCCTGTCGCCCATGGCCCAAGCCGCCGGTCTGGCAATCCTGCCACCGGAGCTCGTAACCCTAGAGCGGGGCATGCCCTTGCGTTTCGAGCCATTTTCCATCGGGTAATCTCTTAAAAAATCTCATCGCGCCACTCGAAGCGTGAGATTCGCCGCCTTGAGCGGAGTTGAACCGTCGACCTGCTCAACCAGGTTTTCTAAGTAATTGAAATTTCAGTCAATTCACGTGGGCGCATCGTCCGTACGGTGTAGGTTCTATTATGGAGCTACATATCTGATATCGCTATAGAAATGTCCGGTTCCTTGGGTTGAGCGCATTGTAGAAATTGACCGCTCCGTAGTCGATGATTTTGATTGCACCGTCCTTCGTTTTTCCGAAAGCACTGGGCTTCTTATCGTTGAACCAGAACGGAATGCCCTTCGCTGGGATTTCGTTCGCTTGGATCGGTCCGTCAAAGCGCTTCATCAATAGAAACTTGGCAGAGTGGCTGATCGCAATGCAAGGTGCAAATAGGTCGATCAAGTCCGGGTTGGCTTCGTTTTCCGAAATCTCTTCCCTCATCCTTTCGAGCGCGTGCCAGACTGTCCATTCGACGAAGTTGCTGTGATGGAAGGGACCCTTGCTCTCTTTGATGACGACGTCATCAAGTCCATCGACCAAGTAGACCCGCCTTTGGGTTCCTTCGCCAACAAGGGGTCGCATTCTCTCGATCACACTCTCAAATTCATGGTCAGGTCTTATGCCGATCAGTTGTCGCGTCACTGGTGAAAGCCCTTATGATTCTGGTTGCCGCGTAAATCTAGTTTGCCTTTGAAGGAAGAGGAAGGTGAACCGCGCCGGTTTTGCCGGAGACCGTTTGTTAAGTTATGCGGCCATGGCTGGCTCTTCCAGCATGGCGTAGTATCGTTCTTCGGCCTCGGCTGGCGGGATATTCCCAATGGGCTCCAGAAGGCGGCGGTGGTTGAACCAGTCGACCCATTCCAGCGTGGCGAACTCCACGGCTTCGAAGTTGCGCCATGGTCCTCGCCGATGGATGGTAGTCCCCCCTTTTTTGACGGGGTCGAGCATTAGCGCGCGGGATCGCGATGCGTTGCCTTTGTCCGCCGGAGAACTCATGCGGAAATACTCAGCCGGAGCAAACACGCTTCATCCGTACCAATTTCTAAAGCGTGGTTCCCGCAACTGGTAACCTCTTTGAAACATGTCGGAATCTACGCTCAATCTCCGATTGAACCAAAATACAAAGTATTAGCAGATGCGATTGAACCAAAATCTACTGGAATGCCAAGAGTGCGGGAATGAGATTTTCACCTGTAAATGCAAATGCTCATCCCATTTCTATCGGGACAAAGATCGGCTTGATGAGCTGCTGACCTATTGCATCTCGAAAGCGCGCAAGATGCTTATCATCTGTTCGCCATGGATCACTCAACATGCCAGCAGACCGATCATTCAGCAGCTCCGGGCCGCCAAGAATAGAAATGCCGAACTCCAGATCTTTGTTTACACCGACGACAACGATGAGAAAAACGTGCGGCCTCTCGGGGAACGGAACGACGATATCTTTGATATCTACAAGCGCGGTTTTGTAGAATCTATTCGAGAGATGGAAGGCATCGGCATTCAAGTTTACCGGATGTCACGCGTTCACAACAAATCGATTTGTGTGGATGACCGCATATTCATTGAGGGTTCTCTCAATTGGCTTTCTGCGACACGAGATCGCCAGTACCGTAACTATCGACATGACACAGGTGTCGCGATTTTTGGTAAGCGCGCCAAGAATCACATAGACGAGTTCCTCGATGCCCAAGCTGGTATCGAGTATGGCTATGAAATAATCGGCAACCAAGATGAGGCCGACGCCATGGTGCGGGACCTTATTCGCTATCCGCCGGACCCGGAACCACAGGAACAGCCGCCGCAGGTCCCGCGATATGAAGGCCAGGTGGAAGTCGACAGAGGCCAGCGACTATATTTCGCGGTTGTGGGGCATCGAGCCAACTCCGTTGTGCGTCGAGGAATCGATGCTCGCGAATTGAAACGCAACGGCGGTGAAATTTATCTGGCCCGGCTCGCTGAGCATGCCGTCGAGGGTGCTCTTCTCTTTCATAAGGAAGAGTATGACGAGGAAGCGTTCGATCAGGATGTCGTTGTTTTCGAAGTCGATCTATTGAGGATGGAAGAGGCGATCCATTTCTACGGGCGCTTTGGAAGAGGAAATCGGCTTCGCGATGAATCGACACCAATTGTGACGGACAGACCTATCCCACCTGAGGCGATCCGCCTGATGGAAGGGCACTATCAACGCTCAAGTGGCATCCCTCCAATGACGGCATCCGTGGATACGACGGAAGCATTCGCGGAAGAAGTTGCATTTCTCACGGAGATGTTTGGCGATCCGGCGCAAGGCTGATCCCTTGCCTTCACGCAAAGTAAAGACGATTTGCAGCGAGCGATGCGTTGAACTGACAGATAGGCCGATGGCACGCAGCGCCTGCGGCTTGCACTTGGCGACAGCGGGTGGCTCAGGGTCCACAAGAGGTTGAGCGGTCCCATTCGGGCCGACGCCCGACCCGCCTTCTGTCCGCCCTGTCGCTCGCCGCCCAGGGCGGCATGATCGTCCGTGACAACACGAACGTGGAGCCGCGGTTCATGGCAGGCAGCCTAACTGGAGACCCTCCGACCGGATCCTCAGTTAGCGGCATCGACCTCGATTGCTGCCGCGACCCGCGCTGAAACCTCTGCGGAGATCTCCGCATAGAGATCGACGTCCTGGCCTTCGGCAGTGATCGAAATCGCGAGGGAATAACGGCCTTTGTCGGTCATCCGTTTCTGCCCCGTATGCGATTTCCACCAGCCACTGACGGGAAAGACCGCTATATGGTCGTGGCTCGCCAGGTCGACGGCATATCCGCGCCAGAGATCGCAGTGCAGCGACCCGGCCTGTACTGCCTTTGGCCCAAGAAGCCAGTGGCTTGCCTCGAGCGCCTGCTTTTCCTTCTCCGCCGGCTGGTCTCCGTTCTCGCTATCTGGTGCCGGATCTTCCGGTCTACTAAGGCGCAGGCGGAATTCGTCATCAGTCTCCAGCCGTTTCTTGAGCTCGAAACGGAGGCCATACGAGCGATAGGTGTCCGGCCGCGTCGCGGCGCGACCGGACAGGTTTGGCTCGATGAAGTAGGAGAGAGTGACCTTCATCATCACGACAGTATTTTCCAGGCCTTGCAGTGCAGCACGCGGCCAAGGCAACTCATAGAAATGCATTTCGTTGAAGACAGCGGTTCCGCCCTGTCCGGCGGCGAAAGGCTGGATCTCTGCCTGCGCCAGGAGGGTGCTATCATTGCGAGCGGAAGCGATTGCTCTGGACAGGTTCGGAACCCCGAAGCCGACGTCGCGCAGAATGCGTTGCTTGTCGGCCTTGCTGCCGGTCCTCCAGTGCGCCCCGGTCCCGATCAGCTTCCGTCGAATCGGTGTGGGCCATTCAGCCGACTGCACGACAAGTGCCCGATACGTTTCGGGCCACAGATCGGGCAAGGCTGCCTTCAGGCGGCCGACGAAATTGCCGGCCATGGCGGTCGCAGCACTCGTCGCCCAGAACGGGACGAGCGGCTCGCCGGCGACATCCGAGCCGGTTCCAAGCAATGAAACCGCAGGGTGCCAATCGCAATAACCTGCCTGGTCGACCATCATGTTGCCGGCCTCGAACAGCACCTCGGGCTTGATGGGCGTCAGGTCGCCCAGCATGTCCTGCGACCCAGTGCTAAAGGGGCTCTTGTCATTGGCCGCCGCAAGCGGGGTGAGGTTTTGCGCAAGCTCTGCCTTGGCGGTGAAACCGCCAATCGTCAGCGCGTTCCAGCTCTGGGCAGGATCCTCGATGGCATGGTGCTGCTCGACCTGTGCCCGCAAGCCGCCAATGACATTGCCGCTGGCAACCAGCAGCAGCCGTTTCTCATGGTCTTTCGCCAAGATCTGGCTGTCCTGCTCGCCAGGCATCGATCCGGCACTGATCTGGTCCAGTGCGCCGCTCCAGGATGAGGGGGCGTCGGCAGAGAAGAGACTGGTCGAGGACGCCACACAAAAGCTGCGCGCCACGTTGGGCCGCTCGATTTCGGCGGTTGCGATCGCGGACTGGGTGACGATGCCATAAGCGGACGGTCGGTTAGCCGGGAAGCCGTTGGGCGGCAGGAACTTGACCGACTCGACATGGTGCGTGAGCGCTACCTGCTGGTTGTCGTTCATGCGCCAGAAGAGATCACCATGCAGGATCATCCCCGCCATTGGCGTCCCATGCCCGCCATGATGGTGATGGTCGTCCGTCCCCCATGCCGCGTCGATCGACCATGCGCCCGCCATGCCCGGCGCAAGTAGTGGATGCGCCGCGGCGACACCGGAATCGAGCACGCAGACGGACGGGGCCCCTTCCGGCGGTGCTTCGATCCGGGCTGCCAAGTCGGCAACCCAGTCCTGTTGGACCAGGCCCGTCCCGCCGACTTCCAAGAACGGCTCGATCGTTCCTTGCGCCTTTCGGACTTCCCAGATGGCGCCTGGAATTCGTTCGAGGAACGAAAGGACTTGGCCTGCCGAACCATGCACGAATACGACCTCGGCGTCGGGAAACGACAGACGCTCATTGTGGACGTCGAGACCTGCTGCTCCAGCTCCCCCAATGACGGCATTCGTCCGTGCTCCAGGCTTCTGTTCGGCCGGCTCCCTCACCCACAGCTCCCACCATCGGCTCTCGGGGGCTTCAAAGTCGATCGTACCGGAAAACAGGCTGCGCGCCTGCGCTGTGCGGACGGTCTCGATTGGTTCGAACTTCGGGACGTCGGGACGCTTGCGGTTGCCGAGATTTTCCGCGCCATAGGCGTTGATCCGGCCAAGTAGATAGTTCCTTGCGTCATCGGGGACGAAAAGGACGGAGCGCTCGGTGCGATCCTGCTGTCTCTCCGATCGCAGTACCACGATATCCTGTGCGGGGTAGTCCAGTGCCGGCGTTTTCGTCGCCCCCTGCTTTGGCGACGCCGGAACCATCGTCTCCACCTCGACAATTGTTCCGCGCTTCTGGTCCGCAATCGCGAGCCGCTGGTCGTTCCCGGCTGCCGGCAGTGCTCCAAGTGCGGCCGTCAGTTGGGCTGCCAGGGATTGCGCATGGGCGTGATAATCGTCGCGACGCGGCTTGCGATCCTGGGGGCGGTTAGGAAACTCGTATTGTGCCTCGACACGAAACGGCTCGAAGCGGATATGCGCAAGCTCGTGCGCCGAATAGTCGTCACCGTTCGCCATCAATCCCCCATTTGATCAGCGTTGAACGTTCAAGCGTCCCTTGAGTGCTTGGCGATCGTCCAGCGCGGCACGCAAGGCGGCCGGTGACAATGTCTTCGCGCCTTCGAGGATGGCATCCTTGACGACGGTGTCGGCGGCCCGGACGAGTTCGGCCTGGCTGAGGCCCTTTGTCGCCGGTTCCACGTCCGACCACGCCTTGTCGGGCAGCTTCAAGGGGCGGAGCCGCCGCGATAGCAGCGTGCGGGCGGCGTCACCGTTCGGCACGTCGTATTCGACGATCTCGTCAAATCGGCGCGAGAGTGCGCCGTCCAGGATCTCGGGATGATTGGTGGCAGCAATCACGACGCTGTCGGTCGCGTTCGGCTCTTCCATGAAAGTCAGGATCGAGTTCAGGACGCGGCGTATTTCGCCAACATCATTACTATCCCCGCGGACCGAGCCGACCGCGTCGAACTCGTCGAACAGATAGACGCCGCGCGTCCTAGCAACCTGGTCGAACAGCAAGCGCAGCCGGCTTGCGGTCTCTCCGAAAAACCGGCTGAAGAGCGAATCCAGGCGAACCGTGAACAGCGGGAGATGAAGCTCTGCCGCCAAGGCCGCCGCTGTCATTGTCTTCCCGGTACCCGGCGGTCCCACGAGCAGGATATGCGAGGCGGGAACCTGGCCGTGGTCGCGCAGCAACGCACGCTCTGACTGCTGCCGGACGACCCGGTCGAGGCGAGCGCGGATCCGGTCCGCCAGCACCATGCCATCGAGCCCGGTCTTCGGGTAGGCGCTCTGGACGAACTCCAGCAGCTCGCCACGCGGCCGCGCCATTGGCACGACGGACTGCGCCTTGGGCGCGTCGCTGACGCGGTCTCGCAAACGTTGGACGATCCGCTTCAGCTTTTCGGCCTCGGCCGCGTTTCCGCTGCGAGCCTCCTGGGCCGCGACCTGCAGCGCGATCGACAGAAATTGGTCCTCGTCGCCGGCGACATGGGAATTCAGGAGTGCGATAAACTGCTTTGCCGACATCTGCACCTCCTGTCATGTTGTTGGCGAGCGACTGCGCACATCAGTGCACGTTTGATCCAGAATGAATATACTCGCGACAAGGTTTCCAAGCTATTTTGTCAGAGCGGAAAATCGTATGGTTGCGTTGCGTATATAATACCGGGCACGTGAGCAATGCCGCTGGCAACCAGATCTCTCACTCAGCCTGGCTAGATGTTGAGCTTGAGGTCTTCCGGCACTTACACACCTGACACAAGTGGAAGAATTGAGATAGTTATCAGTAATAGCAATCTTGTGATCGACCGAGGGCTTGGTGCCCTACGATTGTATCTGCGTCATATGAATTGTGTTTCCCGAACTGCTCGAAAAAGTGCATAGGCGCGCCTTATAGTGGTCGCCTACGAAAATTTCTCGATAATGTTGTGGCTGGGCTTATGTTGTTGTTGAGATTTCGAAGTCAAAACAATAGGGTTAGGCTACAAAATCAGTTCGCAACGCTCGGATCAAGCAATTGATTCCAAAGCCCACTTTATCGGAACAAGATGCCCGCGATTTTTGTCCATGTTTCTGACATCCACTTTGGTCAAGAGCGCGATGAACGCGTTCACATCCATTCGGATGTCAAGGCACAGTTGGTTGCCGATGCCTCCGAGTTCGTCGGTCGTTTGCCCGGTACGGTGGCGCACGGAATTCTGGTGACCGGTGACATCGCCTTTAGCGGTGTAAAAGAGCAATACGATGATGCTGGCGCTTGGCTCGATAGCCTTGCGCAAGGTATCGGCTGTCCTATCCACAGCATACAGGTCATTCCGGGAAATCATGACGTCGATCGTAAGAAATCATCCCTGAGCGCTAGCCATTTGCTTGACGTCATTCGCAAAGGTGGCGCCTCGGATTATGAGCGCGTTCTGGAAAACGATGTAGATCGCGCGTCACTCTTTGCCCGCTTCGAAGACTTTGGCCGGTTTTGTGAGGGCTACGATTGCGCGCTTGACGTACACGGTCGTTCCTCATCCAATCTTCGCGTTGAATTGGCTCCGGGGCGAACAATCCGTTTCATCCGGATGAACTCCTCGCTTCTGTGCACGGGCGATGAAAGCGATGAAGAGCCAGAATTGATGGTGGGTCACCGCCAGTTCATCATTCGCCCCACAAAAGGAGAGGAAACAATCGTTCTCCTTCACCACCCGCTTAATTGGTACAAGGACAGCGAAGACGCCAACACTTATCTGAGGAGTCGCGCACGCGTCCTGATCACCGGGCACGAACACGATCCAAAGGTGAAGGTAGAGGAAGTCGAGGACGGAAGTGACCTGCTCCTGCTCGCAGCTGGCGCAACAGTGCCGTTTAAATCCGACGACATTTATACGTTTACCTATAATATCATTGAATTTGATTGGGACTCGGCAGCCGACGCCCTCGTTGTTACGATCCATCCTCGCGCCTGGAATCCAAACCGGGCCCGTTTCGAGGCTGATGAAAAACGTCTCGGCGGAAAATGTCCGAGGTTCGTGCTAGGATCACCCAATTTCAAGAACAATGCTAGCCCGCAAACCTTACAGATTGACCAGAATTGCGCCGGTTCCACTGCAGACATCGAAGTGGAACCAGTCGTCGAAATTGTCGCCGCACAGGATTCAGATATGGAGCTGCCCGTGCCGCCCGAAGTCGAAGGATACCGTCTGCTGCTGCTGCGCTTTTTTCGCGATCTCACTGAAGCTGATCGTCTGCGAATGCTTGTCGAGCTGGGCGCATTCGAGGACAATTCGGAGGCGCGGGTAACACAAGCCATTGAGAGGCAACTTTTCGATTGGCTGGTGCGCAAAGGACGGATCGCGGACATAGAAGCTTCTATCCAAAGCATCCTGGACAAGAAAAGGGAGGACCATGCTGAATGAGCGACATAGCAACGCACATGCGGATCACCGGCTTACAAGTGACGAATGATGATGTCGATTCGCGCAGTGCAGCCGTCGCTGCCTTGAAAACCGCCTGGGGCAAAATCACCGCTACGGAAAACATCCTCAGTAAAGCAGCCGACGTTGCTAGCGCAATATCAGGCGATGGAGTCCCGAGCGTCGCATTGGGGACGGAGGTCCAAACTGCGATACAAAAGCGCGCTTCCGCATTCCTTTATAACGAACGTCCGTTTGACGTAGGCATTGTCGCCTCCAGCGCTGCTCTCGGGATTATGTCAGACGAACCTCATTTGTCAGGGTGGGTGATAGCAGACGTCTGGGCCGCTGCCCTTTGGTCCGTTCTTGGTTTTCAGCAACCGCTTGAAGATCCGAAGCGAGAGGCCCTTCGGGTTCAAATCCTCGAAACCGCAAGGATCAGAAGCACGTCCGGGTCAGAAGTTGCGCGTCGTCGCGTCGCCGTTGGCGAGTTCAAGAAAGTTGAACTCGTCGCGGGCGAGGAGGAAAAATTCTCGTCGGCTTTTGAAAAGGCCACGGCCTCGACTATTGATGCGCTTCGCCGGAACTCTGCGCTGGACCGCGAAGAGCTCGATTTTCTTTGGTGGTCGCTCCGAGGCCGTAGCCGGCTTTTGGGCAAGGCGTTTTCGGGAGCAGACGGAGTGGTCAGCGCGGTAGCCGCCGGAATCGAGGCCGCCTCTCAGCTGCGCCGGTTGCCTTGCGAAGTCCATCACGAGCTGGTTCTCGCGAAACTTACCAATAATCCCAAAGTTGATCTCGTCGAACTGCTCGCCAGAGTCGGTGAAGATCGGAGCGCCCTGGGCGATCCTTTCGCGGATGGATTTGTCGCCAGACACCCCTCGGTCTTTCCCTTACTTCACGCCCTTGCAACGGGAAATGCGAATTCCGACTACGCCGCGGTCAAACGATCGGCGGAAGAGTGGGCCGGACGGGGTCTGCTAGAGGCGGGATTGGAGACAGTGCTGAGAAACGGGCCGGCGAAAATATGAGCAATGCCTGTCAGTATGAGGGATGCACGGTCGGAGAGACCGGTCGCTGTGCTCTCGAAAATGATCCGGAAACCTGCGCAAACCGCACAGCCGTTCGAGGGGACGGCGACGATGCTACAGCCTCCCCTGACGGTTCTGAAAGCGGTATTGGCGCCCCGGTGCTGACTACACCAGAAGAATTGCCATCATTTCCCCCAAGCTCAACGCTGAAACCGGAGGTGATCGAGGCGATGATGGCAGGTCGTTACGTGACCGTCGTTGGTATTCTGGGGGATCCGGAAGCCGGGAAGACGGCTTGCCTGGCGAGCCTCTACCTGTTGTTGTCACATGCGCTGTTGGGCCGCTGGTCGTTTGCCGACAGTCGAAGCCTCATGGCATTTGAGGAGATTTCCCGCGGTGCCCGACGCTGGAACGAGGGGCAGACGCCCGACGAAATGACGGTGCATACAGAAATGGCTGACGAACGTCAGCCCGGTTTCTTGCACCTTCGACTTCGGAGAGCAGAAGATGGCAAATGCTTCGATCTAGCGCTACCAGATTTGCCCGGTGAATGGACGAAGACACTAATTCGATCCTCCCGAACCGATCGCCTCGAATTCGTCCGCTCCGCCGACGTGGTCTGGCTCGTAGCCGACGGGAGGATTTTGTCCAATCGAGAACTACGCCAGGGTGCCATAACCCGTCTTGGGCAGTTGGCGGGTCGCCTGCGATCGCTTATGAATGGCCAGTCTCCAAAGTTGCTGCTGGTCGTGACGCACCGTGATTTGGTCGAAGTCTCCGACGCTGTGCTAACCCGAATTCAGGCTGAATTTGGAAAGCACGGGCTTGAAGCGGAAGTTATCCCGATCGCGCCGTTTTCAGACGACGCAAAAATCGCACCGGGGTTCGGACTCAGCAATCTCATCTCGTCCACCCTTGAGCGGACGGTGGACCGGCCGGATTTCTGGCCACAGTCGCCTAACTCCTCGCGGGAAAGATCCTTTCTGAGCTATAGGCGGAACTCATGAACGATAAATCAATCATCCTGCTCGGAGGGCCGGACTCAGGTAAGACGAACTATGTGGGGCGGCTTTGGCATTCGCTTGACGCGAAAAACTGCCGCCTGATCGCAGCAGAGCAACCCTCTGAAATTGGATTTGTTCTCGACACGGCGGAGCATCTGTTTCAGGGACGATTTGCCCCTCGCAGCGAACATGCTGATGACCGCCGCGACTTCGAGGTCGTCGTCTGCTCTCCCGATGGAAGCGGCCGCGCCGCGATAGTGATACCAGACATCTCCGGTGAGCTTTGGCAAAATGCCGTCGCAAGTTCCGAGATCGCCTCCGACTGGATGGACGAGCTGATCCATGGGCATGGAGCGTTGCTATTTGTACGCGTGGGTTCTGACCTGGATGTCCGACCGCTGGATTGGGTCACATCGAGAAGCCTTCTCGCGAAACTGGGGGTCGAGGAAGACCGGGGGAAGCTTCCAACCCAAGTAATGCTTTGCGAACTCGTGCGATATCTTGAGCTGACCATGGCGAATGGACAAGATGGCAAGAGGCCAAAACTCTCCGTGATCGTCGCAGCTTGGGACAGAGTGGATCCGGTCACGTTCGAGCAGGGCCCGGTTGCCTACCTTGGCCGGGAATACCCGCTGCTTGCTGGCCGTCTATCGGACACGAAAAAGCTCGACGTCCAGGTCTTCGGCCTGAGCGTGGTCGGCGGTGACCTCGCGGTAGATCCGGAATTCCGCGATCGATTTCTCGAACATGGCCTGGATGACTACGGGTGGGTTGCGGTCTACGACACGGAAACTGGCGCGTGGCGGAAAGATGTGGATTTGACCCTTCCCATAGCGTGGGCCATCGGTGCCTAGCCGATGACAGAAACGTTCACCAGTCAATTGCATGGATATAAGCACGGACACCAACTCCTGAGCTCTTCTGCGAAAATTTCCAAGGGAGATCAGGCAGTCATTGATAGGCTTTCCGATGTCGCTGGCCCGCTGAGGCCCGGCGAAGCATTCGATCCGTATCTGACAGCTTATCCTTTGCCCAGCGGCGAGTTCTTCGTCCTCGCAAGGACCTGGCAGGACCTCTCGGTACCAAGAGCTGGATGCGTCAGAACGTTAAGCCTGGTCATTCCGATCGAGACATGGTCGTCATCGCCGACACTGAATGATTTCCTCGCCAGCCTTGCACTCTCCGAGATGCCAATGACTGCTACAAGCGGGACAGTCACTCACGCGCGCCACACGCCGCTGCCATCGGTTTCCGATTTCGCCGGAAACGAGTTACTTGAGGCAATTTTCTTGGAAGAAGCCAAGCCGGTCGCTATTTTCGATGCGCCTGAACCTGAGTTGATAACCGTGAGACTGCTAACAGCGCTATGGCCGACAATGCGGAAGCGATTTGCCGTCTGCACCTTTGCGCTGTCACCACGGAAAATCGAAGGTCGAAGTTTTGACCTCGTATTCGCTCCAAAGGATGCGCGTTCCCGGTTCGCAAAGTGGGAGGGTCGGCGCATTGATGCAAAAGGAGGGACAAGCACCCGTCACCGCTGGACCCGCTCCATTATCGACCGTGTGTTTCACGAACCGATTCCAAAGCTGTTAAGCGACCAGGAACTTCGTCTCGTCGGCTCCGAAGACAGTGGTAGCTCGTCCGCGCTCCGCATTGTTCTTCTCTGGGAGGAGTTGCACCAGAATCTGGAACGAACGCCTTCAGCTGCACTGGGACTATTGGATATCGCCAACTCAAGATCGGGTGCCGACCCCGGGGTCATTGCGTCCTTGCAGCCCGCCATCGCTGAAGCCGCCCATAGAGCTGTGTCGACCTTTCCAGCGACAGAAGCTTGGGAATTCATTGGTGCGCTTACAAAAAAAATGCGGGGATCGGCGTTTGCTTCTGCCCTCCCGGCAATCGGCGATGCGGCTGGCGATCTTGCCGCAAAATCGCCAGCCGGGGCTATTGCGTTGGTCGAGCAACCTGACGCACAAGGTGCCCTTTCGGCAATTGTACCGCAAATTGCCAACGGTCTTCGTGTGGGCTTCGGCGACGCGACTGAACATGCGCTTATTCAAGCTCATCCGCTGGCTCTTTCGCGTCTCCTTTCGTCCAGCGTGGATCTCGCTGCGACGCTCGCCAGCAGCGCACCAATGATTAGACGCATCGCTGAAATATTGCCGCAACTTCCACCAGATAGTTTCGATGCCGTCAAGGAAGCGCTGCTCCCTGCTCTCGTACAGGATTTTCAACGCGAAGCCTTCCTACCACTGGTCGCATCGCTCTCAACCGAAGAACTTCTCGAGGAAGCACGCCACCTCGCAGCAGTCAGCATGTTTGCTGCAGAGAGTTTTATCCCCGTATTGAGCAATCGAGCTCATGAGCTTGGCGCCGATCGACGCTTGCGCGACTTGCTTGTCACCTTTGACGCGTCGCAAGGGCGTGACCAGCTTTTGGCCGCGGGCTTGGAGCCGACAGAAGAAGATGTCGATTGGTTGCTCGATGAGCAATCTATAGGTCCCAAGTTGAAAGAACATCTGTTTTTGGAGTTGTTGCGGCGAGCCACAACAAATGAATTTGCATCCTTGTTTCGCAATGATCACTCGGCAGAGGAATTTGTTCGCAGCATTCCAGACAGCGCTTCGGACATCCTGTTGCGGGCAGCCGGCGAGATCTGGTTGCCGCTATCGGTGCATCTGGATGTTGTTTCACGGCTTCTTCCTATGGTCTCGAAGCATCAAGCGCGCGACCTTCTATGGCGGGTCATCGAACGATGCCTTCGGGAGGAGTCTTTGGAGAATGGGCCAACCACAATCGCTCACTTACTCGACCTTCTTGGGGAAAAGCTGGACGGAAGCCGCCTGGCTAAAGCCGGGTTGGGCCAAGACCTTCCGCCTCGGCTTTTCAACCGGAATATGGTTGCCTTTGGCGCAACTGCTGAAAAGGCGCGTAATCGCCTCCTTCATGCCATTGATGATATTGCTCGCGTTCTTTCCGAGCGATATTCGCTCGATATGGATCGCGGTGCCGGGATTGCTTGCGCACAGCTATTTTCTGACGCAGAATCTCTAGATCGCGGATCCCATCTACGCGCATCTGGCAGGCTCTTGCCTACCTTGTTGAGATCCGGGGGATCGCCGGTCTCGCCCGTGATCGCTGCGACATTTCCGGCTGTGTATCGTGAGCTGGCTAAGGAAGATGACGTGCCAGATCTACTCCGGTTCATCCCGTTTTTTGATTGGGACAGATGTAAATCTGCAAGACGGGAACTTGTAGACGCTTTTCTTAGGTCTCGCACTTGGTCGCCGGGCGATCTGGCATTGACCGCCTTTCTTGCAGGAGACCTCCAGAGATTACTTAGACGCGTCGCGAAAGATGATGAAGGTGGACAGTATATCAAGCGGCTAAGCCACGAGATCCCTCGCCTCCCCTTGCATGCCCGCAGTGACATCACACGAGCTGTCTCCAATTTGTATGAAGACTGGCCGGCGAAATATGATTGGCGAGATTGATGATTTTCGGCCTTGTCGCAAATTCTTCAGGTTAACTCGATGTTGACCATGGGGAGAGAAGTTGCCGCTCCTGATATTGCGGAGCGAGCCGATGATTTTGAATACCATTGCCGAAAAGCTGAAGCGCCAGTCGAAGGATGATTTCAAGGGCAGGCATTTCGAGGCCTGGCTGATTGTACAGGCGGTTGCCTGGTACTTGCGCTACCCGCTCAGCTATCGTGACTTGGAAGAGATGTTTCGCGAGCGGGGCTTCGAGGTCGATCATAGCACGATCAACCGCTGGGTATTGGCTTATGCACCTGTCATCGAGAAACGGCGGCGGCAGTTTCGTCGACCCCATTGCGGCTCGGTCCGGATTGATGAGACCTATGTCAAGATCCGCGGCAAATGGCGCTATCCTTAAGGTGGCGGGCGCAGGGAGGATGCGAAGCTAGACGAGGATGTGATGCGGCTACTTGTGCTGGAAGATGACGAGATCCTGCTGGACGGCTTGAAGGTCGGGCTGCAGATGTGCGGCTTTACGGTGGACGCCGTGACATCGGTTGCCGACGCCGACGCGGCCATCGAGGCCGACCGCTTCGACGCGATCATACTCGACCTCATGCTCCCTGACGGATCAGGCCTCGATGTGCTGTCGCGGATGCGCCGCTCCGGCGATCGCACGCCGGTTCTCCTCCTGACGGCAAAGGACGAGGTCGCGGATCGCATCACTGGACTGGATTCGGGGGCAGACGACTATCTCGGCAAGCCATTCGATCTCGACGAGGTTGCGGCCCGTCTGCGCGCCATCGTCCGCCGTGGACACGGCCGTGCGGCCGGGCTTCTCGAGTGGAAGGACGTCAGCCTCGACCCAGCACGCATGTCCGCATCGCGTGACGAGATCACGATCTCCCTTTCCCGACGGGAGTTCGTGATCCTCCAGGCGTTGATGGAGACGCCGGGCGTCATCCTGTCGCGGTCGAACCTCGAGGAGAAGCTTTATGGGTGGCAGGAGGAAATCGAGAGCAATACCGTCGAGGTTCACATCCACAAGCTGCGATCCAAGCTCGGTGCGTCGTTCATCGAGACCGTGCGGGGCGCGGGCTACCGGTTGAGGACATCGCAATGAATTCGATACGGATCAGACTGTTTGTGATCCTGCTGGCCACGACCGGCGCCGTCTGGCTTCTCGCCGCGGCCTGGATCTACGCAAGCACACAAGCCGAAGTCGAGCGGGTGCTGGACGCCCGTTTGATGGAAGCGGCACGCATGGTGAGCTCGCTCATCACGGATCACCGGATCGAGCCGTCTGCGGCGGTAGACGCTGCAATCGCGAATGCTCCGCCTCCACCGTTCAAGCAAGCTGACGGCAGCTACAGCCGCCAGCTCTCCTGCCAGATCTGGTCGCTTCAGGGCAGCCTCGTCAGCCGCTCCGAGAGTGCGCCCGAAACTTCGCTTGCCAGCCACACGGATGGCTTCGAAGAAACTGAGATCGACGGAGAACGGTGGCGTGTCTACGCGGTCGTCAACCCGACGCTCGGCGTTCGTGTTCTGGTCGGCGACAGCCTTGAGATACGGGACCGACTCATCGGCGACGTCATCAAGGGGCTTCTTGTTCCCGGCATCGTCATCCTCCCCGTCTTGGCGGTGTTGATCTGGGTCAGCGTCGGCCGCGGTCTTGCCCCACTGACGCGCATTGCCGAGGGACTTGCCGGGCGTTCCGCATCTGAACTCCATCCGATCGATGACGGAACCGTGCCGCGGGAAGTGCGGCCGGTCATTCGAGCGCTGAACAGCCTGTTCGGCCGGGTGGCCGAAGCGCGTGACCGGGAGCAGAGCTTTACCGCCTATGCTGCGCATGAACTGAAGACGCCGCTTGCTGGTCTCAAGACCCAGGCGCAGATCGCTCTCAGGACCGACGATTCCACGATCCAGCGCGAGGCCCTCTCCCGCATCTCCACAAGTGTCGACCGAACCAGCCGGATGGTCCGTCAGCTTATCGATCTTGCCGCCGTCGATGCGTCGCAGGGCGCCGCCAAGGATGAGCCAGTCGACGTTGCAGTACTTGTTGGCGAGATCGCTTCGGAACTGGAGACGCAGCTAGCGGCCAACGAGGTTCACGTCGCGATGGAGCACGCAGATCGAACCCCGCAGCCGGCAGTTCTTGAGGCCGACAGAATCCTCCTGCGTCTGGCGATCCGAAACCTGCTCGAGAACGCAATTCAGCACTCGCCGAAGGGTGCAGTGGTCAGGTGCCGGGTCAGCGAAAGTCAAAGCGAGGTCGTTGTCGAGATCCTGGACCAGGGGCCGGGGATTCCTGTTGCCGACGAGGCGCGGGTGACGGAACGCTTTTTCAGAGGGTCGAAGGCCTCTGGTCATGGAAGCGGCCTCGGATTGTCGATCGTCCAGATGGCGCTCGATCGTCTCGGCGGCAACCTGACGTTTGAGAGAGGCGGTACATGGTTCGTCGCGAGAGCCTCCTTCCCAATCTGACCGCCTCAGACGCGCGTCCAGTTGAAGCACCCGGCTGGGAAGATGGAGTTGCTGATCAGGATCGCACCATGTTTGTAGAACAGCTTCACATCGCCTCCAGCAGACATGTCGACGGCCCAGACCATGTCGGACGCATCGGACCACAGGAGGCGCCCGCCGCTTGCTTCGAGCCCTTGCATCGCCCGTGCGGCGGTGGAGCCAGGGCCGAATACGATCATGATAGGTCCCTCATTTGGCGCGGGTAGCGCGGCGAGAGGCCCGGCGATCAGAACTGCCAAGGCCAGTCCGACCGGCCCTTTCGAAATCCGGCGCCCGTCGCCTCTCATGCCGTTCCGGCGCAAGTAGGCGCCCAGGGCGAGAGGCACTAGGCCGAAAACGACGAACCAAAGGAGATCCCAGAACATGCGGTTTTCCACGTCCATACGGATCCGGTGGATTCCGAGTATCCAGTGGGAAAGAACGCTGTCGAGAATGTGCCAGACGCCGAAGCCGATCAACGCGCTTGCGAAGAGGAGTCTGTCTGCTCCGCGGGCAGCAAAAGAGTGTCTCGACCGCCACAGCAGCCAAAGCCCCGCCGCGGCGACCACGTACATCAGCGCGTGGAAAAGTCCGTCTGTCAGGATCAGTACGCGAATGTCTTGACGTGCTTCTTCGACCCCACTTAGGAGATGATGCCATTGGAGGATCTGGTGGAGCAGTATTCCGTCGAAGAAGCCGCCCAGTCCGAAACCAAGCGCATAACCCGCCCATATTAGTGTCGCGGGGAAGCCCTGCTTGTCACTTTCGTTCGGTCTGATGGCTGCCGTCATGCCCCGCCTCACCTGATCCCGACGGCTCGCAGGACAGTATCGAGCTTGTTGCCGCCCTTGACGTCGAAATCACCTTTGAGCGCCTTCAACGCATAGCGCTCCTGATTGATCTCCTCCGCCGTTCGGAAGCCCAGCCGGCGCAGGATCGGAAGCGGAGGGCACCAGCCTTGCATGGCGTGCTGGAAGAGGAAGCCAGTCACGATCGCCGGGAGTGCAAGCCATCGCCTGTCGACCGTCGCCGCCAGCATGGTTCCCGTGAATGCCAAGGTGGAAGCATTCGCCTCGAGCGTTCGCTCGATGTCCCATTCGCGATCGAGTTCTTCCAGCCGGGTCGGGATCTGGTCGGGGTGGGTTTCGTAGTAGGCGAGCCTTTTCTCCATCTCCCAGCGAAGATGTCGGTTAATCTCAGTGGGTGTCTGGGCGCTGACTCGGTTTGCTGTCGTGGCCATGGTTTTAGCCTCCTCTGCGCGGGAACCACGAGGTGAACACAAAGTTCCGTCACCGACCTTGAACCCCAATTGTTATATAATATATTATAACGTATACCGATATAACCACGGAGCCAGTCATGCCTGTAACCAGAGTATCCGAGAAGCTTTCGGTCTCGTCCCAGCCAAGCGCCGAAGACATCCGCTCGCTGCACGAAAACGGGTTCGCAACGCTTATCAACAACCGGCCGGATGGCGAAGAGTCCGGACAGCCGGGAACAGAGGCCGAAGCTCAGGAAGCAAAGCACTGCAACCTGTCCTATGCCTTCATTCCGGTAACCGGAGCCACCATCACCGAGGCGGACGTGCGCGCATTCCAGCGCGCGGTGGATGAATCTGAAGGCCCCGTCTTCGCCCACTGCAAGACCGGCACCCGGTCGCTGATCCTCTACCTCATCGGAGAAGTCCTTGACGGTCGCATGTCTGCCGACGAGGTGGTCGAGTTCGGAGGCAGCCGCGGCTTCGACACCGGCGCCGCCGACGCATGGCTTCAGAAGCACGCCGAACGCAGGCCGCAGGTGAAGGGCTTCTTCGACAAGCGCACCTGGAGCGTCCAGTACGTGGTCTCGGATCCGGATACGGGGAAGTGCGCCATCATCGATCCTGTGCTCGATTTCGACGAGAAGGCCGGCGCGACGGCAACTATCAACGCCGACGCCATCCTCGACTACGTCCGCAAGGAGGGGCTCACCGTCGAGTGGATTCTCGACACCCATCCCCATGCCGACCACTTCTCCGCCGCTCACTATCTGAAGGAGAAGACTGGCGCGCAGACGGCGATCGGCGAGCGCGTCGTGGATGTCCAGAAGCTGTGGAAGGGCATCTACAACTGGCCTGAGCTTGCCACCGACGGCTCGCAGTGGGACCGGCTGTTCGCCCACGGCGAGACCTTCAAGGTCGGATCGATCGATGCGAAGGTGATGTTCTCGCCTGGACATACGCTCGCTTCCATCACCTATGTGATCGGCGACGCCGCCTTCGTCCACGACACGCTCTTCATGCCGGACAGCGGCACGGCACGCGCCGACTTTCCGGGCGGCGACGCCCGCATCCTTTGGAAGTCAATCCAGGACATCCTCGCGCTACCGGACGAAACGCGGATCTTCACGGGCCACGATTATCAGCCGGACGGCCGGGCACCGCGTTGGGAAAGCACGGTGGCCCAACAGAAGAATTCCAACCCGCATCTGGCCGACGTGACGGAAGAAGAGTTCGTGGCGCTGAGGACGAAGCGCGACAAGACGCTGCCGATGCCGAAGCTCATCCTCCATGCCCTGCAGGTGAATATCCGCGGCGGCCGCCTGCCGGAGCCGGAAGCGAACGGCAAGCGCTACCTCAAGTTTCCGCTCGATGCCCTGCAGGGAGCAGCATGGGAATGAGTGCCGACCTGAAAGCTATGTTGAAGGCGGGACTTTCGACAGCCGAGATGGCGAGCCGGGCGGGGGAGGTGGCAAACCTCCTGAAGACGCTGTCCCATCCGGCGCGCCTGATGATCGTCTGCACGCTCGTTGAGGGCAGCTACTCGGTGGGCGAGCTTGAAGAGAAGCTCGACCTCCACCAGCCTCATCTGTCGCAGCACCTGACGGTTTTGCGCGGCTCCGGCATTGTCGAGACCCGGCGGGACGGCAAGCAGATCTTCTATTCCCTGACGGAGGAGAAGGCCGCGCAACTGGTTGCCGCCCTCTATGACATCTTTTGCGTGAAGGAAGGCAAATGAACACCTATCTCCCATCATTGGCCGGCGGCATGCTGATCGGCGCATCTGCCGTCATGCTACTGCTCCTCACTGGGCGAATCGCTGGCATCAGCGGGATCGTCGGCCGTCTCGCCCAGGGCTTCGGCCTGACCACCAACCTCGCCTTCGTGGTTGGCCTGCTGCTCGGACCGCTCGCCTACCTGTCAATCTTCGACGGCTGGCCGACAGTGGAGATCACGGTAGGGTGGCCGCTGATCGTTATCGCCGGTCTGCTCGTCGGCTTCGGCTCGCGCATGGGATCCGGCTGCACCAGCGGCCACGGCGTCCTCGGCCTGGCGCGCCTGTCTCCGCGATCCATGGCTGCGGTCGCGACATTCCTCACTTCCGGCGCAGTGGCCGTCACAGTTCTGAGGAGTTTCGGACTATGAACAGGAACATCTACCAGTTCGGAGCCGCTCTCGCCTCCGGCATCGTCTTCGGCTTCGGCCTGTCCCTCTCCGGAATGCTGAACCCGGCCCGCGTCCAGGGCTTCCTCGACGTCTTCGGCGCCTGGGATCCGAGCCTTGCCTTCGTCCTCGGCGGCGCCGTCGTCGTCGCGTTCATCGGCGTGCAGGTGATGAAGCGGATGCGCCATCCCGCCTTCGACGACAGCTTCCATGTCCCCACGAGCCGCAGGATCGACGCACCGCTGATAATAGGGTCGGCCCTCTTCGGCCTCGGCTGGGGGATCGGCGGCTTCTGCCCCGGCCCGGCGGTCGCTTCCTTGTCGATCGGCATCCCACAGACGGCCCTGTTCGTTGTCGCCATGCTGGTCGGAATGACCTTGCATGACAGGGTGTGGAGCAGACGGACATGAGCGCCTCTATCCTTACGGCGGTCGGCTCCGGCGGGATCGTCGGCTTCATGCTCGGCCTGCTTGGTGGCGGTGGGTCAATCCTGGCGACGCCGCTGCTCCTCTACGTCGTCGGCGTCACGCAGCCGCACATTGCCATTGGAACAGGGGCGCTTGCGGTTTCGGTCAACGCCTTCGCGAACTTTACTAGCCACGCGATAAAGGGTCACGTCTGGTGGCGCTGCGCGGCGGTCTTTTCGGCGCTCGGCGTCGTCGGCGCACTTGCAGGCTCGAGCCTCGGCAAGGCCATGGATGGCGATCGGCTGATCTTCCTGTTCGGCATCCTCATGGTCGTCGTCGGCGTCCTGATGTTGAAGTCCAGGAAACCGGCATCGGCCGAATGCCGCCCGGTGGACCTCAGGATGTGCCTCGTCACAGCGGCCGTCGCGCTCGCCGCCGGTGCCGCTTCCGGCTTCTTCGGCATCGGCGGGGGCTTCCTGATCGTTCCAGGCCTGATGCTGGCGACGGGCATGCCGATGATCAACGCGATCGGCACCTCGCTCCTCTCCGTCGGCGTGTTCGGCCTCGCCACCGCCCTGAACTATGCCGCCTCCGGCTTGGTGGACTGGTTGCTTGCCGTTGAGTTCATTGGCGGCGGCATAGTCGGCGGCGTACTTGGCATGCTGCTCGCTACACGCCTGAGCGCCTACAAGAACATCCTCAACCGCCTGTTCGCGGCCCTCGTACTCGTGGTGGCGGCCTACATCCTCTATCGGAACTGGGGGACCTTCTGGACCGGCTGAGGCAGCAGCGCATCCCATAGCTGCAACTCCTGTCCTATTCACAATGGCCGCTGCCTTCAGCCTGCCTTAAGGTGAGCAGGTCAAGCGAGGGCTTTTGAAGGAACCAAAATGCGCCTCATCGTTCTCACCTACCTCAGACCTGCCCTGATGCTGTTCGCAGCGCTGCTGTTTGGTTTCGCGCCACAGATCGCCGCAGCCGAGGATAGTCCCCAGCCCAAAGAGTATCCCCGGATCCTGAAGGCGATCGAGCAACAGGGACTGACAATCCTCGGAGAGATGAAGGTACCAGGCGGTTTGAGAGCATTCGCCGCAAAAGCTGGCGCGCAACCTCTGACAATCTACCTCACCCCGGATGGCGAACATGTTGTCGTCGGCACACTTGTCGACGAGGCAGGACAGGACATGGCGGAAGCCCAGCTCAAGGAAATGGTGGAGGCGCCGATCCCGGAAGAGGGATGGGAAAAGCTGGAGGGGTCGACGTGGGTCCAAGATGGAAGGCCAGACGCGCCGAGGACCGTTTACGTGTTTACGGATCCCAACTGCCCCTATTGCCACCAGTTCTGGACGGCTGCCAGGCCCTGGGTCGAGTCGGGCAAGGTACAACTCCGACATGTCATGGTCGGCGTGATCAGACAGGATTCCCCAGCCAAGGCGGCTGCTATTCTTGAGGCCAAGTCTCCTGAGGAGGCGCTGGCTGAAAACGAACATAAGTACGGGGACGGCGGCATAGTCCCTTTGGAAACGATCAGCCCGGCAGTGGCAGAAAAGCTCGAGCACAATGCCACTCTGATGACCGAGCTTGGCTTCTCTGGGACCCCTGCGATTGTCTTCAGGAAAGCGGATGGTAGCATCGGGCAGATGGGTGGTCTGCCCCAGGATGCCGCACTCGAGATGATTCTTGGTCCGAAATAGCTCAGAATGCGATAGGCTCTTCTATGTCTGCAAAGGTGCGAGAGGCGTCTTCCGCTTCGCGCCAATAGCGGCCATCAAAGCTGAGAAACACGGGGTGCCGCTTGACTGAATGCAGTGCGAATGGCGGGCCCGCCCTACGCGGGCCCTCTATTCGTGATCGTGCCTGATTGTGGGAAGTTCAGCGAGTTCAGGCGACCTGCTTGTCAGACTCAATCTGGAGCGGCCGGGCCGCCGTCCCATTGCCTATCTCGATTCGCCGGGGCTTCATCGCCTCCGGCACTTCCTGCTTTAGGACAATTCGCAGGAGACCGTCGGAGAGCGACGCCGTCTCGACGTGAACATGGTCAGCCAGTTCGAAGCGACGCTCGAACGACTGTCCGCCAATGCCCCGATGTAGGTACTCCCCTTCCTTCTTCTCTGCTTTCGACCCTTTGATGATCAGGACGTTGCGCTCCTGGGTCACGTCGAGATCGCTCTGGCTGAAGCCTGCGACTGCCATGGTGATCGCATACTCGTCATCGCCAAGCTTGACGATGTCGTAGGGTGGCCAGAGGTCAACCGCCTGCAGGCGCTGCGCGTTATTGAGAAGGTTGAACACACGGTCGAAGCCAATGCTGGACCGGTAGAGGGGTGCGAAATCAAGTTCCGTTCTCATTACCATATCCTCCGTAAAGCAACATGGATTGGAGACGCCACCGAAAACCTGCGTCTCCGGCCTATCGGCCCCTACTAAGGCTGCCGATGCAATGAATCTGGTTGGCGAAAAATGCCTGTTCAAGAACCTGGGAGGAAATTTTTCGCCGCCGCGTAATCCCGCTCTGGTATGGGGCAATCAGCTACCCGCCAACCTGGCTTGCTGTGCAGTAAGCGCCTGCGTTCGCTCCCGTCGACATATACGGTTTCCCTATCAGATTTAGTGACCTGAGTGGTGTTCCGACTTGAACGGAAGGACGCGGCAAACCACATCGATAATCGGCGTTGGCCACAGCGCCTTCCTTGTTGATCACAAACAGAATCAGTGAGGTGGAAATGATCTCGAAGCTCTTTGATCGTCCGGTGTATCTGAAGGAACAAAAGAACCTCGTCCGCGAGATTACGGCCGTGGAGGAGGCGATTGATTATCTGGAGGATTGGCCAGAACGGGAACGGGACCTGATCCATGAGGCGGCCTTGAGGACCTGCTACATGGCACATGACGGTTTGAAACCTCTTCGGGCAGCACGCGATGCGATACGCTCTTTTGCTAAGAAGAAGGGCATCCTTGCCAAGGAACCTGCTGTGAAGCCTTGGATGATCAGGCCTGTTGGCGGTAGCGGCAGGGCATCGCTCTAACCCGTTGAGGCGAGAGGTTGGAGATGCTGCCTCTCGCCTTCATCAAGGCCACATGGGCGCAGAGTCGGCTTCGCTTCTTCCCGCCGCCGCTCTGCAACGGGCGCGGACCTCCGACCACACATCGATAAGGTAACGTGGCAGGTACACACATTCATCTGAGTGACGGCCTTGACCTTCCCACGTTGGAAGCACCAGCATCGGCAGCCTGGCAATCGATGCCAAGCGACCACCGACCATAATGGCACCCGAACATTGATAAAGATCAAGGTGCGTAATGGGAGGCGTGGCATGGTGAGATGACGGAGGATCGACAATGCGCACGTTAGCACAGAGAGCGTTGGTATGGAGGCTGCTCGCGGCACTCCTTGCTGTTGCTCTCATGTTCAGTGCGCCGGTTACGCATGCGGCTCCCCAGACCTGCCTGGACGGACACCACCAGATGGTGGACGATGATCCGGGCGACGAGAATTCCAAGGCCCAGCATTCTCCCAAACAGAACTGTTGCAGCGTCATCTGCGTCTTCTGCCTCGCAGTCGTTGCACAACCAGCAGGATCGGCGCACTCGGTCCTGCTTCTGGCTAGGGTCTTGGATGTCGCTGACGATGTCGCAGGCCACGACCCGTCTCCTAGCTTCGAACCCCCTCGATCCATTGGTTGATGAACTGCTCGCCGCTGGCGGGCCATTCCCACCATTGGGCCGATCACGGCCAAGAAGATCGAGAGAACGTCATGTTTCGTCGTCAATTTCTGAAGACGCTCGCCGTCAGTGCGGCAGCTATTTCACCCCTTGCACAGAAGTCCTGGGCGCTCACTAGCACAGGATTGCAGTCACCCATCGAACTCGCAGTCACCAAGCGCTCCATTGAAGTGAATGGCCGATCCGCCAGCGTCTTCGGTCTTGTTCAGGGCAATGGACGGAGCGGCCTCGTCCTGGATGCGGAAGACGGCTTCAATGTCATCCTGTCCAACACCACGGATGAAGCGACGCTCATTCACTGGCATGGGCTTACCCCTCCATGGGAGCTGGACGGTGTCCCCGACAATCCGGCAGCGCTCCTCACTGCAGGAGAGAAACGGCACTACCAGTTCGATCTCGCAGGCGGCGGCACCCACTGGATGCACGCCCATACACTACAGGAACAAAGCCTGTTGGCGGCACCGCTGATCGTGCGGACGGCGGAGGACCGCGCTCGTGACGAGCAGGACGTCGTCATCCTTCTTCACGACTTCTCTTTCAAGTCGCCGGAGGAATTGCTGGCGGAACTGCAGCAAGGTTCCGCAATGGGCGGCGGACACGGTGGCGGCTCGATGCCGATGGATCACGGGAGCATGATGTCCAACATGGCGCAAATGCACGGCGGCGGCATGCCCATGGGTGGCATGGCGATGGGCGGCATGGGCATGATGGACCTGAACGACATCGAGTATGATGCGTACCTCGCCAATGACCGCACGCTGGACGATCCGGAGATCGTGCAGGTCGAGAAGGGTGGCCGCGTTCGGCTACGCATCATCAATGGTGCAACGGCGACCGCCTTCACCATCGACACGGGAACCGTCGTGGGAAGTCTGGCCGCCGTCGATGGCATGGCCATCGAGCCCGTCACCGGCACCCGCTTCCCGATCAGCATGGGCCAGCGGTTGGATATCGTACTGCAACTCCCGCTGGGCACCGCGTCACTTCCGATCCTTGCCTTACGCGAAGGCTCCGAGGAGCAGACAGGCGTCATCCTCGCAACGGCGGACGCGACCATTTCGAAGGTTGCCACAAAAGCTTCTTCCGCCGGACCGGTCCTCGACCTTTCACTGGAGGCGATCCTCAAAGCGACGTCACCTCTGGACGAGCGGCCCGCAACGAAGACCTATCCTCTGATCCTCTCCGGCAGCATGACCGGCTACTCATGGGGGATCAGCGGCGATGCGATGGCCGTCAATCCTGATGACAGGGTCCGCCTCGTCATGCGCAACATGTCGATGATGACACACCCGATGCACCTTCACGGACACCATTTCCAGGTGGTCGGCATCAACGGACAAGGCATGCGGGGAGCCGTGAGGGATACGGTTCATGTTCCTCCCATGGCAGAGGTTGCTATCGAGTTCGATGCGAGCAACCCGGGCCGCTGGCCGTTCCACTGCCACCACCTCTACCACATGGCGGCAGGGATGATGTCCTTCGTGTCCTATAATCGCGCGATCTGATCGGAGAGCGGAGATGAAGCACGAACATCACGGCCATCATGCTCACGATGATCATCATAAAGAGCATGACCATGAGCACCACCATCAGGTGGCAGAGAAGCAAGTACCTCCTCCGGGCATGGTGGGGGAAGGCGTCATCTACACCTGCCCGATGCATCCGCAGGTGAGGCAGATCGGCCCCGGCAACTGCCCGATCTGCGGCATGGCACTGGAGCCGGAAGTGGCGACCCTGGGTACGGGTCCAAGTCCGGAACTGTTGGACATGAGCCGACGGTTCTGGATTGGCCTCGTCCTCAGCATCCCGGTCCTTGCCTTGGAGATGGGTGGCCATCTCACGAACCTCCACATGATACTGGGGCCACAGACGTCGAACTGGCTGCAGATGGTACTCGCGACACCGGTTGTCCTCTGGGCGGGCTGGCCGTTCTTTGAACGGGGTTGGAAGTCCCTGGTGACCCGTCATTTGAACATGTTCACCCTGATTGCGATGGGGACGGGTGCCGCCTGGATTTACAGCGTCGTTGCAACGGTTGCGCCAGGCGTCTTTCCCGACACGTTCCGCGCGGAAGAAGGTTCAGTCGCCGTCTACTTCGAGGCGGCCGCCGTCATCACCGTCCTGGTCCTGCTCGGGCAGGTTCTGGAACTGAGGGCACGCGAGCAGACAGGCGGGGCGATCCGCGCGCTTCTCGATCTGGCACCAAAAACGGCGCGTCGGGTTCTTGCGGATGGGACGGACGAGGATGTCGGTCTTGACGCCGTGGCCGTCGGCGACCGCCTCCGGGTTCGACCGGGAGAGAAAGTTCCTGTTGATGGTGTGCTTCTGGAGGGCCGCAGCTCTGTGGACGAATCCATGATCACCGGCGAGTCGATGCCGGTCACCAAGGAGGTCGGGTCGACGCTCATCGGCGGCACCATGAACCAGACCGGCGGCTTCATCATGGAGGCAGGCAAGGTCGGACGCGACACGATGCTCTCCCAGATTGTTCGCATGGTCGCGGACGCCCAACGCTCTCGCGCACCCATCCAGCGCCTCGCAGATGAGGTCTCGGGATGGTTCGTTCCGGTCGTCATCGTGGTTGCGCTCGTCGCCTTTGCCGCCTGGATGATCTATGGGCCTGAGCCTCGCTTCGCCCACGGCCTGGTGGCAGCCGTCGCCGTTCTTATCATTGCCTGCCCCTGTGCCCTGGGGCTTGCGACACCTATGTCGATCATGGTCGGTGTCGGTCGGGGAGCTAGTCTCGGCGTACTGATCAAGAACGCGGAGGCACTGGAGCGCTTCGAAAAGGTCGACACGCTCGTGGTCGACAAGACCGGAACCCTGACAGAGGGACGGCCCAAGGTCACGGCCATTGCACCAGCGGAAGGCATCTCCGAAGACGAGCTGCTGCGGCTGGCCGCGACGGTCGAACGCTCAAGCGAACATCCGCTGGCGCTCGCGATTGTCAATGCGGCGGGTGAGCGTAGCATCGCCCTGGGAGATGCCATCGATTTCGACAGCCCTGTGGGCAAGGGAGTGACGGGGACGGTCGATGGAAAGCGGCTGATCCTCGGCAGTCACCGCATCATGGGGGAAGAGGGTGTCGACGTCAGCGCCATGACCGCGAAGGCGGAAGAGCTGCGCAACGAAGGCGCTACCGTCATATTCACCGCCATCGATGGCAGGCTGGCAGGTCTGTTTGCTATCGCCGATCCCATCAAGCCGACGACACCGGATGCGGTGAAGGCGCTTGTCGAAGACGGTGTTCGGGTCGTGATGCTGACGGGCGACAACAAGACGACCGCTCATGCCGTCGCGCGTCGCCTTGGGATTACTGAGGTGGAGGCGGAAGTCCTGCCCGAGGACAAGAGCAAGATCGTCTCGCGCCTGCGCAGTGAAGGCAGGATCGTCGCCATGGCGGGCGATGGTGTGAATGATGCTCCCGCGCTTGCGGCGGCCGATGTCGGCGTGGCTATGGGAACGGGAACCGACGTCGCCATCGAAAGCGCGGGCGTCACCCTCCTGAAGGGAGACCTGCAGGGCATTGTCCGGGCACGGCAGATGAGCCGCGCCACGATGAGCAACATCAGGCAGAACCTCTTCTTCGCCTTCATCTACAATGCTGCAGGCGTGCCTGTCGCGGCGGGCGTCCTCTACCCTGTCTTTGGTCTGCTGCTCTCACCGATCATCGCGGCGGCGGCAATGGCATTGTCTTCGGTCAGTGTGATCGCCAACTCTCTCAGGTTGAGGAGCATGAAGATATGACGGTCAACCGCACGCTCCTGCTGATGGGCGCATCCCTGGCCCTGATCCTGGTGTTCTACATCCTTCGTGAGCACTGGGGGCACGTTCTGGGCTACGCCCCCTACCTGATCCTGCTGGCCTGCCCACTGATGCACCTGTTTCATCGACATGGCGGTCACGGCCACAAGGATCACCGGTCGTGACCTACCAGCGGTCGGCATCGAGCACTGTAGCCTTGTCGGCATTGGCCGAACGGGTTTTCGAGTTGCTCGACAATCCGGCCTTCCTCGGTGCGCACATGGAAGAGCCCTCGGTCATGATGCTGGGGGCTTCCATGAAGTACGACTTGGACGAAGCGGAAGGACGTTCCGTGGGCTCCGTCATTAGGATGAGGGGGTCGATACTCGGTCTGGCGCTCTCCGTGGAGGAAGTCGTGACGGAACGGCATCCTCCGCTCTCAAAGACTTGGGAGACGCGCGGAACGGTGCGTCTCCTCGTCATCGGTTCCTACCGTATGGGATTCAGGATCAGTCCCGCCAGATCGGGATGCAGCCTGAACGTCAGGATCGAGTACAACCTGCCCACCCATCTCCCCGATAGGCTGCTGGGGCGCTTGCTGGGCGGGTTCTACGCCAACTGGTGCGTGACGAAGATGACCGCCGGAGCAATTGCGCATTTCCGCTCTGTTCAGCCGACGCCGTAACTCCGGAGCCGACACTGCAGGCGATCACGAAGATGCGAGCGAGGCTTCTATTTGCGGCATCGCAAGGATGCTCCGACGGACGCAGTGTCCAATAATAGGCAACGCAGACATAAATAGCAGGACCAGAATTATGACCAGTAGAACACTCTTCCGCGCCGCCGTCGCCGTCGCACTCCTGTCGGCGACGGCAATGCCGGTGCTGGCCGACGCCACCCACAACCATCCGGCGGCGAACGGGACCGCTGCCGCTCCCCTCGATATCGTACGGGCGGCGACAGACCTTGCTCCGCCAGTAGGTGCGAGGGGACCGGAAACGATCAAGGTGAAGCTCGACACGGTCGAAGTTACTGGCAGCCTGGCGGACGGCGCGACCTACCACTACTGGACCTTCAACAAGAAGGTTCCGGGCCCCTTCGTCCGAGCAAGAGTCGGCGACACCGTCGAAGTTGAACTGACCAACCTTGCCGATAGCAGTGAACGCCACAGCGTCGACTTCCATGCGGTCACGGGACCGGGAGGCGGAGCGGAGGCGACGGACGCCGCACCCGGCGAGACCAAGGGCTTCACCTTCAAAGCAATGAAGCCCGGCCTTTACGTTTACCACTGCGCCGTACCGCTTGCGGCACACCACATTGCCAACGGCATGTACGGGTTGATCCTGGTGGAACCGGAAGGTGGTCTTCCTCCGGTGGACCGCGAATTCTACGTGATGCAGGGCGAGGTTTACACGGAGCAGGCCTATGGCACGAAGGGCAAACTCACTGAGAGCATCGACAGGCTGATGGACGAGACGCCGGAATACTATGTGTTCAACGGCGCGGCCAACGCACTGACCGGCGACGATGCGCTGACCGCGAAAGTCGGCGAGACTGTCCGCATCTACTTCGGTGTCGGCGGCCCCAACAAGACGTCGAGCTTCCACGTGATCGGCGAAATCTTCGACAAGGTGTATCAGCTCGCGTCGCTGACGACGGAGCCGCTGACCGACGTGCAGACCATCACGGTTCCGCCCGGCGGAGCTGCGGTGGTCGACATGACGATGGACGTTCCCGGTGAGTACGTGCTGGTGGACCATGCTCTGTCACGGGCAGCGCGTGGTCTGGTGGGCAAGCTCGTCGTCGACGGAAACGAGCAGACGGAAATCTTCCAAGCAGCAACGACACGCACTGCCCAGGCGGAACACGGTAAACACGAGACACACTGATCGACGGCGCAGGTGGCGGGGTGCTAACAACATTTCCTGCCTCCTGCGCTTGAACGCTTCGAAGAAGGTGGTCGGAGATAGTCACGCGTCGCGCTAGCCGCCGCACTGGTAGTAACCTGAATATCCCACGCGCAGGCTCTCACCAATCGCGAATACCATGTCGGCTTCCACCTTCTCTTCCGCTTGGACATCATCGGCGGAGAGAGTGACGCTGATGGGCCCAGAGGTCAGGACGAGGTTGCCGTCCCCGCCTGGCTGCAGTTCCACTAGGTGTGATTAAGCATGGAATAAGGACCCCGCAAATGGGGTGATCGGCATCCAAACGGGACCCCCATCTGTGATGGGGCT
>NZ_KQ414514.1:0-109927 GCF_001263295.1 Agrobacterium sp. SUL3
AGTAATAAATTCTTTTATTTGAAAATAAAAAATGAAATTATTATATTTTAAACTATTGATTTGTTGTAATTTTACTACTTAATACGTCTGTGTACTTTTATTGTATTTGTAATCCGCCGATTTAAATTGCGAGTCCCCCGCACTTTCTGTCATTTGCTGAATCAGCGCAGGGAAGCGGGCGGCAGGGAAAAGACCAGCCCTCAAATTTGCGCATTCGTTGAAAAATTTTTGACTGGAGATTAAAAATGAACATCAAGAGCCTTCTTATCGGCTCCGCTGCCGCTCTCGCAGCAGTATCCGGCGCACAGGCCGCTGACGCTATCGTCGCTGCCGAGCCGGAAGCCATGGAATACGTTCGCGTTTGCGACGCTTTCGGCACCGGCTTCTTCTACATCCCCGGCACCGAAACCTGCCTGAAGTTTCAGGGTTATGTCCGGTTCCAGACCGACTTCGGTCGTGACAAGACCGGCACCTCTGACTGGGATTCGTTCACCCGCGCCCAGTTCGAAATTGACACCCGCACCGACACCGAACTCGGTGCCCTGCGTGGCTTCATTGGCCTCCGTGGCAATGCTGACACGGGTTCTGCAGCTGCGTCCACCACGTCTGGCTCGGGCGACAAGGGTTCTGCAGTTTTCGTTGACCAGGCTTTCATCGAACTCGGCGGCCTGAAGGTCGGTAAGTTCTACAGCTGGTGGGACGATAGCCTTTCTGGCGAAACGGACGAACTGGCTTCCAACGCTCTGTTCAACTCCATTCGTTACACCTACGACGCTGGTTCCTTCTGGGCAGGCGCTTCGGTTGACGAACTCGAAGGCGTCACAGTTGGCTCGTACAACGAGCGTGACAACAATGTTGGCGTCGCGCTCGGCGTTGGCGCAAAGTTCGACAGCGTAACTCTGCAGCTCATCGGCGGCTACGATACCGACCGTGAAAACGGCTCTGTACGCCTGATCGCAACGGCTGGTGTTGGTCCGGGCACGCTTGGCCTGTCTGGTGTTTGGGCTTCCGGCGCAAACGCTTACTACAACGTCTCCGAGTGGGCAGTTGCTGCTGAATACGCCATCAAGGCAACCGACAAGCTGAAGATCACCCCCGGCTTCCAGTACTACGGCAGCTATGGTCTCGTTTCCTGGGACGAATTCTCCAACAACGACGCCTGGAAGGCTGGTCTGACGGTTGACTACAAGATCACCGATGGCCTGACCACGAAGCTCACTGCAAACTACCTCGACATCGATAACCGTCCTGAGCAGTGGACCGGTTTCGTTCGCCTGCAGCGTTCGTTCTAATAGCCTGCATAAGCAAAAAGCATAATCTGGTTAGATAACTCAGATCCACCCCGTTCTCGGACGGGTGAGTGCTAGCTCCAGTCAAAGTTCCTGACATGACGTCAGGTTTGCTCCCCGGACCCTCCAGGCCGGGGAGTTTTTGCGTTGACGAAATATCGCACGCGGTTTTGTCAACAATGCTATCGCAGGCAGCTGCGAGCGTGTGATGCATCGCAGGTCTTCCAGATGGCGTTATCCTGTTATCGGCTGAGCGCCGGCTCCGGTGGCTGGGGAGGGTGGACAGGTTCTTCGAAGGTCCGCAGCAGACGGCCCCAACCCGGGTCGTGCATATGCGCTTCAAGACCGGCGCGGGCGGCGAGGGCCAGCGCTTCTTCCTGGCCGAAGTTAAGCGCGGCATCCACGTCGGTTGTCAGAACCCGGCCGTTTTCCATCAACATCCGGCCATCCACGAAAACGGTATCGACATCGCTGCCCAGCACCTGATGCACCAGCCGGTGCACCGGCATCCACATCGGCATCAGATGCGGTTTGCGCATGTCGATGACGACGACATCGGCCTTTTTGCCGATTTCCAGCGAGCCGATCTCGTTTTCCATGCCGATGGCATGCGCGGCGTCGATGGTGATCATTTCGAATATCTTGCCGGGCGGCAGCAGGTAACGATCATGGTTGTGCAGCAGGTGCTGGGTGAATTGCGCCAGACGCGCCGTCTGCAACATGTCGAAATGGCGGCTGGGGGCCGCGCCGTCGGTGGTGATGGCAACGCGAATGCCTTTCGACATCATTTCCATGATTGGCGTCGCCCGACCGGGCGGGGCGTGGGTAACGCGAGTTCCCGTTTCGGCCAGAATGTCGATCTCGTCATGCGAGATGCCCCAGCAATGCTGAAGATGGATATCTGGGCCAAGCAGCGCATTTTCCTTGTCCTGAAACGCCATGCGAATCTGGCCTGCAAAAGCGTCCGAATGTAGCCTGACGCCGGTCTTTCGTGCCGTTTCGCGGATCCGGCGCGCCTGCATCCGGTCATTTTCCGTCAGTTTCACCGACTGATCGGGTGTCGAGGCATTGGAGGGCTCCACTGACGGAACGATGGTGAAAGGTGTGAGGAAAACGCTGATGCGGCCATCCGCCGTGCCGTTCAGGGCCTCGATGGTTGCCTCGCTGCCTTCGATCATCTCTTCGAAGCTGATATGACGGCGCTCCGGCGAACCGCTTTCCCATCGGGTGACGGGGTGCGGCCATGGCAGGCCGGAAGGGCCGACACAGATGATTTCGCGAAGGCCGATCTCCTCATAGGCGCGTGCATGGTTGATAGCGAAGAGGGGATCGTCGGCGCGCGGCATCGAGGTGATGATGCTGGCGCCGGTCGTCACGCCGGCGCGTAACCGCTCGATGCCGGAGACCAGGCCGTCGGCGTACCAGTAATCGCGGGTGACGTAGTGATAATAGGTCGGTGTCACGACCTTCATCCACATGGCATTGGTATCGGCGGCAATGCTGCGGATGAGCGCATGCCCGGCATGGCCATGCGCATCGATCAGGCCGGGAATGATGAGTTTGCCCCGGCAGTCTATGATCTGCTTGCCGGGGTGGCGTGAAGCGAGTTCCCCGGCCGGGCCGATGTCAACGATACGATCATCCTGAATGGCAAGGCCGCCATCCTCGATAATCCGTCTTTCGCGATCCACGGTGACGATCGTGCCATGCAGCAGCAGATAATTTCCCATTCGCCTTCTCCCATATGTTTGCAGTCGGTATCCAGAATTTCACAATTTTGAATACGATAATTGTCAACAATATTATTGACAATAAGCCCGTGCAAAACAATACTCCCCTTGCTCAGCCGCCAGCCGGCTTTCCAACGACCTATAAAAAGGGGGGATCAAATGTCCCGAATTAGAAGTTTTGTCCTGGCCGCCATGGCCGCCGCCGCCATTGCCGCTCCCGCAAGCGCAGAGACCCTACGCTGGGGTAGCCGCGCCGATCTTTATTCGCTCGATCCGTATTCGGTGCCTTCCACCTCCAACCTTGCGTTCCTCAATCACATCTATGAAGGGCTCGTCCGTTACGGGCCGGACTTCAAGATCGAGCCGGCGCTGGCGACGGAGTGGAAGCTCGTTGATGGAAAGACCTGGCGTTTCACCCTGCGCAAGGGTGTGAAGTTCCATGACGGCTCGGATTTCACCGCTGACGATGTTGTTGCGTCCTTCACGCGCGCTTCCGATGCCACCTCGCCATTGCGCGGCAATATTCCGGTCTTTGCCGGCGTGAAGAAGGTCGATGACTACACTGTCGATCTCGACGTCACCGCGCCGACCTCGCTTTTCCTGAACGACATTACCAATATCTTCATCTTCAATGCCAAGTGGTTGAAGGATAACAATAGCGAGAAGCCGACCGATTTTGCCTCCAAGGTCGACGGTTATACGACGATGCACACCAATGGCACCGGGCCGTTCAGGCTCGAAAGCCGTGTGCCCGATAGCAAGACGGTTCTCGTCGCCAATGATGGCTGGTGGGATCAGAAGAAGCACAATCTCGACCGTATTGAATTTGTACCGATCGCCTCTGCCGCGACCCGTGTTGCAGCGCTGCTTTCCGGCGAAATCGACCTGATCGATTCCGCGCCGATCCAGGATTTGCCGCGGCTCGAAACCTCGGCCAATATCACGGTGAAGAAGCGCACCGAACTGCGCACGCTGTTCATCGGTTTCAACCGTCGCGAGAAGCTGGAAGACGGCAAGCCCAACCCGTTTAATGACCTGCGTGTGCGTCAGGCATTCGAGGCCTCGCTTGATCGCGATCTCATCAACAAGAAGGTCATGCGCGGCCTTGCAAGACCTTCCGGCTCGCTCATCGCGCCTGAAATCGCCGGTTATGCCAAGTCGCTCGATACCTATGAACCCGCCGATCCGGCAAAAGCACAAAAGCTGCTTGCCGATGCAGGCATGAAGAACCTTGCTTTCACCTATACCTGCATGAACGACGAAAGCATCAATGAGGAAGATATCTGCTCCGGTGTCGCCAACATGCTGAAGCGCGGCGGTTTCCAGCCGACGATCGACATTGCCCCGCGCTCCGTGCAGTCGCCCAAGCGCAATGGCGGCAAGGCGGATGTCTTCAACCTCAGCTGGGCGAACGAGCCGACGCTCGATGCCTTCTCGTTCCTGTCGCAGATACTGTCGACCCGCAAGGGTGCGATGGGTGTCTCCAATTATGGCGGCTGGTCGAACCCCGAAATCGACAAGCTGGTCGATCAGGCGGCGCAGGAGCAGGACAACACCAAACGTCTGGCGCTTGAAGAAGCTGCATTGAAGATCGCCAAGGATGAAACCATGCTTGTTCCGCTGCATCAGCAGCCCATTGCTTGGGCCATGCTCGGAAAGGTCAAGAGCGTCGATTTCCGTGCCGATAACAAGCCGCGTCACTGGCTGACACAGCTCGACAAATAATGCAGGATGCAGGAAGGGCGTCGGCCAGTCGCCGAACGCCTTTCCAGCTTTTCCGGCGCAGTCGCCTCAGCCGTTCAAACCGTGATCCCCAGGGACAGGGAAGGCCGAAATGCGATCCTCCGCCGGTGCAATTGTCGACAATGTGACAGGCTCATGCGCGAGGCATCGCATCGTTGCGAAAGCTCTGCCCTGTCTCTGCAAGAGAATGGTCGAACCTGACAGGCCTTGTGGCGCGGGTTCTGATCCGAGAGGTAACCATGCTGGTTTTCATCATCAAGCGTTTGGGAAATGCCGTGCTCGTCATGCTTTCCGTCGCGCTTATCGCATTTCTCATTTTCCGGCTCGCGGGTGATCCCGTTGAACTGATGGTCGGCGAACAGACCTCGCAGGAGGATCGGGCGGCCCTGCGTGAGCGCCTCGGCCTCAATGACAGTCTGCCGACGCAATATCTGCGGTTTGTCAAAGATGCGGCAGAAGGCAATTTCGGCGTTTCCTATCGCAACGGCCAGCAGGTGCTGCCGCTGATAGCGGAGAGGTTTCCGGCAACGCTGGAGCTTGTTCTTGTCGCCACCGTCCTGTCGCTGGTCGTCGGCCTGCCGCTCGGGGTGCTGACGGCGATCAGGCGTGGCAAATGGTATACGGAGGGTCTGCAATTCCTGTCGATCGTCGGCGTTTCCCTGCCAAGTTTCGTCGTCGGCATCCTGCTCATTCTCGTCTTTTCGGTGTCGCTCGGCTGGGCGCCGGCCTTCGGTCGCGGAGATGTGGTGCAGATCGGCTGGTGGTCTACCGGGTTGCTGACCTCCTCCGGTCGTGCGGCCATCATTTTGCCGGCCATTGCGCTTTCGCTTTATCAGATCACGCTCGTCATGCGTCTGGTTCGCGCCGAGATGCTGGAGGTGCTGCGATCCGATTTCGTGAAATTCGCGCGTGCCCGCGGCATTCCCCGCTGGCGCATCTATTTCCGCCATGCGCTTCGCAACTGTCTCATGCCTGTCGTGACGCTGACGACGATGAATGTCGGCTCGCTCATCGCCTTTGCACTGATTACGGAAACGGTGTTCCAGTGGCCGGGCATGGGCATGCTGTTCATACAGGCGGTGACGTTTCTCGATATTCCCGTCATGGCGGCCTATCTCTGCATCATTTCCTTCATCTTCGTTGTTCTCAACACGTTCGTCGACATTGCCTATGCGGTGATCGATCCGCGTCTGCGCACCGCGCGTTAACCGAAGGGAGCCGGTTTCATGACAGACCTTCCACAAATGGCAAAACCCGCCCGCCGGTCGCTTTTCAGCCGCCTGCGCGACAGCGATCTCTACTGGTCCTTCAGTCGCAGCAAATCGGCGAAGATCAGTGCGCTGGTCCTCGCAATCCTGATCCTTGCTGCCATATTCGCGCCGTTGATCGCGCCCCAGAACCCCTATGACGGCGCTTCGCTGGACATGTGGAAGGCCGAGCTGCCGCCGGTTTGGCAGGAGGGCGGCGAATGGCCCTATCTGCTCGGCACCGATACGCAGGGGCGGGACATGCTCTCCGCCATTCTTTACGGCACGCGCATATCGATCGTCATCGGTGTCGCTTCCGTTGCGCTGTCGCTTGTCATCGGCATGACCGCGGGATTGATTGCCGGTTACTTCGGTGGCTTTGCCGACAATCTCCTGATGCGGATCGGCGACATCACGCTCTCCATCCCGACAATTCTGGTTGCCATCCTCGTCTCGACGGTCGTGCGGCAGATGTTGCCGGACAGTCTGCGTGAGGTGGGCGCATCCGCCGTGCTCATTTTCGCCATCGCCCTTTCCGCCTGGGTGCAATATGCGCGCACCGTGCGCGCCCAGGCCATCGTCGAAACCGGCAAGGATTATGTACAGGCGGCCAAGCTCATCGGCGTTCCCGCCCGCCGTATCATGGCAAACCATATCCTGCCCAACACGCTCACACCGATCATGGTTGCCGCCACGCTCAATTTCGGCATGGCGATCCTGACTGAAGCGACGCTGTCCTTCCTTGGCATCGGCATGCCGCCCAGCCAGCCTTCACTCGGAACGCTGATCCGCATCGGCAATCAGTTCCTGTTCTCGGGTTCGTGGTGGATCGTATTGTTTCCCGTTTTCCAGCTCTGTCTGCTCGTCGTCACCGTCAACCTTCTGGGTGACTGGCTGCGCGATGCGCTCAATCCGAAACTGAGGTGAGTTCCATGCATGATCTTCTGCTCCGCAACATCAGGCCCATGGCGGGCGATACCTGCGACGTTCTGATCAGGCAGGGAAAGATAGCCGGTTTCGGAAAATTCGAGGCCGATCCGGGCATGCCGGTAGAGGAGGGGAATGGCGCGATTGCCGTTCCCGGCCTTATCGATGCCCATACCCATCTCGACAAGACGACATGGGGCATGCCCTGGCATGTTAATAATCGCGCGGCGATCCTGCGCCAGCGGATCGACTTTGAACGCGACAACCGGACACAGATCGGCATCGATCCGCACCGCCAGTCCATGCGCCACGCCATCGGCCTTGCGGCGAATGGCGGCACGCATATTCGCAGCCACGTGGATATCGACCCGACCCATGGCCTGACGCTCGTCGAAGGTATCTGGGAGACCCGCGAGAAGCTGAAGGGCATCATCGACATCGAAGTCGTCGCCTTTCCGCAATCCGGCGTCATGGTCATGCCAGGCACCGTGGAGCTTCTGGACGAAGCCTTGAAACAGGGCTGCGAAGTGCTTGGCGGTATCGATCCCTGCGGCATTGACCGCGATCCGAAAGGCCAGCTGGATATTCTCTTTGCGCTTGCGGTCAAGCACGGCGTGCCGATCGACATCCATCTGCATGAGGCCGCCGATCTCGGTGCCTTCACCATGGAGCTGATATTCGAGCGTATCCGGGCCAATGGCATGCAAGGCAAGGTCGCGATCAGCCATGCCTTTGCGCTTGGAATGAATGATTACCTGCGGGTCGGCAAGCTGATCGAAGAGATTGCAAAGCTCGACGTGGCGATCCTGACGACAGGTGCGCCTTCGGCAAACGTGCCGTCGATCATGCGCCTGAAGGAGGCGGGTGTGCGCGTCGGCGGCGGTTGCGATGGCATTCGTGATACCTGGGGGCCATGGGGCCAGCCGGATATGCTCGACCGGGCAAAGATCATCGGCATGAAGAATGGCCTGCGGTCGGATATAGAACTTGCCCATGTGCTGCATGTGGTCTCGCAGGGCGGCGCCGATGTCATGGGGCTTGGCGATTATGGCCTCAAGGAAGGCTGCGCCGCAGACTTCACGTTGCTTACGGGCGAAACGCTCGCCCATGCCGTGGTCGATATCGCGCCCCGGCCGCTCGTCGTCAAAGGCGGCCGCGTCACCGCCAGAAACGGCAAAGCCATCGTGGAGGCGCCGTGATGAGCGCTGCCTTGCAATCTCTCGCACTTGGCGAACGTCCGTCCGGTCACACGCTGCTTACCGCAAGCTGGGTTGTCGGACACAAGGATGGATCGCACCGGCTCTTGAAAAACGGCGAGGTGGTCTTCGAGAACGGTGAGATTCTGTTCGTCGGGCACGGCTTTGAAGGCGAGGTCGCCCGTCGCGTCGATTTCGGCAACGCCCTCATCAGCCCCGGCCTGATCGATCTCGACGCGCTTTCTGATCTCGATACGACGATCCTGGGGATCGATCACTATCCCGGCTGGGCCAAGGGCCGGGTCTGGCCGCGATCCTATGTCGAGGCGGGCCCCTACGAGATGTATTCCGGGGAGGAGCTGGCCTTCCAGAAGCGTTTCGCTTTCGGTCAGCTGCTTCTGAGCGGCATTACCACGGCAGCGCCCATCGCTTCCCTGTTTTACCGGCAATGGGGCGAAACCGCCGCCGAATTCGAGGCTGCGGCCGATGCTGCCGGCGAACTCGGCCTGCGCGTCTATCTCAGCCCGGCATACCGCTCCGGCGGCATGGTGCTGGAAGAGCCGGGACGCATGGTGCCTGTCTTTGACGAAGAGCGCGGCTTTCAGGGGCTGAAGGATGCGGTGTCCTTCATCGAAAGACAGAGCGGACGCCATGGAGATCTCGTGCGCGGCATGCTCGCACCGGATCGGGTCGAGACATCGACACTCGCCCTGTTGCAAAGAACCGATGCGGCGGCTCGCGATCTTGGCTGCAAGTTTCGTCTGCATATGGCGCAGGGCACGATGGAGGTGGATACCGTCCGCAGCCTTCATGGCTCCACGGCGCCCGTGTGGCTGGCCAAGGCGGGCTTGCTCAGTGAGCGCCTTGTCGCGCCGCACGCCACCAATGCGACCGACGAGGATCTGGCGCTTTACGCTGAAAATGGCGTTTCCATCGTCCACTGTCCGCTGGTGTCGGCCAGAGGCGGCAGCAAGCTGTCGTCGTTTTCGTCGTGCCGGCAGCGTGGCATCAACATCGCGATGGGCACGGACACGGCACCGGCCGACATGCTGATGAACCTTCTGGTCGGGCTCATCACCTGCCGCATCAGCGACGGCGTTCCCGACAGGGTTCGCTCGGCCGATCTGTTCGACGCCGCCACGATCGGTGGCGCAAGGGCGCTGGGCCGATCCGATCTCGGACATCTCTCAAAGGGTGCCCGCGCCGATATCGCGGTCTTCGATCTCGATGATACGGTCATGGCTCCGAGCGTCGATCCCATCACGACCATCATTACCGGCGGCTCTGGCAAGATCACGCGTGCGGTCTTCGTTGATGGCCGGCTGTCGATGCGCTCAAGGCAGGTCGCGAATATCGACATGGAGCGCGCCCGCGTTCAGGCGCAGGCGCAGTTCGACGGGCTGATCGCGAAATATCCCGAACGAAGCTGGGCCAATCCGCCCGTTTCGGAAATCTTTCCCCCGAGCTACCCGGTGGAGGTGGACGCCAATGGATAACATGAACCAGTCGGTTATCGATGTTCGCAATCTGAAAGTCGAGTTTCCGGGGCGAAGAGGCACGGTGACGGCCCTTTCGGATGTCAGCCTGTCGATCCGCCCCGGCGAAATCCTCGGTGTGGTGGGAGAATCCGGTGCCGGAAAATCCATGACCGGGCTTGCGATACAGGGCTTGCTGGAAAAGCCCGGCCGCATCGCCGAAGGTGAGATATGGCTGGGATCGCGGCGTATTGACAAGTTGGACGACAGGGCGATGGAGAGCATTCGCGGCCGCGAGATCGGTGCGATCTTTCAGGATCCGCTCACCTCGCTCAATCCCCTCTTTACGGTTGGCGCGCAGCTGCTCGAAACGATCCGCCAGCATCTGCCGCTCTCCAAGAAAGAAGCGCGGGGGCGGGCGGTTCAACTCTTGAAAGATGTCGGCATTCCGTCTCCGGAAGATCGTGTCGATCATTATCCGCATCAGTTCTCCGGCGGCATGCGCCAGCGTGTCGTCATCGCATTGGCGCTGGCGGCTTCGCCGAAGCTCATCATTGCCGATGAGCCGACCACGGCGCTTGACGTATCCATTCAGGCGCAGATCATCTCGCTGCTGCGCAGGCTGTGCAAGGAGAAGCAGACGGCCGTCATGCTGGTCACGCATGATATGGGCGTCATCGCCGAAGCCGCCGATCGCGTTGCCGTGCTTTATGCCGGCAGGCTGATCGAGGTCGGGCCGGTCGAGCAGGTTCTGCATGCGCCGAAACATCCCTATACGCAGGGCCTGATGGCCTCCATCCCCTCGCTCGGCGCGCGCGTGGAGCGGCTCAACCAGATCGACGGGGCGATGCCGCGTCTCGATGCGATCCCCCCGGGCTGCGCCTTCAATCCGCGCTGTGGTTTTGCCGGCCCCCGCTGTCTTCGCGAGCGCCCGGAACTGGAAACGCAGGGCGACAGCGCAAGCGCCTGCTGGATGAATGCAGGAGGAACAGCATGAAAACCCCGGTGACAAAAACACCAGCACTGACGGTGAAGGGTCTGACCAAGACCTTCGATGTTTCCGCCCCGTGGCTCAACCGCGTCATCGAGCGCAAGCCCCGTCAATTCGTGCAGGCCGTCAACGACATCGACTTCACGGTGCCAGCCGGTGGCTGTCTCAGCATTGTCGGCGAAAGCGGCTGCGGCAAGTCCACGGTCGCGCGGCTGGTGACAGGGCTGTTCCGTCCAAGCGCCGGCGACTTCCGCTTTGCCAAAGGGCGAAAGGATGCACCGCTATCGGCGCAGATGATCTTTCAGGATCCCTATGCTTCGCTCAATCCGCGCTGGCGGGTGAAGAACATCATCGCAGAGCCGATCCGGGAGCTGAAACTGCGCGCCACCCGTGCAGAGACGATGGAGCGGGTGGAGGAACTGCTGCGAACCGTCGGCCTTTCCGCTTCCGATAGCGAGAAATTCCCGCATGAATTTTCCGGCGGTCAGCGCCAGCGCATTTCGATTGCCCGCGCCCTGGCAAGCGAACCGGAGTTTCTCGTCTGCGACGAGCCGACATCTGCACTTGATGTATCGGTGCAGGCACAGGTACTGAACCTGATGCGGCGGCTTCAAGATGAGCTGGGACTGACTTATCTCTTCATCAGCCATGATATGAGTGTGGTTCGCCACATGTCGGACCGTATCGCGGTGATGTATCTCGGTCGCATCGTGGAGGAGGGCGATACGGAGGAGCTATTCGCCCGCCCGCGTCACCCCTATACGCAGCTTTTGTTGCAGACCATTCCCAATATCGAGGCGCCGCGCCGCGACCGGGAACTGGTGGCAGGCGAAGTCCCAAGCCCGCTGAGGCCACCCTCGGGGTGCACGTTCCATCCGCGCTGCCCGCTTGCAACGGCGCGCTGTTCGGCGGAAGTGCCGCAGGTGCGCACGCTTGCCGTCGGCACACGCGTTGCATGCCATCTGGTGGAGGATGAAGAGGTGCTGACGCAGGAGCGGGAGCGCGCCTGACCCGCAGGGTCAGGCGAGTGCAGCCCGCAGATCATGGGAAAGGTCGCGGATTTCGCTGAGATCGAGCTCCGCTTCCACATGTTCCAGGTGATGGGTCATCAGATGCGTGGCTCTCGCCGGGTCGTTATTGGCGATCGCGTCGACAATTTCCGCATGTTCGTCGGGCCCGCAGTTGAAGCGGTCCGTGTTGCGGTAAACAGCGGTGATGAGGGAGGAACGCGAAATGAGGTCTCGCATGGTGGTGAACAGGAAATCGGAACCGACCGTTTCCGCAAGCAGCAGGTGGAAGCCGCCGGAAAGCTTGATGATGTCGGTTGTGATATTGTGAGCATTGGCCACGCGCTCCTTCTCGACATGGTCGCGAAGCCGTTTCAGATCGGCCTTGGTGGCGGATTTGCACAGCCGCTCAACGACACATTGTTCCACGGTGCGGCGCACGAAGAACACGTCCCTTGCCTCTTCGACCGAGGGTTTGGAAACGAAGGCGCCGCGATTGGGAACGATGGTGACGAGCCCGTCACGCTCCAGCACGGAAAGCGCCTGGCGGATGCGCGCGCGGCTGACGCCGAAAATGGTGGCGAGCTGCTCTTCCTTCAGCTGCACGCCCGGGCGCAGCCGCCGTTCAGCGATCGACAGCCAGACTTTCTCGACAATTTGCTGCGTGGACTGGCCGTTTTGTTCGGTCATCGGGTTCACTCTCCATTATGGGTAGAGAAGCGTGATGCGGTGGAAAAAGTCAACCGTTTCAACAGAGTTTTGGTTGCAAGATTGTCAACAATCTGAAATAATATTGTGTACCATAAACAGGGTAGTTGTCATGGAATTCGACTTCACCGCGCTCGAACCACAAAGCCGTTATCGTCTGCTGACGAATTTTATCGGTCCACGGCCGATAGCGCTTGTCACGACGCGTTCGGCCGCCGGCCACAACAACGCGGCGCCGATGAGCTTTTTCAACGTTTTCTCCCATGATCCGCCGATCGTCGTCCTCGGTATTCAGCCGCGTGTGACGGGGGAGGAGAAGGATACGATGGTCAATATTCGCCGAACCGGCGAATTCGTCATCAACATGGTCGATATGGCTCTGTCGGAACAGATGCTCGTTTGCGGCCTCGGTTTCGACAGCGAGGTGGACGAGCTTTCCATGGCGCGGCTGACCGCGACCCCTTGCAGCAAGATCGATGCAAGCTTTGCGGCGGAATCGCCCTGTGCTTTCGAGTGCCGGGTGGAGCGTCTGATCGATTATCCGCGCCGCACACTGGTTCTGGGCGAAGTCGTGCACATGCATGTGCACAAGGATTGCCTCGATGAAGAGGGGCGTTATGTCGATCCGGACCGCTATCAGCCGATCGCGCGCCTTCACGCCGACAATTACATTACTTCGGACCGCCAGTTCGTCCTCAAGGCGCCGGCGATTACCGACTTCATCAAGCCAGACGGCGCGTGAAGGTCTTGAAAGGCTTACCCCGATGCATATTCGCTTGATCAACCCCAACTCTACGGCCTCGATGACGGCGCAGGCGCTCGACAGCGCCTTGCGCGTCAAACACGTGGATACGAAAATTTCCGCTGCAAATCCTCTCGATACGCCCGTCAGTATCGAAGGCGGGGCGGATGAGGCGCTGGCTGTTCCGGGCCTGCTGCAGGAGATCCGCAAGGGTGAACAGCTCGGCGTTAACGCCTATGTCATCGCCTGCTTTGACGATCCGGGGCTGCATGCTGCCCGCGAAGTGGCGCGCGGGCCGGTCATCGGCATCTGCCAGGCCGCCGTGCAGGTGGCCATGACGATCAGCCGCCGATTTTCCATCATCACCACCCTGCCGCGTTCGATCCCCATCATCGAGGACCTTGTCGGCAACTATGGGGCGGAGCGGCATTGCCGCAAGGTTCGTGCCATCAATCTGCCGGTGCTTGGTCTCGAGGAAGACCCTCTCGCCGCTGAAATGATGCTGATCCGCGAGATCGAAGCGGCCAAGAAGGAGGACGCGGCGGAAGCGATCATCCTTGGATGCGCCGGCATGTCGGCTCTGTGCGACAGGCTGCGCGACGCAACCGGCGTGCCTGTTATCGATGGGGTTACGGCAGCGGTGAAACTCGCCGAGGCGCTGGTGGGAGCGGGTTACAGCACTTCGAAGGTCAATGCCTATGATTATCCACGCATCAAGGAAGCCATGCTGGTTGCCTGAGCCGGGAGACGGCATCTGGTTTCGGGCAAATTGGATGCCCGAAACCGCGCTGTTTGCGACCTGAATTAGCGGGCGTGCTTCAATTGCAGACGTGATACGCCCGCTGCAATGTTTACACCCGTGCCAACCTCGGCGCTGATCGGCTGAAGTGCGAAATTCTTGGCATTGCCGCCGATCAGGGCGTTTGCGCCAATACCAATGCCGACAGAGGCTGCAGCGGAAGCGCCGACATACTCACCCCCAAGCGCACCGTCGCCGATGCGGCTTGCGGCGGTATTGAACACGATCCAGCTCATATAGGTCTTGCCCGTCACGCCGATATCGAGGCCGAGCTTGCCGATTGTGCCTGTGTAGCGCTCGGTTTTGCCGGAGCGCTGGCGAAACTGGCAATCGACGTTTTTGCTGGAACCGATCACAAGTCCGACCCCGCCGGCGATTTCGCAGGACAAGGTGCCGACACGTTCCTTCTGGACGGCTTCAGGCGCGCGTTTCGAGTTGTGTCTGGTTTCGGCCGAGGCGAGCGGGGCAAGTGCCAGGGTTGCGATGGCGGTTGCGAGAACGAACTTCTTCATTGTTTATCACTCCTGTTGTTGTTGGCGAGGTGGAGATGCGGGGAGGCCGCGTCCAGCCTGGTCGACGACCGCTGGCGGATCGCCAGATCGGCGATGATGGGTCGTGACGCGAAACACTCGGCAATGATGACCGCACGTTCGAAGGCAGAGAGGGTTTCAACTTCGCCCGTGAGGACGATGCACCCATCAGAGGAACTGACGGAGATGCAGCTGTTTTCCTGCCCGTCCGCATAGGCAATCAGTGCCTGCAACGCGGCGCAAAGGCTGATCTCCTGTGGATTGCAGCCCGGTGCCGTGTTTGCGGCCCATGAAAGCATCATCGTGAAACCTCCGGCCTTGAACATCGATGGATCACTTTAATGCTTTGGTGATGGCGTCTTTCGCCCGGCCGAGCTTCTCCTGTGCGTGGCCGGCAACCTTTTCGGCCTTGCCTTCCGCCTCAAGTCGCCCATTGCCGGTGATTTTCCCGGTTGCTTCCTTGATGGTGCCCTTTGCCTGGCGGGCAATGCCTTCGATGCGGTTTTTGTCCATGATGTACTCCTTCCACCGTTGGATCATGTCGCTGCTGACAACGGCATGATGGGAAGGTAGTGCGGCGCATTGGCCGGAAGCAGAGCATTTTCTACTAGTTGAACTGGTATAAAGTGACCTATTTTCGCAAAAGCAGGCCGCTATTTTTCCCTGCGGCCGGAAAAGCCCCGTTCGCGTGCCCAGATAACCGCGGCGGTACGGCGGTTCACGCCGATCTTGCCATAAAGCGACGCGATATGATTCCGGATGGTGTGCTTGGAAAGATGAAGCCTGTCGCTCATTTCCCTGTCGCTGCACCCGTCGCAGATCAGCGACAGGATTTCCTCCTCGCGATCCGTCAGGTCCTTCAACGATGCGGATGGCGTCGTGCTGCGCGCGTTCTGGCGCAGTCCCGCCAGCCTTTCGACGACGGTTCTGCTGAACCATGATGTATCGGTCATCACGCTTTCGATTGCCTCGATCAGTTCATTTTCCGAGCGTCTGCGCTCGGTCACGTCCTGTATTGCCCAGATGACGCATTGCTGGTCGTTGATCTCGGCGCGTTCGGCGGAAACGATGCATTCGGCTGTGCCGCCATCGCTCAGCTTCATGCGCATGTTTTCGTTGCGGATGGGGATGTTGTCCTTCAGCCGTTTCTCGATATCCCTGCGTGCCGCCACATCTTCCCACAGCCGCAGTTCGCCGGCGGTTTTTCCCACTACCTCCGGCTCCTTGCGGCCACATAATTGCAGGAAGGCGTCGTTGACTTCAGTCAGCACGAAGTCCTCCAGCCGCGAAACGGCAGCGGGTGCGGGCGAAAGGCGGAAAGATTTGAAGAACCGTTCCTCGCTCTGGCGCAGCGCGTTCTGCGCTCTGCGGCGCCCGTCAAGATCGGCGAAGGTGAAGAGCATGCAGGGCTCTTCGGCAACCGCGATGGTTTCGCCGGCGACGATAACCAGCCTGTCGCCTCCCGGTATCGGGATAAGCGCCTCCCGCTGGCGGATGATCTTGCCTTCATGCAGCCGCTTCAGCGCGTCCTCGCCGGTGTCGCATTCGGAAAACAGTCCAAGCTCCTGGACGCTCACACCGATAATGTCCTCACGCGTGAAGCCGGTCATTTCAAGAAAGCCCTGATTGACGCGGATGAAACGCTCGTCTTCCAGCCGGCAGATCAGGCCCGGGGCGGGATTGGCGTTAAAGGCGCTTTCAAAGCGCGCTTCGGCCTCAAAACGGGGTGTTTCATCCCGGATGATGAGGACGAGGACGTCGGGCCTGGCGCCCGCGTCCTCAAGAACAAGACCACGCATCGTGTGGACCCAGCACTCCTCCTCATTGCCGCTCGGTGACACTTCCACCGTCACGTCGTCGAAATCATCGCCGGCCAGAAGACGCTCGAGCGGATATTGTCCCTCTTCGAGCAGATGGTTGTTGCGGTAACGAAGCGTGAAATTTCGCCGGTAGGCCGCGGCATCCTCTCCGAGATCCGCGAGCGCCTCGATCCGGTGCATACGAAGTGCCGCGCTGTTTGCCCAGGCAATCGTTCCGTCCTTTTCGAGCAGGATCAATCCGTCGCTCAGCCCGGCGATCAGATTCTGCAATACCAGCCGGTTGATCTTCGGAACCTCTGCGATCGCGTCCATGCTTCCCCCGCTATCCTGATCCTTGTCGCTGTTATAACGCATGGTTGCGGCAAGTGTTGCAATGAAGTCCAGCCTGTGTCTCCGCGCTCCGGCAGTCTCCTGCTGCCACCGGATTTGCGGCAAGGCCCGTCAGGCACTAGTGTCCGGTTGCGTGCTGTCGCGCGCAGCGACACGTGTCATGGGAGGACGCATGATCGACAAGCTGGAATTTTTCATCGCATTGGCGCGCGCGGAGCATTTCGGGCGGGCAGCGGAGGAATGCGGCATTTCGCAGCCAAGTCTCTCGGCGGCGATCCGCCAACTGGAAGATCAGCTGGGTGTTGTTCTGGTGGTGCGCGCCGCCCGTTATCAGGGGCTGACACCTGAAGGCCAGCGCGTCCTGGAATGGGCGCGCCGCATCGTTGCCGATACGCGCACCATGCGCGAGGAAATGCGCGCCGCCCGCAAGGGTCTGGCCGGCCATATCCGCCTTGCGGTCATTCCCACCGCGCTTGCCATGGTGCCGCGATTGACGGAGCCGTTTCAGGCGCGCCATCCCGCCGTGACCTTTTCGGTGACGTCACGCACCTCGCTTCAGGTTTTGGGCCAGATCGAAAATCTCGAGATCGACGCGGGAATCACCTATTTAGACAATGAGCCGCTGGGGCGGGTGACGACGGTGCCGCTTTATTCGGAGCGATATCACCTGATTGCAGCGGCCGGAACACCTTTGGCCGATCAGGAAAGCGTTACCTGGAGGCAGGTTGCCGATCTTAGGCTATGCCTATTGACTTCGGACATGCAGAACCGCCGTATCATCAACAAGCACATGGCGGAAGCGGGTGTAGAGGTGAAGCCAACGCTCGAATCCAATTCGATGATCGTGCTTTTTTCCCATATTCGAACCGGACAATGGGCTTCAATAATGCCGCGTAACATAGCGGAATCATTCGGTTTTCCAAAACAGATAAAAATGATCCCGATTATCGAGCCCGATGCCGAGCATCTTGTGGGCTTGATTGCGACTTACCGCGAACCGCACACGCCACTGGTTTCCGCGCTTCTTCATGAGGCGCGGCAGCGCGCTGCGGAGCTGGTTTTTGATAGGAAATCCCTATCGAGCGACGGAAACACCTTATTGACCTGATCCTGCCGGTCTCGCCATTCTTGCCGCCAATGCAGGGGTTGCGAAAGGGCTGAGAAATGTCCTGCCCGCCATCCTTGCCCCTGTCGGTTTGGGAGGACTGGCTTATGAATATTCAGGCGGTTGCCGCAGATGAGGCGGCCCGTGTTTCCGCGGTCATTGACGACTTTCTTCACCTCGAAGGGCCGATGCTGCCCATCCTGCATGCGGTTCAGGAAGAGTTCGGCTACATTCCGGAAAGCGCCAAGCAGATTATCGCCTCCGCACTGAACGTGTCGCGGGCGGAGGTGCATGGTGTTGTAACCTTCTATCCCGATTTTCGTGATCATCCTTCCGGCCGGCATGTCTTGAAGCTCTGTCGCGCCGAGGCTTGCCAGTCGATGGGTGGCGAGCCTCTGGCGGACACCATCAAGTCCCGGCTCGGCCTTGACTGGCACGAAACCGCCGCTGACGGTTCCGTCACCCTGGAACCGGTTTTCTGTCTCGGGCTTTGTGCGCAGGCGCCGGCCCTGATGTTGGACGGCGAAGTCCATGCCCGCCTTGACGAGGACTGTCTTGGCGACATTCTGACGGAGGCGCGCCGATGAGTGTCACCGTTTTTGTTCCCGGCGATTCCGCCGCGCTTGCGGTTGGCGCAAACCGCGTGGCCGACGCCATCGCCCGGGAAGCGGCCAGCCGCAATCTTGATATCCATATTGTCCGCAACGGTTCGCGCGGCATGCTCTGGCTGGAAGTGCTGGTCGAAGTGCGCACCGACCATGGCCGCATCGCCTACGGGCCGGTCAAGGCCGGCGACGTTGCCTCGCTTTTCGATGCGGGTTTTCTCAACGGCGGCGAGCATCGTCTCTGTCTCGGGCCGACCAAGGACATCCCGTTCCTGAAAAGCCAGACGCGTCTGACATTTGCCCGCTGCGGCGTGACTGATCCATTGTCGCTTGAGGATTACCGCGCCTATCAGGGCATGAAAGGCCTCGAAAAAGCCGTCGCCATGGCGCCGCTCGACATCGTTGCGCAGGTGACCGAAAGCGGCCTGCGTGGACGCGGAGGTGCGGGTTTCCCGACGGGCATCAAATGGAAGACCGTTGCCGATGCCGGGGCGGACCAGAAATACATCGTCTGCAATGCGGACGAGGGCGATAGCGGTACCTTTGCCGACCGCATGATCATGGAAGGCGATCCCTTCGTGCTGATCGAAGGCATGGCGATTGCCGGCCTTGCCGTCGGTGCGACGAAGGGCTTCATCTATACCCGCTCGGAATATCCCCACGCCATCAAGGTCATGGAACAGGCGATCGACATCGCCCGCCGAGAAGGCATTATCGGCCCCTCCGTCCTCGGTTCCGGGCGGGCTTTCGATCTCGAAGTGCGTATGGGTGCCGGCGCCTATGTCTGCGGCGAGGAAACATCGCTTCTCAACAGTCTGGAAGGCAAGCGCGGCACCGTGCGCGCCAAGCCGCCGCTACCCGCCCTGCAGGGCCTGTTCGGAAAACCCACCGTCGTTAACAATGTGATTTCGCTGGCATCCATTCCGGTCATCATGGATCTGGGTGCCGCTTTCTACCGCGATTTCGGCGTCGGCCGTTCGCATGGCACAATCCCCATCCAGCTTGCCGGAAACATCCGGCATGGCGGGCTTTACGAGACCGCCTTCGGCCTGCCGCTCGGGCAACTGGTCAACGATATCGGTGGCGGCACGATCACCGGCCGGCCCGTCAAGGCCGTGCAGGTGGGTGGCCCGCTCGGCGCCTATTTCCCGGTTTCGCTGTTCGACACGATCTTCGACTACGAAGCCTTTACCGCTGCTGGCGGCCTCATCGGCCATGCCGGCATCGTGGTGTTCGACGATACTGCCGATATGCTGCATCAGGCGCGGTTCGCGCTGGAATTCTGCGCGGTTGAAAGCTGCGGCAAGTGCACGCCCTGCCGCATCGGCTCGACGCGTGGTGTCGAGACCGTCGACAGGATCGCGCTCGGCATCGAGCGGGAGAAGAATACCGCGCTCCTCGAAGACCTCTGCGAAACCATGAAATTCGGTTCGCTTTGCGCGCTTGGCGGCTTCACGCCCTATCCCGTCATGAGCGCGCTCCGGCATTTCCCTGATGATTTTGCCCCCATCCCACGCGTTGAAGCTGCGGAGTAAGACCATGGCCCTTGTTTCTGAATTCGACTACGGAACTCCGAAATCTCGCGCAACGGACATGGTGACGCTCACCATCGACGGCCGGCAGATTACCGTACCGGCGGGAACGTCGATCATGCGCGCCTCACGCGAGGCGGGCATCGATGTCCCGAAACTCTGCGCCACCGACATGGTGGATGCTTTCGGCTCCTGCCGGCTATGTCTTATCGAGGTGGAGGGCCGTAACGGCACTCCCGCCTCCTGCACCACGCCCGTCGCCCCCGGTCTCGTCGTGCACACGCAGACGGAGCGGCTGAAGCAGATCCGCAAGGGGGTGATGGAGCTTTATATCTCCGATCACCCGCTCGACTGTCTGACCTGCGCCGCCAATGGCGATTGCGAGCTGCAGGATATGGCGGGTGCCGTTGGCCTGCGCGATGTGCGCTACGGTTACGAAGGCGATAACCACGTCAAGGCACGCACCGGTGAAGGCGATCTCAATGCCCGCTGGATGCCGAAGGACGAAAGCAATCCCTATTTCACCTATGATCCTTCCAAATGCATTGTCTGCTCCCGCTGCGTGCGTGCCTGCGAGGAAGTGCAGGGCACGTTTGCACTGACGATTGAAGGGCGCGGTTTTGAAAGCCGGGTTTCGCCCGGCGCACATGAGGCATTCCTCGATTCCGACTGCGTCTCCTGCGGCGCCTGCGTGCAGGCCTGTCCCACCGCGACGCTGACGGAAAAGTCGGTGATCGAGATCGGCCAGCCGGAACATTCGCTGGTGACGACATGCGCCTATTGTGGTGTCGGTTGTTCCTTCAAGGCGGAAATGCGCGGCGAAGAGCTGGTGCGCATGGTGCCGTGGAAGGACGGACAGGCCAATCGCGGCCATTCCTGCGTCAAGGGCCGTTTTGCCTATGGTTATGCGACCCACAGGGACCGTATTCTCAACCCGATGATCCGCGAGAAGATCAGCGATCCATGGCGGGAAGTCAGCTGGGAAGAGGCCTTCTCCCATGTCGCTTCGGAGTTCCGGCGCATTCAGGGCCAATATGGCCGGGAATCCATCGGCGGCATCACCTCGTCTCGCTGCACGAATGAAGAAACCTTCCTCGTCCAGAAACTCATCCGCGCCGGTTTTGGTAATAACAACGTCGATACCTGCGCCCGCGTCTGCCATTCGCCCACGGGCTATGGTCTCGGTCAGGCTTTCGGCACGTCGGCCGGAACGCAGAATTTCGACAGCGTGGAGCATTCCGACGTCGTCGTGGTCATCGGCGCCAATCCGACGGACGGTCACCCGGTCTTCGGTTCCCGGCTGAAAAAGCGGCTACGTCAGGGCGCAAAACTGATCGTCATCGATCCCCGCCGTATCGATCTCGTGCGCAGCCCGCATGTGGAGGCATCTTTCCACCTGCCGCTGAAGCCCGGCACCAACGTGGCCGTGTTGACGGCACTCGCACATGTGATCGTCACGGAAGGCCTGTTCAACGAGGCCTTCATCCGCGAGCGTTGCGACTGGTCGGAATTCGAGGATTGGGCCGCCTTCGTTGCCGAGCCTCAGCACAGCCCGGAAGAAACCGAGAGTTTCACCGGTGTTCCGGCGGAAGAACTGCGCGGGGCTGCCCGCCTCTATGCCCGCGGCGGCAATGGTGCGATCTATTACGGTCTTGGCGTTACCGAACACAGCCAGGGGTCGACCACGGTCATGGCGATTGCCAATCTGGCCATGGCCACCGGCAATATTGGCCGCCCCGGTGTGGGCGTCAATCCGCTGCGCGGGCAGAACAACGTTCAAGGCTCCTGCGACATGGGCTCGTTCCCGCATGAGCTTCCGGGTTACCGGCATATTTCCGATGACGCCACGCGTGACATTTTCGAGAAACTCTGGGGCGTGAAACTCAACAACGAGCCGGGATTGCGTATCCCCAACATGCTCGACGCGGCCGTGGATGGCAGCTTCAAGGGCATCTACATTCAGGGTGAGGATATTCTCCAGTCCGATCCGGACACGAAGCACGTGTCCGCCGGCCTTGCCGCCATGGAATGCGTTGTGGTGCATGATCTTTTCCTGAACGAGACGGCGAATTATGCCCATGTCTTCCTGCCCGGTTCCACCTTCCTCGAAAAGGACGGCACCTTCACCAATGCCGAGCGCCGCATCAACCGGGTGCGCAAGGTCATGTCGCCGAAGAACGGTTATGCCGACTGGGAGGTGACGCAGAAGCTGGCGCAGGCCATGGGACTTGCCTGGGACTATGCACATCCGTCTGAAATCATGGATGAAATTGCGGCGACGACACCGAGTTTCGCCAGTGTTTCCTATGACTATCTCGAGCGGAACGGTTCGGTGCAGTGGCCCTGCAACGAGAAGTTCCCGCAGGGTTCGCCGATCATGCATGTGGATGGTTTCGTGCGCGGCAAGGGCAAGTTCATCCGCACCGAATATGTGGCGACGGACGAACGTACCGGTCCGCGCTTCCCGCTGCTGCTCACCACCGGCCGCATCCTGTCGCAATACAATGTCGGTGCGCAGACGAGGCGCACGGAGAATGTCGTGTGGCACGAGGAGGACCGGCTGGAAATCCATCCGCATGATGCCGAGCAGCGCGGCGTCAAGGATGGCGACTGGGTGAAGCTTGCCAGTCGCTCCGGAGACACGACGCTGAGGGCGCTGATCACCGACCGCGTGGCGCCGGGCGTGGTCTATACGACTTTCCACCATCCGGGCACGCAGGCGAACGTCATCACCACCGACTTCTCCGACTGGGCGACCAACTGTCCGGAATACAAGGTGACCGCCGTGCAGATATCACCTTCGAACGGCCCGACGGAATGGCAGGAGGAATATGATGCGCTCGGCCGCCGGTCGAGGCGGATCGCCGGCAAGCTGGAGGCAGCCGAATAATCGGGGCCGGGGGTGCCCCGGCCACTTGAAACACGGACGCCGACCGGCAGGCGGCGTGGGGGAACAGCATGTTGCTTAATCACACCGACGAAAAACTGGTGAGAATGGCGAACCAGATCGCGACATTTTTCCTGTCTCAGCCGGAGGAAGTCCGCATTGACGGTGTCGCCACCCACATCAACAAATTCTGGGAGCCGCGCATGCGCCGCCGGTTTTTCGAGATAGTGGATGCCGGCGCCGGTGATTTTCTGCCGCTGGTGATCGCTGCCTCAGTGGAGATCAAGAGACCCGGATCACCCACCGCCGATGCGGTGGGGCTTGGAGAGGATGCAAAGGGTGCGCCGGGAGGCAAGGGGCCGGCTGCGGGCAAGTCCCTATCCGAACCGAGTATTCCTGAAACCAGACATTGAGCGCGGCGAGGGGCCGCCTTCACCTATTGCCGCATGGGAGAGCATTCGGCGGTTTCGCCCTGCCATATGGGGCGTATGAAATTTGTCCAGACATCCACGAGGGAGGTAATGTCGATGGCAGTAGCAGGCGTATCTGCGGGAGAACCGGTGCAGGCCGGAATTCTGGACCGCGAACGGATCATAGCAAAACCCGGATTTAACCGCTGGCTGGTGCCGCCGGCAGCATTGGCCATTCATCTGTGCATCGGCATGGCTTATGGCTTCAGTGTTTTCTGGCTGCCATTGTCGAAGGCCCTGCCGGCGACGGACCCCAGTTGCTCCAGTCTAACCCTTGTCGGCGCTTTGTTCACCACGCAGTGCAACTGGCGCGTGGCCGATCTTGGCTGGATCTACACGCTGTTTTTCGTCCTCCTGGGTTGCTCGGCGGCGATCTGGGGCGGCTGGCTGGAAAGGGTGGGGCCGCGCAAGGCCGGTTTCGTCTCCGCCTGCTGCTGGTGTGGCGGCATTCTCGTTGCGGCGCTCGGCGTCATGACGCACCAGCTGTGGCTGATGTGGCTGGGCGCGGGTGTCATCGGCGGTGTCGGTCTCGGCCTTGGTTATATTTCGCCCGTATCGACGCTGATCAAATGGTTCCCGGATCGTCGCGGCATGGCGACGGGCATGGCCATCATGGGCTTTGGCGGCGGCGCAATGATTGGCGCGCCGCTTGCCAACCTGCTGATGAACGCCTTCAAGACCGAAACGACAGTGGGTGTCTGGCAGACCTTCGTCGTCATGGCGCTGATCTATTTCGTCTTCATGATGGCCGGTGCCTTTGGCTATCGGATTCCGCCGGCCGGCTGGCGCCCAGAGGGCTGGACTGCGCCGGCTGCCAAGAGCGCGATGATAACCCACCGCCACGTGCATCTGCGCGATGCGCACAAGACGCCGCAGTTCTGGCTGATCTGGGCGGTGCTGTGCCTTAATGTTTCGGCAGGCATAGGCGTCATCGGCATGGCGTCGCCCATGCTGCAGGAAATCTTCGCGGGCTCGCTGATCGGCCTGCCGGGCGTGGGTTTTGCGGATCTTGATGCGGGGCAGAAGGCGCAGATAGCGGCGATTGCCGCCGGTTTCACCGGGCTGCTTTCGCTGTTCAATATCGGCGGGCGTTTCTTCTGGGCGTCGATGTCTGACAGGATCGGCCGCAAGAACACTTATTTCTGCTTCTTCATTCTCGGCATCATTCTTTATGCGGCGGCGCCAACGCTTGCGACGATGGGGTCCAAGGCCTTCTTCGTTCTGGCCTTCGGCATCATCCTGTCCATGTATGGCGGTGGTTTTGCGACCATTCCGGCTTATCTCGCCGACATCTTCGGCACGCAGTTCGTCGGCGCTATTCACGGCCGGTTGCTGACAGCATGGGCAACAGCCGGCATCGCCGGACCGGTGGTCGTCAATTACATCCGTGAGGCGCAGATAGCCGCCGGTGTTGCGCCGGGCCCGGCGCTTTACACCAGCACCATGTATATTCTGGCGGGCATGCTGGCGATCGGCCTTGTCGCAAATGCGCTGGTGAGGCCGTTGCCGGAGAAATGGTTCATGTCGGATGCGGAGGTTGCCGCGCTTCAGGCAAAAACCGCTGCCGCCAGCGCCGGCCCGACCGGTTCCTTCGGCATCGGCAGGGGCGGGCTTGACGCTAAAGCCGCATTCGCCTGGATTGCCGTCGGCATACCGCTTCTTTGGGGCGTGTGGGTTACGGTGAGAAGCAGCCTCGCGCTGTTTGGCTGAACGGATTGCGTTTGTTCGCGCAGGAAAAGCGCGCCGCTTGCCAGACGTGTGTCGGCTTATAGTCGGCATGTGATCTGGGTGCTAAAGACAAGGAGGCGGTTCAGGTTCAATGAGCCGCTTCCGAAACGCGCAGATGCTTCGGGCGGAAGAACGCTAGGCTCCATGGCCATTGATCAAGGCGCGATGCTGCCTGATCAAATCATACCGTTGGTCATCGCCCGCGGGCACGTTTGGCAAGGAGAGCCGACGTGGCCGAAGCGCGGTCTGACTGTTCCTTTGCAAGACGTGCTTCCCGAAGCCGCAGGGTCTTCTCTTCGCGGGATCGGTTAAGGGAATCGAGTTCTTCACGCGCTTCTTCCTTCGCGAAAAACGGCGTTTGGATATGGCTGAAGGCAATCTCCGCCTTCTGGCGAGACGTGCTGTATTTTTCTGTCATGGGTGTTCCGCTGGTAAGGCTCGGCAAGCGAGCGAAAAATAAAAAGGCCAGGCGATTTGCCTGGCCTTGATTGGGTTGGTGTGCTTCCGGCAGTGCCAGTACATCCGTGGTCAAAGGGAAGCAGATACCCTCAGGCAGCCTGCAGATTGCAAGCCGACATCTTGCCCGACTTGTTGTCGCGCTCCAGCTCGAAGCTGACCTTCTGGCCTTCGACGAGTTCACGCATGCCTGCGCGCTCAACTGCGGAGATGTGTACAAAAGCATCGGTGCCGCCGTTATCAGGCTGAATGAAGCCGAAGCCCTTGGTGGAATTAAACCATTTAACTGTGCCAGTGGTCATGATGAACCCTTTCATAGCAATAGAGAGACCACAGCACTCAGGTGCTGCGGATGATGATAGCGATTTTGAAAGGAAAGGTTCGTTCAGAACGCGGTGCCAGACGCGTGACAAGCAAAGCTAAGCAAGCAAATTCGATTGCCCCTTGTATCGGGTCTGTGCTCCAGTGTCAACCATTGGTTTTAGTGCTGTCATCATCGACAAAAAGTTGTGGCATGGCGGGAACGAGCAGACTGACCCAAGACTGAGTGTAGGCGGGCCCTGGAGCCCGGCCTTTTTCAGATCGTCGGCTTAACGGTCATGCGCGGATCGGGAGCGCAGAACGCACAGTCTGGCCCGTCCATTCGAGGCGCTTGGAACCCGGGCGCGGAATGAGGGAGGCGCCCATTAACACCAGCTGGCAAGCAATCCCTCAAGTGTTGAGCGATCTTCTTTGTCCAGACGCGCAAGGCCCGGCGCTCGAACCGGGCCAACCGTAAGCCCAAGGATCTCCATCGCTTCCTTCACCACCGTCACGTTCGCGCCGTTGCGGTATCGTGTCCGCAGCCGTTCGAACAGCTCGATCTTTTCGACGATCTTCCGGGCTGCAGTGAAATCGCCAGCCGTCAGGGCATCATGAACCTGCAGGGAAAATTGCGGCGCGACATTGACGAGGCCGGATGTGAAGCCGCGTGCGCCGGCGGCGCAAAAGGCGGGTGCCCAGCTTTCAGCCAATCCGCAGACATATAGTGCGCCGTTCGGATCGGAGGCGGCGATCGCGCGCGACAACAGCATGATATCCGTCGTTGCGAACTTGATGCCGGCGACATTCGGATGGCTGGAAAGCCTGACCATGTCATCGACCGAAAAACCGTCGGCCCGGACATAGGCCACCAGCGGCAATTCGCTGCCTTCTGCCAGGCCGATAAAATAGTCGATCTGCGATTGCGGGGCTGCAAAAGGGTCGACCGGCTGATGCGACATGACGGCGGAAGCCCCCATGTCCTTCGCCTGCCGCGCCATGGACAGCGCTTCGCGCTGCGAGCGCCCGATCGCTGCCGTCACCGGGGCTTTCCCGCTTACACCTTTTATCGCGGCCTCATAAACCCTCATAATTTCAGCGGGTGTCAGGGCGTAGAACTCGCCGGTATTGCCCGCCGCGACGATATTATGGATGCCTGCCTTTGCCACGCGGGCGTAAACCTCGGCGGTGACGACGGCGTCCACTTCACCGCCCGCATCATAAGCCGTCACGGGAACGCCGGAGATACCCTGCAGGGCCTGGCGAAAATCGAATGTCGTCATCAATTTGTTCCTCAAGGTAAAGGGGCGTCTTAGATGGAGAATTTGTGAACGGGCGTGCCGGCGACAGGCGCATCGAACGCAACGACCGTGCCCGCCGTGGAGACGCCGTTGGTTTCGGTCACAAGACTGGTGAGATAGATCGTCTTAAGGTCCGGACCGCCGAAACATGGCATGGTCGGCCCCTTGAACGGCAGCCTGTAGATTTCGAACAATTTGCCTTCAGGCGTAAAGCGGTTGAGCCGTCCGCCCTGAACGCCGGCGCTCCAGTAGCAGCCTTCGCTATCGGTCGCTGCGCCATCCGGCCTGCCTTCGTCTGGCGCGAAATCATGGAGGCGTTCGGCAGGGCCGAGCTTGCCGGTTGCAGCATCGAAATCGAACGCCTGATACATGAGCCCGCTGCTATCGGAATGATACATCCGCTTTCCGTCCGGGCTCCAGGCAAGGCCGTTCGACGTGAACATATTACCGTCGATGACGCGCTCGATACCGCCGTCAGGTGCCACCCGATAGAGACGCGCATTGCCTGTAGGCACGGCGGCCTCGTCGCGGGTGCCCACCCAGAAATGGCCGTCCGGGCCAACCTTGCCGTCATTGAGGCGGCTATCGGGTCGTCCTTGGTCGGGGTCGCAGAGAAGGTCGAGCTTGCCGCTTGCGGGGTCGAGCAGATGCACGCCGGTCTTGAGGCCCGCCACAACAAGGCCATTGTCGCAGAGACCGAGACAGCCCACCTGGGCGGGCATGTCGAACCTGTCCAGCTTTCCGTCCGCATGCAGGCGGAAAATCGCCGGGGCGAGAATATCGACGAACCACAGATTGCCCGTCCGCTCGTCCCATGCGGGCGATTCGCCAACCTTCAAAGGCGTATCGACAAGGGGACGGAGTTTCGGTTCTATGATCCGCGGCTTGCTCACTGATTATTCTCCATCGCCCTTTCAGGCCTCGTTTTTTTAAATTGCGGGATCGGTTCTAGCCGCCGACGCCCTGAAACATGCGGGCGCGGGCTTTGAGGATGTGGTCTTTCATCGCGTCATGCGCAGCCTGCTCGTGGCGCGCAAAAATCGCTTCGACGATGGCTGTGTGCTCGTTTTGCACTTCGCGCACATGCTGCGGTGTACGTTTGAGGCTGAGACTGCGTGTCACCGACTGGCCGATGGCGAAATGCGGTTTGAACCAGATGCGTACGGTGATGTGGAACTGGTTATGGCTTGCCCTGGCAATGGCTTCGTGCAGGGCGAAATCCTCCTCTGCGCCAAGATCGTTGCGCTCGAGACATTGTTCCAGCGCAGCAATTGCCTGCTCGATCCGCGTCTTGTCGGCTGCCTGCCAGTTGCGCGCCGCAAGCTCGGCCCCTGAGGCCTCAAGGCCGGCCCGGAACTCGAAGAAGCGCTGCACGTCGGCGAGCGAACCGACCGGCACCTGCTGCAACACCGAAGAGTCGGGTTGCTGGCGCACATAGGAGCCGGAGCCCTTTTGTGAAACGATAAGCTCGTCATTGCGCAGCCGCTCCAGCGCTGCGCGCACCACCGGCCGGGAAGCCCCGAACAGCGACGCCAGGCTTTGTTCGGATGGTAGCCGCTCGTTTATCGGAAACCGCCCGTCCGAAATCATGCCGACGATCTTTTCGTAGACGATGTCGCTGAGCCGGGTCTCGCCGCGTGCGGCCGACGATGTGGTCGTATTGTCCATCAGCACACCTTTCGTTGCAAATCGCTGAAGTTGAACGGTTTCCTGTATGTCATCCGCAACAGAAATACCGGGGTTTTATCAGCGGGGAGCGCTGCCGTTCCGATCTTTATCGTCAAACCTGTTTTCGAAAATCGCTCTACGAATAAAAAATATGTAAAAAGCTGTCAATACTTGTAATCATCTGAAAACGCCCATATGGTCTGCCCCTGCCGGTGGAGGATCGGCGTGCTGGCTGGCCGGGAGGGCCGTTGCGACACAGTGAAGGCTGTTTTGCTGCCGGTGATTTTTTGGGAGGATAATCGATGCGCGATGGGGATAAATTTTCGCTTGGCGTGACGCGCCGGACCTTTGTGGCGGGACTTGGCGGCGTCGCCGCCCTTTCCGTCATCGGGACTTCGGCCCGGGCTGCCACCGGCAAAGAGGCGCCGGAACTGGCAGCCTTGGTAAAAGACGGCAAACTGCCGCCCCTGGCCGAGCGCCTGCCGAAAAATCCGATGGTGGTGACACCGCACGAAAAGATCGGCACCTATGGCGGCACATTGCGCCGTGGCCTGCGCGGTTCATCGGACCATAACGGCATTTTGCGCATGGTCGGCAATCAGGGGCTGGTTCGCTGGAACATGGATTTCACCGAGGTTCTGCCGAACCTTGCCGAGAAATGGGAGGTTAATGACGACGCTTCGCAGTTCACCTTCCATCTGTTGCAGGGCGCGAAATGGTCGGACGGCCACCCCTTCACCGCAGATGACGTGGTGTTCGCCATCGAGGACTGCATCAAGAACAAGGAGCTTTACAGCGCCACCCCGGCCCAGCTTTCCGTGGCCGGCAAGGCGGTCGATGTCGAGAAGGTCGACGATTTCACGGTCAAGTTCAAATTCGCCGCGCCGAACGCGCTCTATCTCGAAAACCTCGCTACACCGCTCGGCCAGCATCCAACGCTGTTTGCCAAGCATTATTGCAGCAAGTTCCTGCCTAAATACAACAAGTCGCTGGATGCCGATGTGAAGGCGGCCGGCGTATCGAGCTGGACGGAACTGTTCCGCGCCAAGTGCGGTGATATCGAAATCCCGTCGCGCTGGTCGAATGTCGATAAGCCGACGCTTGATCCGTGGGTGGTGAAGGAACCCTATTCTGGCGGCGCGACCCGGGTTGTGATGACCCGCAATCCTTACTTCTGGCAGGTTGATACCGAAGGTAACCAGCTTCCTTACATCGATGAAGTCAATTTCGGCATTTCGCAGGATGTTGAATCGCTGATGCTGAATGTCATTTCCGGCAAGATCGACATTCAGGAGCGCCATATCAGCGTTCTCGCCAACAAGCCGACCCTGTCGCAGAACATGAAAAAAGGTGATTACCGTCTGCTGACGCTGGTGCCGTCCGCCTCGCAGCAGTGCCAGATCTACCTGAACATCACCCATAAAGACCCGGCAATGCGCAAGATGTTTGCCGACAAGTCCTTCCGTCAGGCGCTGTCCATTGCGCTCAACCGGCAGGAAATCATCGACATCGTTTATTTCGGCCAGAGCGAGGGATATCAGGCCGGGCCACGCCCGACGCACCCCTGGTATAATGAAAAGCTGGCGCGCCAGTTCACCGAATATGACGCCGACAAGGCGAATGATCTTCTCGACAAGGCCGGTTACGACAAGAAGAACGGCAATGGCATGCGGCTGCGTCCTGACGGCCAGCCGATTTTCTTCTCGATCGATGTCATCCCGACGCTTTATCCGGATCTTGTCGATGCGCTGGAACTGGTGAAGGCACAGTGGGCGCAGATCGGCGTTGATATCAAGGTCAACACCATTGAACGCGCGCTCTATTACACGCGTGGCGATGACAACGCCCATGATGCGGCGGTCTGGCCTGGCCCCGGCGGTCTCGATCCAATGCTCGACCCGCGCGATTTCTTCGCCTTCCATCCACAGGGGTCGCGTTACGCCATTCCGTGGGCGCTCTGGTATACGTCCAACGGCCAGAAGGGTGAGGAACCACCGGAAAGCCAGAAGAAACGCTTCAAGCTGTTCGACGAGGCGCGTTCGACGGCCGACCTTGCCAAGCGCGGTGAGAAGATGAAGCAGATCTTCGACATAGCGGCGGAAGAGTTCGAGACGATCGGTCTCTGCCTTGCCGTGGGTGGTTTCGGCATCATCCGCAACAATCTGCGCAATGTGCCGGAAACGGAACCCGACAGCTGGACCTGGCCCAATCCCGGCCCGGCGCTGCCGCAACAGTTCACCTTCACAAGCTGATACCGCCACATGGGCGTCGCTGCCGTAACGCGGCGACGCCTCTCAGGTTGTTTCGACCATCCACAGCCCGTCTCCCGGTGGAAGGCGGTGCGTATGGCACAATGTGATTGCGAGAACGACATGCTGCTTTTTATCGTAAAACGCCTGCTGTGGATGATCCCGTCCCTGTTTGCCGTCAGTTTCCTTGCCTTTGTCCTGATCCAGCTGCCGCCCGGCGACTATGTGACAACCTATATCGCCACCCTGGCCGCTTCCAACGAGGTCATTGACCACAATACGGCGGCGCAGCTGCGCGAACGTTTCGGCCTCGATGACCCGATGATCGTGCAATATCTGAAATGGATATGGGGCATTATCAGCCGTGGTGATTTCGGCATCTCGTTCGAGTGGCAGCAGCCGGTTTCCGGCCTCATCTGGGAACGCATGGCGCTGACGCTGGTTCTGGCCATCGCAAGCCTTCTCGCCACCTGGGCCATAGCTCTTCCCATCGGCGTCTTCTCCGCCGTGCGCAAATATTCGATCGGCGATTATCTCTTTACCGCCTTCTCCTTCTTCGGCCTTTCCATACCCTCGTTTCTGCTGGCGCTGGTGCTGATGTATGTGGCGGCGGTGGAGTTCGGGGCCGATGTTGGCGGGCTGTTTTCGGCAGAATATGAAACGGCGTCCTGGAGCATCGCCAAGATGATGGATCTCATGGCCCATATCTGGCTGCCGGTCGCCATCCTTGCCGTGTCATCCACCGCAAGCCTCATCCGCGTCATGCGTGCCAATATGCTGGACGAATTGCCCAAGCCCTATGTGACCACGGCGCGTGCGAAGGGTTTGTCGGAGTTCAGGCTGCTGACGAAATATCCGCTCAGAATTGCGCTCAACCCGTTCATTTCCACCATCGCATGGCTGCTGCCCAACCTCATTTCGGGCTCGGTCGTGGTCGCCATCGTGCTCAATCTGCCGACGGCGGCACCACTGCTTCTGCAGTCGTTGATGGCGCAGGACATGTATCTCGCCGGCGCTTTCGTGCTGTTGATCTGCGCGCTGACGCTGATCGGTTCGCTGATCAGCGACATCCTGCTTGCGCTGGTCGATCCGCGCATCCGTCTCGAATAGGAGGGCGCCATGAGCGATATCACTATGACCACCAACACCCGGCAGGACCGCGCCGCCGTCGCTTCGCAGTGGCAGCTCATCTGGTGGGCGTTCAAGCGCCACAAGCTGGCCATGGCCGCCCTGTTCATCACCATCGCCATGTATATCGTCGCGCTGGTGCCGGGCTTCTTCGCCATCAACGATCCGGTGCTGCAGAACGCCCGCGCCACCTTCCATCCGCCGCAGCGCGTGCATTTCATCGATACGACCGACGGTTTCTCGCTCGGAATGCATTATTATCCGCTGAAGCTGACCCGCAATCCCGAGACGCTGGCGGCGGTGTTCGTCGAAGATACCGCGAAGAAAATCCCGGTCCAGCTTTTCGGTCGAGGTTACGAATATTCCGTGTTCGGCCTGTTCAACACGGATATCCATCTGCTGGCCTCCACCGACAAGACGCGACCGCTCTTTCTCTTCGGTGCGGATCGTCTCGGCCGTGATGTCTTCAGCCGCGTCGTGCAGGGGTCGCAGATTTCCCTGTCGATCGGTCTTGTCGGCGTGTTTTTCTCGCTGCTGCTCGGTGTCGTTCTCGGCGGCATCTCCGGTTATTATGGCGGCCGCATCGATTTCGTCATGCAGCGGGTGATCGACTTCGTCTTGTCGCTGCCCACCATTCCCATCTGGCTGGCGCTGGCCGCCGCATTGCCGCAGGGCTGGCCGGCAACGCTGCAATACATGATGATCACCATCATCCTGTCCCTGACCGGCTGGGCGCAGCTTGCCCGCGTCGTGCGCGGCCGGTTCCTGTCGCTCAGAACCGAAGAGTTCGTGGCTGCGGCCCGGCTGGATGGCGTGCCGGAAGGGCGCATCATCTTTCGCCATATGTTGCCGAGTTTTTCGAGCCATATCATCGCCTCGGTCACGCTTGCGGTTCCGGCGATGATCCTTGCGGAAACCTCGCTGTCCTTCCTTGGCCTCGGCCTTCAGCCGCCAACGATTTCCTGGGGCGTGCTGCTGCGCGAGGCGCAGAATATCCGCTCGATCGCGACCGCACCCTGGCTGTTCCTGCCCGGTGTGGCTGTTGTCGTTGCCGTCATGGCGCTCAATCTGCTCGGTGACGGCCTGCGCGACGCAGCCGACCCCTATAACAAGTGAGGCCCCGGATGAGCGATATTCTCTCCATGAAGCCAGCAAAACCGCTGCTTGAAGTCCGCAATCTCGTCACCGAGTTCCCGGTCCGAAACGGTGTTTTCCGGGCGGTCAACGATCTGTCTTTTTCCATCGATCCCGGCAAGACACTCTGTGTCGTCGGTGAAAGCGGCTCCGGAAAATCCGTCACCGCCCGCTCTATCCTGCAGATCATCGACAGCCCCGGTTACATCGCGTCCGGGTCGATCATCCTCAATCGCGCCGATGGCACGTCGCTTGATCTGGCAAAGCTCGATCCGCGCAGCCGGGCCATTCGCTCGGTGCGCGGCGCTGACATCGCCATGATTTTCCAGGAGCCGATGTCGTCGCTTTCCCCGGTCCATACCGTCGGTGACCAGATCACCGAAGTTCTGCGCCTGCACCTGAAAATGACGAAGGCACAGGCGCGGGCTGAGGCCATCGAACTGCTGCGGCAGGTGGAAATTCCCAATCCCGAAAAGGCGCTGGATCGGTATGCCTTTCAATATTCGGGCGGCATGCGCCAGCGCGCCATGATCGCCATGGCGCTGGCCTGCAAACCGCAGCTGTTGATCGCCGACGAACCGACGACGGCGCTCGACGTCACCACACAGGCCGAAATCCTCGACCTGATATCGCGGTTGCAAAAGGCGCATGGCATGGCGGTGCTGTTCATCACCCATGACATGGGCGTGGTGGCGCAGATTGCCGATGATGTGCTGGTCATGCATCACGGCGTTGCCAAGGAATATGGCACTGTCGATGAGATATTCCACAGCCCGCAGGATCCCTATACCCGCATGTTGATCGGCTCGGTCCTGAAACTGGAGCAGAAAGCGGAAATCCGGCTCGCCCGTCCGCCGCTCGATCTTGCCGCAGCGCCCATCCTCGAAGTCAACGACCTCTCCATGCATTTCGGTGAGATGAAGGCGCTGGATGGCGTCTCGATCAAGCTGTTGCCCGGCGAGACGCTTGGCATTGTCGGTGAAAGCGGTTCGGGCAAGACCACGATGGGCCGCTCCATCATGCGCCTTTACGATCCGACCGGCGGCGAAATGCGTTATCGCCGGGCGGATGGCACGGTGGTCGACCTGGCCAAAATCGACGGCGCCGAACTGAAAGCCGCGCGGCGCGAGTTGCGCATGGTTTTCCAGGACCCGTTCGGTTCGCTCAATCCGCGCATGACGGTGGCGCAGGTCATCGGCGAACCATTGCTGGTCAACGGCATTGCCAGGGGCAGGGAGCTGGATGAGCGCGTCTGCGCCCTGATGGAGCAGGTGGGGCTGGATCCGACCGGGCGTGAGCGTTACCCGCACGCCTTTTCCGGCGGCCAGCGCCAGCGCATCGGCATCGCCCGCGCCATCACGCTGAAGCCGCGTATCATCGTGGCGGATGAGGCGACCTCGGCGCTTGATGTTTCGGTGCGGTTCCAGGTGCTTGATCTTTTGATGCGGCTACAGGACGAGCTGGGGCTCGCCTATATCTTCATCAGCCACGACATCGGCGTCATCAGATACATGTGCGACCGCGTCGGGGTAATGTATCGCGGCAAGCTGGTGGAAGTGGGAGAGGCCGAAAAGGTCTGCAACGCGCCGGATCACCCTTATACGCAGGCGCTGCTATCCGCCATTCCGCGGCCCGACCCGCGCGACCGGGATCGCACCCGAAGGTTCCGCTACATCGAACCATCCGAGATCAAGAACGGGGTAGCGGCCCGATAACGTCGCGGCCGTTGCATCCTGCAATTCACGAGGAATAATAAAGCATGAAAATCGATCGCATGCGGGTATTCGTCACCCGCGACAAGGACCGTCCCCGCGTTGTCGTCGCTCTCGATACCGATGACGGTCTGACCGGCTGGGGTGAATGTTACAATCACGGCCCAGATCTCGCCTTACCGCCGTTGCTGGATTACCTCTACGGTTTCCTTGCCGGGCAGGATCCGACACGGGTGGAGTATCTCTACAATCTTCTTCTGCAACAGAACCGTTTTCCGCCCGGCGCGCTTGGTCTGTCGGCAATCTCGGCGCTTGACCATTGCCTGTTGGACCTTGCCGCCAAGGCGGCCGGCGTGCCGGTCTACAAGCTGCTGGGCGGGGAAGTGCGCGACCGCATCAAGGTCTATGCCGGTGTCTATACCGCCCCGGACGCACCGGCGGCGAAAGAAGAGTTCGACCGTCTGAACGAGGACTGGGGCTTCACGGCTTTCAAGCTTAGCCCGTGGCGCGTCGATATCCACGCCCATCGCTGGGGAGAGGTGGTGCGCAGTTCGGCCGAATATTTCCGCTCGCTTCGCGAGACCGTTCGTCCCGATTACGATATCGCCTTTGATGCCCATGCCAAGATTTTCGAGCCTGCCGCCGCCCGCCAGCTCGGCAACGCGCTTGCCCCTTACGATCCGCTGTTTTTCGAAGAGCCTTTGCGTCCGGAAAACATCGAGATGTGGGGAGACCTGAAACAGGGGCTGAACTGCACGCTGGCAACAGGTGAAAGTCTTTATAATCGCAATGAGTTCCTGCGGCTTCTTCAAGTAAAGGGTGCGGATATCATCCAGCCCGACATCTGCGTCGTCGGCGGTATTTCGGAGATGCGCCGCATCGCCACGCTTGCGGAAGCCCACTTCGTCAGCATCGCGCCGCACAACCCGATGGGGCCGCTCGCCACCGCCGTCAACGTGCATTTCTCCGCCGCCCAGCAGAATTTCCGCATTCTCGAATACCGGCTGCCGAAAGGGCAATGCTATGTCTATGGCGGCACCGATCTGGAAAAACGCGAGGATGAAACCCGTTATGTCGTCGACCCATACCTGCCGAAGGACGGATATCTGGAACTGAGGCCGGATCGCCCCGGCTGGGGGGTGGAGATGGATGAAAAAGCCATGCAGGAGGATGGCTATGTTCACTGGCAGAGACGGGTGCCGAAGCGGCCTGACGGCTCCTATGCCTTCGCCTGAAACGGTTGCGATAAGCTGCGGGCAGCTCTCTGCCCGCCTGCGCCCCGCCTGGGGCGGCAGAATGACTCATCTGCACCATGCGGACTACGGCGATATTCTGGTGCCGACAAGCGAGGACGCTTTCGAGCCGTTCAACTGGCCGCGCGCCGGAGCCTATCCGCTGTTTCCTTACCACAACCGGCTTTATGGCGGCTCCTTCGTTCATGCAGGCATCCGTCATGGGCTTTCGCCCCATCCAGCCCTTGCGCCGGATGCCATGCATGGGCCTGCTCACCGGCGCGCCTGGGAGATTTCAGGTCTGGCTTCGGATCGGGCCGGGCTGGTGCTTGACTATGAGGCTGACGGGGAATGGCCTTTTTCCTTCCGGGCCGAACAGTCCTTTCTGCTTGAAGACGCCGGCCTCACCGTGGAACTGTCGATCACCAATCTGGCGGATGTGCCGGCACCAATGGCGCTGGGATGGCACCCCTATCTGGCTGCCGGCCTTGGCTGCGACGCGCAGACGGATGCAGGGCTGCAATATCCGCTGGACCCGCAGAACGTGCCGACCGGCGAGCCGGCAATTTCCCGCCACACGGCCGCCATTCCCGCATCGACGGGGTACACGCTGCATTACACCGGCTGGTCAAATGCGCATGTGCAATTGGGCAGGTTTTCACTGTTGATCGAGGCCGATCCCGTTTTCGGCCATCTGGCTGTTCACCGCATGGACCGCTATCTTTGCCTCGAGCCCGTTTCCATGGCGGCCGGAGCGCTCGGCCTGCCGGAGATGCGGCGGGAAGCGCTAGGTATCAGGATCGTCGCGCCCGGCGCGCGTCTGTCAGGGCGCATCCGGCTTTCCATCAGCTCCTGAGGGCAAGCAGGGAGGCGAGAATGCCTTGCCTCTGCGTCCTGTCTTCCCATTCAAAAAAACGCCACATGCCCATATTTTGAGCGTCAAAAATCGCCGCTCAAAAATGCGCTTGACGTCGGCGAAAATTTCTCACCAAATGAACCAATATCAGATTGGTTCAAGCAAATGGTGCGGTGTGGCGGCAGGCCCTAACGATAATTCCAACTACGCCTTGGCGCGGTTGCGTGACTATATTCAGGCGAATCATCTCACCAGAGATGGGCGTTTGCCGACGGAGCGGGCCTTTGCGGAGACTTTTAATGTCGGCCGTCGTTCAATCCGCCGCGCTCTGGAGGTTCTGGAGGCCGAAGGCCTGATCTGGCGGCGGCAGGGGGCCGGAACCTTTGTGGGGGAAAAACCGGACGATTGGTCCGCACAGGTCACGGAACTGGTCGCCGGAACGGATTTCATGGAAATCATGGAAGTGCGCCTGCGCATCGAACCGCAGCTGGCGCAGCTCGCGGCCATGCGCGCCAAGCCGGCCGAGGTGGAGCGCATGCGCGCCCTTGTTCAAAAGACCGGCCAGAGCACGGATGCCGACGCCAAGGAATTATGGGATGGTTCGCTCCATCGCCAGATCGCCCAGAGTGCCGGCAACAAGCTTTTCCTGTCGATCTTTGATGTCGTGAACCGCATTCGCCAGGACGATGCATGGCAGTCGATCCGCGAGCTTGCCCGGCGCAGCGGCACGAATGGCAGGGCGTCTTTCGAGCAGCATATGGCCATTGTCGAGGCCATTGCCGACCGCGATCCGGCGCGCGCCGGTGAAGCCATGCGCCAGCATCTTCTCATGCATCAGGAAAGGCTGATCCGCGCCACCTCGCTCGGCTTTCTGGAGGAGGAGACCGGGGAGGGCAATGCGGTCGAAGCCGATAATTCGCTGACCGAGGCCTCCTGAGGCCGCGGATGAAAACCGTCGTCCCTCAAGGGGCGGCCAATGACAAAAAGTCAAAATAACCAGACCAGAGGAACGAACATGAAGAAAATCCAGACATTGACTGCGGCGCTATTGGCAAGCGCATTGCTGGCCGCGCCGGCGCTATCGTCCGAATTGCGCATCGGCCTGAACGACGATGCCGATGTGCTCGACCCCGCGCAGTCGCGCACCTTCGTCGGCCGCATCGTCTACACCGCCATGTGCGACAAGCTGGTGGATATCTCGCAGGACATGAAGATCGTGCCGCAGCTGGCTACCGAATGGGCCTGGTCCGAAGGCGGCAAGGTGCTGACCATGAAAATCCGCGATGGCGTCAAGTTCCACAATGGCGAGACGCTGGACGCGGCCGCCGTTGTCGCCACCATCGAGCGCAATATCACGCTGCCGGAATCGCGCCGCAAAAGCGAGCTGTCCTCGGTCGAGAAGGTTGAGGCGACGGGACCGCTGGAGGTGAAATTTACGCTGAAGACGCCTGACGTTACCCTTCTGGCGCAGCTTTCCGACCGCGCCGGCATGATCGTTGAACCCAAGGCGGCCAAGGAACTGGGCGCGAATTTTGGTTCGAAACCGGTTTGCGCCGGGCCGTTCAAATTTGTCGAGCGTATCCAGCAGGACCGTATCGTGCTCGAGAAATTCGCTGACTATTGGGATAAGGACAAGGTCCTTGTTGACAAGGTCGTTTATCTGCCGATCCCCGATACGACCGTGAAGCTTGCAAACCTTCGTGCAGGCGACCTCGATATCGCCGAGCGTATTTCGGCGTCCGATGCGGAATCCGTCAGGAACGACTCCAAGCTGACCTATGCCGATGTGATCGGGCCGGGTTACATGGCCATGTATGTCAACATGAACAATGGCGCGCGTGCGGATAATCCGCTCGGCAAGGACAAGCGCCTGCGTCAGGCATTCTCCTATGCCATTGACCGCGAGGCGATCGGCCAGATCGTCTTTGAAGGCACCTCCAAGGGCGGTAATCAGGCCTTCCCGCCGACGAGCCCCTGGTTCAACCAGAGCCTGCCGGTGCCGCCGCGCGATATCGACAAGGCCAAGCAGCTGATGAAGGAAGCGGGTTACGAGACGCTCGACGTCGAGCTTCAGCACGCCAACAACACCACGCAGACACAGATGATGCAGGTCATCCAGTCCATGGTGGCCGAGGCCGGCTTCAACGTCACCCTGAAGGCAACCGAGTTTGCGACGCTTCTGTCCGAGCAAACCGCCGGCAACTACCAGCTCAGCCGTTCCGACTGGTCAGGACGTATCGATCCCGATGGCAACCTGCACCAGTTCGTCACCTGCAAGGGCGGCATTAACGACGTGAAATATTGCAATCCCGAGGTCGACAAGCTGCTGAACGAGGCCCGCGCCTCGACCGAAGATGCGGTCCGCAAGGAAAAATACGATGCCGCAAGTGTCATCCTCAACGATGACATGCCGATCATCTATCTCGGCCACCAGCCTTATGCCTATGCCATCTCCAACAAGGTCAAGGGCTGGGCACCGTCGCCGGATGGCATGATCCGTCTTCTCGGCGTCAGCAAGGACTGACAGCTTTGAACAGGTCGCACGGCTTGCCGTGCGGCCCCCAGCACCGGACTCAAACGGGGGCAATGCCATGCCTGTTTATATCGGCAAGCGACTGCTGGTCGCGATCCCGACGCTTCTCATCATTTCCATCTTCGTCTTTTCGCTGCAGAAATTGTTGCCGGGCGATCCGGTCCTTGCCATGGCGGGCGAGGAGCGCGATCCCGCGACGATTGAATTCCTGCGCGAGAAATATCGCCTGAACGACCCCGTGCCGCTGCAATATATCAACTGGCTGGGCGGCGTGGTTACGGGTGATTTCGGCATTTCGCTGCGCACCAACCAGCCGGTGCTGGAACTGATCGGCCAGAAGCTGCCGGTCACCATTCAGCTTGCCGTCATGGCAATGTTCTTTGCCATGGTCATCGGCATTCCCATCGGCATTCTGGCCGCCGTCAAGAAGAACACGTGGATCGATTATACGGCCAATATCGTGGCGCTCTCCGGCCTGTCGATCCCGAATTTCTGGCTCGGCATCATGCTGATCCTGCTGGTGTCGGTCAAACTCGGTTGGCTGCCGGCATCCGGTTATGAATCGATCTTCGTAGACCCTGTCCGCTCCATCGAAACCATGATCATGCCCGCCTTCGTGCTCGGCAATGCGCTTGCGGCGACGCTGATGCGCCATACCCGCTCGGCGATGGTGGCGGTCTTGAGTTCCGATTATATCCGCACCGCCCGCGCCAAGGGGCTTTCGCCACGCGAAATCATCCTGTCGCACAGTTTCCGCAACGCGCTTCTGCCCGTCATCACGCTGCTGGCGCTGCTCTTCGGTGAATTGCTGGCCGGCGCGGTTCTGACGGAGCAGATATTCACCATTCCCGGCTTCGGCAAGATGACCGTCGATGCGGTGTTTACGCGTGACTATGCCGTCGTGCAGGGCATCGTGCTCTGCACCGCCGTCGGTTTCATCCTCATGAACCTTCTGGCCGACATTGCCTATGTCCTGCTCAACCCCCGCCTCAGGGCGACAATCTGAGGCTGATATCATGACCGTTCTCGATCAAAACCTCTCCGTACCGGCGACACGGCAGGAAAGCCGCGCCTGGAAAAAAATGAGGCGCAACAAATCGGCGCTTGTCGGCATGATCATCGTGCTGTTTTTCGCCGTGCTTGCCATCGCCGCGCCGATCCTGCCGATTGCCGACCCGGTTGCGACCAGCTGGTCGGCCATCCGCAAGGCGCCATCGGCGGCCCACTGGCTCGGGACCGATGATCTCGGCCGCGACATTCTCTCGCGCATGATCTATGGCGCGCGCGCTTCGCTGATGGCAGGCGTCGTCTCCGTGATGATCGCCGTTGTGATCGGTGTGCCGTTCGGGTTGATTTCAGGTTATTTCGGCGGCTGGGTGGATATGGTCATATCGCGCATCACTGAAGCGCTGCTGGCCATGCCGTTCCTGATCATGGCGATTGCACTGGCTGCCTTTCTCGGCCCGAGCCTCACCAATGCGATGATTGCCATCGGCCTTTCCGCCATGCCGATTTTCGTGCGGTTGACGCGCGGGCAGGTGCTTGCCGTCAAGATGGAAGATTATGTCGAAGGCGCAAGGTCCATCGGCCTCAACCACATCGATATCATGACCCGTTATATCCTGCCGAATGTCTTTGCCCCCATCATCGTGCAGGCGACGCTGACGGTGGCGACCGCCATCATCGCGGAGGCGAGCCTTTCCTTCCTCGGTCTCGGCCAGCAGGCGCCGGCCCCATCCTGGGGTTCCATGCTGAACACCGCGAAGAATTTTCTCAGCCAGGCGCCGTGGATGACGATGTGGCCCGGCATCGCCATCTTCCTCGTCGTCATCGGTTTCAATCTTCTGGGCGACGGCCTGCGTGACGCGCTCGATCCGCGCGAAGCATGATTTTTTACAAGGAATATCGGAATGACTGAATTCACCACACGCCCTGAAATCCTTGGCACCTTCGGCGTCGTCACCTCAACGCACTGGATCGCCTCGGCCGTTGGCATGGCGATCCTCGAAAAGGGCGGCAATGCTTTCGACGCCGCCGTCGCCACCGGTTTTGTCCTCCAGATTGTCGAGCCGCATCTGTGCGGTCCGGGCGGAGATATGCCGGCCGTGTTTTATTCGAAGCAGAAGGACAAGGTCGAAGTCATCTGCGCACAGGGCCCGGCCCCGAGCGGTGCGACGATCGAACATTACACTTCGGAAGGGCTGAAACTGATCCCCGGCGACGGGCTGCTGGCCACCGTCATCCCCGGTGCCTTCGACGGCTGGATGCTGATGCTGCGCGATTATGGCACGATGAGCGTGCGCGACGTGCTGGAACCGGCCATCTATTATGCCGAGCAGGGGCATCCAACGCTTCCGCGTGTCTCCGCCACCATCAAGGGGCTGGCCGATTTCTTCGAGAAGGAATGGCCGACATCCCATGAGACATGGCTGCCGGGCGGCGCGGCACCCGAACCTCACGCCAATTTCAGGAACCCGGTCCTTGCCGCGACCTATCACCGGATCGTCACCGAAGCCGAAGCGCGCTCCGGCCGCGAAAACCAGATCGAGGCGGCACGCGATGCCTTCTACCGGGGTTTCGTTGCGGAAGCCATCGACAGTTACGTAAGGTCGGCGGAGGTGATGGATGCCAGCGGCGCAAAGCATAAAGGGGTGCTGACGGCGCAGGACATGGCAGATTGGAGCGCGACCGTCGAAGCGCCGCAGACATTCGACTATCATGACTGGACGGTTGCCAAGACACCCGCCTGGGGGCAGGGCCCGGTTCTGCTGCAATCGCTCGCATTGCTGAAAGGTTTCGACATCGCGGCCATGGACCCGTCCGGTCCCGATTTCATCCACACCGTCGTCGAAGCCATGAAGCTCGCCTTTGCCGACCGTGAGGTCTATTACGGCGATCCGGAATTTGGGCAAATCCCGACGGAATATCTTCTCTCCGAGGGCTATAATGCCGGACGCCGGGCGCTGATCGGCCGCGAGGCCTCGCTGGAGCTGCGCCCCGGCACCGTGCCGGGTTATGAAAATCAGGTGGACGCCACCATGGCCATGCTGGCCGAGATGAGCGGCAAGGGCACCGTCTACGAACCGACCATGTCGCATCTGACTGAGAAGCGCGGGGACACGGTGCATATCGATGTCATCGATCGCTGGGGCAACATGGTCTCCACCACGCCTTCGGGCGGCTGGCTGCAATCCTCGCCCATCGTACCGGGCCTCGGTTTCGCGCTCAATTCCCGCGCCCAGATGTTCTGGCTGAAGGAAGGCCTGCCGACCTCGCTTGCGCCGGGCAAACGCCCGCGCACGACGCTGACGCCGTCGCTGGCGCTGCATCAGGGCCGTCCCGCCATGGTCTTCGGCACACCCGGCGGCGACCAGCAGGACCAGTGGCAGCTGCCCTTCTTCCTGCGTTATGCGCATCACGGCAAGAACCTGCAGTCGGCCATCGATATGCCCCTGTTCCACACCTCGCATTTTCCGGGTTCGTTTTATCCGCGCACCAGTTCGCCGGGTGAAATCATGGTGGAAAGCACGGTGGGGGAGGCCACGCTCGACGAGCTTCGCCGTCGCGGCCACCGGGTCACGGTTGCCGATGCCTGGTCGGTCGGGCGATTGACTGCTGCGCGGCGGGATGCGGATGGCCTGTTGCGGGCTGCGGCAACACCGCGGCTGATGCAGGCCTATGCGGTGGGGCGTTGACACCATGGAAACAAAACCAGTCCTCTCCGTCCGTAACCTGACGACGTCGTTTCTCGTCGATGACGAATGGAAAAGCGTCGTGCGCAACGTCTCTTTCGATGTTGCGCCAGGCGAAACCGTCGCGATTGTCGGCGAATCCGGTTCCGGCAAGTCCGTCACCTCGCTGTCGCTCATGCGCCTGCTTGCGCCTTCCTCCAGCCGGATCGAAGGCGAAGTGCTGCTCAACGGCCGTAACCTGCTGGCGCTTTCCGAAAAGGAGATGCGCGGCGTGCGCGGCAACGATATCTCGATGATCTTTCAGGAGCCGATGACCTCGCTCAATCCGATCTTCACCATCGGCCGTCAGATTTCCGAAGTTCTCATTCGCCACAAGGGGCTTTCGAAACAGCAGGCGCGGGCGGAGACGGTGCGGCTTCTGGAAAAGGTCCGTATTCCCAATGCGGCCGGCCGTTTTGACGAATATCCGCATCAGTTTTCCGGCGGCATGCGCCAGCGGGTAATGATTGCCATGGCGCTCGCCTCGCGGCCGAAACTGCTGATCGCCGATGAGCCGACGACGGCGCTCGACGTTACCATTCAGGGGCAAATCCTCGACCTGATCAAACTGCTTCAGGAAGAGGAAGGCATGTCGGTCCTTTTCATCACCCACGACATGGGTGTGGTGGCCGAGATCGCCGACCGGACGATCGTCATGTATCGCGGCGATGAGGTTGAGACCGGACCGACCGAGGCGATATTCAAACGCGGCAAGCACCCCTATACGCGGGCGCTGCTTTCGGCGGTGCCGAAGCTTGGCTCGATGCGTGATCGGCAATGGCCGACACGTTTTCCCGTGCTCGACATGAAAACCGGTCTTTCAACCGAAGCCGAGGAGGTGGCCGAGACGGTTGCGAGCGGTCAGACGCCGGTTCTGTCGGTCAAGAACCTCGTGACGCGTTTCCCCATCCGCTCCGGCCTGCTGGCGCGCCAGATGGGTGCGGTTCATGCCGTCGAAAACGTCTCCTTCGATCTGTTCCAGGGCGAGACGCTTGCGCTGGTCGGTGAATCCGGTTGCGGAAAATCCACCACCGGCCGCTCGATCATGCGCCTCGTGGAGCCGTCGTCCGGCGATGTATCGCTTGACGGTTACGATGTGATGCGGCTCGATACGGTGGGCCTGCGCAACATGCGCAAATCCGTCCAGATGATCTTTCAGGACCCGTTCTCCTCGCTCAATCCGCGCATGACGGTGGGGACGGCAATTTCCGAACCCTTCATCAAGCACAAGCTGGGCACCACGAAACAGGCGAAGGAAAAGACCGCCGATCTTCTGCAGAAGGTTGGCCTTTCCGCTGATATGGCCAGTCGCTACCCGCATGAGTTTTCCGGCGGCCAGCGCCAGCGCATCGCGATTGCCCGCGCGCTTGCGCTTGATCCCAAGGTTATCGTTGCCGATGAAAGCGTCTCGGCGCTGGACGTTTCGATCAAGGCGCAGGTCTGCAACCTGTTGCTCGACCTTCAGCAGAGCCTCAACCTCGCCTTCCTGTTCATCTCGCATGATATGGCGGTGGTGGAGCGCGTCAGCCATCGCGTGGCGGTGATGTATCTCGGCGAGATCGTCGAAATCGGCCCGCGTGCTGATGTCTTCGACAATCCGCAGCATGCCTATACGAAAAAGCTGATGGCGGCGGTGCCGGTTCCGGATCCGGCGCGGCGCGGAATAAGGCGCGGCGTTTCCAATGACGAGCTGAAAAGCCCGATACGGGCAATGGGATATGAAACGCCTGTACGGACTTACAGGACCGTTTCACCCGGCCATTTCGTGCAGGTGGCCTGAGGCGGCAAAAAGGCGGGTCTTGAAGCGAATGCCGGTCATCTGGAACAATGGCGCTGCCCGCACCACCGGTGCCGGCATTCTTTCGAGGTGACGATGCGACGACTGGTTTTATGGGGAGTGCTGATGATGGCCCTTGGCGCAAATGCTGAGGCTTCCGTTCTGGAAGCCGTAACGGCGAAGGATCACGCGAGGCTCGAACAGCTTTTGAAAAACAGTGGCGTCACCGAAGAACGGAACGCGCAGGGCCAGACGCCTCTTCTGGTTGCCGTCTGGCAAAATGATGTGCCGGCGGCACGCCTGCTTATCGAGGCCGGTGCCGATGTTGATGCCCGCGACAATATCGAGGACAGCCCCTTTCTGGTGGCGGGTGCGCAGGGCAGAACCGAGATCCTGCGCATGATCCTGAAAAAGGGCGCAAACCTTGAAAGCACCAACCGCTTTGGCGGCACCGCCCTCATTCCGGCTGCCGAAAAGGGACATCCGGAAGCCGTTGATATGCTGCTTGCAGCCGGTTTGGATGTCGATCACGTCAACCGGCTTGGGTGGACGGCCCTGCTTGAAGTCACAATCCTGAGAGATGGCGGGGCGGTATCCCAGCGGATCGTCCGGTCGCTTCTTGCCGGCGGCGCTGACGTTGCAGTGAAGGATTTTGACGGAAGGACCGCGCTTGCCCATGCCCGCGAAAGAGGGCTTACGGAAATCGTTGCACTGCTTAAGGCCGCCGGCGCGAAGGACTGACCGGCCGCTTGGCCGAGCACGCGAGCGGCTTCAGGCCGACCTTTGCGCCAGCCCGGTGCCTGCTGGAAATATCAGCTGAACCTTCGCCCCTTCACCGGGTTTCGAACTGATATGCGCCTCGCCGCCGCTCTGGCGAACGAAGCCATAGACCATGGCAAGGCCAAGGCCCGCGCCGCCATGGTCTCCGCGGGTGGTGAAATAGGGCTCAAACGCCTTGTCCACCGCCTCGGGCGTCATGCCGATCCCCTCGTCGGTGACTGATATCACCAGTGCATCCTTATCGCAGGTCGCCTCGATTGAAATCAGGCCGCCATCAGGCATGGCGGCTGCGGCATTGAGGCAGAGGTTGAGGATGGATTGCTCGAAGAGGGCGGGGTCGAGCGGGATTGTGGGAAGATTGTCATCGAGATCGAGCGCGATCCGGCATTTGGGCCCGACCGCGATCTCGAGGATATCGGCCATGCCGCGCAGCAGGTTGGCGACATTGATTGAGCTTGGATGGATCGGCTGCTGGCTGCCGATGGTCAACATGCTGCTGGCGAGAGACCGGCCGCGATCCGCAGCCTTGCGGATACGGGCGATGTGGCGGTTCTGGCGGTCGTTGAACCCGGCCTCGCGCTCCAAAAGCCCCAGACTGCCGGTGATGATGCCGATCATGTTGCCCACCTCATGGCTGACCTGGTGGGTCATGCGCATGATGCCGTCAAGCCGCTGGGCCTTTACGGCTTCCGCTTCCTGCCGGTCGAGCGCCGTGACATCGCGGGCAAGCAGCACGATGCCGCCATCCGGCTGGCGCGACATCGATACTTCGATCACCCGTTCGTCCGCGGTGCGGTGGCGCACAACGGCGCGCTCCATCAACGCGCCCTTTTCGCTCTCGAACGGCAGAAGCATCGGATCGATTTCCGGGACCGGTTCGACAAACCGGCGGATCGGCAGTTTTCGCGACGAGCCGGAGCGTCCGACCAGTTCGATGATGCGGCGGTTCATGGTGATCGGCCGGCCGGTTGCATCAAACAGCGCTATGCCCTCATTCATGTTGCGGAAGGTCGAGCGGATGGTGCGGGCCGCCGCTTCCGCCGTGCGCCTGAGGCGCGAGACGCGGTCGACGCTGTCATGAAAGGCGCGGAATGCGTCAAGCAGACGGATCAGCTCCGTTTCCGAGCCGCTATAGGAAGGCGGGCCGACATCCTTTTCGCCTTTGGCAAGCGCATTCATGCCGTTGGAGAGCGCCGCGATCCCGCGTGACACCCGCATTACCGAGCGGATGGAGAGGATCGCCACCACCAGAACCAGAAGGGAGGCGACGGCCACGATGACCAGCAGGCGACTGAGCGCATCGGAGGTGGAGATCAGGTCTTCGTTCAGGCTGCGGGCAACCGCATCGCCCTGGGTTTCCGTGACATGGGAAAGATCGCGCGATACGGTGTGAAGGCGGGAGACCGAGGCGCGGATGGCGAACATTTCCAGGAGGTAACGGCTCTGGGCCGCAAAGACACGCTCATAGGGCTGCATTTCGGCCAGAGGCAGCCGCTCGCCGGGGTAACCCTGCTGGCGGGCCGTGGTTTCCGCCACGTAGCGGCGGCGCAGTTCGCCCAGCTGGAAAAGACTGTCGGATGCGGAGGCGGCCTGCACGATGCCGTTCATGCGCCGGCGCAGTTCCGGGTCTGCAATGCCGCGACCGGTAGCGATTTCGCCGAGTGCCGCCGCTGCCTCCGCCTTGTGGGCCTGCGCGGCATCGGCATCCTTGGCGAGATCGAGCGTCTGCGCCCTGATAAGCTGGAGCAGTTCGACGATGCGTTCGCTCGCAAAGCCGCGTGCTGCCCGCTCCCCGCTGGCTGGCCCGGTCATCTCCAGCAGCAGGTCGACCTGCTGGACCACGGAGCGGCTTTCGCTGGAAACGCGATAGGGCGAGGCGGCATTCATCAGGAAAGGCGCGCTGGAGACGAGATCGGAGACCTGCCGGGAGACCAGCGACGCCTTGGCGAGACTGGAAAAGGCCTGCAAGCCATAGGCCGCCATCTCATCGCGGGCGCGCTGCAGGCCATAAATGGCGATGGCCGACAGGCTGAAGACGAGGACGCAGGTAAAGACGATCGCAAAGGGCAGGCGAAACGCGATCGAGGAAAGGAAGGAACGGCTGATCACGGGGAAAGCTCGCCCTCGTCGGTATGGAGCACATATCCCTTGCCGCGCCGCGTCTTGATATGGCGCGGCAGGTCTGGGTTTATCTCGATCTTGCGCCTGAGCCGCAGCACCAGCACATCGACATTGCGGTCGATATAGCGGTCGCTTTCCGAACCCAGCCGGTCGAGGATCTGCGAGCGGCTGACGGGCTGGTTGGGCGTTTCGGCGAGAATTTCCAGCAGCGCGAATTCGGCGCTGGTCAGCGTGCGGCTGCGGTCCGCAAGGCAGACGGCCCGGCGGGCATCGAGATCGATCGCCCAGTCGCCGAGGCGCAGCGCCGTGCGGCCATGATCACGCTCGCTGTCCTTTTCCTGTTTCAGCGAGGGGATCGTTCGGCGCAACACGGCCTTGATCCGTGCCGTCAGTTCGATGGGTTCGAAGGGTTTGACCACATAATCGTCGGCGGCCGTTTCCAGACCGAGAACCCTGTCGGCGGCGCTGCCGGCGGCCGTGACCATGACGATGCCGATATCGCTATCGACCTTGCTGCGCAGCCGCTGGGCGAAAGTGCGGCCGGATGTACCGGGCAGATTGTGATCAACGAGCACCAGCTGCATCCTGTCCCGCGCCAATATCTCGTCCGCTTCCTCGGCGGAGCGGGCGCAGGTGGGCAGCCAGCCCTCGGCCTCGACGAGGTCCGAGATAAGCTCGGCCATATCAGGATCGTCCTCGACGATCAGAATGCGAACCTTCTGATTAAGCACGGCATCTTCCTCCCGCCATCATCATAGGCGCGGCTGCAGCGATCTTCAAAGGCTCGCTGGTTATCTCCCCCGTCATAATTGTAATATCTGTAATCTTGTTCGGCGGTGCAGTGAAAAATTGGTAACCATTCTTCGATTGCGGTACGGGCCGAATGTGACATGCTGTTTGTGGAGACTGGAACGGGGAGGTTCCAGGCAGGGAGGCTTTAAGTGAAACGATTGACCGCACTTGCGGCGAGCATGGCTCTATGGCTGTGCGGCGCAGGGCATGGCATGGCCGAGCCGAAGTTGAACGTCCTGTGCGGCGTCGACGAGTCCTGGTGCGTGGCCATGCAGCGGGCCTTCGAGGCAAAGATGGGCCTTGAGATTTCGATGGTTCGCAGAAGCACGGGCGAAATCCTCGACCAGATCCGTGCGGAACGATCCCACCCGACAGTCGACGTCTGGTGGGGTGGCACGGGCGATACCCATTTGCAGGCCGGCTCGGAAGGGCTGCTGGACGAGTATCAACCCCTGCATCCACAGGACCTGTTGCCCTGGGCGCAGAATTTTTATGCCATGTCCGGATCAAGGTCAGCCGGCATTTATGCCGGAGCGCTGGGATTTGCCTATAATTCCGAACTGCTCGCCAGAAACAATCTGCCGGCTCCCACTTGCTGGAAGGATCTGGCGAAGGACATTTATCGCGGCCATATCCTGACCGGCAATCCAAACTATTCCGGCACGGCCTTCACCATGCTCGCCACGCTGGTGCAGCTGTTCGGCGAGGAGGAGGCCTTCGGTTTCATGACGAAACTGAACCGGAATGTCGTCGGTTATACCAAGGTGGGTGCAGCGCCCGTCAAGGCGGCGGCGCGGGGCGAGGTCGTGATCGGGATTTCCTTCATGCATGACGCGGTGACCCAGAAGATCGAAGGGTTTCCGCTGGTCATCGTCGCCCCCTGCGAAGGCACCGGTTACGAGATCGGGGCGGTCAGCATCGTCAAGGGCAACCGAAATACGGCCCTTGCGCAGGCCTTCGTGGAATTTGCGCTGAGCCCGGAAGGGCAGGCGACCGGGGCTGCGGCGGGCCAGAACCAGGTGCCGTCCAACGCCCGGGCGACATTGCCGCTCACCGCACCCGATATATCGATGATCAAGATGGTGGACTATGACTTCGCCACCTTCGGACAGCCGGAAGAGCGAAGTCGGTTATTGAGCCGCTTCGACAGCGAAATCCACCCGAGCCAGACCCAGTAGGGCCAAAAACCAACACCTTGAAAAGACAGCGTGCGCGCCGCAGGGCGCCGCGACCGGCAGCGCCATGTCCGCGCGCTGCCCAGGAATTCAGACGCAAGCTACAGGAGGATAACCATGCGACTGACGATACTTTCCACCCTGCTTTTTGCCGGCACGGCACTGAGCGCCGTTTCCGCGCAGGCGGCGGGCGAACTGAACCTGATCTGCTCGGCCGATGTCGTCATCTGCGAACAGATGAAGGGCGATTTTGAAAAGTCGCACGACATCAAGGTCAATATGGTGCGCCTGTCTTCGGGCGAGACCTATGCCAAGGTGCGCGCGGAAGCCCGCAACCCGAAGACCGATATCTGGTGGGCCGGTACCGGCGATCCGCATATGCAGGCGGCCTCGGAAAACCTGACGCTGGAATACAAGTCGCCGATGCTCGACCAGTTGCAGGACTGGGCCGTCAAACAGGCCGAAAGCACCGGTTACAGGACTGTCGGCGTTTATGCCGGTGCGCTGGGCTGGGGCTACAACACCGAAATCTTCAAGTCGAAGGGTTACAAGGAGCCGAAGTGCTGGGCCGACCTGCTGGCGCCGGAACTGAAGGGCGAAATTCAGATCGCCAATCCGAACTCTTCGGGCACCGCCTATACCGCGCTTGCCTCGCTCGCGCAGATCATGGGTGAAGATCAGGCGATCGACTATCTGAAGAAGCTCAACGTCAATATCTCGCAATATACCAAGTCGGGTTCCGCACCGGTCAAGGCGGCGGCGCGCGGCGAGACGGCGCTCGGCATCGTCTTCATGCATGATGCGGTGGCGCAGACGGCGGAAGGCTTCCCCGTCAAGTCGATCGCGCCGTGCGAAGGCACGGGTTACGAGATCGGCTCCATGTCGATCATCAAGGGTGCCCGCAACCTCGACAATGCCAAGACCTGGTACGACTGGGCGCTGAAGCCGGAAGTCCAGTCGCGCATGAAGGACGCCAAGTCCTTCCAGCTTCCCTCCAACAAGACGGCGGAAGTGCCGAAGGAAGCGCCGAAGTTCGAGGACATCAAGCTCATCGACTACGACTTCAAGACCTATGGCGATCCGGCCAAGCGCAAGGCGTTGCTGGAACGCTGGGACCGCGAGGTCGGTGCGGTCGCCAACTGATCTTAACTCCGGCGACAGGCATCCCGGCTTTTTAAGCCGGGATGCCCGCCACTCTTTCATCGGCATGAAATAAGCGAGGTCGGCCATGACACGTGGCAATCGCAGGCTGGACATCGTCCTGGCGCTCGGGGCTTTTGCCCTCATTCTTCTTCCCTGGTATCGCATCGAAGGCGGCTTTTTCAGCTTCCGCTGGCTGTCCGGATTTTTCTCCACCGCCAGCAATGCGCCGGGCGTGATGCAGATACTGTTCTATGGAAAACCATGGCTTGTCGGCATCGTTCTCTTTTTTCTCGCCGCATGCCTTGTCCGGCCAATGCGTGATCCGATGCGCCGGGGTGGGTTGCTCGCCTTTATCGGAGCTGCCGGTCTCGCTTTCCTTGCCTTGCAGGGGCTGGCGATCGGCTTTACCGGCTGGACCTGGACGGTGAGTGAAAACCTCTTCGGCATGCTTGCCGATGGTCAGGCGTCCATGGGGGCGGGGGCCGTTGTCATGTCGTTCGTCTTCGTGCTGCTTTTTGCCTTCGGGCTTGCCGAACGTGGCGTCATGAAAGGCGACGCTTTCGTCGTCGGCGCCATTTCCGTTCTGGTGTTCCTCGTCGCGGTTTTTGTCTTTTATCCGATCGGCAGCATGCTGATCGCCTCCGTTCAGGATTTCGACGGCTCCTTCAATGCCGATGGCTTCATTCGTAATATCCAGGATCCCGGCATCTGGAGCCTTGGCTGCGTGGCGGGCGAAGAGCGTTGCGGCGTTGCCTGGCGCACATTGTTTCTCGCCCTGATGACCGCCTTCGGCTCGACCGTGCTCGGGCTTGGCTTTGCGCTGATCGCTACCCGCACCCGCTTTCCCTTCAAGAAGGGCCTGCGGCTTCTCACCGTTCTGCCGATCATCACGCCGCCTTTTGTTATCGGCCTTGCTTTGACGCTGCTTTTCGGCCGCGCCGGTGTCGTCACCGAATGGCTTTCCTATCTCTTTGGCATCGAACCGGGCCGCTGGCTTTATGGCATGACCGGCATCTGGATCGCGCAGGTTCTGTCCTTCACGCCCATCTCGTTTCTGGTGCTGATCGGCGTGGTCGAAGGTGTCAGCCCGTCGATGGAAGAAGCCTCACAGACGCTGCGCGCCGACCGCTGGCGCACCTTCTGGCGGGTGTCGCTGCCGCTGATGAAGCCCGGTCTCGCCAATGCCTTCCTGATCGGCTTCATCGAGAGCATGGCGGATTTCGGCAATCCGCTGGTGCTTGGCGGAACCCATGGCGTGCTGTCGACGGAAATCTTCTTTGCTGTCGTCGGCTCGCAGAATGATCCCTCCCGCGCCGCGGTGCTTGCTATCATCCTCCTGTGCTTCACGCTTTCGGCCTTCCTTGCCCAGCGTTTCTGGCTGGCAGGCAAGAATTTCGCCACGGTGACGGGCAAGGGCGACAGCGGCGCGCATATCGCCCTGCCACGCGGCCTGTCCATCGGTGTTCACGCCATCGTCGTACCGTGGATGGTCTTCACCATCGTCGTTTATGGCATGATCCTTGTCGGTGGTTTCGTGAAGACCTGGGGTCTCGATAATTCCCTGACCTTCGATCACTACATCCGCGCTTTTTCCGTCAGCTTCTCCAACGGCTCGATTGCCTGGACGGGTGTTGCCTGGAACTCGTTCTGGACGACGATGGAGATCGCGCTGGTTTCGGCGCCGCTCACCGCTGCCGTCGGTCTTCTCACCGCCTATATCATCGTGCGGCAGAAATTCGCCGGACGGAACCTGTTCGAATTCGCGCTGATGATGAGCTTTGCCATTCCCGGCACGGTCATCGGTGTCAGCTACATCATGGCCTTCAACCTGCCGCCGGTGGAAATGACGGGTTCGGCGCTGATCCTCATCGCCTGCTTCGTATTCCGCAACATGCCGGTCGGCGTGCGCGGCGGCATCGCGGCGATGAGCCAGCTCGACAAGAGCCTCGACGAGGCCTCGCTGACGCTGCGGGCCAATAGTTTCCGCACCATCCGCAAGGTCATCCTGCCGCTCTTGAGGCCCGCAATCACGGCTGCGCTGGTCTATTCCTTCGTGCGCGCCATCACCTCCATCAGCGCCGTCATCTTCCTCGTCAGCGCCCAGTACAACATGGCGACATCCTACATCGTCGGCCTCGTCGAAAACGGCGAATATGGTGTGGCGATCGCCTATTCCTCCATGCTGATCGTGGTGATGATCACCGTCATTACCGGCTTCCAGCTCATTGTTGGCGAGCGACGCCTGCGGCGCGAAAACCGCGTCGCCGGCCTGCCATCCGCTTCCTCCGTTCCTCTTGCCCAGGAGAAAACCGCATGATTTCCGTAAAGCCCGGCTCCGTCACCTTTCAGAATGTCCGCAAGACCTTCGGCGCCTTCACCGCCATTCCCGACCTGTCGCTCACCATCGAGCCCGGCACGCTGGTAACCCTGCTCGGTCCCTCCGGCTGCGGCAAGACGACGACGCTGCGTATGCTGGCAGGTCTTGAACATCCAACCAGCGGCCGCATTCTCATCGGCGACAAGGATGTGACCATGCTGCCTGCCAATGAGCGCGATGTCTCGATGGTCTTCCAGTCCTATGCGCTTTTCCCGCACATGACGGCGCTCGACAATGTCGCTTACGGCCTGCAATCCTCGGGATTGCGCAAGGCGGAAGCGCGGGAAAAGGCGGAAGAGGGGTTGAAGCTCGTCGGCCTCGCCGGCATGGGCCATCGCCTGCCGGCAGAACTTTCCGGCGGCCAGCAGCAGCGCGTCGCGGTTGCCCGCGCGCTGGTGCTGGAACCGCAGGTATTGCTGCTTGATGAGCCGCTCTCCAACCTCGATGCCCGCCTTCGCCGCCGGGTGCGTACCGAAATTCGTGAATTGCAGCAGCGGCTGGGGTTCACCGCCGTTTATGTGACGCATGATCAGGACGAGGCATTGGCCGTTTCGGACAGAATCATTGTGATGAAGGATGGCGAAATCGCCCAGTCGGGTGCGCCGCGCGATCTTTACGAAGCACCGGCCTCAGCCTTCATCGCCGATTTCATGGGTGAGGCGAATGTCGTCGGCTGTGAGGTGATCAGCATTGAGGGGCCGGATGCGCTGATCCGCGTCGGCGGCATCGATCATCAGGTTTCGGCGCGCAATGCCAGACCCGGTCCGGCCAAGCTTGCCGTGCGTCCGGGTTCGATTGCCATCGGCCAGGCAGGCGGGCAAGGGGTTGCCGGCCGGGTGCTGCACAGCGCCTATCTCGGCGGCCATGTCGAATATGAAGTCGAGACCGATATCGGCACGCTCTTCATCGTCGACCATGCGGTCGAGGTGAGCCTGCCGCCGCAAAGCGATGTCACGCTCGGCTTCAGGAGCCGGGGTATTGCGCTGATCCAGTCGTGACGGGCTTCAGTCCTGCGGATCGGGCATGATCCACCAGAACAGCTGCACGAGGTCACTCCAGGTGCGGGCGAGATCATCCATCATGGCATTCACCTCCATATAGAGGTGAATGGCCAGAAGCGTGAAAAGCCCCAATAACAGCCATGGCCAGAGCGGGCGTCTGCCCGCCGGTTTCGTTTCGTGCTTTTCGTCCTGATTGATGTCCAATCGCCATCTCCCCGTGACCTTGAGACCTACGATCAAAACCGCGCTGCTGCAACCGGTCGTCAGGAGGCGCGCGGCCACGTCCTCGCCATGAAGTGCGGCGCCCTGCCACAAAAACACCCAGATTCATTCAGCCGCAGTTCACCCGCCGGGGCGCTAAATCCCGACATCCCATAAGGAGGGAGATGACATGCGTAAGATGATTTTTGGCGCAGGAATGATACTCAGCGCCCTGTTCGGCACCGGCGCGAACGCCATGCCCGTGGGTCAGCCATCTGCACCCGCGACATCCAATGTTCAGACCGTCGACTATGCCTGCGGACGTGGCTTTCATCTGTCGCCGCGCGGCTATTGCCGTCCAAACGGCCCGCCGCGTTATGAGCGCGGCTGGGACAGGCGCGACCGCTGGGAAGGCCGCCGCGAATGGCGCGAACGTCAGGCCCGCAGAGAATGGCGGGAACGGCGAGATCGCCGCGACTGGCGGGAACACCGTGAATGGCGTGACCGTCGCGATTATTATCGCTGGTAATCGGCCAGGCCCTCTCTTAACCGGGAGGGCCTTTCTCCTGTCGTACATCATGCCTTTGTCTGCCGACCCACGGCTCAATTCCCGATTCAACTGGAATTGAGGAAACCTCGGCGGTGCTCGCGGGTTAACCCGGGATGTCGACATTCAAAGGAGGATACCATGAACATTTCAAGGCGTAGCATTCTGGCAGCCGGTGCGGTCACCGCCGCCGCCACTATTTTCCCCCGTCCGTACGTGGCGCATGCCGCATTGCCGCTGGCGCAGCCACCGCTCCCGTTTGCCCAAGCCGATCTTGCGCCCGTCATTTCCGAAAAAACAGTTGGCCTACATTACGGTAAACACCACAAGGCCTATTACGACAAGCTGAACACGCTGGCAGTCGGCACACGTTATGCCGACATGGCACTGGTGGAAATCGTCACCGAATCTGCAAAATCGAAGGACGCTGACGATATCAAGATTTTCAACAACGCCGCTCAGGCGTGGAACCACGTTGCCTATTGGGATCAGTTCGTTCCCGGCGGACCCAACCGGCCGACCGGCGATCTAGCGGCCCAGGTCAACGAAACCTTCGGTGACTATGAAGGCTTCATCAAAAGGGCGGTGGATGTTTCCGACACGGTCTTCGGTACCGGCTGGGTATGGCTGACACGCGGCGACGATAACAAGCTTGCGCTCATCGGATATGAAGACGGCAAGAACCCGGTCGCCGTCGGTCGTCCCGCCTACCTGGGCATCGATATCTGGGAACACGCCTATTACGTCGATTATGAAAATCGCAAGCCCGAACATATCCGCGCCGTGCTGGACAACCTGGTGAACTGGCGGGTCGTCGAAGAACGCGTCAAAGCCTGAGACCGGTACACTCGTCCCCTCCCGTAACACCAATGGCTTGCCCCGAGGTGCTTTTGAGCTACTATGCCGGCATGGCGGGGAGGCCATGTTACAGGAGGGTTCATGAATTACCGGTTTTCGAAACGGCGCATGGTGTTGAAGCTTGCCGCTACGGCAGCTTCTTTTTGCATGCTGGGAATGACGGCGAGCGCCGAGGGTTTTCCCGATCGGACCATTACGCTGGTCGTGCCTTTCGCTGCGGGCGGCTCCACCGATGTGGTGGCGCGTGTCATCGCGCAGAAGATGGGCGATGAGCTTGGCCATCAGATCGTTGTTGAAAATGTCGCCGGCGCCGGTGGCAATCTCGGCGCCGACCGTGTCGCCCGGGCAGAACCGGACGGCTACACGATCCTGATGGGCACGGTTGCGACCCATGCGCTCAACCCGCTCATCCTCAAAACAAAGCCTTACGATCCGGAAAAGGATTTCGCCCCGGTTTCCTTGCTGGTGGTGGTGCCGAATGTGCTGGTCGTCAATCCGAAGCTCAACGTCAACAGCGTTGCGGAACTGATTGCGCTTCTCAAGGCCGAGCCAGACAAATATGCCTATGCCTCTTCCGGCAATGGCACGCCGCTGCATCTTTCAGGCGAACTGTTCAAGAGCATGGCTGGTGTCAGCATGCAGCATGTTCCCTATAAGGGAGCAGGCCCGGCGCTCAACGATCTTCTCGGCAACCAGATTTCGATCATGTTCGACAATCTGCCGTCGTCGTCAGGCCACATAAAGTCCGGCACATTGCGGGCGCTTGGTGTGACAACCACTGAGCGCGCTTCATCCTTCCCGGATATGCCGACCATTGCCGAGACAGTGCCGGGTTATGAAACCTACACCTGGAATGCGCTCTTTGCGCCTGCCGGCACGCCTGCCGATGCGATCGACAAGCTCAATGCCGCCGCCAAGAAAGCGCTTGCCGATCCGAATGTGGCCGCGCGCATGGCGGAGTTCAGCGCCAAGATCGTTGCTTCGTCACCCGATGAACTGAAGAGCCACGTTGCGGCCGAAATCGCCAAGTGGGAACCGGTCGTCAAAAATGCAAATGTGCAGATGGACTGATCGGGAGCGCTAATCCCGGTCCTTCGATACCTCGCTGCGCACCCCGTGCTGGGGTGCGCAGCACCAGCTGCCACTGCAGAACCGTAACCGAAGCCGTCATTGACCGGCCAGGAACGGGCCTGCCACATCGGCCAATGTGTCGTTTCCGCATCACTTGCCATAAGGTTGCAAAAACCCGCTTGGCAAGCTCAAATCACTCAGCTACAAAATGTATCACCGCGTCAGATCAAACAAAGGGAGGCGTTGCATGACACCAGCATTCACCGAAAACCTCCCGCAGGGAATGACCCGACACTAGGTCATATCCATTCGCGGCCCGCCCTGCGCGCGCCCGACATGCGGTTTTTTCCTTCATAGCCCGATTGATCTGACGGGATCATTTCGTCTCCCGTCCGGGCTGTGCCATCCAACTTCCGTTTTGAGGACCGGTTGCCGATTTTCTGGCGCCGTGCTGGTTAAAATGTCTCGCAAGAAGTTCGATTTCCGCGCCGATGCCTATCGTCATGTGCTCGGCTTTGTTTTTCACCACTGGAGCCACCGGCCGGCACTGGTGGGTTTCATCATCGTGCTGGTCATTGCCAGCACGCTGGCCGAAGTCATGGTGCCGGTTTTTTCCGGCCAGATCGTTGATGCCATTGCCGGCGGCAACGGGGCGGACAAGGCGCTGCACGCTTTTGTCATCGTGGTGTCGCTGGGTCTCACCAGCGTGGTGCTGCGCTGGTTCATCTTTAACGGCATCATCAGGCTCACGCTGAAAACCATGGCTGACGTCACCAATAACGGCTTCCACAAGGTGCAGCGTTTCTCGACTGACTGGCATGCCAACAGTTTTGCCGGCTCTACGGTGCGCAAGATCACGCGTGGCATGTGGGCGCTGGATTCGCTGAACGACCTGCTGCTCATCGCGCTTCTGCCGTCCCTCGTGATGCTGGTCGGCGCCACCATCGTGCTGGGCAGCTACTGGCCGGTCATGGGCCTCATCGTCGGCCTGGGCTCGCTGATCTATGTCGGTGTCACCGTGGCTCTTTCCATGGGCTATGTGTCGCCTGCGGCACGGCTTGCCAATGCCTGGGATACAAGGCTTGGCGGGGCGCTGGCGGATGCCATCAGCTGCAACTCGGTCGTCAAGGCCTTTGGCGCTGAAACGCGTGAGGAAACGCGGCTGGGCCATGTGCTGGTGAAATGGGATAACCGCACGCGCAGGACATGGCGGCGCGGTACGCTGAATGGCACCATTCAGAGCTTCATGATGGTGTCCATGCAGGCCGGCATTCTCGGCACCGGTCTCATCATGTGGCGACAGGGGCTGGCGACGCCGGGTGATATCACCTTCGTGCTTGCCATGTTCTTCGTGTTGCAGGGTTATCTGCGTGATGTGGGGCAGGATATCCGCAACCTGCAACGCGCCGTCAACGACATGGAAGAGCTGGTGCTGCTGGACAAGATGCCGCTTGGCGTCGAAGACAGGCCGGATGCCGCGCGGCTTGATATCGGCAGGGGCGAGATCGTCTTCGATCACGTCACGTTCCAATATGGCGCGCATCCCACCCCGCTTTATGATGACTTCTCGGTCACCATCAAGCCGGGCGAGCGTGTGGGGCTGGTTGGCCATTCCGGCTCGGGCAAGACAACCTTCGTCAAGCTCATCCAGCGCCTTTACGACATCAAGTCGGGGGCAATCCGCATTGACGGGCAGAATATCGCCGGTGTCACGCAATCAAGCCTGCGCGGCCAGATCGCCATCGTGCAGCAGGAACCCATCCTGTTCCACCGCACGCTGGCGGAAAACATCGCCTATGGCCGGCCGGGTGCCTCAAGACGGGAAATCGAGCAGGCGGCAAAACAGGCCAGCGCCCATGAGTTCATCATGTCCCTTCCAAAAGGGTATGAGACCATGGTCGGCGAACGCGGCGTCAAGCTCTCGGGCGGGGAACGCCAGCGCGTCGCCATTGCCCGTGCCTTCCTTGCGGATGCACCGGTGCTGATCCTTGACGAGGCCACTTCGAGCCTCGACAGCGAAAGCGAAGTGCAGATCCAGCAGGCCATGGAACGGCTGATGGATGGCCGCACGACGCTCGTCATCGCGCACCGGCTCTCCACGGTCAGGGCGCTGGACCGGCTGCTGGTGTTCGACAAGGGCAAGATTGTCGAAGAAGGCGACCATCAGGCGCTTATCCGCCTCAATGACGGCATCTATCGCCGGCTGTTCGAGCGGCAGGCGCTGGAACTGACCAAGGGCCTGGTGGCCTGAAACAATGAAACGCCGGAGTTCACCCTCCGGCGTTTCATGGCAACTTCAAACCTGCGCCACGAACGCGCCGCTTTTTTCCATTAGTAGCGCTCTCTCCGCAATACCAACAGGACGGTGAACCATGGATTTCAACCCGATCACAAAGCCGCAACGCCTTGTCATCCGGAGAAACCATATCCATGCCTTGTTCCATCACCCTTTCAGACCTCTCATGGTCCACGCCTGACGGTCATCCGCTCTTTTCCAACATCAATCTTCGCTTCGGCCTCGAACGAGCCGGCCTTGTCGGGCGTAACGGCGTTGGCAAGACGACGCTTCTGAAGCTGATTGCCGGCGAATTGTCGCCGTCCGCCGGCACGGTGGCCGTCTCCGGCCGGATCGGCGTTCTCAGGCAAATCGTGCAGGTCATGCCCGGGGAGACCGTCGCGGATCTTTTCAACGCGCGGGAGGCGCTCAAGGTTCTTTCCCGCGCCGAGGCGGGGCAGGCGACGCTGGAGGAGCTTGGTGACGTTGACTGGATGCTGGAGGAAAGAATCGCCGATGCGCTGGCTGATGTCGGGTTGGACGCTTCGCCGTCAACGCTGCTTTCGGCATTGTCCGGCGGGCAGCGCACACGGGCGGCACTTGCAGCCCAGATCCATGCCGCCCCGGACTTTCTGATCCTCGATGAGCCGACCAACAATCTCGACCGTGACGGTCGTCTGTTCGTTGCCGATTTTCTGGCCGGTTGGCGTGGCGGAGCGATTGTCGTCAGCCATGATCGGGAACTTCTCGATACGTTTGATGCGATCGTCGAAATGACGACGCTGGGCGCATCCCGTTATGGCGGCAACTGGAGCCATTACCGTGCGCAAAAGGCACTGGAACTGGCCGCCGCCGAACAGGACCTTGCCAGCGCCGAAAAGCGCCTGTCCGAGGTCAGGCGACGGTCGCAGGAGGCACTGGAACGCAAGGCCCGTCGCGACGCAAAGGGCGCCGCAAAAGCGGCAAAGGGGGATATGCCGCGCATTGCCGCCGGTGGCATGAAAAGGCGTGCCGAAAACACCAGCGGCGACAATGCCAATCTCGCCAGTCGTCTGAAAGCCGAAGCGACCGATGATTTGCAGACGGCGCGACAGCGGATCGAAGTCCTTCAGGACCTTACTGTCACCCTGCCACCCAGCGGGTTGCACGCAACCAGGACCGTATTGAGCCTGCAAAACCTGACCGCAGGATATTCGGGAAAACAGCCCGTGTTCGCCGATCTGTCCTTCGAAATCACCGGCCCGCAGCGCGTGGCCGTGACAGGCCCGAACGGATCGGGAAAAACGACGCTGCTTTCCGTGATCAGGAATGAACTGACGCCGTTGTCAGGAACGGTCCACCTCGGTGTGACGTCCGTCTTTCTGGACCAGCAGGTCAGCCTGCTGGATCCGAAGCTGTCGATCCGCGACAATTTCCTTCAACTCAACCCGCAGGCCGGAGAGAACGCCTGCAGGGCAGCGCTTGCCCGCTTCATGTTTCGTGCCGATGCCGCCTTGCAGATCGTCGGAACGCTTTCGGGTGGACAGATGCTGCGCGCGGGTCTCGCCTGCGTTCTTTGTGGCCCGCAGCCGCCGCAATTGCTGATCCTCGATGAACCGACAAACCATCTGGATATCGATTCCATCGCGGCCGTGGAGGCCGGCCTGCGAGCCTATGACGGAGCGCTCCTGGTTGTCAGCCATGATGAGGCATTTCTTGGCAAGATTGGCATCGATCGGCGGCTTACCCTTGGCGGACCGTGAGGCGTCGTGATTGCGCACGCCGAAGCCGGACGTCCATCTGCCGTTTTGCCTGGATGTCACCCTTTTTCATGGCGACCGCGCTGCCTTCAACCCACGCGGCAACGGCACCGTCATCGTCTCCGAGATGCATAAGGCATTCGCCAAGTGCCGCCCAGGCTGCTGAGTAATCGTGGTCCTGGTGAACCGCCTCGCGCAGATGTTGCGCCGCATCGTCGAATTGCCGCGCGGCCATTAGGGCCTTTGCGAGTGAAAAGCGCAGGAGTGGGGCATCTTTACCGTCTTCCAGCATTTTCAGGAGCTTTTCAATCATCGTCATTCCATTGCAATGGTGGGCTTCATGCAAATCGATACGGCGTCAAGTGCGGTTGAGGTCAAGCGTAGATTGGCGCCTCTCCGGAGGAAACCTCCGCTGATAGAGCGGAACGTTTCACATTGACATGCGGCGTACCGCGACCGGATCCCAGATATCATCAAGCGGCCCTTCAAGGGCGGTGCGCGGGGGAATGAGCTGCGGTTCGATAATGGTGACTTCCGGCTCTGCGCGGTTCTCTTCGAGCAGTTCGAACCCTTTTTCGAGCATTTGCGCAATATCGGGTTTGATCATGTAAACTGGAAAGGGAAGAAAAGACGCGAATGGGTCATAGTCAAAACAGCCGACGACGATGTCGCCGAATGCCTCGCCGTCGTGACGTCCCATGAAACGAAGCAACCCCTCGAAGTTGATCGATGAATTGACGAAGAAACAGCGGGGAAGGCGGCCCCTGCGCTCGAAGAAGCGTTCGAAGGCCAGTTCCGTCATGCGCGGAGAATAACCGGTGATCTCGATATCATCACCACTTTGCACGCCGAAATAATCGGCTTTCGCGGCATGAAAGCCGTCAATGCGCTCGCGGCTGGCGTGGTCGTCATGACCGCCGAACAGGATGACGTCGTCTGGACCGAGCGACCCACCCTTTGCCGCATGGGCAAGGATTGCCGATGTCAGGATTTCCGCGCCGTGCCTGTTATTGGAAATGACGGACGACGCAAATTTGCCCGGCAGGTCGATATTGACGTGGGGAAGTGCGGCGCGTGCGCAGACCTGGTGAACGCCATCCGGATCGGTGACGCCCGCAATGAACAGGGCGTCAATCGAATAGGCGATCAGCGTCTCGACGGTCCGGCGCTCTTCCTCGGGGTCGCGTCGCCCGGAAACCACCATGGGTGACAGGCCGCGTTTGCGTGCCTGCCCCTCAAAGGTCTGTGCCATCGATGAAAAGAACCGGTTGTCATAAACCGGCACTAAAAGCCCGACGAGACCGGACTTTGAGCTCCGGAGGCCGCGGGCCTGCAGGTTGGTGGTGTAGCGTTGTGCCTTGGCGAGCGAGAGTATCCTGTCTGCGGTTTCCTCCGAAATCCGTCGCTTGCGCCATGATCCGTTCAACACCGCGCTCACTGTCGAGGCGGACGCGCCAGATAATAGCGACAAGTCATAAATGGTGGCTTTCTTGGAACTTATGCCTGTCACTTCGATCTCCCCAGCTGATTCCGATTATTAGAGCACGCATCCCCTTGACGGAAGGGAGCTTCATGATATGGTTATTGCACCATCGATTGTGCAAATTGGCAATATCGATTGTGCAGGATGGTTGCTATGGGAGTGGCAAGGGAGAGTCTCGAATAAGCGAGATGAGAGATTTGAAGCGCGGCAGGGAAAAACTGGCTGCGGCGGATTTCGTTTGCCGATTTTTTGAGGAGGAACATCATGAAGAAAATTATTGCTGCGGCGCTCGGCCTGTCGCTTGCGCTGCTCTCATCCGCGGCCTTCGCCGAAGGGCCGAAGGTTGGCGTCGTCGTCAAGATCGGCGGTATTCCGTGGTTCAACGCCATGGAAGCCGGCATCAAGGAGCAGAGCAAGAAGCTCGGCGTTGACGGTTTCATGGTTGGCCCGACCAGCGCCGACCCGGCGCTGCAGGTTCGTGCCATCGAAGACCTGATCGCCCAGAAGGTCGATTTCATCGGTGTCGTGCCGAATGATGCGAAGGTGCTTGAGCCGGTGCTGAAGAAGGCCCAGGCCGCCGGCATCAAGGTCATCACCCATGAATCGCCCAAGCAGCTCGGCGCTGACTGGGATTTCGAACTGGCTTCCGCCAAGGGTTTTGGTGAAGCGCATGGCAAGCTTCTGGCGGAAAAGATGGGCGGCAAGGGTTCTTATGCCGTCTTTGTCGGTTCGCTCACCGTGCCGCTTCACAATGCCTGGGCCGATGCCGCCATCGCCTATATCAAGGCCAATTATCCGGACATGAAGCTTGTCGGCGATCGTTACGGCGTCGCCGAAGATCTCGACAAGAGCCGGTCGACTGCGCTCGATCTGATGTCCGCCAATGCCGACCTGAGCGGTTTCCTTGCCTTCGGTTCGCAGGGGCCGATCGGTGCCGGACGTGCCGTGGAAGAGCGGCGCAAGGATGGCAAGGTCTTCGTCATCGGCCCGTTTTCGCCGGGGCAGGGTGCCAAGCTGATCAAATCCGGTGCCCTGACTGGCGGCTTCATGTGGAACCCGAAACAGGCCGGTGAGGTGTTCATCACGCTCGCCGACCGCATCGCCAAGGGCGAGACACCCAAGGCCGGCGACAATATCGAAGGTCTTGGCACCATCAACCCCGAGGGTAACACCATCGTCGTCGACCAGCTTTTGAAGATCGACAAGGAAAGCATCGACAAGCTCGTTTCCATGGGCCTCTGATCCTCCCCAGAGCCGCAGGCGTCGCGCGGGGAAAAAACCGCGCGACGCCCATTCAGGAAAACATGCCGAGCGCCACGTCTGCGATGCTTTCGCGGCGAAAGGAGAGATACGCTATCATGAGCGCAGAACCGCTCCTGTCCCTCAAAAATGTCAAAGTCACCTTTGGCGGCGTGCGCGCCCTGAAAGGCGTTTCTTTCGAGGTCAATCCGGGTGAAGTGCATTGTCTGGCCGGCGAGAACGGCTGCGGCAAAAGCACGCTGATCAAGGTCATCACAGGCGTTTATACGCCCGAAAACGATGCGGAACTGTATTTCGACGGCAAGCCGATAGCCGCGATGACCCCGACACTTGCGCAATCGCTTGGCATTCAGGTGATCTGGCAGGATCTGGCGCTGTTTGATGAAATGTCGGTGGCGGAGAATATCGGCTTTCAGTACGCGGTAAACGGCAGGTATGGGCTGGTCGACAAAGGCGCGATTGAAAATGCTGCCGAGAAGGCTTTGGCTCGGCTCGGCGTTGAGATCGATATTCACCGGCCGCTGAAGGAACTGCCCATTGCCCAACGCCAGATCGTGGCGATTGCCCGTGCACTGGTCGGGGAAGCGCGCCTCGTTTTCATGGACGAGCCGACCGCGTCGCTGACGCAATCTGAGACGGACTATCTGATCGATATCGTCCGCAATCTCTCCGCCTCCGGCGTCGCGGTTGTGTTCGTCTCGCACCGGCTGGCGGAAGTGCTTGAGATTTCGGACCGTATCACCGTGCTGCGCGATGGGTCGCTTGTCGGTGTCTTCCCGGTTGAAGGCATGACCCAGTCACGCGTGACCGAACTGATGACCGGCCGTAATTTCGACAGCGCCGTCATAGCTGCCGATCACGATGACAAGCCGGTCGTTCTGTCCGTGCGCGGGCTCAGCCGTGCAGGTGAGTTTGAAGACGTGTCTTTCGATTTAAGGAGGGGCGAAACGCTGGGGATTACCGGCCTGCTGGGAGCCGGACGCACCGAACTGGCCTTGACCCTTTTCGGCATGCATCGGCCGCAATCGGGTGAAATCCTGATCGACGGGAAGAAAGTGAATTTTCATTCCAACCGGGATGCTATCCGGGCCGGCGTCGCCTATCTTTCCGAAGACCGGCTGGCACTTGGTCTCAATCAGCCCCAGTCGATCGCCGATAATCTCGTCATGGCCTCGCTCGACCGTTTGCTGACGGGTGGCCTTATCTCGCCATCGAAGAAGGCGGATGTGGTTTCCCGCTGGATTTCAGCGCTCGGCGTCAAGATCGGCCTGCCGGAAGACCCGATCCGCACGCTTTCGGGCGGAAACCAGCAGCGTGTCGCCATTGCCAAGTGGCTGGCGATCGGGCCGAAAATCCTCATTCTGGACGCGCCGACGGTGGGTGTCGATGTCGGTGCCCGCGCCGGAATTTTCGAAATTGTCCGAAAGCTCGCCGCCGAAGGTCTTTCGATCATCGTCATCTCCGATGAACCGCCGGAAGTCTATTTCAACACTGACAGGATCATCCACATGGTCGAAGGCCGGTTCCACGCCACCCATGATCCGCGACATGTGTCGCTTACCGAACTGGAGTCCGCCATCTATGCGTAGGCTCATCCTCGGACATACGACCGAATTCACGCTGCTTGTGGTCATGGTGCTGCTATGCACGGGGCTGTCTTTCGCCACCGACCGTTTCCTCACCATCTCCAATGCCTTCGATGTGCTGAATGTCTCGGCGGTCAACATCATCTTTGCGGTCGGCCTGCTTGTCGTGTTGATTTCAGGCGGTATCGACATCTCCTTCGCCGTTGCTGCTTCCGTCGTGCAATATGTCACCGTTCTGGCGCTCAATGCGCTCGGCGGAGGAAACTGGGCGGAAGGTTTCATCATTGCCGGCGCCGTCGGCCTTGGTCTCGGCTTCGTCAACGCCTTCCTCGTCTGGCGGCTCAATATCATTTCCATCGTCGCGACCATTTCCACCTTCAACATCTTCTTCGGGCTGTTGATGTTTTTCACCAAGGGCGTGTCGATCTACGATCTGCCGGAATGGCTTTCGACCCGCGTGGTGTTTTATGAGCGCGAGATGCCGGATGGTTCCTGGGTCGAGCTGACGCTGCCGGTCGTGGTTATGATCCTCTGCTGCCTCGCCACCTGGTTCATGATTTCGCGCACCACCGTCGGCCGCAAGCTTTATGCTTTCGGTGACAATCCGGAAGGCGCACGCCGCTTCGGCATCAATATCGGCGCCATGCATTATATTTCCTTCGGCTGGCTCGGCCTGATGGCGGGCATTGCCGGTCTCATGCAGGCCCATTATGCGCAAGAGGTCGTGCCGAACGCGCTTTATGGCCGCGAGCTGGATGTTCTCGCCGCAACTGTGCTTGGTGGTGCGCGGCTTGGCGGCGGCAAGGGTTCGGTCATCGGCTGCGTGCTCGGGGTGCTGATGGTGTCCATCACTCAGAACGGCCTCAACCTGATGGGCGTGTCTCCCTTTGCATTCAAGATGATCGTCGGCGCGATCATTCTCATCGCAATCACGCTGTCCTCCACCCGGTTCGACAAGCTGCTGCCGGCGGCCTTCCGAACCTCCGCAAACAAGGGGAGTGCGCAGCGATGAGCAGCTTCGTTCGCAAATTCAACGCGATTTTCGGCGCTGACATGGCCGGGCCGGTGATTGCCTTTGTCGCGGTCATGCTCATCTTCGGGACGCTGGCGGATAATTTCCTGTCGCTCGCCACATTCGGTTCGGTCGCCTTTCAGTTGCCGGAACTCGGTCTGCTGACACTGGCGATGCTGCTGCCACTGCTGACCGGCGGGATCAATCTTTCGGTCACTTTCGCCGCCAATCTGTCGGGGCTGGCGGCCGCCTGGGTGCTGCAGGCCCATGGCGGCGTGGACGCACCGCCGAGCGCCTTCCTGCTCGCCTGCCTTGCCGCCCTTGCCACCGGCGGCGCTGCCGGCGCCATGACCGGCGCGGCAATTGCCTATACCCGCGCGCACCCGATCCTCGTCACCCTGTCGATGATGATTTTCCTGCGCGGGCTCGGGGAGTTTCTGACGCGTGGCGGCGATGTTTCCGGTTTTCCGGCCTATATGGCGCCGCTTGGTCACGGCACGCTTTTCGGGCTGCCCATCCCGCTGCTGATCTTCATCGCCTGTGTCGGGCTGTGGCACGTACTCCTGACCCGCACCAAGCTCGGTTTCGGTCTGTTGATGATCGGCTCCAATATCGAGGCGGCGCGTTATTCCGGTCTCAACACCCGCAAGATCCAGGTGCTCGTCTACACGCTCTCGGGTCTGATGTGTGCCGTTGCCGGCATCATCATGCTTGCCCGTTTCAACTCGGTGCGTGTGGGACACGGTGAATCCTACCTGCTGATCACGGTACTGGCGGCGTTCCTCGGCGGCATCAATCCATTCGGCGGCTTCGGCCGTGTGCTGCCCGTCTTTGTCGCGCTGATCGTTCTGCAACTTCTGTCGTCCGGGCTCAACCTTCTCGGCGCCAACCAGCATCTGGCAACGGCGCTGTGGGGTGTGCTGATGATTGTCGTCATGGCCGCGCGCGGCCTGTTTTCAAGCTACTTCGCATCTCTCAGAAAGAAGGTATGACGTGCAAGGCTTCGGTGTTCACGCAATGATGTGGTCCCTCAACTGGGATCATGAAAGCGCCAGGCGGGCCATTGCCGGTGCTGCGGATTATGGGCAGGATTTCATCGAGATTCCGCTTGTCGATCTCCCATCGGTCGATACGGCGCATACCCGCGCCCTGCTGGAGAAATACGGCCTGCGGGCCGCTTGCTCGCTGGTTCTGCCGGAGCCTGCCTGGGCCTCCGTCCGTCCGGAAGCAGCCGTCGCGCATCTGAACGCCGCGCTGGACAAGGCCGCCGAAATGGGGGCGGAAGCGCTGACCGGCGTCACCTATGGCGGCACCAGCGAGCGCACGGGTTTCCCGCCGACGCAGGCTGAATACGACAATCTGACACGCGCACTATCTCAGTCTGCCGGCCACGCGAAGACGCTTGGCCTGCAATTCGGGATCGAGGCCGTCAACCGCTACGAAAACCATCTGGTCAACTCAGCTGAACAGGCCGTGGCGCTGGTTGAGCGTATCGGTGCCGACAATATCTTTGTCCATCTCGATACCTTCCACATGAACATGGAAGAGAAGGGTATCGCCAATGGCATCATCGCCGCCCACGACTATCTGAAATACATGCATATGTCGGAAAGTGACCGCGGCACGCCGGGTTTCGGTAATGTTGCCTGGGACGCGGTGTTTGCCGCACTCGCGGCCATTGGCTTCAAGGGCGTGCTGACGCTCGAGAGTTTCGCCGCGATGCCGGAGGAGATGGCAGGTGCGATTTCCACCTGGCGGCCGGTCGCTTCAGGCGCAGACGAGGTCCTCGACAAGGGGCTGGCCTTCCTGCGCGACAAGGCAAGCCAGTACCGGATTTTCTGACCGCAATCATGATCGGGGCGAGGAACACCTTGAGCACAATTGACGATAATGCCCGTGAGATTGCGGGCTTGGCGCTCCAGCGTCTGGAAAGGGCAAAAGGCCGACGCGTGATGATCGCGATTGCCGGCGCCCCGGGATCGGGAAAATCGACCATTGCCGAAGGTGTGGTGGATGTGTTGAACGCAGGTGGAGGCGAGCCCGCCGCGCTTTTCCCGATGGATGGTTATCACTATGACGATGCCGTGCTCGAAGAGATGAACCGCCGTCGCTTCAAGGGCGCCATCGATACTTTCGATGCCCACGGTTTGCGCCACATGCTCGAGCGCCTCAAGGCCAATGAGGATGATGTCATTGCCGTTCCGGTCTTTGACCGGGCGATCGAAATCGCCCGCGCCGGCGGCCGGCTGATCCCGCAATCTGTCGATATCATCGTCTGTGAAGGCAACTATCTCCTCGCCGGCCAATCGCCCTGGAACCGTCTCAAACCGATCTTCGATCTGACGGTTTTTGTCGATGTCAGCGAGGACGATCTGCGTGCGCGGCTGAGAAACCGCTGGCTGGGCTTCGGTCTTGCCGAAGACGAGATCAACCGGAAGGTCGAGGAGAACGACCTTCCCAACGGCCGTTTCATCATCTCGACGAGCACCGAACCCGATCTTCGCATCGGCAATCCGGGAAGCGGGGCCGCTTCCTGAGACGCACCGAATGATCGCGGGCGCCCACATCCCAACCAAGTGAAACAGAAGCGAAAGAAATCCCCATGAAACACGGCATCTATTATTCTTACTGGGAACATGAGTGGAGCGCCAAGTTCGGCCCCTATATCGAAAAGGTCGCCAAACTCGGCTTCGATATCATCGAAGTCGCCGCCCACCATATCAACGAATACAGCGACGCCGAACTCGCCGTGATCAAGCAGAGTGCGAAGGATAACGGCATCATGCTCACCGCCGGCATCGGTCCGTCGAAATCAAAGAACCTGTCGTCGGAAGATGCGGCCGTGCGCGCGGCGGGCAAGGCGTTTTTTGAACGGACACTCACCAATGTCGCCAAGCTCGACATCCGCACCATTGGCGGCGCATTGCATTCCTACTGGCCGATCGATTATTCGCAGCCGGTCGACAAGCCGGGTGATTACGCGCGTGGTGTCGAGGGTATTCACGGCATTGCCGATTTCGCCAATGATCTCGGCATCAACCTGTGCATCGAAGTCCTCAATCGCTTTGAAAACCACGTGCTCAACACGGCGGCCGAAGGCGTCGCCTTCGTCAAGGATGTCGGGAAGAACAATGTGAAGGTCATGCTCGATACCTTCCACATGAACATCGAGGAAGACAGTTTCGGCGAAGCCATCCGCACGGCCGGCCCGCTGCTGGGTCACTTCCACACCGGCGAGAGCAATCGCCGTGTTCCGGGCAAAGGCAGGATGCCCTGGCAGGAAATCGGCCTCGCGCTTCGCGATATCAATTACACCGGTGCCGTCGTCATGGAGCCGTTCGTCAAGACCGGTGGCACCATCGGTTCTGATATCAAGGTGTGGCGTGATCTGAGCAATGGCGCCGACATCGCCAAAATGGACGAGGACGCCAGAAATTCCCTGGCATTCTCCCGTTTCGTCCTCGGCGGCTGATGTCCGCAAAACGCGTGTTGCCCAGGCGCCCGTCACCGGCGGCGCCTGGTCTCTCACCAAAAACAGACTGATGACCGACGCGGGCAGTCAATCGGCTGGTTGAACAAACCACAATTCATGGGCTAAGGCTGCGGGGTATCTGAGGATCGGAAACGGTTCCGCCCAAGGCCATTGGTTCACATGATCCCTGTCGCACTCCCGTCCGTCGAAGCGCTGCTTCTCATCGCCTTCCTTTTCGCCACGACCTTTGTCTGGATCGTCTGGACGCTGGGGCTGCTCATTCGATATATCTGCGGCCGCTGGAAACGCCCGATGCTGCTGCCCTATGGGCTGGTGACCGCCATCGCAGCCTTCACCGTGTGGAAAACCGGTGATTTTTATATCCATATGCGGGCTTATGACAGGGAGAGGACGGCAAGCTACCGGCCGGAACTGCTTGCACCAACCCGGCTTGGCCAGATCGATATGCCCAAAGGTACGAAACTCGAGCTTGCCATTGCCGATACAAGGGACGCCTTCAGCCGCGCCTTGTTTCCGCATCCCGTGCGCGTTGCAGATATCGATGCCGTCGAGATCGCCCGCTATATCGCGATAAAAACCAACGACAACTACGAAACCATTGGCTTTACCCCCGACAACATGCGGATAACCGGCAATGGCGTAACCACCCAGAGCGGCTGGCGCTGCGACGCGACCCAGCCGGTGGAATTTGATCTGCGGCCCGATGGCGGCATATCCGCCTTCAGCAGATGTATTCTTGCCAATGGCAATGTCGTCGATGGCATCACCCTGCCGGAAGGAACGTCCCTGCGCGCTTCCACCGGCAATGTCTATATCGACGGCTTCGTCGATTCCGACAGATGGGTTCTCGGCACGCCCCAGGGTCAGACCGTTCGCGTCGATAATTTCGATCTCTCCGATGCGACGATTGCCCTTGATGACGAACGAAAACTCTACGAAATCAAAGGCGCGGTCCTGTCAAAAGAGGCAACGCTCGGAACCCGCCGCCATGCGTCCGGAACCCATGTTCGCTATAACTCCCGGCACCTCCGGAAAGATTATCCAGCCGCATGGCTGCTCACCCCACCTCTGCCTGATGTTGATCCTCAGCCGTCATCGCCCGCAAGCCTCGTGCAGAACAGGGAAGGAGACGTTCTGGCCACCCCGGCGGATTGAACCCGATCTGGCCGAGATGCGGGGAAATAGCTCGTCCGCGAGCTATCTTACCGGCCATGGTCGAAGGTCACGAAACGTGCTGAAACACTGGGGACAAAGGGAAAATCCCAATCGAGAACGATCTCGAACGCTGCGAACAGCTGTCAAAAGATACTGTAGCGCCGCAGGTGTCTGCCGGTGAGGGATCGCGGGTGGCCGCGATCCATCATCGCACTGTGCTTTACCGCTCCCGGTAAAAGATCATGCCGCCATGGTGCAGGACATCATCTATGAACGTTCCATCCGCGGTAAAGCCGGTATCGTCCCGGTAATCGATGTGATTGCCGGTCACGACGTAACGGCCCTGATAGGCGCTTTTACGGTTGCCGCGGGCTTCGTCATAACGCCCGTTGGCCAAAAGCTCCTGACGGATATGGCCGTCACCTGTCACCCACATGCCGATATAGGGGTGAGCTTGCGGGGGCGTGGAACCGGCGCTGGTTTCGGTCCCCGTCAGCATGGCGATGGCAGCGGCAACGGGTATCGTCATGTTTTTCATCTGTTTTCCTCCTCAGGCGGCAGCCGTTGGGCGAACAACGATCTCGTTCAGATCGACGTCATCAGGCTGTTCGATGGCGAAACGCACCGTGCGGCCGATGGCATCGGGCTTTAGCGCAATGGCGCGGTAGGTTTTCATGGCCTCGGCTGCTGCCGGATCGGTGATCGTTTCCGCCAGTTCGCTTTCCACCACACCGGGATGAATGCAGGTGACGCGCAGATCCGGCCGTTCCTGCCGCAACCCGTCCGAAATCGCGCGGACGGCAAATTTCGTGGCGCAATAGACGGCGGCGGTTGGCACCACCGACAGCGCCCCGATGGAAGCGATATTGATGATGTGGCCGGAACCGCGCGACGTCATTTCCGGCAGCACGGCCGCGATGCCATGCAGTACGCCCTTGATGTTGACGTCCACCATGCGGTCCCATTCGTCGACCTTCATCGACGCCATCAGGGAAAGCGGCATGACGCCGGCATTGTTGATGATGACATCGACCGGGCCGAAGGTTTCGCGCGCCTTATCCGCGAAGTCTGCCACGTCGGCACGGTTGGTAACGTCCAGTCGGCTGACCGCTACCTGGCCGTTACCCGCTTCCCGGATCTCCTTTGCGAGTTCCTCCAGCCGCTCCGTACGGCGGGCGCCGAGCATGAGTTTTGCGCCAGCCTTGCCGAGTTCACGCGCGATACCCGCGCCAATGCCGCTGGAGGCTCCCGTGATGAGAACAACCTTGTCCATCGTTCTGTCCTTCCTTTTTGAAACCACCGCTCGATTGCGGTTGCATGAAAGATAGACAGGCAGCATTGTTGAGATAAGATACCCATTAGTTTCCATAGTGGTAAGGATAGCTAAACAGTGACGCCTGATCTAAACGCTCTCTCCGTCTTTGGGCTGGTGGCGGAACTGAAGAGTTTCAGCGCTGCCGCGGACCGAATGGGCGTGTCACGTTCCGCCGTCAGCCAGACAATTAGACGGCTGGAGGAAATGCTCGGCCTGGCGCTGGTGCTGCGCACCACCCGCAGCGTCAGTCTCACCGAGGCGGGTGAGGGGCTTTATGCCAATATCGCTCCCGCCATAGCCGAAATGTCGGCGGCGGTGGAACAGGCGGGCGAATTGCGCGAAAGTCCGAACGGGCTGTTGCGGCTCGCCGTTTCGTCCATTGCCGAAGACTTCCTGTCCGGGCCGCTTCTTGCCGGCTTCACGGCTGCCTATCCGGACGTCCACCTCGATGTCGTGGTGACCGATGAGGAGTTCGATATTGTTGCCGAAGGCTATGACGCAGCCGTGCGGCTGGGCGAGGTGATCGATGAGGACATGATCATCGTGCCTATATCCGGGGATGTGCGGCAGCTGGCGGTCTGTTCGCCTGATTATCTCAAAGGCAGAGCCAAGCCCACTCACCCGAAGGAACTGGCACATCACCGGTGCATTGGCTGGCGGCCGGCTCCGCGCAGCGCACCCTATCGCTGGGAGTTTGCGCAGGCCGGGCGGGAATTCAGCGTCGCGGTGGCGCCGGAGATCACCACCAATGACATGGGATTGATGATCCGAATGGCGGTGGCGGGAGCAGGGATCACCTTCGGCATTGAAGATACATTCCGCAGCTGGATCGATCGCGGCGAGCTGGTGCCGCTGCTTGAAGACTACTCACCTTATTTTCCCGGATTCTACCTCTATTATCCGAGCAGGCGTAATCTGGCGCCCAAACTCCGGGCGCTGATCGATCACGTGAAGACATCAAGGCAACGCACAAGGTCGCTTTAGGCGGTCATGGCGCGCCTTGGCTTCGATGTCGCTTTACCGCAAAACCGATGACAGAAATTCGCGGGTTCGCTCTTCTTTCGGCCCGCCGAAAATTTCCTCCGGTGCTCCCTGTTCGCAGATGCGGCCTTTGTCGAAAAAGCAGACGCGGTCTGACACTTCGCGGGCAAAACGCATCTCGTGGGTAACAAGCAGCATCGTCAGGTCGTGCTCATGGGCCAGATCACGAATGACGGAAAGCACTTCGCCGACCAGCTGCGGGTCGAGCGCCGAGGTCGGCTCATCAAAAAGCAGCACACGCGGACGCATGGCAAGCGAGCGGGCAATGGCGACGCGCTGCTGCTGCCCGCCGGAAAGCTGTACCGGATAATGATCCTTCTTGTCGGCCAGCCCAACCATCTTCAGTAGTTCGATTGCACGCGCTTCCGCTTCTGCGCGGGCGATGCCCAGCACCCGCACCGGCGCTTCCACGATGTTGCGAAGCACCGTCATATGCGGAAAGAGGTTGAAGCTCTGGAAGACCATGCCGACGTGATTGCGGATCTGGCGAAGGTGCTTCTCCGAAGCCTGAAAGGGCCCTTTGCCGCCCTGTTCATGATAGGAGATATCGGCAAGGGTAAGCTTGCCCTCCTGGAACGGTTCCAGCGTCATGAGAATGCGCAGAACCGTTGATTTGCCGGAGCCGGACGGGCCGATAAGCGTAACTTTTTCGCCCTTTGCCACGCTGAAATTGAACTGGTCGAGAACCGTCAGAATGCCGAAACGCTTCGTGACATCGGAAAATTCGATCAGCGGCTGATTGGTGGTGTTGGTCATCGCAAGGGTATTCCTGCTTTTGGAAGTGCCCTTTGCAGGCGGCTGAGGCCTGCCGAGCAGATTATTGTCAGAAGGAGGAAGATCAGGCCGACAAGCGTCAGCGGTACCAGATATTCGAAGGTGCGTTCGCCGATCATGTTGGCAAGCCCCATCATCTCCAGAACCGTGACGACGGAAAGCACCGGCGTTTCCTTGATCATGGCGACAAGGTAATTGCCCATGGCCGGCACGATGCGCGGGATGGCCTGAGGGATGATGATATCCCGGTAGGTTTGCATGCGTGTGAGATTAAGTGCAGTCGCCGCTTCCCATTGGCCATGATGCACGGCCTCGATGCCGCCGCGATAGACCTCGGACGTGTAGGCCGCATATTGCAGGCCGAGCGCCAGCGCGCCGGTCAGGAAGGCGGGTAGCACGATGCCGAAATCCGGAAGCACGTAATAGAGGAAGAACAGCTGCACCAGAAGCGGCGTATCGCGAAGGAATTCGACAACCAGCGCAGTCGGCCAGGAGATCATCTTGACCCGGCTGCGACGCAGCAGTGCAAAAACGAGCCCCAGAACCAGCGCGATGGCGAAGCCGGCGGCTGCCGCCTTCAACGTCACCGTCAGGCCGATCAGGATGATGGGCAGGATCGAGGTTGTGTAGGTGAGCCAGGTGGTGGTGTCCCATTCGTAGCCATACATCATGAGAAGATATCCTTACGAATGGCGGGTGCGCGGGAAGACGTTGCCGCGCCTGACGAAATGTTCGATCACCCGGATGACGACCATCAGGATCAGGGACATCGCGAAATAGCAGAGCAGCGTGATCGAATAGATGCTGGTGCTGTCCAGCGTCAGGTTGCGGATCGACTGCGCCGCAAAGGTGAGGTCGGCAATCGAGATCAGCGACACGAGCGAGGAAAGTTTCAGCGTTTCTATCGCCAGATTGCCGAATGCCGGCATCATCTCGACGATTGCCTGCGGCAGCGAGATGCGAAACAGCGTCTGCATCCGCGTAAAATTCAGCGCCCGGGCCGCTTCCAACTGCTGCACGGAAACGGAGGATAGCGCACCGCGCACGATCTCCGCGCCATAACCGCCGGCATGGGCGGCAAGCACCAGAATACCCGTGGTGATCGGATCAAAGCTCAGCCCCACCAGCGGCAGCGCGTAATAGAACCAGAAGAGCTGAACCAGCAGCGAGGTGCCACGAAACACCTCCGTATAACAAAGCGCGACCGTGGACAGGATGGGGCCGCCCTCGACACGCAAAATCCCGAAGAAAAAGGCAAGCGATGTCCCGACAACGAGCGCTGCGAGCGTGATCGTCATGGTGACGACGGCGCCTTGCCACATCATCGGCAGGTAGGCGGTCATATCCATCTGGAGTTTTCCCAAGTTCCTGACGAGCGGCGCCCGGCGAAGACCGAGCGCCGCTGAGCTTTATTTTCCGGCGCAGAGATCGGCGACCTTCTTTTCGGCAGCGGCCGCGATACTCTGTTCGGAGAGACCGTATTTGGACAGGATTTTCTTGTAGTCGTCCGTCTTGCGGAACTCGACCAGAGCGGCGTCAAATGCGTCGCGCAACTCCTTGTCCTCGGGGCGGAAGGCGAAGCCGCCATAGTTGCGGACCGGCGCATCCTTCACGATCGGATCCACGAACGGTTTGACCTGCTCGACATTGGCCTGGTTCTTGGCGAGTTCGGAGACGGTCAGCTCCGTGGCCGCATAGGCATCCGCGCGGCTCTGCACGGTGGGGATCGCATCCGCATTGGCTGGAATGAAGACGATCTGCTCTTCCTTGACGCCGACTGCCCGCAGGAAGTCGACATTGTTGGCGCCTGAGACGACGGCCACCTTCAAGGATGGATCCTTGGCGATATCGGCATAGGTCGTCAGCTTCTTCGGATTGCCCTTCTTTACCAGCAGGCCCTCGCCGTAGGAAGAATTCGGCTCGGTGAAGGAGACCTGCTTGCAGCGTTCGGGCGAGATGTTCTGTTCTGCCGCCGCGAAGTCGAAGCGACGGGCCTTGAGACCGGGGATCAGCGTGCCGAACGGCGTCACTGTCCAGTTGACCTCTTCGATACCCATGGATTTCAGAACTGCATTTGCCACATCAGGCCCGATCCCGGCAGATGTGCCGTCGGGCTGCATGTAGGAATAGGGGACTTCGTTTGCCGTGGCGGCCCGGATATATCCCTGGCTCTTGACCTCCTCGAGGGTCAAGGCGCTGGCCGAGGTCATGCCGATGGCAAGGGCAAGGGCGGAAAGCCCGGCGAGTTTGGTGATGTGCATGGTATTACTCCTCTGGTTGGGTTGCGTGGTCCGTTTTCGGATCTCACGTGGGTTCGTTTGACTATGTGTTCTCCGTTACCGTGGCGATGACGGAAAGGCAGTCGCCGGCCTTGATCAGGCCGGGAACGTGGCGCGCCGCAAGCACGCCATGCATGGATGCGCGGTAATCGACCGGCGCGAGGCCGGTTTTCCCGACCGGATAGACCCGGGCGATGGTTTCACCTGCCGTGACCGCGTCTCCCAGATCGCGGACAAAGGCGACGAGCCCGTCATCTTCGGCAAAAGTGAAGCAATCGCTGGAGGGCATGTCCAGCCAGCGGCTTGGGGTGGAATCTGGCGGGCCGGCCAGTATGCCGGCATGGCGCAGCAGGTTGAGGCTGCCCTTTCGGGCTATATCGATCGATCTTGCGCTCGCCGTGCCGGCCCCGCCAAGTTCGGTTGTCACAAAAACCTTGCCGAGTTCCTCGACAGTCGTGTCGAGCATGCCGACGGCGTCGATTTCCAGCATCTTCATCGAATAGGGCGCCGCAAAGGCCGCCACCGCCTCAAAACAACGGGCCTCCTGTGCCTTGTCGGGCAATTCGTGAGCGGCGGCATAGGGCAGGAAGTCGAGCGTCCTGCCGCCGGAATGGAAATCGAGAACAATATCCGCCAGCGGTATCAGATGGCGGGTCACGTAATCGGCGATCTTTTCCGTCACCGTTCCATCAGGCCGGCCTGGAAAGCTGCGGTTCAGGTTTCCCCGATCGATTGGCGAAGTACGTGTGCCCGCGCGAAAGGCCGGATAGTTGAGCGCCGGCACGATGATGATGCGCCCGCTTACCTCAACCGGATCAAGCGTATGGGCAAGCTCGAAAAGTGCCGCCGGCCCCTCATACTCGTCGCCATGATTGGCGCCGGTCAGAAGTGCTGTCGGCCCTTCGCCATTGGCGATGATGCAGATCGGGATCATCACCGAACCCCAGGCACTGTCATCGCGGCTATAGGGTAGCCGCAAATGACCGTGCTGCACGCCTTTCGCGTCGAAATCGACGGAGGGCGTGATCGGCGAGGGGCGAGGAGCGTTGCTCAACATCGTCTCAGCCCTTCACGAAGAGTTGCCGCGGCACATTCGACAGGCACTCGACGCCCGTTTCGGTGATCGCGATGCTTTCGGTGATTTCGAGCCCCATGTCCTCAAGCCACAGACCGGTCATGAAATGGAACGTCATGCCAGGTTTCAGCTCGGTGCGGTCACCGGGCCGCAGGCTCATGGTGCGCTCGCCCCAGTCAGGCGGATAGGACAGGCCGATCGGATAGCCGGTACGGTTGTCCTTGATGATCCCGTATTTTTTCAGCACCGCAAAAAAGGCATTGGCGATGTCTTCGCAGGTGTTGCCCGGCTTCGCCGCCGAAAGTCCGGCTTCCATGCCTTCGAGCGTTGCTTTTTCCGCATCGAGAAACGCCTGTGTCGGCTTGCCGAGAAAAACGGTGCGCGACAGCGGGCAGTGGTAACGCCTGTAGGCGCCGGCGATCTCAAAGAATGTCCCTTCTCCCAGACGCATCGGCTTGTCGTCCCATGTCAGATGCGGCGCCGAAGCGTCGGCTCCCGACGGCAGCAGCGGAACAATGGCGGGATAATCACCGCCGAATTCGGCGGTGCCGCGAATACCGGCATCGTAAATCTCGGCAACGAGATCACATTTGCGCATGCCGGGCTCAACGACATCGACGATGCGCTTGTGCATCAACTCGACGATCTTGCCGGCCTTGCGCATGTAATCGAGTTCGGTCGGGCTCTTGACGGCCCGCTGCCAGTTCACGAGACCGGCGGCGTCCTTGAAGCGGGCGTTCGGCAGATTTTTCTGCAGCGACGCAAAGGCGGCGGCGGAGAAATAGTAGTTATCCATCTCGACACCGACGGTGAAGCCGGACCAGCCCCGCTCTCCGATGATCTGCGATAGCAGATCCATCGGGTGCCGCTCGGTCGATTGAACGTAATGATCGGGATAGCCGATAATATTGTCATGGGCGAGGTAGGCCGTGCGCTTTGCGCCATTGGCGTCCTGCTTGCGGCCATACCAGATCGGCTCGCCATCCGGCGGCACCAGCACGCATTGATGTACATAGAAGGACCAGCCGTCATAACCGGTCAGCCAATGCATGTTGGACGGGTCGGTGACAACAAGAAGATCGATGCCGGCCTTTTCCATGGCTCTGCGGGTTTTGGACAGGCGCGCGGCATATTCCTCGCGCGTAAAGTTCAGCGTTATGCTCACGCTGCATCTCCCATTTTCACGCTGTTTTCGATGATTTGGCCGCTCTTCGCGTCTCTTGCTCTGATGACGGCGAGATTGGCGATGGCGGTGTCCTGCACGCCAGTGCCGGTCAGGTCGGCAAAGGTTATTTGGTCCCGGCTCACCCGGCCCTGCGCCTTGCCGGCGATGATGGCCCCAAGTTCGGCGAATTGCTGATCCGGCATGACACGCCCTGCGGTAATCGCATGGTGTAATTCGCCGAGAATACGGGTCTGGGTGAGACGGTCCGCGACATAGGTCGCCCGGGCAAATACGCCGGGGTCAATCTCGTTCTTGTGTTCGGCGTCCGATCCCATCGCGGTCAGGTGTTGGCCCGGCTCCAGCCAGTCGGCAAGGAGGATCGGTTGTTCTGATGGCGTTGTGGTGACGATGATGTCCGCGCCTCGTGTTGCGTCGCGCGGGTCGGTTACGGCGACGACTTCGATGCCGTGTTCGCGCGCGAAATCGCCGGCGAGTTCCTGCGCCTTGTCATGGTTTCTTGCCCATATCCGGGCCGATTTTATCGGGCGAACCAGCATCAGGACCTCCAGCTGCAACCGCGCCTGCATGCCTGCGCCGAAAATCGTGGCGGTGGAGGCATCCTCGCGCGACAGGTGGCGCGCAGTGACAGCGCCGGCTGCGGCGGTGCGCATATCGGTGAGATAGCCATTGTCGAGAAGCAGCGCCTGCACCAAACCCGTTTTTGCGCTGAAGAGGATCATCAGGCCGTTGAGGCTCGGCAGGCCAAGCTTCGGATTATCGAAGAAACCGGGGCTGACCTTGATGGCGAAACCTTCAAAGCCGGGCACATAAGCTGTCTTTACATCCACTTCGCCGCGGAACTCCGGAATGTCGAGACGCAGGATTGGCGGCATGGCGACGGCTTCGGTGGCAAGCGCTGCAAAGGCCCGCTCGACGCAATCGATGGAAGACAGGTCGAGCTTGATGATGGCGCGAAGGTCGTTTTCGGTCAGGATAGTGATGCGGCTCATGCGACAGCTCCGTCGACGATTGTCTTGTGAATGGCCGGGTCGATATTGCCGCCGGAGACGATCAGGGCGGTGGGGCCGGTGATTTTGATCTTGCCCGACAGGATTGCGGCAAAACCAACTGCGCCGGCCCCTTCCACGATCAGACCTTCTTCGCGTGCAGCATGGCGAATGCCGGCAGCAATCTCGGCCTCGGAAACCAGCACGATCTCGTCAAGCAGCGAGTGGCAGAGTGCAAAAGTCACGCGGTTTTCAAGCCCGATGCCACCACCCAGCGAATCCGCCAGTGTTTCCTCTTCTCGCACGGGGACAGGCTTGCCAGCCGAGACCGATGCATGCATCGCCGCGCCGCGCTCCATGGAAATGCCGATGATACGGGCCTGCGGCTTCAGAGCCTTCACGGCCACGGCGATGCCGCCCGCCAGGCCGCCACCCGAGAGAGGGATGAGGATGGTTTGCAGATCAGGCATGTCTTCGACAACTTCGATGCCGATCGTGCCCTGACCGGCCACGACATTCACATCATCAAAGGGCGGAATCGACGTCAGGCCGTTGCTGCCTGTCAGGCGTTCAACTTCCTCCTGCGCGTCGTCCTGCGATCTGCCGACGATGCGAATGTCGGCACCGAGGGCGCGGATGGCTTCGACCTTGTTTGCCGGGACGAGCGAGGACATGCAGACCGTGGCGGGAATGCTGAGTTTGCGCGCGGCATAGGCGACAGCGCGGCCATGATTGCCCGTCGAGGCGGTGACGAGGCCACGCCCGCGTGCCTCGTCGTCAAGCGACAGGATCGCATTCATCGCGCCGCGCAGTTTAAAGGCGCCAATCGGCTGAAGGGTTTCCAGTTTGAGATGGACAGGCGCGCCGTGGCGTTGTGACAGGAAATCGGAGCGAACCAGCGGCGTCCGCTCTACGTGGCCAAGGATACGCGCGGCAGCCTGCTCGATATCCGCCACCGAGACCGGCAGCAGGAATTTTTCAGCGGATATGGAAAGGTTTTCGCTCTTCATGATTGTCATGTTGGGAGCGAAGTAAAATCATGTCAATTATTATATTGTAATGATTCAATGATTTTCGAGCAAGGCTGTTTCAGCCGATGGAACCTATATCATAAACCGGCGGTAGCTGCTCGAAGGCCTGACGCACTGTCGTCAACGCCTTGACGAGGGTTTGATGGTTGAGGCGTCCACCGAGACATATGCGGATACCGCCGCCATGGCCGGGGCCGGCAACGAATGGTTCCGATGGCGTGACCGCGACGTTCTGGTTGGTCAGGGAGCGGACCAGACCGTCTTCCGTCCAGTGCGGCGGAACCTTGAGCCAGGCGCAGAAGGAGAGAGGATGGCTGGAGGCGATATGGTCGCCGAGAATTTCCATCGCAATGGTCTGCCGTGCACGGGCTTCGGCACGCTGGACGTCCAGCAACCGGCGCGCGGTGCCGTTTTCAACCCAGCGTGTGGCGATCTCGGCCGTCAGATATGTACCGCTCCAGCTCGACACGCGCAGGATGGAGGCGGCGCGGATGGAATAGGCGGGTGGTACGACGAGATAACCGACGCGCAGCCCTGTCAGGACCGTCTTGGTAAAGCTGGTAACGAAAAAGCCCAGATCCGGCAGCATCTCGGTGATGGATGGCAACCCGTCTTCGATCATCGGGCGATACACTTCGTCCTCAATCACGAAGACGCCGTGTCGCTGCGCAATTGCGGCGATTTCGCGCCTGCGTTCCGCGCCCGCGACATGACCGGTGGGATTGTTGAGGGTGGGGATGAGAACGAGCGCCCGCACCCCGCCCGCCGCGCAGGCGGCCTCCAGCGCATCGGGCAAAATACCCTCGCCATCGGTGGGCAGCCCCTTGAGGCTGAACCCCAGGATGTTCGAAAGGCCGATAATGCCGTGGTCGGTAAGGTTTTCGCACAGCACGACGTCGCTCGAACGGACGATGCAGCTGAGCGCGAGGAAAATGCCGTGCGCGGCGCCGTTGGTGACAAGGATACGCTCCGCACCGGCCGTGACGCCCATCATGCCGAGCCAGCTGCGTGCCGTCTCGCGATGGCTGTCCAGTCCCGCGACCGGACGGCAGGGGCGCATGAAACCTGAATTGTCACTATCCGCCAGTTCGCGCAGGATCGCGCGCGAGGCAGTTTCGTGCTCCTCGAGATAAACGCCGCGGATAATGGAAAGATCAAGCACCTCGGTCGGGCTGTGATCCAGCATCATGCGGCCCGCCCGGTCGGTTACCCGCGCCTTGACGAAGGTGCCGCGACCGATTTCGCCGCTCAGATAACCCAGCCGTTCAGCCTCCTTGTAGGAAAGGCTGACGGTCTGGACGGAAAGGCCAAGATCGCGGGCCAGATCGCGATGGGTCGGCATGCGGTCCGTCGGCTTCAAGACGCCGGCATCGATATCGGCGATGATCCGCTCCGTCAGTGCCGAATGTTTGGTCTCGCCCTTCTGCTTGGTCAGGCTTGGTCGCCATGCCACCGGTTTTGTTGCGGGAACCGGATCAAGGCTGAGCGGATTGGCTTGACGACGCATGAAATTGTCTCGTTTTTAGCGAAGGTAATTTCATGACATTATGCACGGTTCTTCAAAAAGATGAAGCCTTATGCATCACCGGTGACGATTGCACGGCGAATATGCGCAATCGTCACGTCGTTGCCGCTCAAACGGGCATTGATGGCGCAAGCTGGGATGGGTGGATCCTCAGATCTTTTCGCCGGCCTGTACCAGTTCATCCATGACGCTGCGAACAGCAGCTTCGGCGATGGCGATGATCTCGTCCACCTCCGCCTTCGTCGTGACGAGTGGCGGCGCAAAACCCAGAATATCGCCATGCGGCATGGCGCGCGCAATGAGACCGCCGTTGCGCGCAGCCTTGGAAACGCGCGCACCGACCGCAAGGCCGGGGGCAAAGCGGGTTTTCCTGTCACGATCGGCGACAAATTCGATTGCGCCCATCAGGCCCACACCGCGCACTTCACCGACGATTGGCAGCTGGGCAAACTTCGTCTTGAGCTGTTCCTGGAAATAGCTGCCGACGGCCCGTGCATTGCCCGGCAGGTCTTCCTTTTCCACGATGTCGAGCACGGCATTTGCCGCAGCCGCACCAATCGGATGGCCCGAATAGGTATAGCCGTGGGAGAAGGCGCCGACGCGGTCAGCGCCTTCCTCCATCACCTTGTAAACCTTCTCGCCGACGATTGCGCCGGAGAGCGGGAAATAGGCGGAGGTCAGGCCCTTGGCGACGGTAATCAGATCCGGTTCGATGCCATAATGCTGCGAGCCGAACATGGAGCCGGTACGGCCGAAACCGGTGATCACTTCATCGGCGATCAGCAGGATGTCGTATTTCCTGAGGACGTTCTGTATCGCCGCCCAGTAACCTTCCGGAGGCGGCGTGATGCCGCCGGTGCCGAGCACCGGTTCGGCAATGAAGGCGCCAATCGTGTCGGGATTTTCCCGAAGGATAAGGGCCTCGAGCTCGTCGGCGCGCCGTTTTGAAAATTCCAGTTCGGTCTCACCTGCTTCCGCGCCCCAATAATGATGGGGAGCGCCGGTGTGCAGGATGCCCGCACGCGGCAGGTCCATATGGTCATGATAAAAGCTCATGCCGGTCATGGAGCCGGAGACGACGCTGCAGCCGTGATATCCCCGCTCACGCGAGATGATCTTCTTCTTTTCCGGCTTGCCGCGCAGGTTGCTGTAATACCAGACAAGCTTTGCCTGCGTCTCGTTGGCATCCGAACCCGACATGCCATAAAAGACCTTGCTCATCCTGCCTGGCGCCATTTTCACCAGCCGGTCAGAAAGGATTGCCAGTTCGTCGGTCGTGTGGGCGGCGTAGGAATGATAATAGGCAAGGCGATAGGCCTGACGGGAAATCGCCTCTGCCACCTCGGTGCGGCCATATCCGACATTGACGCAATAAAGCCCGGCGAAACCATCGATCAATTGTTTGCCATGCGCATCCTGAATGCGAATGCCCTTGCCGGTTTCAACGATCGTCGGTTCGCCGAGCTTGCCGCTGGCGAAATCCTTCAGCTGCGTAAAGGGGTGCAGAACCGCGTTGCGATCCATTTCGGCGATACGTTTGATATCGATGGTCATGACAGAAATTCCTTTCAGGCAGCAAGATTGCCGAAGCAGACATATTTGGGTTCAAGATATTCCAGGAGACCATGGCGCGACCCCTCGCGGCCAAGCCCGGATTGCTTCCAGCCGCCGAATGGAACAGGCGCGCCGGTGAACTTCGGCGTGTTGACGGCCACCATGCCGTATTCCAGCTGGTTGGTGAGACGCATCGCCCGGCCGAGGTCGTTGGTGTAGAGATAGGCTGCGAGCCCCATTTCCGTCGCGTTGGCGCGGCGGATCACCTCCTGCTCATCGTCGAACGGCAATATGGCGGCGACCGGCCCGAAGGTTTCCTCACGGGCGATCAGCATGTCGTCGGTAACGTCGGCAAGGACCGTCGGCGTAACGAAATTGCCGCCCAGAGGGCTATCCTGTCCGCCACAGACCAGACGTGCGCCGGCTGAGAGAGCCTGGGCGATCTGCTGACGGCATTTCTCGGCGACAGAAGCGCGCGTCATCGGGCCAATGTCGATATCGGGTTCAAGACCGTGGCCGACCACAAGTTCGGACGTCGCTTTGGCAAACTGGTCGATGAACCGTTCGTAAACTGCGCGTTGAACGTAGATACGGTTTGCCGCAAGGCAGTCCTGTCCTGATGTGGCGAATTTGGCGCCGAGGCAGCCTTTGACCGCCTGGGAGAGATTGGTGTCGTCGAACACGATGAAAGGCGCATGGCCACCAAGCTCAAGCGATGCTTTTTTGACCGTTGCCGCCGATTGTTCGAGGAGGATCCGTCCGACCTGCGTCGAACCGGTGAAGGAAAATGCGCGAACATCGGTGTGGTCCAGAAGGCGGCGCGCCAGCGGGGCGGCTTCGCCGGGCAGCACCTGTAGAACGCCTGATGGCATTCCCGCTTCTTCTGCAAGCTTTGCCAGAGCCAGGGCCGAGAGCGGCGTTTCCGGTGCCGGTTTGACGATCATGGTGCACCCGGCGGCAAGAGCGGCACCGGCCTTGCGGGTTATCATGGCGGAAGGGAAGTTCCATGGGGTGATTGCCACGGTAACGCCGATTGGCTGCATCTGCACGGAGAGGCTGCCGCCCTTCAAATGGCTCGGGATGGTTTCACCATAGGATCGTTCGCCTTCGCTCGCGAACCAGTCGAGAAAATTGGCGGCATAGGAAATCTCGCCAAGGGATTCAGAAAGCGGTTTGCCCTGTTCGGCGGTTATGATGGTGGCGAGATCACCCGCGTTTTCACGCATCAACCTGCTCCACGCGCGCAGGATATCGCCCCGTTCGACGGGCAGCCGTTCGCGCCAGTCGAGAAAGGCTTTGCCGGCGGCATCGATTGCGACATCGACATCGTCGAGCGAGCAGGAGGTTACCGCGAGAAGGTGGTCGCCGGTGGCCGGATCGATAACGCTCAGTTTCTCGTCACGCGCCACCCATGCCCCTTCAAGAAAGGCACGATGCTCGACCAGACCGGGCCGATGCAGACTTTTCAGCGCCGCGCTGGCGATATCTTTCATGAGGAGGCTCCCTTTTTATTTGCAAGGAGCTTAGCGGCGCGGCATCATCGATCGGCGGCGTTTGTTCCTGTCGTTACGCAGGAATAGTGCTTAGTTTCTCATATTGACGCAGGAATTCTGCATGACCACTATAGATCGAGCCGACAGGGCGTTGCTTGACGCCGTGCAAAAGAACAACCGCCTGACATCGGAAGAACTGGCGCAGATCGTCAACCTGTCGCCCACGGCATGTCAAAGGCGGCTGAAGCGCCTGCGCGAGGAGGGGGTGATTGAAGCGGATGTGGCAATCATCTCACCCAAAGCTGTCGGGCGCGGAATCACCATGATCGTTCTGGTATCGCTGGAGCGCGAGCGGGCGGATATCGTTGATCGCTTCAAGGCCGCCATCCGCGCCACGCGGGAAGTCATGATCGGCTATTATGTGACAGGTGACGCCGATTTCATCCTGGTCATCACGGCAAGGGACATGGAGGACTACGAGGCTTTCCCCCGCCGTTTCTTTTATGAAAACCACGACATTAAAGGCTTCAAGACAATGGTTGTGATGGATCGGGTTAAAGCCGGTTTTGCCTTTCCAATCGAAGCGTAATTGGAGCGCCTCTGGTTTTCCGCTGAGCGTTTTGGGTGCCGTTTGAATGAACCCGCACCCGCGGTCTTAAACTCTTTTGAAGGAAAGCGTTAAAAACGCGCGTGCTGGCGTATGTAACGCCAGCACAATTTCTGGATCAGCTCCGGGCCCCGAATGATCAGTCGGGACGCTGCAGCAGAGCGAGACCGACCGTGGATGCGGCGAGGATGGCGGTGAGAGCCAATGGCGCAGTAGCCCCATAGGAATCAACGATGTAACCGCCAAAAACCGCACCGATACTGATGGCCACCTGGAAAGAAACGACCATCAGGCTGCCGGCTGCCTCCAGTGCGTCGGGTGCGCCGCGAGAGAGGTTGGTCGGCAGCACCACAGGCGCCATGCCGAAGGCAAGACCCCAAAGGGCGACGAGAGCAAATGCGGCACCGGTATGAACACCCCAGACAACGAGGGCGATCGTCGCAAATGCCATAAGGGCGGCGGTAACGATGAGTGCGAGGCGGATACTGGTGTCAGCCATCCGGCCTCCCAGCACATTGCCGATCACGGAAGCGACGCCAAAGCCGAGCAGGGCGAGAGCAATCGGCGTGGTCTCAAGCAGCGTCACCTGTTCGAGGAACGGACGCACATAGACCGAACCGGCAAAATGCCCCGTCATCAGCAACAGGATTGCCAGCATCCCCAGTTGAACGCTGCGCCGCCGCGTCAGCCGCAGAACATCGGAAAGACTGTTGCTCGTACTTGCCGGCAGCGACGGCAGGCTGAGGATCTGCAGCAGCATGGCAATTATTGCCAGTCCCGCCGTCATCGACATGGCGATGCGCCATCCAACCCAGTCACTGATCAAGGCGCCCATTGAAGGGGCAGCGATGGTGGCAAGTGAAACGCCAAGGGTGACGATAGCCATGCCACGCCCGGTCGAATTCGCGCCAACGAGCCGCGCCACAACCGCAACCGAAAGCGCCCAGAAACCGCTGAGCGCGATACCCAGTCCCGCCCGGCCCACCAACAATAGCCAGAAATCGGCAGCAACTGATGCGAGAATGTTGGAGCCGATCGCCAGTGCGCTAAGACCGACAAGCACGGTCTTGCGGTTCAGTTTGCCGATGAGAACATTGCTCAGCAAAGCCGTCACAGCGCCAACGGAAGCTGTCGCCGTAACAACCTGCCCGGCTGTACCCTCGGTAATACCGAGATCGCGCGCCATGGGCGTCAACAATCCCGCCGGCAGGAACTCGGCTGATACGAGCGCAAAACTGGTGGCCGCCATCGAAAGAACCGCGAACCAGGTCGCAGCTGTCCACGCGGGTTCCTCGGCGGCCTCCAGCGCAATTGTTGACCCATCAAATTCTGATGTCGTGTCCGTCATGGTCTCTCTCCTTGAGTTGGGAGAGTTTTAGACGAATTTTTTCGGATGATATGTATCTAAAAATCCGAATTTCATGCCTATTCCTCCGAATTTTGTGCGTTGCACAATGTTCGGATGTGCATGTGCGTGGATCCCGTTTGAACGCTGACATCGCGATGAAGGACGGATTTGGGGCGGTCTCGCCTACCGGAATGATCGGTTTCGCATACTGGACAGGAGCCTATACCGTAACGGGTTGGAGGCTCTTCAATTTACAGTTCGTCTGAGGAAACCCACCTGTTCCGACCTGTCTGCTTGGCGTTTAGAAGCGCAGCGTCCGCTCGTTCCAACACGCTGCTCACGGTCCCGGCGGCCGGTGACGTTGCGATGCCGATCGATATGGTAATGGGGTCAAGCAGGCGACCGCGGTAGGTCAGTGGCGCGCGCTCGACGGCGTGTCGCAGTTTCTCCGCCGCCTTGATGGCATCTTCAATACCCGAAGCCGGCATGAGCACGGTGAATTCCTCGCCGCCGAAACGGAATAATTCACCTAGACCACCAATGGCTTCTGAAAGGACCTGGGCGACATATTGCATCACCGCATCTCCGGCGTCGTGGCCAAAACGGTCATTGAAGCGCTTGAAATGGTCTATGTCGAGCATCAGGCAGGCGAGATTTTGGCTTGGCTTCTCAATATGCCTGTTCAGTTCCTCATCAAGAGACCGGCGGTTCAGGAGACCCGTCAGGGCGTCCTGTCTCGCCATGCCGACCAGTCGCTGCCGAAGCTGGAGATTTGCGACGGCAAGGCCGACATTCTCGGCGAGGAGTTCCAGATATAGTCTCTCGGTCTCCAGTGTCTCGTTACCCTGCGGAATTTCAAGATACAACAGACCGACGGTGTCACCCAATGCCGTGAGTGGTATACACAGGCCGGTTCCGAAACCCTCCTTGAGGTGATGGCAGGCGACGTCGTCTCCATCAGGGTTACTGGCATGGGGGCGCCCGCGCCGGAGCGCCCAGCAATCGTCGATCGAAAACTCCGGAGCGGAAAACGATGGATTGGACCATTGGCCCGTCGATTGGAGAACTGAGCTGTGTTCTTTGATGACAAGCAGGCGGCCGGCGATGGCGGGGAAAATCTGCGGCATGAATTTTGAAACGACGTCGGACAATTCATCCTGATTTTGACATGCCTGAATCCGATGCATCATTTGCAGGATCAGGTCCTTTATGCGCTGGTTCTTGCGGTGCTCCGCGTCAAGCCGGTCCCGCTCAAGCCCGTTGCTGCGGAAGATGCGGATGGCCTGGTTCATGTCGCCGATTTCGTCGCGACGTCCCTCGTCGGGCACATCGATACTGTAGTCCTGCCTGGCAAGGCGCGTAACGATATTGCTCATCCGGATAAGCGGCGCAGCAACACGTCTGGTAAGGACGAAGTAAAGTACGGCCACAAACATCAGGGCGGTGAGTGCAAGCATCACCTTGGCGATCGATCCGTAGAAATCGCTTCGGCTTTTGGCCTGGTCAACCGTTGCTTGTGAGCGGACCGCGATACCCTCTCTCAAGGTCGCGACGGTGTTCAGCAGGCCCGTATGCAGCCGATAATACTCATCTCCGAACAGGATCTGTTGTGCGGCGTTCTGGCGACTTGATCTATAGAAACCGATGGCCTCGCGCTCCATCCTGTCCAGCGCGTCGGCGCTCTTGCGTATCTCCTGAAATGATCCTGCCTCTTCCGGCGAAAGACCGAGCGCGGAGAGTTTATCTAGGGTATTTTCGAGGTGCTTTTCCTGATCTTCGTCGACGTAGAATTTCGCCAGGTGCTGTTCGTCGCCTCGCATGACGTAAAGACGCGCTTCCTCGGTGCGCTCATCCGCAATGATTGCCAGTTCCTCGGCAAGATCGTTCAACTGGAGGTGATCCTGGATGGCCGCTCGCTCTTGAGAAGCGCTTCTGGCTGACAGAATGAATGTAGTCGCCGATACCGTCGTGAGTACGAGGGTCACGGCATAGGCCAGGTTCGTGATGGTGCTAAGTCGCATGATGGCGCCGTCTGCTTGCCGCAAGCCATGACAACCGGGTGCGGCGAATCCAATATCAGAGTTTGCTTATTTTAGGGCATCTCGTCAAAACGGGAAGTTAACCTGCCGGAGATTATCGTGCGTGAGCACCGATCGCCTGAAAATCCGTCAGAGATTTCACTTTCATATGGCGGTTTCGGCAGGGCTATCTTGCCCAGCGGATTGTCGCAGTCAATGACATCCGGCTCCAGGATGCAGGTGGAGTTTCGAGTGCTTCTGCCGCCCGTTCTCAACGTGCGCAGAACGCCATCAAGCAGCGGAAGCAAGGCTGCGCAGGAAGGCGAGGCAACGGACGAGCTGTGACGCGGCGGCAGCGCAGAAGTTCAGAGCCGGTTCGGATTTTTCGCAGTTCATCCCGTCGAGATAATAGTCGAGCAGGATGCCGCAAAGCGTAACCGGCTGACCAAGCACCAGATCCAGTTGTCCGGACAATCGTGGCTTGTGACGAAATGTGAGGCCGGGGATGGAGCTGATCCGCGCCTGCGTTTCCTCGATAAATGCCCTTGATGTCTGATCGTCCTGCCATTCTGCCACAGCGATAAGGAGTTTTAAAAAATGCTCCTCCAGCCCGAGAATATCCGGCGCGTCTCCCGGTGGTGCGGCGACCCTTGCGGCATGAAACGCCTGGCGCCTTTCCCGGCGCATCGTCGCGACATGGCCGAGTTCCTCGCGCGCCATTTTTTCCGCCGCCTGCCGCACGTCGGCGCTGGGCGCCTGGGCGGCAACGTAGCTCCAGAACACAAATGCCCGTTCCTCGTTCCTGACGGCAGCCGAAAAAGCGCGGTAGGCGTCGAGCGTTTCCGGCGGCACCATATCGGCGCCTTCGGCATCGAACATGGGTGAAAGGTCCGGGGCGGCGATGGTGCCCGCAGTGTCGGTCGGCACCGTCTCGGCAGCCCATACGCCGACCTGACGCAGATGGGTTTCCTCCTCGGCAATCAGCCGTTCGAAAACGGCGGCAAGCGCCGGCTGGTTTTCATCTAGCATTCGTTGTCTGAGGGCGACATAGCCGTCGATCGATTCTTGTTCCATGCGGGCTGCGGTTTCCAGCACGGCGTGCATCGTCGTCAGAACGGGCGGTTCGGCATTCAGTCTAGACATGGGTTTCTCTTCAAAATCCTTGTCCCACACTGCCACATCAAACAACGCGGTATTTGTTCAGGATCAATGAGGCATCCGGCGGCGCGACTATTTTGCATTCAACCCACCGAGGCCCGACCGATGCGACATGGCCTAGCGTGGGAGTGAACGTCTTGTCGCACCCCGATGGAATGCCCAATGCCGAAAAATACTCATATCGGGAAACAAGGTCTGGCTGTTTTTCTTTCTTTTCTGATCGCGCTTTTCACCCTCGCAGGCCAGGCCTTCGCTGCCGGCAGTCTTGTCGATTATCTCGCGAAGGTTCAGCCGGCAGAGTTGTTTGCCGCGGCCGACCGCTTTGGCCAGCCGGTGGGGGAGCCTGCCATCGTGCCCGTCTACAAGGGCAGCGATATCGCCGGTTACGCTTACCTCAACTCGGATTTCACCAATTCGACCGGCTATTCAGGAAAGCCGATTCACATCGTTGTCGGCATTGACAGGGCCGGCGTCGTGCGTGGTCTGAAGCTTGTCGATCACAAGGAACCGATCGTGCTGATCGGCATACCGGAAACCCGGGTTGTGGCTGCGCTGAATTCGGTGATCGGCCGCGATCTGGCCAAGGTCGCTACCCGTGCGGAACGCCCGCCACAGGTCGATATCGTCAGCGGCGCGACGGTGACCGTTCTTGTGATGGGCGACAGCGTCGTCCGCTCGGCGGTCAAACTCATTCGCAGCGGCAGGCTGGGAGAAGGCACACATGCCGCGATCGCAGCAGCGTCGCCGCAGCCGGTCAAAAAACTCGATGTTTCGAAACAGGAGGTTTCCGACTGGCAGACGCTGCTCGGCGATGGTTCCATCCGCGCCCTGCGCCTCAGTGTCGGTGAAGTCTCGGATGCCTTTGCAAAGGCCGGCCAGCCGGATGCGGCCCGGACACCGGAAGCGCCCAATCCGCAGGACCCGTTCATCGATCTCTACGTCGCTCCGGTCAGCGTTCCCGCCATCGGCCGCAGCCTGCTGGGTGAAGAAGGTTACGGAAGGCTGGTAAAACGCCTGAAGCCGGGTCAGTCCGCCATTCTCGTGGCGGGTGACGGCGCCTATTCGTTCAAAGGGTCGGGTTATGTACGAGGCGGTATTTTCGACCGTATCGAGCTGCTTCAGGACGGGCAGGGCATTCGCTTCCGCGATCGGGATCACACGCGGCTGACGCAGATCGCCGCCGAGGGCGCGCCGCATCTGCGTGAAATCGCCCTTTACGTGATCCCTGACAGTTTCGCTTTCGACGTGACGGAACCGTGGGAGTTACAGTTGCTGGTGCAGCGCACCACGGGAGTGCGGGACAAGGCGACGATGCCATACGATCTCGGCTACACGCTGCCAGACGGCTACGTCAGCATCGAGACGCCCGCAGCCCCACCCGTCGCCCCACCGGCAACCGCAGCAACGATGCCGGCAGATGTGCCGTTCGATCTGGAAAACGTGCCGCTCTGGGTCAGCATATGGGAAATGAACCGCGTCTCGGTCGCCATAACCTTTGCCGGGCTGCTGGTTCTCACCGCCATCTTCTTCTTTCAGGACTGGCTGGTCAAACGGCCCAGGCTGTTCGGCTGGATCAGGCGCGGCTATCTGGTCTTCGCGCTGGTCTGGCTCGGCTGGTATGCCAATGCGCAGCTTTCGGTGGTCAATGTCCTGACTTTCATCAATGCGCTTATCTCCGGTTTCCACTGGGATTTCTTCCTGTCCGCGCCGTTGATCTTCATTCTCTGGGCAGCGGTTGCAGCGGGTCTGCTGTTCTGGGGGCGCGGGCCTTTCTGCGGCTGGCTCTGCCCTTTTGGTGCGCTGCAGGAACTGACCAACGGCGTCGCGAAATGGCTGAAGGTGCCGCAGGTCAAGCTGCCCTGGGGGCTGCATGAGCGCCTCTGGCCCGTCAAATACATCATTTTCCTCGGCCTCTTCGGCCTGTCGCTTTATTCGCTTGCGCTGGCGGAGACCTTTGCCGAGATCGAACCGTTCAAGACGGCGATCATTCTGAAATTCGCCCGCGAATGGCCCTTCGCGATCTTTGCGCTGACGCTGCTCGCCGCCGGTCTTTTCATCGAACGTTTCTACTGCCGGTATCTCTGCCCACTCGGCGCAGCACTCGCCATTCCCGGTCGCCTGCGCATGTTCGAATGGCTGAAACGCTGGCCGGAATGCGGCTCGCCCTGCCAGCGCTGCGCCAAGGAATGTCCCGTGCAGTCGATCCATCCCGAAGGGCAGATCAACGTCAACGAGTGCATCTACTGCATGCATTGCCAGGAACTTTACCAGGACGACCACCGCTGTCCGCACATGATTCAGGTGCGGCTGAAGCGGGAAAAATTCGCGGCGCTCTCCACCCCTCCGGAAAAGGGAAAAGAGCGTCCGAAAACCGTGGTTACCCACAAGGGCAAACCGATCGGCACAGATGAAGGAGTGGCTGGCGAACAGGCCTGAGCCACCATCAAAGGAGAGAAGACATGTCGGATCGAAATATCGAAACTGGCCTCAGCAGGCGCCAGCTTCTCGGCTCCACGGCGGTTGCCGCGGTGGCGGGCGCGGCGACGGTCGGCGGCGCGCTGGTGGTTTCCAGCATCACGGCGGCACCGGCGCTCGCCGCAGGCGGACAGGCCTTCGAGGTCAAGCCCGGCGAACTGGACGAATATTACGTCTTTTTCTCAGGCGGCCATAGCGGTGAACTGCGCATTCTCGGCCTGCCGTCGATGCGTGAACTGATGCGTATTCCCGTCTTTAACCGCGATAGCGCCACCGGCTGGGGTCAGACCAATGAAAGCCGCAAGATCCTGACGGAGGGGCTGCTGCCTGAAACGAAGGAATATCTGAAGGACAAGGGCGACATCTACCTCAACGGTGACCTGCACCACCCGCATCCATCCTTTACGGAAGGCACCTATGACGGCCGTTATCTCTTCGCCAATGACAAGGCCAATACCCGCGTCTGCCGCATCCGCCTTGACGTGATGAAATGTGACAAGATCATCCAGCTGCCCAACCAGCACACGGTTCACGGCCTGCGCGTGCAGAAATATCCGCGCACCGGTTATGTCTTCGCCAATGGCGAGGACCGGGTGCCGATCCCCAATGACGGTTCGGTTCTCGATGATCACAAACAGTATCACGCGATTTTCTCGGCCATTGACGGCGATACGATGAAGGTTGCCTGGCAGGTCATGGTCGACGGCAATCTCGACAATGTCGATGCCGACTATCAGGGCAAATATGCCTTCGCCACCTGCTACAATTCCGAAGAGGGCGTGAACCTCGAGGAAATGATGGCGAAGGATCAGGACTGGATCGTCGTCTTCAACCTGAAGCGCATCGAGGAAGCCGTCGCCAAGGGCGAGTTCAAGGAAATGGGTGGCGTGCCTGTTGTGGATGGTCGCCATGGCTCGCCATTCACCCGCTACATCCCGGTGTCCAACGGCCCGCACGGCATGAACACTGCGCCGGATGGTATCCACGTCGTTGCCAATGGCAAGCTGTCGCCGACGGTCACCGTCTTCGACGTCCGGCTGTTCGACGACCTTTTCGCCGACAAGATCAAGCCGCGTGATACCGTCGTTGCCGAACCCGAACTCGGTCTTGGCCCGCTTCACACGGCCTATGACGGTCGCGGCAATTGCTACACGACGCTGTTCATCGACAGCCAGATCTGCAAGTGGAACCTTGAGGATGCCAAACGCGCCTACAAGGGCGAGAAGGTTAATCCGGTCCGTCAGAAGCTCGATGTGCAGTATCAGCCCGGCCACAACCACACATCCATGGGCCAGACCAAGGATGCGGACGGCAAATGGCTGATCTCGCTCAACAAGTTCTCAAAGGACCGGTATTTGAACGTCGGCCCGCTGAAACCGGAAAACGATCAGCTGATCGATATTTCCGGCGACGAGATGGTGCTTGTTCACGACAATCCCACCTTTGCCGAGCCGCATGACGCCACCATCGTCCATAATTCCAAGATCAACCCGGTCAGCATCTGGAGCCGTGACGACAGCTTCTTTGCCGATGCGGTGGCGCAGGCGAAAGCCGACAACATCGATCTGCTGATCGATTCCGAAGTCATTCGCGACGGCGACAAGGTTCGCGTCTACATGACCTCGGCGGCACCTGCCTTCGGTCTGGAAAGCTTCACCGTCAAGCAGGGTGATGAGGTGACGGTTTACGTCACCAACATCGACGAGGTGGAAGACCTGACCCACGGCTTCTCGATCATCAATTACGGCATCAACATGGAAGTGGCGCCGCAAGCCACGGCATCCGTCACCTTCAAGGCCGATAAGCCCGGTGTGTGGTGGTATTATTGCTCATGGTTCTGCCATGCCATGCACATGGAAATGAAGGGCCGCATGCTGGTGGAGCCGAAGAAGGCATGAGGCATCTCCAAGATGCGGCGAGATGGGGAATGGTGGCGATGATCGCCGCCATTCCCGGCCTGGCGGGTGCTGAAACCATCCGCCTTTCCGCTGCCGCGACCCCAATACTTCAACAAGCCATCGACCGTGCACAGACGGGCGACGAACTGGTGCTGGAAAGCGGCGATTTTTCCGGGCCGGTGACCATTGGCACGTCCATTACTCTGCGCGGCGAGCCGGGTGCGGCCATTCGTGGCACCGGTCAGGGCAGTGTCGTCACCATCACCGCCGAAGACGTGATCTTCAGCGGCATTATCGTATCCGGTTCAGGCGGTTCGCTGGAAGACATGAATTCGGGCGTGTTCGTTGCCCGCACCGCCAAACGGGCCATTGTCGAAAACAGCCGCTTCGAAGAAAATCTGTATGGCGTCTATCTGCATGGCGCCGACGATTCCATCGCGCGCAACAATGTCATTATAGGTACGGGTGAAGGCCGTTTAAGCGAAACCGGCAACGGCGTGACCCTGTGGAACGCGCCCGGCGCACGCGTCACCGGCAACGACATCAGCTTCGGACGCGACGGCATCGCCACCAATGCCAGCAAACGCAACGTGTTCAGTGGTAACCGGTTCAGCAATCTACGATTTGCCATCCACTACATGTACACCAATGACAGCGAGATCAGCGATAATGTCTCCACCGGCAATTCGGTGGGATACGCCATCATGTTTTCCAGCCGCCTGAAGATCACCGGAAACGTCTCCGATGGCGACCGGGACCACGGCCTGCTTTTGAATTACGCCAACAGTTCCACCGTCACCGGCAATACGGTGCGCGGCCATATGCAGCCCGCATCGCGCTGGAGCGAACGCGGCATCCGCTCGCAGGAACATGGTGTGCCGGCCGCCGATGACGAGGCTGCCGCGGATACCTCGGGAATGCGGCCCGGGCCGGAAAAATGCGTCTTCATCTACAATGCCAACCGCAACCGCCTGCGCGACAACCGTTTCGAGGGGTGCGATATTGGCATTCATTTCACCGCCGGTTCGGAAGGCAACATGATGAGCGGCAATGCCTTCATCGCCAATCGCAACCAAGTCAAATATGTCGGCACGCGTTATGTCGACTGGTCGGAAAAGGGACGCGGCAATTACTGGAGCGATAATCCCGCTTTCGATCTGGATGGTGACGGCATCGCCGACAATCCCTATCGCCCGAATGATCTGATTGACCGCGTGCTGTGGACCGCGCCGCAGGCGCGGGTGCTGACCAGCAGCCCCGCCGTGCAGGTGGTGCGCTGGGCGCAGGCGCGGTTTCCTGCCCTTTTGCCGGGTGGGGTCACCGACAGTCATCCCTTGATGTCGCCGCCGCAGCCCCCCAGGGAGCCACGCTCATGAACCCGACCGTAAGCGTTCACGATGTGACCAAGACCTATGGCGGCAAGGTCAATGCCCTGCGCGAGCTGAGCTTTAACCTTCATGAAGGGGAGACCGTAGCTCTGGTCGGCCACAACGGCGCCGGAAAAACCACGCTGATCAAATTGCTGCTCGGGCTTATTCGCCCGACGTCGGGGCATGTGGAGGTGCTGGGCGAGAACCCGGCGAATGGCGATTTCGCCGTGCGTCAGGCGCTGGGCTACCTGCCGGAAAGCGTGTCTTTCCACCTCGCACTGACGGGGCGGGAAACGCTTGCCTTTTACGCACGCCTCAAGCGGGTGCCCATGCAATCCGCAGACAGCCTGTTCGAGCGTGTCGGCCTTGCCGCTGCGGCCGCCGACCGGCCTATTCGCACCTATTCCAAGGGTATGCGGCAGAGGCTTGGCCTTGCCCAGGCATTGCTCGGTGCACCAAGGGTTCTGCTGCTCGATGAACCGACCAGCGGCCTCGACCCGGCCCTACGGCGCAATTTCTACAACCTCGTCGATGAATTGCGGGCAGGCGGCGCGACGATCCTCCTGTCGTCGCATGCGCTGGGAGAGCTGGAAGACCGCGCCGGACGGGTCATCATCGTTAATCGTGGCGTGCGCATTGCCGATGGCACGCTGGATGATCTGAGACGGATCGCCAGCCTGCCGTCGCGTATCCGTATCCGCCCGACTGGCGGGGGCGGAGCCTCGGCACCTGCCGATCCCGCGGTGCGATGGACACCGACCGGAGATGGCGCTTACGAGACGGAGGTGGCGCATGCCGCAAGGCTGCCACTGCTGCACCGCCTCACTGCGGCTGCCGCCGGTATCGAAGCCCTGAGCCTTATCGAACCGACGCTCGATGATCTCTATGCCCATTTCCTGAACAGCCAGGAGGCCGCGTCGTGAGCAACATCCTGATCATTGCGGGGAAGGAAATTCGCGAAGGCATGCGCAATCGCTGGGTGCTGGCCACGACATTGCTGCTGGCAATGCTCGCCCTGACGCTGACGTTTCTCGGCAGCGCGCCGACCGGCAATGTCGGCGCCAGCCGCATGGATGTGGTCATCGTCAGTCTCTCCAGCCTGACGATCTTCCTTGTGCCGCTGATTGCGCTGCTGATTTCCCATGATGCCATCGTGGGTGAGGTGGAGCGTGGCACCATGCTGCTGCTGCTCGCCTATCCGGTGGGGCGCAGCCAGATCGTTCTGGGCAAATTTCTCGGCCACATCGCCATCCTCTGCTTCGCCACCACCTGCGGATATGGCACGGCGGCGCTTGCGCTCGCGCTGATGGGCGGCGCCACCGGTCTTGAGGGCTGGCTGTCGTTTATTTCCATGACGGCATCGTCCGTGCTGCTTGGTGCGGTCTTCGTCGCCATCGGTTATCTCGTCAGCGCGCTATCTTCGGAGCGCAGCACGGCCGGCGGCGTGACGATCGGCATCTGGCTGTTTTTCGTGCTGATCTACGACATGGCCCTGCTTGGCGGGCTGGTGGCGGCACAGGGCCGTTCGTTGCCCGGCGGATTGCTGGATTTCCTGCTACTCGCCAATCCGACGGATGCCTATCGGCTCCTCAATCTCGGCAGCGGTGGGGCGGCGGCCCTTTCCGGCATGGGCGGGCTTGCCAAAAACTCCATCCTCACCGGTGGCGTCCTGCTCGCCGCCCTTTGCGCCTGGACGGTTGTTCCGCTGGGCCTCGCCTCGCTGTTTTTCTCAAGGAGGGACGTATGAAAACGGTCCGTTTTGCCCTTGTTCTTGTGGCTTCGTTGCTGCTTGCCGCCTGCGAAAATGAGCAGCAGGTGGAAACGCCGCTGCCCTTTTCGCTCACCGCCGAGGCCATGGGGCGATATTGCGGGATGAACGTACTGGAACATGCCGGGCCGAAGGGGCAGATCATCCTGCGCCAGATACCGGAGGCCATATGGTTCTCCTCAGCACGGGACACTGTGGCCTTCACCATGCTGCCGGACGAACCGAAGGAGATCGCGGCTATTTACGTGTCCGATATGGGCAAGGCTGCAAGCTGGGAAAAGCCCGGCGCGGAGAACTGGATCGACGCGCGCAAGGCCTTCTTCGTGATCGGCAGCTCCCTGCGCGGCGGCATGGGCGCGGAGGAAGCCGTGCCCTTTTCCGAGGAGGCGGCAGCAAGGCAATTCGTCGGCAAGAACGGCGGCGAAGTCGTGAAATTCAACGATCTGCCCGAGAATTACATTCTTGGCGCCGGTGGCGAGGCGGCGGACGATCCGGCCGAGGAGGGGGCGCATGATCATGGATAACAAACCGGGCCGTCGCCGCTTCATCACGCTCATGGCTGCCTTTGCGGGCCTGCCGCTTTTACCTGACAGGGGTTTTGGCTCAGTCTCCCCCGTTGTCTGGCGGGGACAGGCACTCGGCGCGCCGGCAACGCTTGTGCTCAATCATCAAAACCCTGCAGAGGCGGAGCGCCTCCTGCGCAGGGTGGTAGTCGAGGTGGCGCGCCTCGAAAGTATTTTCAGCCTGTTTCGGCCGGAATCGGCACTGAGCGAGCTTAATCGCACCGGCGTCCTTGCCGCGCCGCCCTCCGAAATGGTGGAGCTGCTGGAATTGTGCCGCAGCTTCCATGGGCTTGGGGACGGACGTTTCGATCCGACGATACAGCCGCTCTGGCTGCTGCATGCCCGGCATTTTTTGCGCGATGACGCCGATCCCGCCGGCCCATCCGCACGGGATATGAGAAAGGCATTGGCGCTGGTGGGCTTCGACAAGGTAAGTTTCGACGCGAACCGTGTTGCACTGGGGCAGCGCGGCATGGCGTTGACGCTGAACGGTATTGCCCAGGGCTATATTACCGACCGCATCGTTGCCCTGCTGCGGGATGCGGGTGTGACCAGCAGCCTGGTGGATATGGGCGAAAATCGAGCCATCGGCAATAATGCGCAAGGCGCGCCGTGGCGCATCGGTCTTGCGCAATCGGAAGATGCCACCCTTCCTGACATGGTTCTCGATATCACCGACCGTGCCGTGGCGACCTCGGCGGGCGCCGGGTTCCAGTTCGACCGCGCCGGCAAATTCAGTCATATCCTCGATCCGCGCACCGGCCTGAGCGCGCGCCGTTATGTGCGGGTCTCGGTGGTTTCCGAGGATGCGGCCACAGCCGATGCGCTATCGACCGCCTTCAGCCTGATGGATGAGCGCGAGGTGGAAACGCTGCGCGCATCGCTTCGCAATGTCGAGGTGTATCTGCGCGCCTGAACGCGCAGGTTTCAGAAGCGGTTTTGCGTATGTCGCGCGTGTCGCGCCGCGAGATTGAGGTCGTGCATCGCCATCAGAACCAGTGCCGGGGATCGTCACTTCCCTGTCCCGCAGGTCTTTTACGGTAATATTGGCCAATCTCGAAGATACAAGGCCGGAAAGGCGAGGCCAGAAAGCAAGTTGGCGAGCACGCCAGCAAGTGCCAGCCGGAAAGTGCGTGTCGCCTGCCAGCCCGTCCGATCCCGACGCCCCCGCCGATCAATGTGGCGGAAGGGCCGGAAATCCGGCGCCGTTCCGGAAAAACGGCTGCCATGGCCGGCCTTTGGGGCGGCATCGGGGAGGGAAGGAGAGAAACCCGTTTGCCGGCCCGCAGGACCTAGGGCTGTCGCAGGGACACGCCTTTCATGCGGTCAGGCGGAAAGAGGTGGCGCGCGCGGCGCGGCGCTCATCAGAAGAACGGATGGCCTGAACGCGGCCGTATCCGCCACGAAACCTTTACCGGTCTCGATGAGGAGCGGCATGCCGGTCATATCGGCCGGTTGCGGCAGCAGGATGCCGGCCACGATCCGGCAAACCTCGCAGACTGGAACAACGGCGTGCCGGTCGGGGTGGGACTGGCCATCGTCGTGATCGAAAGTGTGGCAAAGATCCGGCAGGCTGCCATCAGGCAGCATATAGGCGGAGATTTCAGTTCCGGCAAAACCGGCTTCTGCCACCGGCACGCGATGGGCGAAACCGATGGCGAACAGGGCAAGCGCGCACAGAATGCGCATCCCCTTCTGCCATGTCGTCGCCTTTGTGATCATTGCCGGAATTCCCGCCCGAACACTCTCTGAAATTCGCTTTATATTCCCATCCCGTCGATTCACCCGAGACGGACAAGTGCCACGGCGGGGATGACATGACGTTACGGATTACTCTGTGGCATCGCGCGTGCTTCGTCTGTGCGATAGGTCAAACAGCTCCAAGTTTGGTGACGAGCGCCAAGCGATTTCCCGCACACTGCCGGTCTGCATGGCTTGGCCTTCGAAGCTTTTTGCGCTAATCAGACCGTATGATAAAAACCTCGAGTATCACCTGCATCTAGCTCCCGCCGCAGCGCGAGGAGCATCGAGCGGGAAGCCGGCCCGGCTTCACGCTTGGCGTCGGCTTGCCTGAAGGCGAGCGAATGCGAACACATGCAGTGAGACTACCTCAATGGAAAATTATTTCGAAAGCCCCTTCCGGGGCATCACGCTCGACAGGCAGGTAAAGAACCCGAACCTCGTCGTCGGTAAATACAGCTATTATTCCGGATATTATCACGGCCACAGCTTTGAAGATTGCGCCCGTTATCTGCTGCCGGATGAGGGTGCGGACAGGCTGGTGATCGGAAGCTTCTGCTCAATCGGCTCAGGCGCTGCCTTCATCATGGCGGGCAATCAGGGCCATCGGAACGAGTGGATCAGCACCTTCCCGTTCTTTTTCATGCCGGAGGTGCCGGAATTCGAGGGAGCGGAGAATGGCTATCTGCCGGCGGGCGACACCGTCATCGGCAATGATGTCTGGATAGGTTCGGAAGCGATCATCATGCCCGGCATCAAGATCGGCGATGGCGCCGTCATCGGAACCCGGGCGCTGGTGACGAAGAACGTCGAACCCTACGCCATCGTCGGCGGCAACCCCGCCAGAACCATTCGCAAGCGGTTTGATGACGATGACATTGCCCGCCTGCTGGAGATGAAATGGTGGGAGTGGCCGGCAGAAAGGCTCAAGGCCGCAATGCCGCTCATGACCAGCGGCAATGTCGCGGAGCTGTATCGGTTCTTGCGATCTGACATTCTGTAGGTTTGAAGCTGTCGGCTCGTCTCCTTGGGGCGGGCCGGCGATCGCTCCTGATCCGGGAGCTGTTTCCGGATATGTGAAGGCCAGACGCCCACCCTGTCACTGCAATTCCCGGCCCTCCTGAAGAATGGATTTTCGAGCCGCCTCGCCAGCTTCGGCCTTACCGTCTCGATATAGTCACCAGCCTGACGCGCATAAAGGGAGCGGGATGAAGCCCTTGTGGATTTCCGTCGAAAGAAAGCTCAGCATCTCCTGCAGCCTGTAGCGCGCAAAGGTTCCATTCGCCGGCGCAAGGCCCGCCTCGGGCCTCCGGTCTGCAAGATATTGAACGGTGACGGGACCTTCCCGCTGCAGGTTGCCGTCTTCAAGCTCCAGCGCCGGAATATAGCCATGCGGGTTGATGTTGTAGAAGTTCTTCCCTTGATCCGTTGTGCGATCATTCTGATCGACCTTGATGAATTCGACGTCGAGACCCAGCTCGTTTGCGCAGGCACAACAGCGACCAACTTCACGTTTTGAAATAAACGGTCACCGAAAATGAGTTTCCATCCCGTGCCTGTGCGGTCATGTGTTTGTGAAGTTCGTATGAGCCATTGTTCTACGACACACGAATCAAAGAGCTGACAGCATGGAAAATCCGTTTGCACTGAATCATCTTTCCGAGAACACGGTCTTCCATAAAGGCGATGTTTTCGTCCTTTTCGGCGAACTGTTCGGCCGCGGATATGCCACCGGCCTGCTCGATGAAGCCAGACGGGCTGGAATGGAGATTGTCGGGATCACGGTCGGGCGGCGCGACGAGAACAATGTGCTGCGGCCGCTCAACGCCGAGGAACTGGCTTCGGCGGAGGCCCAGCTGGGCGGCAGGATCATCAACATCCCTCTCATGGCGGGTTTCGATCTGGATGCGCCCGAAGGCGGCCCAACGCCCACAGATCTCCTGGCAAATATGACGCTTGAGAGCTGGGAACACGACAAGCTCGACTGGGACTATGTCGGACAATGCCGCGACATCGCCACTGCGCGTTTTAAGGAAGCGCTTTCAAAAGTCATGGCCGTTCTCGATGGCATGATCGCCTCTGGCCGCAATGTTTTCTTCGCCCACACAATGGCCGGAGGCATCCCGAAGGCGAAGGTGTTCCTGGTCGTCGCCAATCGAATCTACAAGGGAACCGGAACCCGCCACATGTCGTCGCAGACCCTGCTCGACAGTGATCTGGGAAAACTTATCCTGCAGAATTTTGACGACGTCTCTGCAAACACCTTCCGCCATCTTATTGATTTCAGCGCGGCGATCCGCGAGCGCGTCGAAGCTTCGGGCGGACAGGTGCGATACACGGCCTATGGTTACCACGGATCAGCCGTCGTCATTGACGGAAGCTATCGTTGGCAGACCTACACCAACTACACGCAGGGTTATGCCAAGATGCGGCTCGAAGGCATTGCGGAGGAGGCCTGGGCGACAGGCATCAAGGCAACCGTCTATAATTGTCCCGAAATCCGCACCAATTCGTCCGATGTGTTCACGGGTATCGAGCTGCCCCTGATACCGCTGCTGCTTGCGTTGAAGAAAGAAAACGGTGGCCAATGGGCAGACGAACAGTGGCAGGCCTGCGAGCAATTGCTGGCCGATGGCTTAACCATGCAAGAGGTCTTCGGCAAGATCGCCGCCATGCAGGCCAGCGAGGTCATGCGTCCATTCTATGATTTTTCGGCCTGGCCCATGGCAAACAGCCAGGCACAGGCTGATTTGACCATCGGCACGTCCAACGAGATCACCCAGATGCATCGCGACAGAAAGGTGATGATCAGCGACCACCTGAGCGGCCTCGTTGTGAAGGCAACCGGGCAGCTGATTTTCGGCGAATCGTCCGAACCCTCCGGTCCTGTCCTGTGGCTCAACCACGATATCGTGGCTCGCCGACTGAACGCTTCCCACGTGCATTCAAAGTCTGTCGCGCCGCTTGTCGCGTAGGGAATGGAAACCGCACACCTTGAGGTGATGTGGAGGCTTCCAGGCATCGCTTGGAAACTCGGTGTTTTGGCCATGGAGCGATGAATCCTTCGGCGATTGTCATGCCTTGGATATTGCCAAACCGCGTCAATCCGAGCGTCGGTACCTTCTGTCGTGCCGCTGCTCGCGACGGCGGCTGCGCCACCACTTTCACCTTCCCGAATACGGCTGTTGCGACCAGTTTCATCACCAACTTGCGGAAATATATAAATGCCATTATATTGGCATTAAACCTCCATATCCGCAGTTAGGTGATAATATGTTGGCATTTAACCTGTCTTCCCCGGTGGAGATTATCAGGGGTCTGGCGGACAGAATGAAGCGCCGAAGGATCGAGCATGGATTGACCCAGCGTGAACTGGCTGCAAGATCGAATGTCTCTTACGGATCGCTGAGGTTGTTTGAAGAGACCGGAAAAATCTCCCTCGAAAGTCTCGTGAAAATTGCGTTTGCCCTTCAGGCGGAGGCTGAGTTCGAAGGCTTGTTTCCGGCTCGGCCGCCGCGGAATATCGAGGATGTCATTGACCGTCCTCTCAGGCAGCGTGTGCGCCGGAAATTAAGTTCAAGCCAATCCAGCAGATGAGCGTTTATCTGGAGCTCGAAGGGAACGAGAGAAAGCTCGGTACGCTTGCCTGGAGTGGCAGGGAACGGAGGGCGTATTTCGAGTACGCGGCGGAGTTTCTGGCTGCGCCCTTTTTGATTTCACCATTCCATATGATGGCCTCTACTGGATTGATTGCATTGTCTTCGCACCACCGCGATAACAGGTCGAATAGCACGGTTGACTCCTCAGGCGTGAGTTGGGTTTGCGCGCTATCCGGCACTGAGTTCTGTTCAACTGTCATGAGGCAAATTCGCATGGGCTGTGGAGGTCCGCAATGGGGCAATTTCGGTCTTCCGCTTTACGCCAACAGCGGACATTCGGTCCAAGCAAGGCGTCGCCCGATTAGGGCCGTGGAACGAACCGTCCGCTCCTAAGACAATCATTGATGAAAGCAGGCATTCAGGGTGATCTAACGGAGTGGACATGCGCTTTCCAACAACTACCTAAATTGTCGAGAACGATTCTTACCGGTTCCCGCAGACCACCAATTGGTCAAAGATAGGACAGCCGTTCATGCAATTTTTCTTGTGCGAACAGCCTCCGCATCGGTTGGAAGCAAAATACTCTCTAAATGAACCGACATTCGGCGAGTTGTGCCATATGTCGAGAAGGGAATTCTCATCATGCAGTTGGTCCCCTTCCACCAATCCACTTTGAAACGAACAGGGATATATCCTCAAGTCCTCGGAGACATACAGCGAGAACCGACCCGCGTCGCAAGCGTCCACCAGCGCAGTGCTCGCATCCGTCCTTGCAAATACGCCGCTCACACAGCAGGCGTCGAAGCCGACCTTTAGTTTGGCCTGAGGCGACGTCGCCAATTTGAAGAACTCTTCAACTCTTGGGCTGTTTCGGAGTAAACGATCCTCAAAGACCTTTCGCCCGGATGGCTTATAATTCAGAAAGACTAAAGCATTAATAGGTCTTAGGAATTCTGGAGGCGTGGTGAGCCACTCGATAGCGGTGTCGACGCTGTGGCTATCGATAATGAAGTGGACGTTTGTCTTGATCTTATGGGCGGCAAGCAGTCTCAACGTCTCGGCGGTTTCAAGGTATGGAGGATAGGCCGACACCGCCACCGCCCCGCAATGCTGTTTTGTCGCCGCGAGTATGCTCTTCGTCAGGCCTCGACCGTTCGTTGTATAGTTGGGGACGATCCCCTTAGTCGCGGTGTATTCGAGAATTTCCTCAAAATCTGGATGCTGGTTGGGGTTGCCGCCCCCGAGGGCGACCTGGAACGTTCCCATCGCTGCGGCCTCATCAATAACGCGCTTATAGTCCCGCAGTGCCATGTGGGAGCCTTGTTTGGTCGAGGACTTATAACAGAACACACATCCCTTGTCGCACCAGTTCGTGATGGATATATCCATCAACTCTGGTCCATGCGGCGACCAAAATGGTTCGGGTTTTCCCGCATCTGGTACGCGCGCGAAGAAGCCTGTTCGCGCGTTAGAGAACGTGGAATATCCCAAGTCCTTGTAGCGGTTTACTCTGAGACTCAAACTACCAGTAGTTGTCGTATGCATTTATGTAAAACCTTTCGGACTCAATCTCGAATATTTCGGTGCAAAGGACCGTTTCCGCGAGGCATTCTTCGCTGCTCAGATGTCCCGTCGTTACTGTTTTTCCCTGCTTTACTGCTTCGCGCATTCGGTCCAAGACTTCGCTCGTAAACTCACGTTTCCCCTCCAAGGCATCTACTTCCTCGATCGATTGGAGGGTTTCTCCCTGCTCAATGCTAGACTTTAACTGGTAGAACATTGACTCGAATAGCGATGCGACGGGACTATCCGCGCTTACACCTGCCGCGCCGAAGAAATCCTCCTTCGAAATCATCTCCTTCGATATGTAGACGAATGACGTCGATGAGCTGTTAGAAACAAAATCCATTTTAATTTTCATGTTCGTCCTCCAACTTCCGAATGCAGTCGACTACGGTTTCGAGAATGTTGTCCTCATAGGCATCGTTCATGAGGCCACTGTCCTGCCTGAATTCTAGTATGTGATTCTTCTCCAGCTCGTCCTCTTCAAGATATACATCGTGTGCACATTGGAGATATTGGGAAAGAGATGGATACTCAACGCAATAGTACCGATCGTATTCTCTTCTAAGATCGGTAGAAGCTACGAAGATATGATCGTAAACCGATTTGAAGAGCTGTGCACCAAGAGTAGCATTCTTGATCTTGAGAACGCCCAGAAAATCGCTGAACTCGGGAATGACATTTACGGACAGAATTAACATTTCGTCATCCATCTCACTGGGCCTCCATCGATTGCAGAATTTCGGCAACCAAAGTGTCGACGGACCGCGCCCTTGCGGGTAGAACCAGTTGCAATGCCTCGTTCAAAATTACGTCGCTTGCATTGGCAGTGAAAAGCTCAGCGGCCTTTTCACGCTCGTACCATCCGGCAGACGCCGCGATGTGCAGGAAGAATGCCCACCATTCGGCAGGGCGGCCTTCCGAGATACCGTTCGAATTAGCCTCGCACACCTGCTCGACAAACTGGTTTAGCTTTCCTCGCCAGTCGGTAGAAAAATCATATCTGTTGGTGAAAAGAACTACAATCAGGTCGTCATGCTTGTCTGAATCCAAGCAATTGAGGTGCTCGATCAGGATGTTGATGTTTAACAATTCTGCTCGGCTTCCACGTCGCAGCAGAAGCATTGTAGCTTGCCGCACCCGATCAGGGAACACAGTATCTGTAAGGAGTACTTTCAACCGCTCGACATCTTGCATATTTTGCACGTTTGGGGGCAACAGATGCACACTCAATGAATAGTGTTGCAAAAAGTCGTCAGCAGCTTCGCAAGCTTGGATGGCGGCCTTTACTCCTTGCTTTCGACCCAGCAAATAGACGTATCGGTATACCCCCTCGAAAATTGGGCGGCCAGAAAGAGCGGACAGGGCGTTCGCCAAGGCCTCTGCGCTTTGCAGGTTGGATACGAAACTGTAGGCGAGAACGAAGTCCCGCAATTCGTCGTACGTGAATGAGATCACGAGCTCACCCAGGCTTGCAAGGCCGGCCGGCGTCATTTCCTGTCTCAGGATGACGTCATCTGCGACGAGGCGACGAACGATCTCTTTCTCGACCTCGGAAAAACCTCGAACAGAGATCGTTGAGAAATCGTCAGCGCCGAGCATCGCGGAAACGATCTTTATCAGCGTTGGAAATGCCGCTGCTTTTAAGTTGTCTGGAAACAGCTCGATTTTTCTTCTCAAAAATTCTTCAAACAGGTCACCCTTGTAAATGTCGGACATATAACCGACGTCCTCTCCTTCATGGCTTTCGGAAAAGATCCGAAGAAGCAGTAGGTCGTCCTGCAGAAACTCTTTCGCGACGCGAGAAAGGTGCCCTCTAATTTGGAAATGATCGAGGTACGATCGGAGAAGTCTCCTCTTGCTCGCGTCAGTCATTTTTGCTCGAAGGTCCGAGACCCTGTGGACTTTATCTCTGAATGGTTCATCCAAGAGCGATGCGTACTTCTCATCAAAGAATTCGCTACGACAGGTAACCACAACCTTGACCAAATCATATTGGCAGACGGCGTTACAGAAGTCTTTTAGCTCCCCGTTAAACTCCTCGAGATTGTTCACTTCGTTGATGCCGTCGATAACTATAAGAAACGGCCTCTCGAACTCAGTCGCTACTTTGTTGAAAAAATCCAAGTACTGATGGATCGATGAGTAATTTGGTGCGTATCGATTATTAGATATAAATCCGAGCAAGCGCTGGCGAGGCTGATAACTATTCAATTCCCTCGCCGGTATATAAATGCATGGAAGATCGAATGCGCGAAACTGCCTGTCAACGAGATCGCAGACGAAGTTAGTTTTACCTTGTCCAGCCATACTGGTAATCAGGAAAATCTTGTTCCGCATTAGAGCAATTAGGGAGCGGGCCTCTTGAAGCTTGTAAGTAAGCCCGGTTGCTATGCTCTCAGCGCGGAAACGGACGATCGACCAAGCAGCCGAATCCTCGTCTTTTGGAGAGTACTTTTTCCCATACTCGCGGTGGTTCCAGGACAAGGGCCCAACCTTGCGAAGCTCTCCTTCGATAGCCCTGTCGACTTCACCGAGCCACGACCATAGTTCTGAGAAAGTGGCTAGGTCAGAACCTATAATTTCGCTCTGTATTTCAAGATTAACTCTCGGTTCGTCTCCGAGCTTAAGCAGATCGTTTAAATCTGAATATTGAACCCTTCTGAGGGTATCTTGGACTTTCCTGTAAAAAAACAGAGGATGAGCGAAAAGTCGCATCTCCTCTTTTGTTTTATGGGTTTCGACAAATATGCTTGGGATGTACTTCTTTGAATTTTTCTCTATATCAATTTTGCTTTTGGAGAACTCTAGGAATTTGTCTAAATCAGCACGGAATTGCAGGTGCTGATCCCGTTTCGTGAACTCTGAAGAAAGATATGCCTCGATGCGCCCGAGCTTCGTCGTCTCAAGAAGGCGCAAGCGCGAAACGATATCGTCGATATCGATGATATCGGTTGCGGGATCGAAATTTATGGGAAGTGTAGAAATCGCGTTGTTCAACGCCTTAGCCGTATAACTAGACTGCTTCTCCGTAATTGTTAGAACGTAAACGCGCTTAAAATGCTCTTCCAAGTTGTGTTCTCGGAACTTCGTCAACGTTTTGACCACCTTGTCGCTAGAGGCGTCTGTGGTAACCTGGAACGAGATTTTTGATTTCCGGCAGCCAAGGTCTACAGAAGGAAAGTTCTGCTGAATCTCGTTCTGGTTTTGGATTTCGGGACAGTCGAATAACTCCTTGAGTAGCGGAATCAGGAAATCTTCGGTCACGGAATTGATGTCGAAACGCGCCGCTGCATTAAGCGCCCTTATTTCATGCCCTAGACGGCCAAGATACCTTGCGCAATTGTTTAAATATTCATCTCTATTCATTCGGTCTGGACCAGCTTCTGCATCAACCTTCGCTATCTGATTGCTACTTAATGGTATTCAATTCTTCAAGTTTTTGGCGCGAAAAATCGCATGATCACCACAATAGGTCGTAGCAGCCATCTTGTATCTATCACGGACTTAACGTGACATGCTGCCGCACCCGGTGCGTCCTGCGTCTGCTATCTGGGCTCGGCTAAGGGATGCCGTAGGACCGAAATGAGGGTGCAAAACCGCCGTTGGGCAAGCGTTTACTTCATGAGGAGTTTGGGCCAGAAGTGAACATAATGCTAGCTTGTCGATGAAGCCAAAGTGAAAAGTTGTTTTGACTGGCTGCTGTGGTTGCCCCCTGCATATTTCGACTTGAAAGGATGTATGTTTTCAAGGAATTGAGGCTGTTCTCCTAGCTTCTTTGGCTTTGGGGAAGGGTTTTTGTTTCCCCGTTCATCCCCGCCCTGTCTGCCTGATTTATATTGCCCTTGTTCTGTTATGAACCGGGAGACATTCCGGTTTTGCGCTGAGCCAGCGCCGATTGTGAGAGGAGACGTCGCTCTCATATTTCGGGTTCTGACAGGTAGAGTCCTCTGGCCGTGACCGGAGGAAAGATGGAATCTGGTTTGTGGTGGGCCTTTCTATTTCTCCTAACGTATTGGCTGAAGGACTCGCTCTGACAGGCATAACCGCTGATGCGGGGCACTTGATAAGTGTCTTTATTTTCCACAGGTGGCAATTTTCAGTGCCCCGTTGCAATGCCCATCGAGCTGAAAGGCTGATGGAAAGATAGATGAAGCTCACAACACGGTCGCAACTGCGTCGCGTGATAGGAAAGGTATGTTCAATGGGTCTCTATGAAATGTACGTCCTTGCTACTCGTGCAGATACCGCCCTGATGAGGAGAAGGCTGGCACGTTCTCTTTATGCAAGGGCAAAGCTTCGAAATCGGAAGCTCAAGAAGCAATACTTACGCAACCATAAGGAGAGTCTTGATTCGATGGTCGATAGGAAGAGGGCAGGCCAGTTGCGACCTGGGCGGCTTCCGTAAACATATATTTATATAACAACCAACGCAAAATATATAAAATATATGCGCTGGTGGATTGTATATTTTTGACCGAGGGCGGATGAGAATCTGCGGGCAAACTAATTTTACTGACCTGCAATTTGCGGATTGCGGGCTAACCACGCATA